>NZ_QPET01000014.1:105205-732712 GCF_008368855.1 Bacillus sp. TE8-1 | reverse complement strand
CGTTTCTTTTGCAAGTACTTTAATTTGTGTTACGTTTGATACGTGGGCAATACCTGTAACAGGACGCTCTTCTACATCCTGCCCTTTTGTAGCACCATCGTATGCTGCAATAAGAGTACCTTCACTATCAGAATACGTAGAACGTACACGAAGTGGCACTTTTGCATGCATCGCAATTTCAACTGCACGTGGATGAACGACTTTCGCACCTTGATAAGCCATGTTACAAATTTCGTTATACGTTACAGTTTGAAGATGACGTGCATCTTTTACAATACGAGGATCCGCAGTCATAACACCTTCTACATCAGTGAATATATCGATGTATTCAGCATGAAGTGCAACACCTAATGCTGAAGCTGAAGTATCACTACCTCCGCGTCCAAGTGTTGTCGTATCACCTTTTTTCGTTTGCCCTTGGAATCCTGTAACGACGATTACATCTACATTTTCTAACTCTTCATGTATACGATCGCAATTCATTTCAATAATCTTTGCATTCGTAAAGTCATCATTCGTTACAAAACCAGCTTGTGCACCATTTAATGCTGCTGCTTTTATACCGTTCTCATTCAACATATTAGAGAAAACAATTGCAGAGATTAACTCTCCGCACGATAATAATAAATCTTGCTCACGTTTAGAAATAGTAGATTCCTCTTGATTTACAAGACTTAATAACGTATCCGTTGCATATGGTTCACCTTTACGGCCCATAGCAGATACGACAGTAACTACTTTATAACCAGCAGCTAATGATTTTTTTATATGATGAAGCGCATGCTTACGTCCATTGTCATCACGTACTGATGTGCCACCAAATTTTTGAACAATTATTTTCATATTTTGCACCTTCTCTTAGCCGTTTACACTAATTGTAATTTTACTAAGCGCTCTGCAATTTGAACAGAATTCCATGCAGCGCCTTTTAATAAGTTATCAGATACGACCCAAAGATGGAATCCTTTATCGTTATTTAAATCTTTACGGATTCTTCCAACGAATACTTCGTTTTTACCTACTGCAGTAGCTGGCATTGGATATAACTGCTCTTCTGGATTATCTTGCAGAACAATACCTTCCGCATTTGCAAGTAAGCTCTTTAATTCTGCTACTGTTACGCCTTCTTTTTCTACTTCGATGTAAACAGACTCAGAGTGTCCTGATACAACTGGTAAACGTACACATGTTGCCGCTACTTCTAATTCAGGCATATGCATAATTTTTTTCGTTTCGTTAATCATTTTCATTTCTTCAAACGTAAATCCATTATCTTGGAATTTATCAATCTGTGGAATCGCATTAAAAGCAATTGGGAAATGCTTCTTATCACCTGATACAGGAAGAACATTTGCCTTAACTTCTTCGCCATTTAAGATTGCTTGTGATTGTTCATGCAGTTCTTCAATAGCTGCCGCACCAGCACCTGATACAGCTTGATATGTGGAAACGATTACTCGTTTTAAACCATATTGCTGACGAACTGGCTCAAGAGCTACTACCATTTGAATTGTAGAACAGTTTGGATTTGCAATAATACCATTATGTTCTTTTAAGTCGTTTTCATTTACTTCAGGTACAACAAGTGGCACGTTTTCTGTCATACGGAATGCACTTGTATTATCAACAACAATCGCACCGCGTTTTGCTGCTTCTGGCGCTAATTGTTTCGATACAGATCCACCAGCACTAAATAGTGCAATATCTACTCCTTCAAAGCTTTCAGGAGTTGCCTCTTGAACTGTAAATTCTTCGCCTTTAAATACAAGTTTCTTACCTGCAGATCGTTTAGATGAAAGTAACGTTAATTTCCCGATTGGAAATTCTCGTTTCTCTAAAGTATTTAACATTTGTTCACCAACTGCGCCGGTTGCTCCAACTACAGCGACATGAAAAGTTTTTTGCTTTTCCATCACTATGCCCCTTTCTAGATACCAATCCTTCTATAACTTAGAATCAGAAGGAGTATACAATACCCCTTCTAATCTTAATAACGTTAATTTTATCATATTCTACAGTAAGAATGATGGTTTCATCAAAAATTGTCCGTTTTTTTTCGTTTTTTAATTCATATATCTGAATTTTTCTACGACCACCGGTTGCAATTGCTTTCCTTGCAGCGCTTCTAATACTGTATCTTCCAGTAACTCCATACGAGCTACCATTGAGTTCGGTTTTTTCTCTGGCGCATCTTGACCGAATGGGACGAAGTAGATGTTTTTTGTTGCCATTAGGCGCATGAGGTTGACGCCAACAGGGTGATAACACAAGAAGGATTTTTTTATTTCTTCTATTATATATAGAAATCATGTTTTGTTAAATTGTTATAATTTTATATGGAAGAAAAATTTTCTAAGCATAAAGTATTCATTTTATTATTTCATAAACAATCCCTACATCTTTGTTTTTTGATATAATAATACAGTTATTAACATTAACTAGGAGGAACATTCTTTGAAAAAATTAATTATTGCAGGACTATCAATAGGACTTTTAGCTGGATGTGGTTCTACAGATAGCAAGAGTGAAGCTAAAGACAATACAGCACAAAGTAGCACATCAGAAACTAATAATAAAAAAACAAGTAAGCATCCTTTCCCTAAAGATGCCACACCAGTTGGAGAAGGAAAGATAAAAGTTAGTACACCAGCAGGAAACTCTGAAAATGGAAATGCGCCAGTTTTATTTGCAAATAATAATGATTTAATGCTGCATCTTGGTATAGATTATGCTAACTTCCAAGGAGACAAACAAACATTTGTTTATGTTGATAAGATTTTCAAAGAAACATTACAAGTCGCAGAATTAACTCAAACGTCAATTATTTTAAGTGAAGATACATTAAAACCAGGGTTACATACAGTTACAGCAGTTCAATTCGAAAATGATGATCCAAAAGGTAAAGTCTTAAATTTCATTGAGGCTAAATACGAAGTTAAAGAGAAGAAATAATACATATTTAATTTATTATTTGATTCAGTGGGCATCTCCATGAAGGTTTTACGCTCTACATTTAAAACTTTTCGTTTAGTAGGTTTAATTGTAAAACCAGTACTTAAAGCATTATCTAAAAGTAAATTTTATTATAAAAATAAAAATCCCCTTCTGCATATAGATGCCTAAGGGGATTTTTTACTTATTCTACAGACATTGAATATAGATACAGAAATATATATCCATTTCGCACACTATAAATTTTTTTCATTTCCAAGCATGTATATCATATTCTTCATTAATACAATAAATAAATTCAACGGTAAAGATTAAAATTTATATATCTTATTCATGTAATTTATGTTATGTTTCCATATGTTAATTAATTACAATTCTTTTAAAAGGAGTATACATAATGGAAGCAAAAAGACTTATAACGTTAGCTTTACCTATCATGTTGTTATCAGCTTGTACAACAGAGACATATGGACTTACTCAATCAGAGTTTAGACAGGTAGACAAAGAGTTTAAAGCAGATAAAATGATAGAAGATATGAAAAAAATGCATTATAGTGATGAAGAGATTGAAAAACAACTAAGAGGTGCATTAGCAACTATTACGGCTAAGCAAGAAGAAACGAAAAAAAAGTCTACACCGAAAAAAGACATACAATTAGACTCATACAGTAAAGAAACGAAAACAGATACAGACAAACAATCCTCTGATAAAGACGATACAGAAGGTTTTCCTACAGATAATATAGATAAGAAAGAAAAGAGTACAAATAAATTATCCGAAAAAGAATATGTCAATCGTGCATTTGAGTTACGTTTAGACTTACAACAAGAAATAGATAGTATAAAAGCAAAAGCTAAATCAATGATGGAAGATGGTGAATCAATTACAAAGCCTACAATAGATGCCATTACGGATACGAGACTTGTATTGGATGATTTAGAAAGCATGAATGCACCGAAAAAGTATGAAGAGCAGCAGGAGTACCTCATTAAAGAAGCTGTAACAAAGAGTAGAGAAGGATTAAATAGAGTAGAAGAAGATATTAGAAAGTTCGGCGACGGTAGAATTGGTACTGTAAGACTAAAAGAAGTACTAGAAAAAGGTATGAACGATGTAAACTACGGACCTCGTTTGTTGGAAACCTTATTCGAAGATTTTGAAGCAGATTATCCTGGGGCAAAACAGAAAGCAATGGATAAGAAACAGAAAGAAAAGAAAGACTCTGATGAAGGGACTGTTAATATCTCTGCAAACGGTAAAGAGTTAGTAGCTGATTGGGGTACATATCGAAATGGTGAATTTAATCTAGGTTTTGACTTAAAGAAAGATGGTTCTTTCCTCATGTATGAGAGTGAAAACAAGGAAGAGCGTAATCAAACTCATATGATAGGTGAATGGAAGTATGACGGGATTAAGAAAGAAATTACCTTCAAGTATAAGAAGTTTATAGAGCATGGCTCAGAGAAAGAAGGTATAGACTTACCACCATATGCGGAATTCAAGGTATTATCCTTTAACGGTGATACATTTGAAATGATGGAATTAGAAAGTGAAGTAGTAATGAAAGCAAGGAAACGCTAAAGAAGCTAGTAAACTGTATAAAAACGTAAACAATAGAGTATAAAGGGAATCTACAAAATAGGAAGTAAAGGGGTAGGAGAAATGAAAAACAAGAAACTAATATGTTTAGCACTTCCAATCATGTTATCAGCGATAGGTTGTTCAAATAATGACATAGAAAAAGAAAAGAAAACTGATAACTTACAAGTAGCAGAGTCAGAAAAAAAAACTGAAACAAGATCTGATAAGGATGTTATAAAATCGTTAAATGAAGAAGTAGATAAACTACATAAAGAAAAGGACGAGTTAGAAAAGAAGATACAAGATGAAAAAGCTAGTAAAGAAAAAATAAGTAAAGAGAAAGACGAGTTAGAGAAGAAAATACAAGATGAAGAAACTAGTAAAAAAGAAGTAAGCAAAGAGAAAGATGTAATTAAAAAGGAAGACAAGATAGAAGACAATACGAGATTCAGTACTATAAAAGAGTATCAAGAGACAGTGTATAAACTTGCTAATAAGTTTGAATCTGAATTACGTGCAACGAAACCAATAATTGAAAAAGATAAAACACTATTGACAAATAAAGACGAATTAAAAGCGCAGTATGATAAAGTACAAGTACAAGCTGACAAGATAAAATCTCTTCACCCACCTAAGGAGTACACAGATTTACAAATCGGACTGATAGATTCCTTAACAATATATCAAAAGGCAGTAGCCGGCATGTTTTCAGGCTTAGACGAAAGGGATAAAGAAAAGGTTAAAGGGTATGAACAATCTGTAATGGATGGTTTGGCATACTTTAAAGATTCACTAAACGCAATAAAAGAAATAAAGGAATAAGATATGTCCTTTAATTTAAGGGGAGCATCTTCATGAAAGTTGTACGCTCTATATTTAAAGGCTTTCGTTTAATAGGTTTAATTGTAAAGCCAGTACTTAAAGCATTATCTAAAAGTAAATTTTAAATCTCATAAAAATTAAGATCCCCTTCTGCATATGAATGCATCAGGGGATCTTTTTCAATTTATTCTATTCGTTCTACAGACAGTACTCATAGATAAATAAGAAACGGTGTATATTTACCCTAACATTTATAAAGATGAAAATCAATATATAATTATCTACATATAGAACCAGATAATAATTTTTGTTCATAAAACTATTCTTTTCTATGAAATATTTAGTATATGCATAGACTTCATTTGCCGTTACATAGTATCCCTTTGCTATTGTGTAATTTATATGTGGCATCATTATTAATATGCAACATTGCATATTAATACAATATATATAAATGTTGTAATTTACATTTAACCCCTGTAAAATTTAGGGTGTAAAAACCATTATAGGAGATGTGATTATGAAGAAAATTTTAACTTCACTTATGCTAATTGGATTAGTAGTATTTGGTTTTATTTTACCAAGCAATAATGCAAGTGCAGCTGAAAACACGCCACTTGTCGACAAAGTGCAAATTACTAACATCGGAAACAATGAGTATATCGACTATGGGCAAGGTAAAAAGTATCGAGTTTATGCATATAAAAACACAACATTCAAAGGATATGCATATGACGCAAATGGACAAGCAGTACCTGCTGGTACAACTTTTTACATTTACTTCGATGGCGTACTAAATTTTGCTAAAAAAGATATTTTATGTACTGTAGGAGCAAATGGTGCATTTGAAGGTTCAGTGGAAATGCCTAGTGGTAAGGGAAATTATTCTTTCTGGGCTTCAAGATCAACACACTACTACGATATTGTGACTCTTGGTTATTACAATGGTCCTAACAAAACTAATCCGATTTCAAAAGCAAATGAAAAAACAGTTTATCATTACGCTCAGGGAGTATATCATCCATAAAAAAGAGCCAGCCTATAAGCTGGCCTTTTTTTATTTTATAGAAATATAGACGTTATAAGTCGTAATGTAGTACGTTTTTCCTTTTAAATCGTGTTCTTTATATTGCACGGATGCTTTCGGTTTAAATACTCGGTTTAGATATGATGAATTAGTAAATATAAATTAAAAGAAGCCACCCAACAGGATAGCTTTCAATGTTTATTTTTTAATGTACTCGTACCACCAGTTTCTTTCATCCATCCAAGCTGTAATCTTATCAAGCTCTCCATTAAGTAGTACTTCAGTTTGTAAGTAAGCTAAACCAGTTAATGGATCAGAGACAACCTTCCCTTTTGTTCCACGCTCATTCATAGCGTTTACGACTTCCTGAACCAATGAAATTCCAAAACCACCAGATTTAACATACTGATAGCCGCCATTGGCAATAGCTTGTTCTGGTTGTTTTTCTCCTGTAAACCAAGATAATGATTTACTGCCAATCAATTGGTTCAAATCACACTTACCGATACCAGGTACATTACCTGTCTCTGTGTATTGCCAAATATCGCATGGATAAGCTGGCTTGTTGCCGCCATAACGAGGAATCCAAACAAAATCAGCTTTTACATTTGCCATACCAAACGGAGCATACATATGATGACCAACGTATAAACCAACTTTCTGAGCACCTAATCGGCGTAGTTCATCAATAAATGCTTGTGTGCCCGCTCTCATATCATTCATTGTTTTTACTTCAACATCTGCAACCCAGACTGTCGCGCTCTTGTCTCCACGGTTCCAGAAGTCACGAGCTTCTATTCGTGCATCATTTTCAGAAACGAAACGACAGAATGCATAGTTACCAAAAGGAATACCATGTTGCTTCATGGCTTGTATATATCCTTTATACAATGGATCTACATAATTTGAACCATCTTGTACACGAGCGATGATGAAATCAATGTATTGCTTTGCTATAGGCCAGTTAATGTCACCATTCCATTTTGAAATATCAATAATTTGTCCCATTACTTAACATCTCCTTTTCTATCTTCTTGTTTTTGTTTACCGCCTAAAATCTCAACTGCATTTGTTAAAGCTTGTGGAAGCGGAATACCCATTCGTCCGGCATTTTCTAGAAGTGAAAGTAATTCATTACCCATGAAAAAGAAAATTGTTGCTTCACGAATAGCACTGTTACTTCCTAACGCTGCATCTAATTGAGCTGCCGCTCCGACCAAAAGAAAAAGCACCACCTTTTTGGCGATGCCTTTGAAACCAACTTTACTTTTTAATTCTCCGTTATACCCTGCTGCAATCATGCCAGTTAGATAATCAATAACTGCCATCGTTACTAAGATTTTCAATGTTGCATCCCAACCTCCCAAGAAATACCCACAAAAGCCACCAAATGTAGCAATAAATGCTTTCATTAATACATCAATACGATCCATCTTTCCATCTCCTTATTTATAATAAAAAAGAGAGACGCTTGTCCCTCTTTTCTCAAAAACTATTAAATTGTATTAATCAAATTAAGTTTAATTATCTGCTTTATCAAGATCATCCGATAATTTCTTTAAAATATCACGTGCTTCTTTCTTCTCTTCATCTGTTAATTTAGCATTTTTACTCTTTGCTTCCAACGATTTAAGTACTTCCATGTATGTACTATCTTTAGTGCATACAGTGTCTGTATAAGAGTCGCCAATAGCTACTACTGAAAAATACGTTTTGTCAGGACCAAAGTAAGTTACTTCTGGAACATATCCCGGCAAGTATAAAGTGCCATCTTTACCAATGATTATAGTATCATTAGTAGAACCAGGATGAAATAATGAAAATGGCATCTTCCATTTTAGCGTTCCATCGGGATTTACTGCGTATAATGCTTGTTTTGAATTAACATAAACTACACCATTTTTATCTATTACTGGTGAGTTCCCAACCCCTCCATCCGATAAAGTTTTCCACTTCAATGTGTAGTCTTGATTATATGCAGCTAGCGAGCCATCTCCAGTTATATATATTGTCCCATCCTTCGAAGAGATTGTAGAAGCAGCTATTGAACGCATCTTATCTGGCTTCCACTGCTTTATTAGATTTCCGTCTTTATCAAAAACATGGATAATAGATCCACCATTTATATATAATTCATTATTTAATCCTAGAGAAAAACCAGGGTTGCCCCCATCCCCCCTAGCCTTTTTATTCCATAATTCTTTGCCACTTTTATCATGGGCATATAGAAAATAGTTTTCGCCACTTGAAAGTAAAGTATAAATAATCCCATCTTTTGACATAAGCATAGAATTCTTACCACTAGTAGCTCCTTCAAACATCTTACTTGATTCCCATTTCTTTGATCCATTCGAATTATAAGCAGTTATTGATTTTGAATTATATACATAAATTGTACCTTCACTATCTATAATAGGTGTTAAGAAAGTATTTGCATCTTTAGCTTCCCATTTAATGGTACCATCAGGATTTAAAGCTGTTAGTTTTCTGTTTGTAACATAAATAGTTCCATCTTCCGCTATAACCGGTGTATTATTCGAATAGGCTACATCATCTTTAATCCATTTAATGGAACCATTAGGATTGAATGCATACAATTTCCCACTGGAGTTTCCAACATAAATCGTTCCATCACTTCCAATTGAGGGTGGTGCACTAAATACAGTAAAATCATCTTTTTTATAAAGCTTGTATTCCCATTTCACTTTGCCTGTTTCTGTTCCCGCATAAGGCGAGTTTTTATTCCAGTTATATCCAAATGGGGATTCAGCTTTTAAATCATACTTCCCTTGTTCAAATTGTTCACCTTGTACGCTCGTAGTTTCGGCTTTGGTCATTGAATTAGGGTGTACCCCTACCATTAATGCAAACAGAAGCATCATTAACATAAATTTCTTTTTCATAATATACCTCCTAAATGAAACATTAAATTATACGATAATAAAATCATATTTATTATATATTATAATTAATAATTTAAATACTTAAAAACTAATATAAACAAAAATAAAAAAAGACCAGCTATTGCTGCTCCTGCTCTGTTTGCGTATTATTTTCATTAGTTGGTTTTGGTGGTTCTTGTGGTGGATAAGAACCGGTAAGCGATGTATAACAATCCATGCAAATGTGCTTCTTCGCAAATCCCATATCTAGTTCATATAGACGTGCTCCACGTTTACAGATCTCGCATCTTGTTGCGATTCTAAAGCTTATAGTTCCATCAAGTTCCCTCCATACCTCGACTTTATTCATGCCATTTGAAAGCCCCGCATTATTTAATATATTAATAGGGATGTTTACAAAAATTCCAGCTTCAGATCTTTCCAGCTCTACTAAATATCCCATAAACGGCGTTACATCTCCAGGTTGTGGAGGTGCAACCGGTGAATTTTGATTCTGATTCATATACTATTACTCCTTTCTTCTTTATCCCAAACTATTAAAGTGCCATCCATTTGAGTTACAGACATAGAATCCTAACCCTCGGTTTCCTTCTACAAAACGAATATGTCCCCATTGTTGGAATCCACCGCCACCTAAATTAATTCCTTGCATCGCCCTTATATTAGAAAAAACTTTTACATCCTTTTCTGTACTTATATCAAACGTTTGCCCGTCTGCTGCTGGTTTTATATTATTATTCACACCACCTACAGCAAGTGCGTTAAACGGCTGAATGCCATCCGCTCTTTCTGCTGCAGCACGATCCCAATTATACATAGATGCATATTTGCCACTGTATAGCGTTACACCACTTACACAAAGTGCTGTCCCTTGTCTCATGTCAGCACTTCCAGAACAAACTTTAACAATCAATGCATGTTGTTGTGGAATATAGTTTTCCGGCACTTTGAAGGTAAATGAATATCTTCTAATTTCTCCATAAAATGTAGACGGCTCAGGAAAGTCCATTTTTTGTTCATTCCATATATCGTAACTTACATTGTCTCGGAATTTAACACAACATACATGCAAGCGTGGTTTCCCTGTTTTACGTACACCATTTATCATAGATGCTCTAAAGTGAGCAGATACTGTGTATTCATTTCCGGGATGTATGCCATTATTCACGATTGCTTCTGGATAGTTATACATGTCTACCCTTGTAGCATTCACCATTTGCTCGTAATCGAATATATGTGTATTCTTTTCTATTACGACATTTCCCCATGACCTCCAAGTAAGACCGTATCCACCTTCAAATCCATAATAATCGTTATGTCCAATGTTTTTCTTTGTAACACTAGAAAAGTCGGGATCTGCTATTAGGTTTCGTCTTGATACTGCAGTTGTTTTTGTTCCCCATTCGTCTTGGAATAGGAAGTCTAGCATTTTAACAGTTACACCATCTTTATCAATGGTTATCTTGTCACCGTTAATTCTAATAAGATTCGTATCAATGCCTTTTGCTGTCAGCCATTTGACCATTGTATCTGCATTAATATCTAATTTTGCAGCATTGATTGTAATTTTCCCAGGGGACATATTGATCGCAGTGACAATGCCGTCCTTTAAAATCTGAGCTAAAATCCCTTCATCTAACACTTCTAACTTAGATTCCGTTTTCTTTACATAGGCATTATAAGTCTCATTTATAAACGTTTCTTGTTTTCCAGAGATGATTGAAACGCCTTTTTCAGTAGCACTAATACTTCTTTCTAACTCTGTAACTTTCTGATTGTATTTCTCAGTAGCTACTCTATTAGCTATATCTTCTAGCATTTTATCAACATCGGTTTGATCTTTCGGATGTAACCAAAATTCTGTAGCTATCGTGCCACGTTGTAACATAGGTGCAGCACACCATAAACGCCCATTTCTTGTAACGTAATAACGCCATCTCACAAACGCTGCATTGGCTGGTGCTTTATCTGTACATACAGCACGAATCCATGTATGATTTACAACCTTGATATTCGTTCTAGCTGTTTTAATGCGAGTTTTTTTGTCAGCAGTCCACCATTCAATTTCAATAAATGCGCCGCCACTATCAATAGGTGTTTTCCCATCAGTATTGAAATAACCTGATGCAACAAATTCTTCGTTAACCTGACACTCAATGAATTGACTTGTAAGTCCCCACCAACGATCTTGAGTCTGGCCAGTGGCAGTAATTGAAAATGTCTTCATACCTTTGTATTTCAAATTCGTATCAACAGAACCGATAGCCCCATTACCACTATTCCAAAACCAATATTTCTGTCCTAACTTAAAATCAGCATCACGCAACTCGTTAACAGTACCTAAACCGCCTACATAATCCTCAACATCTTTCTTTTTCATTGTTAATTTCAATGCTTCAGAATGTTGACCTATTGTTGTAGTAGCCTCACTAAGTGTTTTACCTTGCTCAGTTTGTGTTTCCTGTAATTTCTTAACACTTGCAGTTGTTCCTTCTGCGTTCTTTTCTACAGTGTTAACACGTTCATTGAAAGAAGTTTGTGTTTTTTCTACTGTTTTAATATTTTCTTTAATACCATCCACACTTTTTTCAATCTCGGTTGTTTTCTTAGTGAATTCATCACTCGTTACTTGATTTTCTGGTGCTGGTGTCCAATCCTGTGGCTTATTCCCTTTATATAAAGCAACCCATTCTACAATGGCTTTTGTAGTGTTACTTGGAAAGTTATACAGACTCAACTTTCTTTCATTTCCACTCGTTGCTGCTACAGCTTTAAAAGTTACATAGGTAATTCCATTCGCATAAACACTTGTTGCATATCCAACATTATTCGAACCGCCATTTTGCCAAATCCCGAACTTCTGCCCCTTCGGAACGCTACCTTTAATTACAAATGTATATTCTTCACCTGTAGAGAAATTTTCGGTTAGAGAATATGGATTGATTAGATAATCTGTTTTTTCGTATTTAGCATTTGAATCTAATAACAGATTACGTCCTCCAGCTTTATCGTTATTAACTTTCTTTTCTACGACCTCCAACTTCTCACTAATCCGGCCAGCCTTTTCTGTAATTTCAGTTGTGGTTTTCTTTAGATCATTAGTTATTTGCTGCACCTCAGAGATTGTCTTTTTTGTACCTTTGAAAGTCTCTTCTACTGTATTAAACTTTTCAGTGATTTCACCGTCTTTTTTTGTTAAAGATTCAATAGATTTAGTAAACCCCTCATTAGTTTGTTTCATTTCAGAAACTGTTTTATTAATTTCACCTTGAGAGTTTTGTACATTTTTAATAGTTTGCGAAACTTCTTGGAGACTATTTTTAACTTCCTTGAATTGTCCTGAAGCTTCTTTTTGCGCTTCTTCCACTTTTTTATTTAATTCTTCTTTTGTAAGTTTAATATCCTTATTAACCTGCTCCATTGTTTCTTTCTTGATAGTTTCCACATCAGGAATAAGAAGCTCCCAACCTTTACCGTTCCACACTTTTAAAATACCTGGTTTACCGTCGCTAATATCTCGCCATAGCGTCTTGCCTATTATAAGATTATCGGTCGGTGGATTTTTAGCTTCAATTATATTTACCGTATTATTTTTAAGATTCTCTTGAATTTTTTCAGCCAGTGTTTTTGCTACTTCCGATTCTCGCTTAGCATTATTAGCTGTTTCATTTGCACCTTTCACTAATTTATCTAACTGATCTATCAGTTCTTGCTTACTACCTAGTGAACTAAGTATACGATTGTAAATCTTTCGTAGTTCTTCATTTGAATCTGTAATCTCACGATAATCACCAAATGCGTATTTATCTTGCGAAGGATCAGTATGTGATTCATCACCAGCGATTGTCCTTGCTTCTAAATAAAGCTTAGGTGTGAATCCAACATCTTTAATTCGGATTGTATCTCCTTCATTGATTAACTCGTGAGCCAGTCCAAATACACGCCCTATACTTTGTGCTTGAACATCATAAGAGACAGAGGTATTCACACGTTTTGCTAATTCTGTTTTCATAAGAGTCAATAAGCGTTCTGGTGTTATATCTTCTTCTGTTTCTGGAGTATAAAATCCAAATTTGTGTTTACCTTTTTCATTCCAACGTTGAAATGCATCGTTATCCACAATATATGGAATACCCTTATTTATATCTGAGATAGTGAGAACTTCTCCACCTTCTTTTTTGATAAAGCCAATTAAAGCTGTACAAATGTTTTGTGAGTTTTCAATACGTTTAATTCCAACTAAATCTTTACCTAACGTGACTTCCTTTCCTGTTTCTCTTCCTCTTTTTTTCACCATGTCTACATACCAACCTGTAATTCGAGAACCAACCACTTCAACACGGTATATAATTTCTAGTTCAAATAGGGAAGCAATCTTTTTTAAGAAACTCAATGGATCTATAAATTCATCAATAGTCATAGAATGAAATCCAGCATACTCCGTTTTACCACGCTTCCATTTTGTACCTACAAGAGCAATATCCATAAATTCATTTACTGTCTTACCTTCTAATTTCTGTGGACGAATATAGTCATCTTTAGCTAGATTAATCCATGCACCTGATGCATAAGTAATGACAGATCTATCGTCAGGGTCTTTTTCTACTTCAGTGATTACATACGGAACAATACGCCCATCCCTTACTTCTTTTAATACTAAGTTTTGTTGCATAAGTGTTGCTGCATATTTCGTGTTATCAAATACTTTAAACTCTAAAGTATCGATATTATTCTTGATTTCCCAATGACGTTTATCATCCCAATAATCTTTTGGTTGTATAGCTGAAACGATTTGACTGGTTTTAAAATCAATAGTATGTAAGACTCCACTTGGTGTTCTCATCTAAACCGCTCCCTATATTTAACCTTTGCTGTTCCGATATCAGAAGGCATGATTTCTAGTGTATTCATACCTTTATTAATGATAGGAAAATTACTGAAAATGTCCTTAATATTAATCGCATCCTTCCCTTCAATCATTACATGACTATTTTCTGTATCAATTACGACTTTGTCACCAACATCGACTATATAAGGCGGTGTATTTTGATTATTTAAATTCACTTTCCAAAATTTCAAATCCGAAACTGTCATCGCTTCTACTGGCGGAACATCTTGCCACTGCATGATACTAATCTGTATTTGAGCTGCTTTTTCCATATGTTTATTGTCTTTATCGGTCCATCTTGCAAAGCGTTCTGAATCATCTTTTTCTGTTCCAGGAAGAAATTTTGAAATATAAGCTTCCCAATCATTACCGGTTCTAGCAATCCACAACCTACCATAATACTGATTCCATGTATTCGGATAATCACCACTCTCATAAATTAAGCCTGTTTTTCCAGGCTTATTATCATATCCAATTACCATCGTTCCAAAATTTTGTTCAGCTTGCCAATAGAGGTCATTCATGGCAATTTTTGAAAGAACTTTGCTGTTTTCATCGAGTATTGCTATCTCAACTCGTCCCATTTCATTAATCTTTTTACTTTTACATGTAACGTGGGCTTGCATAATAAAATCTTGTACTGGCCCACCAGGGATACTCTTCTTAACAGCTGCGCCATGCCATCCATTACCCGAGCCATAGTCCGAACAATAGAATTGGTAACTATCTGTTTTCATTTCACCAACTGGATTACCGTCTTCCATAGAACTAACCTTACTCCACCCTATAGTTGTGGACATTTCATCCCATATAAGACGTTGATTTCTTTCTACAGGCAATTGTTCCATTTTTAATGGCACTCCAATACGGAAATAATCCGGTTCCTTTGAATATTTATCTTCAAACCATACATCTAAAAAAGTGTTTGGTTTCGTAATGTTGATCTCAATAATAGGATTAGAATGAACAGTTCCTTTATTTTGAACGTTTGCCATTAACCCCAGTGCACCTGTTTGAAATTCTACCGTTCGGGTAGGTCCTAATTTATAAGGCATCGGACAAATAAACTTCAAAGTACCTTTACCTAACGTAACGAAATCATCAAGATTAAAATCTTCATCAATTATAGCTAAATATGTTCGATCAGGAGTTGCATCAAATACTAGCTCAACTGCTTCTTCTGTAATTAACCATGCTGCTATTTCTTCTTTTAACGTTTCTAAATCTGTTCCATCTGGAACGATAATTCCTACAGGGACAGGAAGTGGACGAGGGTCTGTATCCGTTCCTAATAATCTTGCACCTGGATATCCAGGTGTTTTTAAGAAATTACGTTTTAGAGGTGCCCATGTTGGTGGACTCCATCCCTTTTCTATTTGAATGTACTCCTTTCGTTGGTTGTTAAAAGTAAAAGAACTCATGCCAACACCTCATTTCTTTATAAAATAAAAGAAACCCAAACCTAAAAGGCTGAGTTTCTTTTTGCTTCTCTTTCTTGATACTCGGTTGTATAGCGATAAGTACCGCGTGCCACGTCTCTTCCTTCTAAATTAACAGGCACTTCAATAACTAAATCTCCACCAAGCATTGGAATAACTTCACCACTAGAAGATGAACCAGATCCGTAATTAATCACTTGATTTGATACGCTACTTGCCATAG
This sequence comes from Bacillus sp. TE8-1, assembly GCF_008368855.1. Lineage (NCBI taxonomy): Bacteria > Bacillati > Bacillota > Bacilli > Caryophanales > Bacillaceae > Bacillus > Bacillus sp. TE8-1. The sequence continues at coordinate 716,876 of NZ_QPET01000014.1, read as the reverse complement.
CTTGTCTACTATTTGACATACTTCCATACACACCACTCATGACACTCTTTAATCCTGATAATTGACTCACAGAACTAGCCATCATACGGCTCATGTCACCCATTAGTTGATTTATTTCTCTCGGCATAGCAAATTGTTGTCGTGGCATAGCTGCCACAATTCCTGCACCAATATCTCCAAGTGTCTTTTTATTCAGAGGAAGCACTGCTTCTCGCCCCGCTTCTCCTGCACCTTGCAAATTTCCGCCATTCATTCCAAAGATAGTTGGTTTAGTAAAGATACCGCCTTTTGCACGCCAATCAATATTAATTCCTGACGGAAATGTAATATCTTTACCTAAAACATTTTTCGTGCTTGTTTGTAAGCTGAAGTGTGGAAGAGGTGGCATTTCTGGTTTTGGAATTTTCAACTTCAAGTCACTAAAGAATCCTTTAATCTTTCCAATGAATTTTTCTATACTGTCAACTGCATCTTTAATTGGATCTATAATGAAATGTTTTGCCGCTTCAAATTTTTCTTGAGCTGCATTCTTAACAGAATCAAATTTTTCCCGTGCTGTATTGTACATATCATTGAATTTCTCTTTTGCAGAATTATAAGCTGAAATAACTGGTTCAACGATGTATGTGTAAACCATCTTCCATGCTTCAAGTGTATAGCCTTTTATTTTCGCCCAAATTCCTAACATCCAATTGGATAAATCACTAAACTTTTCTTTTACTAAATTCCAAGTATCTTGTACAGGTTTTATAATATATTGTTTAAATAACCCCCATGCTGCTGATGTATATGATTTAACTGTCTCCCATTGTGAATTTAGCCAAGAAACTAAATCACTGAATTTTTCTTTTACTAAGTTCCAAGTGTCTAGAACAGGTTGAATAATATATTGCTTAAATAGTCCCCAAGCAATTTGTGCCATAGCTTTTGCAATTTCCCATTGCGTACCAAGCCAAGTGACCATTTCACCGATTTGTGTACTTACCCAGTCGTAAGCTTCCTGAATTGGTTGAATAATATATTGACAGATTGCTGCCCATGCGATTTGTACACCTGCCTGTATTAACAACCAACCAGCTTCTAAAACGGTAGAAACTGCCGAAATAATTGGATCTAAAACAGTAAGAATTGTATCCCATGTTTCTTGCCATGCTTGCGTTAATGTTCCCCACAATTCAGACGCCGTTTCAACTAAAGAGGACCACCAAGAGGAAGCAGTTTCAACAATGCCAGACCATAAACTACTAAAGAATTCACCTATCGGATCAAAGAAACTATGCATCATTTCTATGAAAGAAGACCATGCTTCAGAAAAGAATTCAACAGTAGAATTCCATGCATCGCTACACGCCTGCTTTACACCCTCCCATAAATCACTAAAAAATTGACCTATCGGATCGAAAAATTCATGCATTGCTTCTAAAAATGAAGACCATGCTTCACTACAGGATTGGGATATCCCGTCCCAAAGCTCTACTAAGTACTCTTTAATAGAATCCCATGCTTCTATTGTCCAATTTTTAATATCATCCCAGTTTTTATAAATAGCCACTCCAAGAGCAACTATAGCGGCTATGATAATAGGAACAATAGCAACTATACCTAGTGCCGCGGCGGCCCCAATTTCAAATACCCCCATGACCGATACAACAATTGGTGCAATAGCCATAAGTGCCCCTGAAATTACTCCAATAGCCGTTGCAACTGCCGCTAATGTCGCTGCTAATTCTGGATTATTAGAAATCCAATCAGCAATACTAGCAACAACATCAGCAATTACTCCTAGTATAGGTTCAAGAGCCATTTGTAAATCGCCCATCGCTTTTTGGAACTTTACAGCTGGATTTGTATCTAATTTTTTAACAGATTCATTTAAGTTTTCTTGGTTTTGTTGAAGATCTTTTGTTTTCTTAGAAGCTTCAATTAAAGTGTTTGTTAAATTTTGACCTTGATCTTCAAACATAGTGGCTAGAACTTTAACCCCAACCTGATTTTTCTTAACTGGGTCTTCTATTCCGTCAATAGCTTTAGCTACTTCTACCATCGCTGCTGCCCCATCTCTTCCGCCTTTAGCGACAGATGCTCCCCATTTTTCTATTTGTTCAGTTGCAATACCAGAACCGTCAAGCGCCTCTTTTAAGGCCTTATCAGCTCCTTGTGCGAATTCAGTTAATTGAATCCTACCTTCTTTCAGTCCATCTAAAAGATTATCAATATTCCAACTACCAGTTTCAACACCAGCTTCCATAATTGCTTGGACTTCCTCAGCTTTAAAGCCTGCACGGGTTAGCTGGCTACCATATTCAGCAATGATGTCTAACTGTTCTGGCGGAAATCCCATTTTTAACAAAGCATCAACCATACCAAGAGCACTATCTTGCGTTATTCCTAATTCATTTCCTATTTCATAGGTTTCTTGAATCAACTCTGTAAAATCTATACCGTCATAAGATTGCGCGATTGTTGCTGCACCTTTAACGATAGATGCATTCGCTTCATCACTAATATCTTTATTTAAAGCCCATTGCCTACGTACACCAGCAAGTGATTCTTCAGCATCCACTCCATAAGCTGTTACGCCTCTTATTGCTTCTTCTACTGATTTTTTCGAGGATTCAGGGACATCAAATGATATATCAATTTTGGTTTTCAATTTTGACATATCAAGTGCTTTTTCAACAGCTGTTGCAATTCCACCACCTGCTGCTAATCCACCGATAACATTCTCTAATCCCACTTTTAGACCTTCAAACTTCTTCTCGGTTCTGCCAGCTTCTTGTTGTAAGTCTCTTAACTCATTTTGTACTTGTTGAATAGAGTTTCCGGCATCCACAGATCGGAGGGCGCGTTGTAATTTTTCAATATCGGCTTCAGTTCCTAAAGCTTCACGACCAATAAGACCAATTGCTTGTTCTAACTGTCGACTTGTAGCCGATCCACTTTTAATTGCATTTACAAGACGATTACCTAATGCGCTCGCAAAATCATCAACACTTTTTCCTGTAGCACTAAATAAAGTTTCTAATTGTCGTGTTGAACTTGCCACATTTTCTTGTTCGGCTTTCATATTACCGAGCTTGTTTTTCAGACCATCAAGTGACCCTTGTGTAAATTCAATTTCACGCCTAAATGCGCGGTACTGCTCTTCTGAGATTTTCCCATTTTGAAATTGCTCTTGAACCTGTTGCTCCGCTTCTTTTAATTTATCGAGCTTTTGTGTAGTTTTTTCAATTTGTTGTGTAAGCAACTGTTGCTTTTGAGCAAGCGCCTCAACGTTACTGGGATCAAACTTTAATAAACGTTCAACATCTTTTAACTCTTTAGTCAAAGAATCACTTTGCTTATTCACGTCTTTTAAGGCATTTTGTAACGGCTGCGTATTCCCTCCAATTTCAATCGTAATTCCTTTAATTTTTCCTCCTGCCATTATCTCACCCCTTTTTCTTAGAAAGCATTAAAGTCTTCTTGAGTTGCTTTTCGAACTTTTTCTTTTCCTGGATTTTTCATTTCAGCATACTCAGCGATATAATCAAAACAATCACCAATCGTCATCACTTCTAAGTCCCAATATGTAAGCTTTGCTTCATAGCAAAGAGCAAGGAACAATTCAGTGCTTAATTCTTCATCACTGAAAGTCCCTTGCTCTTCATTAATTTTCTTTACTTTTTTTTTGCTCCCATTGTTTTTTGAACCATCTCATTAATTTCCGGCATTATATCGTAAATAGGAAACTCATCAAACCCTTCTAACCAAGTCATCGGGTCTGGAATTTCAGGATCAGCTGTTTTAGCGTATAACCAAACTAAATCGTAACAAACTTCAAAATCTACTTTATCGAAATCTAAGTTAGAAAAATCAATAGTGCCTTCTGTTGCATCTTGCGAAGCGAATGTACCTATAGCTCCTAATTTAAACATATCGGCAAATAAATCCCGTCTAAATTGCGCCTTATATCGCTTGGCTGATGCTGCATTAGCTTTTAATTTGACCTGTTTTCCGTCTATTGTAATTGTCTTTTCCATCTACTTACGCTCCTTTTGGTAATGCAGGTACTTTTGTATACACTTTTTTGTACCAATTATTATAAATATCTGTTTTTGATTTAGTAGTAGTTTTCGTTTTAACCATACGTTTTCCATTAATATCAATAGGGCTGGATACAAATTTAAGTTCATTTGTATTTGGCTCCGCTGAATTTGTTTTCGTTTTAGATGCAAGTGTTGGACGACTTGCAGAACAGTTAAACATAACGTGTCGAGTTGCTCGTACATCGCCATCAAATTCAAATAATAATGCAAATGATTTTCCTTTAGCATCCGCTAACTCATTTAACACACCATCTTCTTCGTCTAATTCCTCTCCTAGTGCATCAATTGCAAATTGTTCCGGAATAGTCGCAATAGAAAGCGTTCCATCATACCCTTGGTTATTACTTGCAGCGTAATAAAGCATGTCATCAGCGTAGAATTCAATTAAATCCCCTCGTGGATCAAACGTTAATTCAACCGCACCAGGTAATGGAATTGGTGTATTAAATGTAACTACACCATCTTTAATATCGAAAAGCGCATAATGGACATTCTTTAAGCCAAATGCTACTTTATTTTCATTCATTTATATCAACCTCGTTTCATAAAATTTTTGATACATATTTTCAGATTCAATAAAAGTCCCATACGAGTCATAAGGAATCTCGTTATCATCTAGAACTTGTTCTAGCTTGGCTTCCGCAACTACATCTTTCTTAGTTGTATAAAGCTCTATATTTACATCATTTATCTTGTGATACACCTTGTTATCAGCCATTAAATTTGCTGACCCATCCACAAGAAAACAGATATACGGTGGCGCCGGAACTGGATTACCTGGTGTTGCTATGAAATGCGAATAAGCCACAGGATAGCCTGTAGCTTCAAGAATTTTTATAAATTCTCCTAATGTTAATGTCATGATTCAATTGCCCTTTCAATACGTTTTGGCAATTCATCAATTACATACTCTTCAACGGGACGAATATGCACTTTCTCCGGTACTCGGCCACCACTAGCTTTCGCATGGCCATTTTCTAAGAGATGCGTTAATTGCCCTTTTGTATTATGGATAACAACGGCTTTATCTACTTTTTTCTTACGCCAACCTTTACGATAACCACCTGTTTTTTTAGGACTATTTTGTCTTAACTTGTTTACAGCAATATCAGCTACATCTTCTTGTGCATTTGTCAATTCTTCTTCTACAACATTTGCATATCTTTGTAATTCTCTAGCAAGCTCTCCCGCAAAATCATTCATATTAAACATACTCCTTTGCGATTATAGTCAATGTTCGATTCATTTCATCATCATTCATTGGCGGCTCGATGATATCAAAGATACGACCTTTCATATTAATTCGCATTTCTTCCGTAATTCCAGAAGTGTATGGAATTACGAATCGATAAACCCGTGTAGCTTGTGAAGCGGAAGCTTCAATGTACTCAGATCCTTTCACTGTTTTTATCATCGCCCAGGCTTTTTTAAATTCTGGCCAAGATGTTTCGATTACTTGGTTTAATTCATCTTTTATTACTACAGGTTCTTCAATAATGATTCTATTTCTACAATCGCCTGTATTCAGTGGTTTCTTGTACTGAAAAGGACGCATACTAATCACCGGCCAACTTAATTTCTTCTAATGCTTTATCAACGCCTAAACTATTAATTTGACTTAAAAAATTCTTATCAAAATACTCTAAGGCATCGTTATAGACATAACGAGAGCGTTCAAAGACTAATTCCTTGAACTCCTCGTTAGTATTTATATCGTAATCGCCACAAACTCTCAATAAAGACTTATTAGACGTAGAAAGGATACGCTTTAGGTTATCGTCTTCCTCATCGCCTAAGTGCATCCTTTCTTTAAACTCTTGCAATATTTCATCTGAAATTGTTGCGTTTCTCATTCACTTCACCCTTTATTTAGATTTTGTTTCTGATGGTGGTGTAAATGAAATTTCTAAATCATAAACAAGAGCCGCTTTATTATCTTTTGGTTTCCCATTAGCAAATTGTTTAATTGTATAAAGAGTAGCATCTTCGAAAGCTAATGTTTGATCAAATTCTTTTAGCTTGTATCCACCTGCAATTGCAGCAATATATTGTCCTTTTACAAAGAATAATGCTTTACCAACAGGAACTTCCTCACACTCGACAGGTTTAATGTTATAAGGCAATGCCATTACCCATTGACCTGTTGCGGTCTGGATTGTATTACGTGCTTGTACGCCAATCGCATCAATCGGGTTAACTACCATTACAATTTTATTTAAAACTTTTCTGGATCTCCCTTTTGCATCAACAGATAAAGTTTTTACTACTTCATAAAGTTCGCCTGCTACAATTACCCCTTTATCAGACGGAGCAAATGTTAGTTTACCAGAAGACTTTTTATCAGTAACAGCGCCTGTTTCTGGATTTACATCTTTCATTAAACCAACTGGTTGATGTGCTACAGATCCGCCACCATTAATAAAGCCAAATTCTAGACCGACAGAATATGTTTCTACTAAAACAGTTCGAACATAGCGTTCAATCCATTCTGGTCCAAGTTCCTTCATATCATTCGGAATTGCTGCAAATGCAGTTAATTTAAGTTGGCCAATCTTTTCTTGTTTGAAGATAGCATCAATTTGCCCACGAATTTCACCGAATAATTCGCCCCATACATACGCCTTCGTTGCATCAGAATAAATAAACTTCGTAACTGCTCCTAAATCTTGCAAACCAATTTCAGCTAATAAGGGATGTTCCGTAACTAAATCTTCAAACACACGCTCTTGAGTCGTTACAGGAAGGATTGAGCCATCTGTAAATCCACCTTCTTTAACAACTGCATTGAAGAATTTTGTTTCTGCTGAAGTTAAAACATTTTGACCACGTTGCTGTAAAATGGAACGATCAAGCATATCATTATTTACTTGTTCACGGACGGTATTTGCTACATCTGTTTGTAGTGCATCAAAGAAACCTTCAAACGCTGACGTTTGTTCTTGTTCTGTACTTTCCGCGTTAGTTAAAGTATCCGTCAATTTTGCTTTTGCCTTATTAAATGCTTCAGATTTATTAAATTTAATAACCATTATGTGTTTCCCCCATTTTTTATAATTTTAAAAGGAGCCCTTTAATCCCACTGTTTTTTACAGGTTTAGGATTCGGCTCCTTTGGTTGTTCTTCTATATTGTTTTGTAAATCATTCAGGATTTCATTTTTTAATCCTGATAATGCTGCATTTAAATCTTCTTTGGTGATTCCTTGGCCTTTGTTCATAGTTCCATTTCTAAAGCCATCGATTACTTTCTGCGGAAGCATGGCAGCAGTAGCCGTTGAAGCTGTCATTTTAACTGGATTCTCCATAAACATGATTTCATCCGCGAAATTGTTTTCTAATGCTTGTTGCGGACCCATCCAAGTTTCTTCAGCCATCATGTTAAGTAGTTCTTCCTCTGATTTACCACTTTTAATAACATAGGCATTTACAATTGCTCGATCTGTTATTTTTAACATCTCAGCCGCCTTTTCCATGTCACGATGATCTCCACCATGCCACTTAGCAGCGTTGTGAATCATGATTTTTGCTGTTGGAGAAATTCGAACTTTATCACCTGCCATCGCAATTACAGAAGCTGCACTTGCTGCTAAACCAACAATTTGAACTTCCACATGACCAGGATAATTTTTTAATGCTGTGTAAATTTCCGAACCCTCATCTACATAACCACCAGGACTATTGATTGATACAATTAAATCTTCACTATTTGCGTTATCCAGTTGTTTTGTAATTTTACCTGGGCTTGTAGCATCCATTTCAAACCAATCATAAATCCAAGCTTCATCATTCGAAATAATTGGTCCTTTCACGTCAATTTTCACCGTCATTTGTATTCTCACCTCCTTCAGATTCAGTTAGTTTCGTATAGTTTTTCGTAATATGATGTGTATTTAAGTTAGGATCATCAGAAACTTCATATCCTACTTCTAATCGAATCTCATTCCCTGTAAATGCACTTGAAGAAATGAGTTTATCGATGCTTGTCGCAAGATCAAATATACTTTGATAAGAAACAGCTTTAATTTCAATTTTTTGACCTGAAAGATACTCTTCTTCTTCAAAAAATTTAACATTTGCTTCATCAGAAATCTTTTTTAATAAAGGTTTCACTGTGAAAAGCATATAATTTTTCGTTTGCTTTTCAACATCAGCCATTTCGCCATATATCAAAGCAGTTGGAATACCAAAAGCCATTGCTACTTGATTTAAGAAGCCATTTGTTACTTTATTGATTTCCTCCACACTCTGCCCAGAATTTGCTCCACCTGACGTTTCAGCATACTTAAAACCTGGTTGTTGTGGAATGATAGCAACATCTTTTTCTCCAATTGCTTTATACATGTTATCAATGAATTCTTGAAGTTTAGCTTGATGTTTTTCACTCTTTGCAGCGAGCATGTCCATATCAACTGTTCCGCGAATTTGATTCTTGCGTTTTTGAGAACTTAATATTCTACCGAATAAATCACCATAATCAGTAAACAAACCATCGATAAGAGGTGATAACTTATCATTTCTGTATCTTAAATGAATGACTTCACTTTGTTTAAAACTTCGCTTAAACTGATAATCTTTTACAGTGACATTTGTAAAGGTGTCTTCAAACACAGCATATTCGTTATGTTCAAAGTCGTCAGCAATAAGTAGATCACCATCATCCGCTTGGATAATCAAAGCTTCATTATCATAAATAAGTTTGTAAATGAAACTCTCCCAAAAAGTACTTGCTGTCATATTCTTATTCGGTCTAACATTTAATCGGTAATAAAGCTCATCCCTTTCAAATTCTTCACCATTTTTAACTCTAAATTCTGACTGGCTAATTGTTCTACCTAAAAAGGATATACAGGTATCAATTGCTAGTCGTTTCATGTGTAATCTATTTGCTTTATCGATAAACATTTCCACATCAAACATAAATCCTACTTCACTATTTCTTTTAAATACCGTATCCAGCCATCCAATGATTATCACCCCCTTTATTAGAATTTAATACCATCTAACATAAAGTCGAATTCATCCACAAGAATGTTATCCGCTTGCCATAATGCATGAATAAAAGCTTGGAATCCATCTGTCTTGCGCTTAAATTCATCTTTCTTTAAATATTCTTTGTTGCCGTCTTTTTTGATGTGGACGTAGACGTTGTTGGTATACCAACGCATTAATGGATTATCACCAAAGATAATATGATTGTTCGCAAATAGCGTTTCGACCCTTGGTGCTAATAACGAATGGATTGCTTTTGGATTACGAATATATAACAATATGAAACCTTCAGCTTCAAGTGCTGTTTTAACAAGATCAAGACGGAAAGTATCAGCTACTATTGTGTTAAATCCGTATATCTCACGCATTTTTACAAACCAATCTACAATGTGGGAGATATTAATTACAGGTTCATCCACAATAGTTAACAACCCCTTTTCAGCCCATTCATAAATAGGTGCTTTTAATTTCACCTTATCCAAGAATCCTTTACGTACAAATGAATGACCTTTCCAAATATAATCCTCACCATGTTTAAATAGTAAACCGACCGCTGCAAAGTCTTTGATGCTGGCGAAATCGAGTCCTCCCACAGCTACTTTGTGTCTTAAATCTGGTACTTCTCTAAGCGTTTCTCCATCTTCTTCAAAGCCAGTACGCATGATTTCTTCCCATGAAGCTACTGACTTTGTTAAATCTACTTCCGGTATATTCATCCTCTTAGTCATGAAATTTTCTCTATTAGACGGATCGTTTTCTAGATTTTTATACTGACGCATAACTTTCTTAAACAATCCTCTAGCGTATTGACTCATTGGCTTACTAAACATCGGATTTGCTTTTTCCCACATATCAGGATTACCTACTTCTTCAGCGTTATCAAGCTTACAAATAAAAGGAAACAATCTATCTTCTTTTTCTTTCCCTTTCAGGATATTCATAGCTCGCTCTTTCATTTTGTCAAGATAACCCTCACGAACAAATCCATCTGTGGTAATAAAAAATTCCCTAGAGTTAGGAACTTTACCTAAACCGCTAGAGAACACTTCTACAACATCGCTATTTTCATATCTATGTATCTCATCGTAAATAACACACCCGTCCCTTAACGAGTCTTTACTCCCTGCATTAGACGTATGAAATTCAAAAGTCGAACGAGTAGCTTTATTTGTTATCAATTGTTTTGTTGATACAAATAACTCGTCTAATATCTCATGTTTTTTATTCTTTTCATAAACATCTATAAAAGAAGTTTTAGCCTGTCTTTCTGTATTAGCAACTACTGATACGTTGTAATGCTCAATACCGTGCAATTCGCTAATAAAGAAGTGTGTCAATGCACTAATCAATCCGTTTTTACCAGCACCCCTTGCCATCATCCAGAAGTGTTGATCAAAATAAACATCCTCATATTCATCAAACAAAAACACAAATGCTATTAAAAATTTCTGAAAGGAATTTAATTTGAAATGCCACTTTTCTATGAAAGTTACACATTTATGAATTAAATCCACATCAAAATGTAAATCATTACGGGTTAATATATCTTGCTTTAAATAATGTATAAGCATGATACGTTCTTTATTTAATACCACTGTTCCTATTTCATATAGTTCTATATATTCACTTACATACTTATGAACAATCATATTAAATCACTTGCCGAATATTTCTTAATTTCTTTTTTATTATTTCCTTCTGGCAACAAATCCGTTAGTTGTTTAATGACCCTTTGATATGATTGATCACGGGTATTATATAACCGGGCAACAGGTCGTTCTCTTTCATACGGCTCTGTTTTATCAGATTGTGAGAACATTTCATAGTCACCATTCTCAGATATATCCATCCACATCTCATTTAATAAAACTCGTAATCTTGCTGCCTGAATAATTAATCCTTCAACCACTTTTAACTTACTAGGTGGGATGTCTTTAAATAATCTTTTCAAACGATTTTTTTCTTTGTTAACTAGCACCTCACGCTCATCAATGTCCGTCATAATATCACCTCGATTCAATCATATTTTCATACTGGGTAGGGGTCCTATACGAAACAACTTAAAAATCTGGAAAAACGACCCCCTCCTCCGGTGCCCCTTGGAGCATTTTTTGATGGAATATTTTAAGGGGGGGACTGTTTTTGAATCATTTTTACCACTTTTCATCGTGTTCCCATTTATTCTGTTTCTTTTTGAATGTTCTACCATGTTCTTTATTGTGGCAATCCACACATACTGTTTCTAAATTGTTTATTTCTAACGCAAGTTCTGGATAATGTTCTAGTTCTTTTATATGATGGACAACGAGTTGTATCTTCTTACGCTTGGCACTCTCACTGTATTCATTAGTGTCTGTTTGAACAAGGCCATTCCGTTTACATTCCTGGCATTCATAGTTGTCACGCTTCTTCACTTGTTCTCGTATACTTTTCCACTCACCACTGTCATAAAACTTACGCTTCTGTTGTTTTGTTATGTATTCTTTCATTGATCATTGCAACCCGTAGCATAAAAGTTCTTCTCAATTCCCGAAACTTTTTTGAAATACTCAACTAAATAAAGGTCACAATTATTTATTACTACTAAACCTTCAATTTTCATTTTGCCTTCATGCACTCCATTCATTCACTCATTATCAAATTTACAGATGAAAAACTTAAGTTTTTCATCTTAACTAATTACTCTATACAAACTAATACCGACTTAATGTTTTTCTAATACAACAAAACTAAATAATAAAAAATCCCCACAAATAATTGTGGAGATCAGTAACTACTCTTTAGACTTATTATCCAAAACTTTAAAAGTTAAATAGCCATCTTCTAACTTATCGACAGTATAATGACTTCGTGGGTTTACCGCCTTTTCTTTTGCGTTTCTCTCTTGTATGGTCTCTAGCGGAAAAGGGTTATGATTCTTTGACTTCTTAAATTTAAACTTTGTAGCCATAATCAAGCCCTCCTTTCCATAATAAATTCATACTTAGAGTAATTTTTCCAAGGCTTGAAAAGCTTCTTTCTTACTAGTATATCCAGTTGCATTCCATTTAGTTACTCTAGTTGATTTACCATCTAAATTTCTTACTTTGAATCCTTCTGTTTTCCAATTATTGTCACCTTGTTTAGTAACAACAATCTTGAATGTATAATCACACTCTTCTTCATTCTTCACAAATTCCGAATGTTCGTTCGTAATTATATTATAAGACCAATCTAAATTTTCGTCAATTATGCTTATTTCATTAATCATGTCTAGTATAGTTTCATGCCTTGCAGCAGGATTTAAAGAAAGTGATTTTCTCACAATATTTCTTAGTTTAACTGGAATGTGCGGTAAAAAAGCATCTTTTTTAGGAAACCTTTCAGCTTTTAAAGCTTCAGCAAAATCATTTTCATCCGATATATTTAAGTCATCAAATTGTTCCTCTAAAAAGGTATTGCCATTACACATTCGATATATTGTAGCTGCAGCTTGGTAAATATCAGAATATAATGAAAATCCACCTAAAGAAGGATCATAAGCTTCTATAGGAGCATGCAAACAATAAAATTTATCAGGGTATGCAAATCCTTGTTCATTCAAATATCTAGATAAACCAAAATCTGTAACTACAGCTTTACCAGCATTGTTTATTAAAATGTTAGTTGGTTTAATATCAAAATGCACTAAATTTTTTGTATGCATATAATGAATTCCAGATAAAAATTCAAGAGAATATTTTATTACTTCTCTAACAGTTAAAGGTCTTTCATTCAACATTTTATTTAGTGAACCTTTTTCTAAATACTCCATTGTAAGATAAATAGTATCCTGATCTTGAGATGCATATCTTATTGGCACAATGTTTGGATGTTGCACTCCATAAAGCATTTGAGACTCTTGAAAAAATTCATCTGCACTAGAAAAGTCAATTTTAGGTATTTTCTTTACTACAAATAAAGCATTTAATTGAGGGTCAAAAGCTTTATTAACTTTAGAATTTCTACCCTCATGCCCAATTTCCTCTTGGATTTGGAGTTGGAGTAATGTATTTGTAACAATCAATTTTCTTCCTCCTTTTGAAATAGGACTGTCAATGCAGTAAGAATACATTCTCTTTCCTCAGTTTTAAAAGATTCCCATTGTTTTCTTTCAAAACCATCAAATATTTCCTTTTTATCTATGTATAATTTAATCTCCGGCATTGAAATTGACAATGCTTTTGACATCTTAGCAATGTTAATGAGACCATATTCTTCAATAGAACTATTTGCGAATAGCTCTTGCAATACGCCTTCTATGTTCATTCTATAAACCAATGGTTTCCTAGCAATTGTCTCAGTTACTCTTAATCCCGCTTTTTTAATATTATATTGAGTAATTAAAGCTAGAAAATTAGTTCTAATAAATGCTAGCTGTTCTGGTACCGCTAGTGCAATAGGAATATTTAGATATGAAGAATTAATTAATTCCAGCTCCCCATCCTCATGCTTTTTAATTACAGCATAGTATATCTTTCCTGGTTTATCTTTTTGTGCGAATACTCTTATACCAATTGAATACATTATTTCTTTTCCTCCAATCTCTCTTAGATATTTTATCATGTTTCGAGATTGATAGGGAAATCATTGTATGATTATGTAATTATTTGTAATGAATTTAATGACTTTTTACTTATTTCAAATATTTTTTCGTTGTTCTCCTTTAAAAAGACGTTTTAATTGGTATTTCTCACAATACAAATATATCACGGTATATCCAAAACAACTGACACATTTACTGCCAAAAAACGGCCACGACTCTGCCACTAAAATATATTCTTATAATTGTCCAGTTACCCCTAATAGTCGGCTGAGTTCATCTTCTAAAATACTCTTGTCATCTTTAAACTGCTTTTTGATATTCTGCTCCAAATTCTCTCTGACATCTTTATCTCCTATAATATAATATGAATAAAACTGTGTACCAATTACCTGTACAGTTCCTATTAAGTCATAGATTATTCGATTAGTATTATTAGAAAGGTATATCTTCTTACTTTTTTGATAAAGAAAAAGCTCAGTCATATTTTGCATCACTTCAAAATATTTCAACTCCGCTTCTTCTATCGAGAGCGTTTCGATGATTTCGTTTCTTAGCCCCATTAAATCAGAAACACTTGAATCCAAATTCAATAGTTTAGAATTCAATTCTTCTATGATTGATTCTCTCCTTTCATGCAACATATTGTATTTAATTTGTTCCTTGGTATTTTCTCTTTGCAATTCAGCTTTTAAACTTTCTACTTCCTCATTCAGTTTTGTATTATGTTGCGCTAACTCCTTATTTAGCTCTAAATTATACTCTGCTAATTCCTTATTAAACTTATGATCAAAGCTTTTCTTTATATAATAACTCGCAAATCCTGCTCCTGTTACAGTACTTCCCAACCACTTTAAACTATCTAACATCCAAGACGCATCCATTTATTAAATTCACTCCTTTAATTTCATTCATATCTAATAATATTATATATCAATTAATTTCCATCCCCTCACTTACCCATATCTTATATTGTGTGTAACTGACCCCTTCTCTGAATCCCTTGGTATCATTGATTCCATTTAACTTTCTCTTTTGAGTTACACAGTGCGAAAATTATGAGTAACTGTATAGGAGTACGACCAGCATTTTGCAAAATAACCTACGCTATGCGGAAAAATAAAATAAACTGCCCATGTGGACAGCTTATTTACATAATTATCGTTAGCGGAAGTTGTTTGAAAATGCTTGTTGAAAAAATTTCTTTGTATCATCATGACTTAGAATTTCTAATAAATTAGGTGTTTGAAAAAATTCTACATGACTTATTTCACTATCTTTTGGATGTAAATCTATTCTGTCTCCTATGTACTCTACATAAAACATAGTGGTTTCTTGTTTTTCATATCCCAGTTTTACCTGGATTTCTTTAGGGAAAATAAAACAAATTTTTTCTTCAAATTGCTTGATTACCCTAAACTTTTTGGATCCGGTTTCCTCTTCAAGTTCTCTCAAAATAGCACTTACTAAGTCATGGTCTGAATGTTTAACTCCTCCTTTAGGAAAGTCCCATTCACCCTTTGACATTTTATGTTCCTCTATTGTATCGCTAATTTTCACCTTATGTACCAATAAAAATTCATCCCGTTGAAATATGATTGCTCCCACCGCTTGTCTAATCATCTTATCGTAATTTCCTTAAAAGAACCTTATTCTGAATGTTATTTGGATTCTTAGCCCATTCCAACATTAATTCTCTCTGTTTGATAGCTAAGTCTTCAAATGGTTCACTAATATGTTCGATCTTGTTAAAGCGTTCTTCAAAAGCACGAGTATTATTTATCTTGAGATACCCACCAAATCCTTTGTCATCATTTAAAGCCCATACTACCTTTGTGAAATGAGAGAAAAGTATAGCTCCAGTACACATAGGACATGGCTCAAGTGTTGTGTAAATTGTAATGGGTAATCTGTTTTCTTTTGCCAATAGAAGTTTCTTTCCTACTGCTCGTATCGCATCAATTTCAGCATGAGCGGAAGCATCATCTTGGGTATGTACTCTGTTTCGTCCTTTACCCAATATTTCATTGTTTGGTCCAACAATAATAGCACCTACTGGATATGTATTCTCTTCCATTGCTTTATTTGCTTCTTCTAAGGCCATTTCTAAAAACAAATAATCCGTCTCACTCACCAACATAATCTCCCCCTTTTAAATCCAATTATATCAAAAGGAGATTTCTAAAAAATTATGAATATCTTATTCATGTAAGGTTAACATAACGTCCTATTATCGGTAGCAATGAAAAGAGGAAACCGTACGCTCACCAAGGAACCTTCTTTTTTTGTTCTATGGATCTATGCATTTTTTTATACATCCCTATCCTAGCGCGGTTTTAGGGTTCTTGTTTGTTACTGGAACTGTATAAAATCTTGCATACTCTTAGCGTGTTTTTTCCAAGATGCTGCAATACCCTAGATTAGAAAAAAATAAGCAATGATTAGATTTTAAACCTAGTCATTGCTTTATCCATTGCATCTTGGTTTACACCTATATAGCGTAACGTGACCTTCTCTGACGAGTGATTGAATATCTCCATGAGTAATGCTATGTTTTTTGTTTGCATGTACATGTGATACCCGTATGTTTTTCTTAACGTATGTGTTCCTATTTCATCTAACCCAAAATCTGCCGCTGCTCCGCTTAATATCTTATATGCCATGCTACGACCAATTGGACGATTCTTACCTTGTCTGCTTTGCAATAAATACTCATTGTCTTCTCTTTCTATAATAAACCACTTCAGTTCTCTTTTCAGTGCTGCAGTAATTTGAATTCGTTTCTGTTTCCCCGTTTTCTTTTCCCGCATAGATATATGACTGCCTTTAACATCCCCTACTTTCAATTTCAAAATATCTGAGATTCTGAGGCCTGTATTAATACCCATAATAAAGAGAATGTAATTACGTAAGCTCTTTTCCTTAAAATACTCTTTTAACTGCTGTATTTGCTCTGGATCACGTATTGGTTGAACAAAATTCATTATTCATTACCTCCAGCTTCTTCTGCCTCATATACTTCTAATATAAGAGCAAAAGCTAATTTATAAAAAGCATTAGATTTATTTCTTCTATACGTACGCTCACTCATACCAATTTCGTTATAAACCATGTAATCAAAGACTTCTTCATCTTCTAAATATCGTTTTACAATAATATCCCTTTGGTTTTTACTAAAACGACTTAATGCCTTATCAATTTGAAAAGATAAACGTTGTAGTTTCACTTCTCTTTCACTCATAGCAACATTTGCTAAAGCAATATCTTCAGCTGGCTTCCCTACTATATTTGTTGGACCGTGATATCTTACCTCGCTAGATGCTGTAACCTTCATCTCATGTCTAATCATCCCAAATTGTCTATAAATACGAACATTTTCAAGAATCTCTTCTAAACGAGCCTGCGTTGCTTTACGATCGATTTTAGGTAAAAAAGTTAATTGCGTCATATTTACCGCACTCCTTGTCTCTTTTTTATACAAATACAAAAAGCGGACAACAAACTATAGAGCAATATCATTAATGCTCTTTATAGTTTGATGTCCGCTGGTTCTTCCAGTAGGATTAATTATTTAATTTCTATTATTATACCATCTTCTTTAACAAAATTAATCTATGTACATATCAAATACTGATGTGATATCCAACAAACCTATAAGTTGATGCAAATCAATCCTCCACAAATTTGACAAATTATGTTACATTTATAAGCGGATTATTTATTTATACAAATGAAAAGGAATTGGTGTTTTGAATGAAAAAAATTAGTGTCTTTTTTGTTTTATGTTTATTTTTATTGTCAGCCTGCTCAATGGGAGAAGAAAAATACAGAAAAGAGCTAGGAGAAGGCATCGCTAAATACGAAGAACTCCAGTCTAAAGCAAGAGATGACATTTTTTATAGTGATGCAGAACGTGTGAGCGCTTATGATCTTGCAATTGAAGAAGGAAAGAAAATCTTAAAGATTGAAAGCCCATCAAAATATAAGGAAGCTCACCAATATTTTAATAAATATATAGAAAATGATATAAAATATTTAGAATTAAACAAACAAAGATTAACAAATAGAAAATTGAACTCTCAAAAACTAATAGAAGTATCCACAGAATCCGAAGCAAATTATATTTCTTTTAAAGAAAAAGCAGGAAAAGAATTCGCGGATTTACTGGAAGAAGAGATTTACAATAACAAGCGTATGGAAACAAGAGAATACTTTAAAGAAACTTCAAGTAGAATACAAAAATTTTATACTTATTTCAACGGGGATTCTTTAAATAAAGAAGAAACCAAAAAACGCATGGAAACAGCTGAGCATCTTTTAATTAATACCGATATTCTAGTCCCTTCTAAGGAAGCTAAGAAATCAGCAAAATACTTACATGAAGCAATTGCAGAGTATAGGAAAGCTGTGGATTTAAGAACTTCAGACCCTCACCTTGAAGCTACTGGAGCTGAAGAAAAGTTCCACGAGCACTTTAATAAAGGCAATGAAATTATTATTAATAAGTTTACTAAAGAAGCAGACAAATACTTAAAATAGATTATTCAATTACATGGTCCCCCTCTAATTCCAATATGGATTAGAGGTCTTTTTATCTTATTAAAAGAATTATTTTATTAAGTTTTGAACATACCCAAAGCCGAGTGTTTCCAGATGATATAATGTAGTCAATTAGAAAAAATTCACTTTATTAACTCCAAAGAAATGAGGTGGCTTTTATGAAAAGCATGAATAAATGGGCACTAGCTATCAGCTACTTTTTTGTTTTAACACTCGTTCTCCATTTATCGTTTAAAATGTTGATTTTAACTGCTATGGATCCTACTGGCTTTCCAACTTCACTATTTCTCATCGGACTGTTAACTTTAGTATGCGGAGGTTGTTTATTAGGTTTTGGAGCTAGAAAATATATTTTTTCCTCTTCAAACATTAAAAGTGAACAATGGAAAGTTGCAGCAAAGTTTACCTTGTTGACGACTCTATCTTGTTTTACTGCAATGCTTATTTTTTATTGGGTTTAACCTTAATTTTTCTACAATATATATTTCTGCTTTTGAATAAAACTCAATATTCCGTTTATACTATAAATGCACTTGAATTCTGAACTTCCTTCTTAACGCTTTTCTGGAGAGCAGTTAGCTTTTGCTAGCTGCTCTTATTATGAAACGTCAGTAAAACATTCTTCTCGATACAATGATCGTTGCAATCCTATTTCTATAAGCAACCATCCCTTTTTATATAAACTTGCTTTATATTTTTGACCTAATGTTAATTCATCGTAATTGTTATGCCACTTTGTATATATAACTTCCATATCCATTCCCCTTTACGAATAACGAATTTTGTTAATTTTAGTTCTTTGATTTCTCTACCATTCTTTTTAAAGCGATCATTACATCATCCAATATTCTTGTATCTCCTAAAACCTCTCTATTTGTTTCAATATGCCAAACAATATTCTCCAATTTTCTTTTTATATCCATACCTTTTCACCCCCCTCGTGTTAAAATAAAAAAGATTCCTATAATGCCCAAAAGAGGAATTTCATAGATTATGTCAAAATACAAAATATCTGCTAAAGGAGAAAATTTTTAATGAAAAACTGTTTTATTGTTTGTCCAATTGGAAATGAGGATTCACCTCAACGAAAACGATCTGATATTGTTTTAAAGCATATTATTGAACCAGTCTGTAGTGACCTTGGTTTTAAAGTTATACGTGTGGACAAGCTTCATAGTGTTGACAGAATCGATAATACTATCATTGAACATTTAAATAATGCAGATTTAGTCATTGCTGATATGACTGAACATAATCCAAATGCATTTTATGAAATGGGATTCCGTCATGCTCTAGGGAAACCTTTAATCCCAATTGTGGAAGAAGATACAAAGCTCCCATTCGATGTCGCTAACTTACGAACTATCACCTATGCTACAAATGACCTAGAAAAAGCTGAAGTTGCTAAAAAACGTTTACATGAAACGATATTATCATTCGATATTCAAGAGAAAAAGGAAACCCACCAGGATACACAATCTACATCTGAGCAAGGACAATTGAATGTTGTGCCGTATTTACTTAACATTCAAGATAGCCTAACGGAACTAAAATCCCTGGTTACTGAGCGAAATAATGAATTAGCATCACAAACAATAGATTTAGCCATGCAACAAATACAAAAGAATAGCTTTAACCCAGAAACGAAAATGCTAGAAGTATTCATGACTCAAGCATTTAAGGATCCTGAAAAATTAAAACAGCTAGCTACGTTATCTCAACATTTCCAAACACAGTCGTAAATAAAATGCTTTACTATTCCAAACCGACCCAAAACAAATAATTTTTGGGCCGGTTTTAAATTTCCTTTCCCATTCTTTCGTACAAAATTCAAATTTGATTATAATAACTGTGTTTTCCGCTCTTCCATCCGAATTACTCTTCCACTTTGATATACAAATGATTGTTCACCAAATCCACTTTGAGGTGGTTCTATTAGCTGAACCTGACCATTTTTAACGATATATATTCCGTTTATTTTCAAATCTATTTCAGCTGTCATTTCAACAATATTTTCTTTTCTAATTCCCACCAAGATCACTCCCATATGTTATAATTACTTTGTCGAAGTAAGTTGAGAGTAATCTCAGCTTTTTTTATTTGTCTATAGATATTGCACAACATTTTCAGGAACAAATGATGGTTCAAGTGATAAATGGAGCCGTATTGGAATCGGCTTTTTTTCATCTCTTGCTCGCTTACACATTTCTTCTGCCTCTTCCCATACAAATTGTTTATCCTCCGCTCGCTTATAACGCCAAATCCCAATTGTATAATCCTCAAATAATTCGTAACGTTCATCAGGCGCTGTCGTTGGTTTTAATTCATCTATCGCTTTGGCTTGGCGTGGTATTTGCACAACCACATCTGTATACCTTAATTTTGAATTCAAACGGTGAATATGAGCTTTCTTAGAATCAAATGATACAACTGGTTCCACGTCAAAAATTGTTAATTGCTTTGGCATTGTTTTTCCCCTCCAATACCTGCAAGCTTGCAATTAAAATTCCTTCAAGCTGCGTTAACGTTAGTTGATCTAATGTTTGTCCGTTAATTTCAGTTAATCCTAATCCCAATAATTTACGAATGATTATTAGTTTTCTACGTTCTACTTCCTGACGTAACAACATGATTAAGCCTCCTGTTGATGGATGAACTTTCTCTCTAAATTTACAAACTTACTAAATTCTTTAATAAATGCTAGTTCAACAACACCAACTGGACCGTTCCTCTGTTTCGCTAAAATAATTTCTGTTATGTTTTTATTTTCTGTCTCGCGGTCATAGTAATCTTCACGATATAAGAATGCTATTAAATCCGCATCTTGCTCAATTTGACCATTCTCACGTAAATCTGATAACAATGGTCTCTTATCTTGTCTACTTTCTACAGCACGACTTAACTGTGATAATGCAACTACACATACATTTAGCTCTCTTGCCATCAGTTTTAACTTACGACTAATCTCACCGATTTCTTGCATGCGGTTCCCTCTATGCTTTGGATCCCCTACAATAAGCTGCAAATAATCAATTGCAATTAAACCCTTTTTATCAGGGTACTTACGCTTTAATTTCCTAGCCTTTGCATAAATCTCTTGCATCGTTACATTTGCTTTATCGTAAATTTCTAATGGCAAATCATTAATTAATCCCATCGCTTGACTAATCTTTTCCCAATCCTTTAAATTACATAGCTTCTTAGGATTCTTTAATTTCGTAGCATCTATATTTCCAGTACTTGAAATCATACGTTTAAGTAATTGCTCCTCCCCCATCTCGAGCGAGAAAATTCCTGTTGCTGTATGAGCACTTGCTGCATGAAAAGCAACGTTTAATACAAATGCCGTTTTCCCCATTGAAGGACGGGCACCGACAATGATTAAATCACCTTCTTGTAACCCTGCTGTCATTCTGTTCAGGTCGTCATAACCAGTTGGTATACCGGTTAAATCTCCTACATCAATTTGCATGTTCTTATACAAATCAACAAGCGTATCTTTCAAATTAAATTCATCTGAGTAACCCGTTTCTTCAATGGCGCTTAATTCATCAATTGATGTACTAATAGCACTCATATCCCTATC
Organism: Bacillus sp. TE8-1; assembly: GCF_008368855.1. NCBI lineage: Bacteria > Bacillati > Bacillota > Bacilli > Caryophanales > Bacillaceae > Bacillus > Bacillus sp. TE8-1. The sequence goes on along the minus strand of NZ_QPET01000014.1, from coordinate 695,094 downwards.
TTGCTGAAGGCGGTTATATAAGTTACCAGCAACCTCCTGAGCATGTCGCATTTTCCAAGCTTCGATAACTAAGCCTTCGTGATACGAGAAATTTTTAGTAGTCGTAACAACTTCTGTTAAGTTTACAAAGAATTCAATTCCGCCAATTTGATGCATAAAGCTTTCATCGAATTTTCCAATGAGAGCAACAAGATCTATCGGAACCTCAGCATCCTCTAATTCTCTCATTGCCTTGAAAATCACTTGGTGCGTTGGTAAAGAAAACTGTTTTACCTTTAGCTGACAATCTTTAATTAAATCACCTTCTTGGATTATGCTACCTAAAACACTTTGTTCAGCTTCAACATTACGAATCATATCGTTACTCATTTGGCCAACCACGCATTCTGTTGGTTAAGTACTGCAAGTTCTTCTTCTGTTGGAATGTTCTGCTCCCATGCTTGTTGCTGCTGTATTACGTTTTTAGTAGTTTCTGATAATCCTTTTTGTTGATAAGGTGCTTGTGTTTGTTGCTGCGATTTTGTTAATCGTTGAGCACGAAATACTTTATCAGCTGCCTCAACATCAGTTACTGTTTTAAAGCCTTTAAGATGCCAATCTCTTAAAATCGTATTTACGTAAGACATATTTCTCGTATTCTTCTCTAAAGCAATCTCCATAGCCTTAATAACTAGCTCTGCATTTAAATCATCTATCCAAGCATAAATACCATCTGCGATAAAAGGCGTGATGAATCCGAAGTTTTGCTCGTAAAAAGAAATTGGATGAACCTCAACAACTTCTTCCGCGCCTGCGCGTTCTTCTTGTTGTTGTTCTTTTTCTTCTTCTTTTTCTTTTTCTTCTTCCTTGCTAGGGTCTTGGAAGCCCCTTATAAGCCCCTCCAAACGGACTGATAAATACTCCTTAATACGAGGGATTTTAAAATCTTGTTCTCGTTCTAATTGCAAGCAAGTTTCATAGAAATCAACTAAAAAATCCTGGTCCTTTACAGATTGAATTTCTTTTAAAACACACTTTTCAATGTTTACATTTTTAATTGGATTGAATTTTAACCAGTTGATTAAGAACAACTCTTTTGTTTTTTGGTTGTAATTAATTTTTCCGTACTCAGCAAAACGTTCTAATAGCTTCATAACAGTTTCACGGTTATATCCTGTATCAGTTTCAATGATACGAAGTGGAAGCTCATAGATTCCTGATTGAGACGTCTTACTGTTTGTCATCAAATATAAGTAGAAATACTTCTCCTCCGGTGTAAGATCTAAAACAAATGAATCCTGCCAAAATGAAACATGTACTGGTCTATAAACTGCCATATTATTCATCCTCCCGTTTACATATCGCGAATCCGTCCTCTACACGTAATAAGCGATAATTCTTATATCCTATTTTTAGATATTGTTTTATTAAGTAAATTAGGTGTTGCTCTGATGTTGCTTGTTGAAACACTTTAGGGTTCAGCAACACTCTATGTAACGATTTGTCTAAAAGCATGTAGCACACTCCGTTGTTATACGAATGCTAATTTGATATAATTAATCCTAAGATCTTTTGCAAGACCGTTTGTCTATCACTCTGCCAAGTGATAGATCTTTTTATTTTCTACGTGTTACTAATGAAGCGTTAACTCCTCTTGCTCTTAAATCTTTAATCACTACCCGATAACTCATCGATGCCTCATGCTCTTCTTTTGTATGACGAAGCATTTTAAATTCTTTCATACACCGCTCCAATTCTTCTTCCCAAAGATTTGATTCTTCGGTTGATTCAGCATTAAACATGTTATAAATACATTCACTCATACAGTTACGAAGTTTATTCGCAAATGAAAAATCTCCAGGAAGAACTAAATCATGAAGACGATTGTTTTTATCGTTCATGAATTACATCTCCTTTCTAATTAATTTGATGCTGTACGCATCGTTACAACCAGAAAGGAACATTGTAGAGGTATGGGAGGAACAATCCCTTTCTGGTCATAACGACAAGCACAGTGGCTTGTCCAAATGATTTATATAATGTTATAATTGCTTTACGATATTTTTCAGAGCTACTGTTGTCTAGGCGGTAGCTTTTTTATTTACCCATTTATGCTTCAAAATAAATGATGCTTCTATAATTTTGATTCGAATTCCCAACAATTTCTTCTCTTGCTTTAACTCAACTGTTTTTGAATCCTCATTAAGTAATTCTGCTATTTTAATTTCACCAGTTAGTTTTGCATCATATCGAATTAATTCCTTGTATTCTCTTAGACTCGGTTTCTTATAATCTACCGTCATTTTTCTTCCTCCTTTACAGCACCTTTGTTAAATTCATTAAGCTATCCACCGATTGAATTATAACGTTCTCCGCCATAGCCTTTTGCAACCAACTTCTTTGTATTTGTTCCATAATGCCAAAATGAACTTGTTCAAGAGCTTGAACTACACATTGAGTAGCTTGGATTGTGTCGAAGATTTCTTTTGCATGAACTGCGTATTCATGTTTCTTCTTTTCATCAAGCTTCCATGATCTTGTTGTAACTTGTAGATTCATAATTTCTTTCGCTGCCGCAATTCCCTCTTCAGCTTGCTTAATGTAGTTCATCAATTGTAGATTTACATCTTGAGTTAAGCGTGGATCTGTAGGCGGCAACCCAACACCATAAATATGTTTGATTGCTTGTTGATTCAACTTTGCTCCTGTTGCATGGCACCAATCCATCGCAAGTTCAAATTCTGGTTTAGAAAGTCCAGATTCAATTCGGGTTAATCGTTCATGTGTAATGCCAAGGTACTTAGATAGCCCTTTCTTGGTTTTCAGCTGAACGTTGTCACAACATTCTCTAGCATTCTGTAATAATTCCCCTATTGCTGAATTACAGTATATGCTTGTTCCCATATCTGTTCGCCTCCATATTTAGTTTTCAAATGGTTACAATGAACTTAGTACATATGTAACTTGTCTACTTTTCGTATAAAAAGAGAGGAACTATTCCTCAACGTTTTCTTTTACTTGTATCTCTTTGATGATGGCCCAACCAGCCTTGTAATATGCTTGACGGATTTTATCGATATCCTTTTGTGATTTTGGCTCAGGAGCCACAACATGGACTTTCGTTTTTCCAAATTCATAAGTCGCCGCATATTCTTCTTGTTGGCTCATGGTGTCACCTCTTGAAGTGCTTTTTATATGTTTATGCGACGGTTCTGTTGGTACTGCCATGTTAGTTGATGGCATTTTCTCACCCCTTTAGAAACATTTCGTTTCCTTTTTAATTAAAAAAAAGATCGTCAATTGTTGTTTTATAAAAATCAGCTATTCTTTTAGCTAATTCCAATGAAGGCGTTCTATCACCACGTTCAATTGCTCCTAGCATTTGAGGCGTAATTTTTAAATGCCTTGCTACAACTATTCTGGATTGATTACTTCTAAATTCAATCATTTTATTTCTTTTTTTATTCAATATACCACCCCCAGAAAGAAACGTTTTGTTTCCTTGTAACTCCAATATAAAGAAACAAATCGTTTCTGTCAACATTTATTAGAAACTTTTTGTTTCCTTTATAGATTTAGAAACTAAACGTTTCTATAATTAATAAAAAGCGCCTATTCTTATTTAGAAAGAAGGAAGAATTTATGCTTGGAAAAAAGATATCGGAACTTAGAAAAAAACAAAAACTAAGTCAATATGAACTCGCTGATCGTTTGGGCTTTTCAAGAGGAAAATTAGCTAATTATGAGCAGGGCCAGCGTGAACCAGATTATGATACTTTAAAGAAAATTGCAGACTTTTTTGAGGTATCAACAGATTATCTGTTAGATAGAACCCAAACAAAAGAAATGGTATCTAATAATCCATCTAAATTATCAATTAAAGAAGAACGTGATATTGCACGTGATTTAGAAAAAACCTTAGAAGAGCTAGAAAACAGCGATGAAGCGTTAATGTTTGACGGAGAACCAATAGACGAACACACAAAAGAAATGATTCGTATTTCTCTAGAAAACTCTATGCGCATGGCAAAACAATTAGCCAAACAAAAATTCACTCCAAACAAGTACAAAAAAGATTGAACGGAGCGAGAAATGAAGATTAAAGACTACGTACTGAAAATCGTAAAAAAACACGGCACAACAAACCCCTTTGAAATTGCTAAACGAAAAGATATTATAGTGTTGTTTGAAGACCTTGGGAATACTCTTGGTTTTTACAACACTTATAAACGCTTTAAATTCATTCATATTAATAATAGAATTAACGAAACCACTCAACAATTTGTTTGTGCACATGAATTAGGTCATGCTGTACTTCATCCCAAAGCAAATACCCCCTTCTTGCGTAACCAAACCTTCTTTTCAGTGGATCGCCTAGAAATCGAAGCGAATACATTTGCTGTAGAATTGTTACTTACCGATGAAATGATTTCTGCTTATAAAGATACTCGTTTATCTATTCAAGAAATTGCGGAGGCTCATGGGATTCCTGGAGGATTCGCTCGTTTAAAAACTTACGTTTATTAAGAAAGCAGGTGTAATTCTATTAAATTATGGAGGATTAATAATGAAAAAATACCTAATACCATTTACAGCGCTCTTTTTATCTATTGGACTAGTTGGTTGTGATACTAATAATCCAGTTAAAGAAGACGAACAACAACGTCAGGAAGCTGAAGTCCAACGCCAGGCGGAAGAAAAAGCGAAGCAAGAACAAGCAACCAAAGTAGAACAACATCAGAATCAAGAAAAACAACTCGAAGAAAATGATTCCATTAATCAGTCAGTACCAAAAATAGAAGGGCCTGAATTGGAGCGATTCAAGGAGGAGCAAATAAGAAAACTTCAAGCCGCTGATCCAAAGGAGAAAGGGGAAGCTTTCGATAGGGCGGCAGCCTCTCGCCGTGAACGATTCGAGAGACAAGAAATTGAAAAAATGGATTGCGATACTGCACGTTCTGCGTTATCTCAATTAGAAGAAATGGATGACGATCCGATTGCAAAGAAACAGGCAGTTTATTTTTACGATAAAGTAGCAAGGTGCAACAAATCAGGTAATTAAACAACTAAAAAAATTGTAAGGAGTTGTTCAAAAATGAATGACGTTTGGAAGTTTTTAGTTCCGTTTATTATTTCACTTTTCTCAGCTATTCCAATTATGTATCTCAAACTCATACATTTTAGAGAAAGGGATCGCTTATTTTTAACAAAATTAAACCAGGCTAAATTAAATTTAAGTAATTCAATTGGTATATATATAGTTCTCTTAATAATGCTTTATATCATTCCTGCATCAAGTTTTCTATTCATGGATGGTCTTAGTCTAATGACAAAGTTTGAAAATCAAAATAATTTCTTACTCTTTCTTACGTGTAGTTTGTTGATATGTTCCATCTTCTTATCGCTTACTTTGTTTGTAACAAAAAAATGGAACTCTCATAAAAAACTAATTATGATCCTAGCTTTTATAACTATAATTAGCTCTTTATTTTTTTACTGTCCAGTTTTTGCCTCAACAGTACTATATCTTCGTACTTATAGTGCTTGGGCTTTTATTATTGTAATCCCTATCGCCCTAACTGGTTTCCTGATGTATATTGTGAATCAAACGACTGAAAAAAAGGAAATTCTATATTTATCAAGGATTGTTTCTGAAGAATATATTAAAGATTTAGACTTAATTCATTCTCATATGGTAGATGAGAGTAGAGCATTACTATATGATAGATACCGTTCAAAGGAATATGTATTTTATATATGCGATTATTCAGCCAAGGTATACCTCGAATTTTTAGAAATTAAATCAGAAGATGATGACGATAACTAAAAGTAATAATACACATCAAAAACTTTTCATTAATTTCAAACACACTATGAAAATTTAAATTTTCGTTAGAAACTTCTACAAACGCTTTAAGTATATAAAAGAAAATCCTTTAAATAGGGTTTTCTTTTATTATTCATTACTTATACTTCTTGAAAATAAACGCCTTTTATATAATAGTTACTAAGCTAAGGAGGTAATCTTATGAAAACTGCAATCTACTTAAGAAAATCCCGCGCTGATCTTGAAGCTGAAGCACGCGGCGAAGGCGAAACATTAGCAAAACATCGAACTACCCTGCTGAAAATTGCCAAGGAAATGAACTTAAATGTTTTATCTGTTCGTGAGGAAATCGTTTCTGGTGAGAGTTTAGTGAAACGACCTGAAATGTTAGCATTGCTTGAAGAAATTGAAGATAACAAATATGATGTTGTTCTTTGTATGGATATGGACCGTTTAGGTCGTGGTGGTATGAAAGAACAAGGAATCATTTTAGAGACGTTTAAACGCTCGAATACGAAGATTATGACGCCTAGGAAGACTTATGACCTTAATGATGAGTGGGATGAAGAATACAGTGAATTTGAAGCGTTTATGGCTCGTAAGGAGTTAAAGATTATTACACGACGTATGCAGCGCGGCCGTATAGCAAGCGTGGAGGCTGGTAATTACCTCGGTACCCATGCGCCTTATGGTTATGATATCCACCGTTTAAATAAGCGAGAACGTACTTTAACCATTAATTCAGAAGAAGCTTCTGTTGTAAGAATGATATTTGATTGGTATGCAAATGAAGATATGGGTGCGAGTGCAATTAGAAGCAAGTTAAATGATCTTGGATATAAAAGTAAACTCGGTAATGATTGGAACCCCTATAGCATCTTAGATATATTAAAAAACAATGTGTACATCGGAAAGGTGACTTGGCAAAAGAGAAAAGAAGTAAAACGTCCTGACGCTGTGAAGCGTAGTTGTGCAAGACAAGATAAATCAGATTGGATTATTGCTGATGGCAAACATGAGCCAATCATACCTGAAAGTTTATTTGAACAAGTACAAGAAAAATTAAACTCAAGATATCACGTTCCTTACAATACGAACGGAATTAAAAATCCTCTAGCTGGCATTATTAAATGTAGTAAATGTGGTTATAGCATGGTCCAACGTTATCCGAAGAATCGAAAAGAAACGATGGATTGTAAACACCGTGGCTGTGAAAACAAATCAAGTTATACTGAATTAATTGAGAAGCGTTTACTCGAGGCATTAAAAGAATGGTACATCAATTATAAAGCTGATTTTGAAAAACATAAGCAAGATGACAAATCAAAAGAAACACAAGTCATTCAAATGAATGAAGCTGCATTACGCAAGCTTGAAAAAGAATTAGTGGATGTCCAAAAACAAAAAAATAATTTACATGATTTATTAGAGCGTGGCGTTTACACAGTCGATATGTTTTTAGAACGCTCGAATGTAGTTTCTGATCGCATTACTGAAATTACTTCCACTATGGAAAACTTAAAGAAAGAAATTAAAACCGAAATTAAGAAGGAAAAAGTGAAGAAAGATACAATACCTCAAGTGGAGCATGTTCTTGATCTGTACTTTAAAACAGATGATCCCAAAAAGAAAAACAGCCTCCTAAAGTCAGTTTTAGAAAAGGCTGTTTATAAAAAGGAAAAGTGGCAAAGGCTCGATGATTTCGAACTTGTGCTTTACCCTAAGCTCCCTCAAGGTGGCGACATATAAGCGTTTATGCTTTGTCGTCACCTTGTTGGTGTAATTAGATTTACCCCATTTAACCCTAAAGCATCATTCGTCGAAACCGCCAATACGACAGGCTTGCCATTTCTTAGCGTCGCTTTTGCTGCCATTAGTACTGGAGAGTCTGTCATTGCATTTGCAAATTTACTCATAGAATTTCCTGTTAAAGGAGCGATTACCATGCAGTCTAATGGAATTTTAGGTCCAAGTGGCTCTGCTCCAACAATTGAATTAATTGCTTTAAAACCTGTTATTTCTTCAATCTTCTTAATCCACTCTGCTCCTTCTCCAAATCTAGTATTTGTTGATTGAACAGTGTATGAAACAACAGGACGTACTTCTGCTCCTTCAGCAATTAATTTTTCTAAGTGCGGCATAACTTCCTCATACGTACAATGTGAACCTGTAAATCCGAAACCAATTCGTTTCCCCTTCAAACTCATTTCTTTTCCTCCTCCTTTGCGATTGCATCTGCTGCTAATAACTGAGAAAGAACATTTGCTAAGATTTGCCCAGCCGTTTTTGGGGCAACAATACCTGGTAATCCAGGTGCTAGCAATGCTTTGACTCCTCTTTTTTCCGCATATCTAAAGTCAGTACCGCCTGGTTTAGAAGCTAAATCAATCACTAACGTATGAGCTGGCATTTTTGCAATAACATTCGCTGTTACAACGAGGTGCGGAATCGTATTAATTACAATATCGATATTTCCTACTTCTTTCTCTATGTCTTGCATATGAAAAGGAGAAAACATCATTTCTGTAATACGTGCAATATGTTCAGATCGTCTTGCTCCAACTTTGACATGGGCTCCTAATGATTGAAATGCTCTCGCAACACTCATTCCTGTTCTACCAAATCCTAGAACCATTACATTGGACCCATGAATTGTATAGTCGGTATGTTGAATTACCATCATTAATGTACCTTCTACCGTTGGAATAGAATTGTATATTGCTACATCATCACGATCAAATAATTTAACAAGTTTTCGGTTCGTAGTAGATACGAGATTTTCCAAGTAAGGTGTACCAATACCTGAATATATAGTAAAGTGTTCTGGTGTATTTTCAATTTGTTCTTTCGTTATTGAAACTTTTTCATTTGAAAAAATAGTATCTACTTCTCCTTTGGCATTTGTACCGGCAACCGGCAAAATAATTGCGTCTACAGAAGTGAAATCTAAATTTTGTATACTTTCTTTTGCTGCCCCTGTGAAACCATGATCTAACTGATCAAAACCTATCAAAGAAAGTTTCGCATCCAATTCAACTAGCTTACGAATTACTTCTAGCTGCCTTGCATCTCCTCCTATGACAGCAATATGCATCTCAGTCAACATTCCCTAATTCACCTTCTTTTTCTGTCATTTATAAGAAAAGTGCCTACTTTTTCTTTTTCCTCCACATCATATGTAATGTACGAGTTTATGGTGATTGAAAATCCAAATGCACATATGATTTATCAGGTTTCTATGTAGATACAAAAAAAGATGACCAAAATGGCCATCCTTCACTCCGAATTTGAACGATCTATACTATCACAAAGAAGCATATCGTGTCCGACTTTCTTTATTTGACTCCATGCCACCCTTACTTCTTGTGGTTCCTTTTTAAAACCTCCCCACTTCCCTACAGGTATTATAAGTGTTTGTATTTGCCCGTCTTTCTCATTAATCTCTAAATCCATATAACCTAAGACTCCCATTTTTTCCGCTTTTTCTATATCTACAACCTCTTTACCACTTAATTCACTTAATCGCATACACACTCCACTCCCCTAATGAATTTTTCATTTGCATTGTCTATAATTAGTACCTATTCTATATGTATAAAAAAAATAACCTTCTCTCATTTAAAAAGAGAGAAGGTTATTTTTTATACATCGTAAAAATTGATTATAGTTTTATTCCTTTTGGAAGTTTTCCGTCTGGACTAATAAGTGCCGCAGAGAACTCGTCAGTAAACATATTGCGAATTAATCCGTCCACATTTTCTTTTGTTACAGTGTTTACACTTTCAATAATCTCATCAAGTGAACGATGTTTACGAAGAAGCAATTCATTTTTACCGTTACGGCTCATACGGCTATTTGTACTTTCTAAACTTAACATTAAGTTTCCTTTTAATTGCTCTTTACTATTCATAAGCTCTTTTTCTGTAATACCTGTATTTTTCAATGTCTCTAATGTTTCTTGCATTGTTTCATACAATGTATCTAATTGTTGGCTACCTGTTCCACCGTAAAGTGTTAACATGCCTGTATCTTCATAAGAAGAGTGGTAAGAAAATACTGAGTAAGCTAATCCACGTTGCTCACGTACTTCTTGGAATAAACGGCTACTCATGCTACCGCCTAAAACATTATTTAATACAATTAAGTTATAAATATCTTCGTGTCCCATTTGTAAGCCTTTATATCCTAGACATAAATGAGCTTGTTCCGTTTCTTTTTTACGGGCTACCTTATTGAAATGGAAAATTGGGCTATGTACTTGTTCACGGTTTGTTGTTCCTTCATAACTACCGAAATATTGCTCCACTGTTTGTAAAAATGCTTCATCAATATTTCCTGCGATTGATACAACTACATTTTCAGGTGTATAATGATCTTTTATATATTGACGTAACGTATCACCTGTAAACGTATTAAGCGTTTCTTCTGTTCCTAAAATAGGATATCCAAGTGGATGCGTTTCATATGTTGCTTTCGTTAACATATCATGCACAATATCATCTGGAGCATCTTCGTACATTTTAATTTCTTCACATACGACATTCTTCTCTTTTTTCAGTTCTTCCTCATCAAATGTTGAATTAAAGAACATATCTGCTAAAACATCTAAAGCATATTTAGCATGCTCATCTAATACTTTTGCATAGTAACATGTATATTCTTTTGAAGTAAATGCATTCACTTGACCACCAATGCTATCAAATGATTCTGCAATCTCTCGTGCACTACGTGTTTCTGTCCCTTTAAAGAACATATGCTCTAAAAAGTGAGAAATCCCATTATTTTTTTCATTTTCATTTCTTGATCCCGCATGGATCCAAATACCAATTGCAACCGATCTTACAGTTGGTATATTCTCCATAACTATTCTTACACCATTTTTACAAGTATATTTTTTAATCAAAAACTTTCCTCCTACTGCCAGTTTCTCTAAATAAAACGCTATTATTTAATGATAACAAGTTTAAGGATGAATGTCATGCAAATGTATTTAATCCACACGTTTTTCATCCAGTAATTCAGTTATATTCCCCACTTTATATCCTTGTTCCTTCAATTTTGTAATCATTATATCTAAAGCCTCTGCTGTAGACGAAGTAGGATGCATTAATATGATAGCACCTGGATGTATTTTTCTCATTACTCTCTGCAATAGTACATCCGGCTCAGGGCGCTTCCAATCAATCGTATCTACAGTCCACATAATCGTTCCCATTTGAAAATCATCTGCAATCTTTACGACTTCATCTCGAAAACTTCCACTCGGCGGGGCAAACCATCTTACTTTTTGATTCGTTACTACTTCTATCATTCGATTTGTTTTTTGTAACTGATCTCGTATTTCATCTGACGATAACGTTTTCATATTTGGATGTGTGTATGAGTGATTTCCAACTTCTTGTTTTGCATCGACAATCATTTTTGCAAATCGCAAATTTTCTTTCACCCAACGTCCTTCTAAAAAGAAAGTGGCCTTCACATCATGCTTTTTCAATATCTCTAATATGCGAGGCAAATACTCATTTCCCCATGCCACATTTATTGTTAATCCTACCATCTTTTTATTTGGATGCCCTCTATAAATTGGAGCTGGTGATAAATCTTCTAAATGAACACTCGGTGAGACTTCTTTGAATTCAAGATATTTTTGATCAAATTCCTTTAGCTTCTTCATATTATTATACGATGCTTCAATATCCACTTCTCTTCCATTATATCCAGGTGTTGCCTTCCATATTTTATCAATCATCGCATTTTGAGGTGCAATCTCATACTGTTTTGCATGCTTTTGAATTTCTTCATGCAAGTTATCTTGCGCAAAAACAGAATAAGAGCCTAAACTGACATATAAAGAAAATATACATATGTATGCCAATATACGAACTTTCATATAAACCCTCCCAAATTAACTATATAAAAACATTTTCTTCTTATCTTTGTTAATTTGAGCGTTATAATGAAAACTATACCTATACCGACATAAAAATATATTGAACATCATGTTTTTTACATAACAAAAAAAGCCAGTTAAACTGGCTTTTACTTATTGCTGCTCTTGTTTGTTTTCTTCTTTAGCAGCTTCTTTTTCTTGCTCTTCTTTTAGCAATACTTTTCTAGATAGATTTACGCGACCTTGCTTGTCAATCTCGATAACTTTAACCGTAATTACGTCACCGATTTTTACAACGTCTTCTACTTTACCTACACGCTCAAGTGCAAGTTCAGAAATGTGAACTAATCCATCTTTACCGCTGAATAATTCAACGAAAGCACCGAATTTCTCAACACGTTTCACTTTTCCTTCGTAGATTTCACCTACTTGTACTTCGCGAACGATATCTTCGATAATTTTCTTAGCTTTGTCGTTCATTTCTTGGTTTATTGAAGAAATGAATACTGTGCCATCTTGCTCGATGTCAATTTTAACGCCAGTTTCTTCAATAATTTTATTGATTTGTTTACCGCTCGGTCCGATAACGTCACGGATTTTATCTGGATTAATTGTCATTGTAATAATCTTTGGAGCGTACGCTGATAATTCAGTGCGTGGCTCTGGAATAACAGATAACATATGATTTAGAATGTGCACACGACCAACTTTTGCTTGTTGTAATGCCTCTTCTAAAATTTCACGAGATAGACCATCGATTTTAATGTCCATTTGTAGTGCAGTTACACCTTGTGCTGTACCTGCTACTTTAAAGTCCATATCACCTAAATGATCTTCCATACCTTGAATATCAGATAAAATTGTGTAATGCTCACCAGTTTTAACTAGACCCATTGCAATACCTGCAACTGGAGCTTTAAGTGGAACACCAGCATCCATCATTGCTAAAGTACTACCACAAATACTTGCTTGTGAAGTAGAACCATTTGATTCTAAAACTTCAGATACAAGACGTACTGTGTATGGGAAATCTTTTTCAGATGGAATTACAGGCTCAAGTGCGCGTTCTCCTAGTGCACCGTGACCGATTTCACGACGACCTGGTCCACGCATTGGTCTTGTTTCACCAACACTAAATGATGGGAAATTGTAATGGTGCATAAAGCGTTTTGATTCTTCTACACCAAGACCATCTAAAATTTGCACATCGCCTAATGCACCTAATGTACAAATACTTAATGCTTGTGTTTGTCCACGAGTGAACAAACCAGAACCGTGTGTACGAGATAAAATACCAACCTCTGATGCTAACGGACGGATTTCGTCACCTTTACGGCCATCTGGACGGATTTTTTCAACTGTAATAAGACGACGTACTTCTTCTTTTACAATTTTATATAAAATCTCATTTACTTGTCCTAATGTATCAGCGTCAGCTTCCTGCGCTTCGTAATGCTCAATAACACGTTTTTTCACTTCGTTAATTGCATCTTCACGTGCATGTTTCTCATGTACTTGAATTGCTGAATGCATATCTTCTTCAGCCATTTCACGTACAGCTTGGTTAAGATCAGCGTCAACTTCATAAAGTTTCACTTCTGATTTCTCTTTACCTACAGCTTGTACAATCTCTTCTTGGAATGCAATTAGACGTTTAATTTCGTCATGACCAAACATAATTGCTTCTAACATTGTTTCTTCAGGTACTTGATCTGCTCCTGCTTCAACCATGTTAATCGCATCTTTCGTACCAGCTACAACTAAGTGGATATCACTTTGTTCTTGCTGTTCTACTGTTGGGTTAATAACGAATTCGCCATTAATACGGCCAACTGTCGCACCAGCGATTGGACCTTCAAATGGAATATCTGAAATCGATAACGCTAATGAAGAACCAAGCATAGCTGCCATTTCAGAAGAACAATCTTGATCAACACTCATTACAATGCTGACAACTTGTACTTCGTTACGGAAGCCATCTGCGAATAGCGGACGAATTGGACGGTCGATTAAACGACTTGCCAAAATTGCTTTTTCACTTGGACGACCTTCACGCTTAATAAAACCGCCAGGAATTTTTCCGACTGCATATAAACGCTCTTCATAGTTTACTGTAAGTGGGAAGAAATCTACATTTTTTGCTTCTTTTGATGCAGTTGCTGTAGATAGAACCGCTGTATCGCCATATCTTACTAATACTGCTCCGTTCGCTTGTTTTGCAAGCTGACCAGTTTCAACTGTTAGCTGGCGACCAGCTAAATCTATCGAGAAGACTTGCTTTTCTTGACTCATTTAAGTACCCCTCTCAATTTAAAGTATTCAATTCTTCTATGTAAATGGATAGTATATCACAATATTCTACCTCTAGTATTGCCTAAAATTAAGTAAGCTATAAAGCGTAGAAGATATATTTTTACCTAACAAAAAAGCGGGAATATTCCCGCTTCTTTGACTATCGACGTAAGCCAAGCTTTGTGATTAATTCACGGTAACGTGTGATATCGCTATTACGAAGGTAAGTTAGTAAGTTACGACGTTTACCAACCATCTTTAATAGACCACGACGTGAATGATGATCTTTCTTGTGAGTACGTAAGTGCTCGTTTAGAGTGTTAATTTGCTCCGTTAGGACAGCAATTTGAACCTCTGGAGAACCAGTATCAGTCTCATGAGTTCTAAATTGTGCAATGATTTCATTTTTACGTTCTTGTGTTAAAGCCATCCTATTTCACCTCCTATTAATTAAACCCCCAATTACCTAGCAAGCGTCGGTGAGTCGCAATGCCAAGCAATGGTTGTCATAAAGTACATAACATAGAATACTACTTTTCATTTGAAAAAGCAAGTATATTCTTTTCGCTCATAAAATATTCTTGTGCTGTTTTCTTATCTTTTGCGATTTGTTCAACTAACTCATCAATACCGTTGAATTTCTTTTCTGCTCTTATACGCATATGCCACTCTACTGTAACATTTTGATCGTATATATCTTTGTTAAATTCAAATAAGTGCACTTCAATTGATAATTGACGCTCATCTTCTTTAAAAGTCGGTTTATATCCAATATTACATACACCATCGTACCATTCATCGTGAACTTTTAATCTCACTGCATAAACACCTACAGGTGGCAATAAATACTCATCACTTAAACCTACATTAGCTGTTGGAAAACCAATTTGACGCCCACGTTTGTCGCCGTGTATAACTGTTCCCGCCACAGTATAGGCTCTACCTAAAATAGATGGAATTTGCTCCATTTCGCCATTTCGAATTAACTTTCGTAATGCTGTAGAACTTACTTTCTCTTCTTGAAATTCAACTTTTTCAATCACAGTCTGTGTAAACTCCCCTCTTGCATGAAATGGTAAAGTCTCCATCTTTCCTTTTCCTAAACGTCCATATGAATAATCAAACCCTGCTACTACATGCTTTACATTTAAACCAATAATATAATCATCTACAAATTGTTGCGGTAATAACCCTGCAAATGATTCATCAAATTTAATCACATATAATATATCGATTCCTAAGCTTTCGACTATTTTTTCTTTATCGCGCATTGGTGTAATATACTCCACATGCGCATCCTTTTTCCCTAAAACAACAGATGGATGAGGATGAAATGTCATAACTGCACTTTTATATCCTCGTTCGTCCGCTATTTTTTTCGCAGTTCGAATTACACATTGATGTCCTAAATGAATGCCATCAAAAAATCCTAATGCCATTACAGTAGGTGGTAATTCTAATTTATTTTGTTCATGTGGATGAGTTAAATGAATAAGTTTCACGCTTGAATTCACCTTTTTCTGTAATAATCCTTCCAATAATTCATTATAGCTTTAGTTCTTGATTATTCACAAGTACTTTCATCGGCTTTAACATGCCAGGATGTTTCGGATGATGTTCATAAATTGCTAAGCAACGATCATTTTTATCAAACACTGTAATAAATGGTGCTGTTATTTCTAATTCATTCTTTAAGAACATACCATTCTTTATTTTCTCTGCTTGCTTTTCATCTACAACCATTTTTGGAAACTTACTTAATGCTTCATCAATTGAAATGAAGATAGACTCTACTGTTCCATTTTGCACGTTTTCTTCAATTTCTTCAAATGATATGCAATCTTCTAATAAAAATTCACCAGATGCCGTTCTTACAAGGTGAGACATATGTGATGGGAAACCAAGTTTCTCCCCGATCATTACAGCTAATGTTCTTACATATGTTCCTTTACTACACGTTACACGGAAACGGAATGAAATATTTTCACCTTCAAAAACTTCACGATCATCAAGTAATACGAATTCATGAATTGTAATTGTACGAACTGGACGTTCCACCTCTTGTCCTGCTCTTGCATATTCATATAATTTTTTCCCGTTTACTTTTACAGCCGAGAACATTGGTGGCATTTGTTCAATCGTGCCTGTTAATTCCGCAAGAGCTTTCTCTACTTCCATACGAGTAATAGTACGATCTACATTTTTCGTTTCAACAACCTCACCAGAAGCGTCTTCAGTTGTCGTTGAAAACCCTAATGTTACTTCACCTTCATATGTTTTCGTTTCACTTGTTAAAAATTGTGCAATTTTCGTTGCTCGTCCCACACAAATAGGTAATACTCCTGTTACATCTGGATCTAATGTTCCCGTATGACCAATTCTCTTTTCTCGCAATATCTTTCTTAATTTAAATACACAATCATGTGATGTCATGCCTTTTGGCTTATGTAATAATACTACACCTTCCATATATGTTCACCTCATCATAATTCTTTCGTATTAAATATCCAAAACTTATTTTGCATTGAAAAAATGGATAGACAAATGTCTATCCATTATTCTTCACGTTTACCGTCTTTATTAATTTCATGTAAAAGTGTATCAATTCGATGACCATATCCGATAGACTCATCAAACTCAAAGGTAATTTCCGGTGTTTTACGAAGACGAATACGTTGGCCAATTTCTGAACGAATAAAGCCTTTTGCCTTCGCTAAACCTTTTAAAGTATTTTCTTTCTGTTCTTCGTCACCTAAAACAGAAATATATACTTTAGCAATTTGTAAATCACCACTCACTTGTACATCTGTTACTGTAACAAATCCAATACGTGGGTCTTTAATTTTACGACTGATAATATCGCCTAATTCTTTTTTCATTTGCTCGCCCACACGGTTCGCACGTAATTTCATAACTCTTCACCTCATTCAATACCATTCCAAATGTGTTATTGTACGTTCAATTTCAGGAAATGAATCGATGTACTCAAGTACACGATTCATTTCTTTTTCACAGATAACACGATTTGAGGATACGGAAACAATTGCAATTTCTGTACGTTGCCATACATCTTGATGCCCAACTTCAGAAACAGCTACATTATAGCGCTGTTTCACACGAGTTAACACACGTTGTAAAATTGCACGTTTCTCTTTTAAAGAATGCACATCGTAAATCATACACTCGAATGAGAGTGAAGCGATAATCATCGCTTCACTTCTTCCATAATGTACGCTTCAATGATGTCCCCTTCTTTAAGATCATTATATCTCTCAATTGTAATACCACACTCATAGTTTTGTGCAACTTCTTTTACGTCGTCTTTGAAACGTTTTAACGTATCAAGTTGTCCTTCGAAAATTACTACGCCGTCACGGATAATACGTACGCCACTATCACGCGTAATTTTACCGTCTGTTACGTAACAACCTGCGATTGTTCCAACTTTTGTTACTTTAAACGTTTGACGAACTTCTGCTTGACCGATTACTTTTTCTTCGAATTCTGGATCAAGCATACCTTGCATCGCTGCTTCAATCTCTTCGATTACTTTATAAATAATACGGTGTAAACGAATATCAACGTTCTCTAATTCAGCTGTACGCTTCGCGTTCACATCTGGACGTACGTTAAATCCAATTACAATTGCATTAGATGCAGAAGCTAAAATGATATCAGATTCTGTAATCGCACCTACACCAGTGTGAATGATTTTAACTTTTACACCTTCAACATCAATTTTACGAAGTGATGCTGCCATCGCTTCAACAGAACCTTGTACGTCTGCTTTTACGATTAAGTTAATTTCTTTTACATCGCCCTCTTGGATTTGTTGGAATAAATCTTCAAGGCTTAATTTAGATTTCTCACCACGTTGTGCAACTAAAGCTTCTTGTGCACGTGATTCACCGATTTGACGAGCTTTCTTCTCATCAGCGAATGCCATGAAACGATCTCCAGCCTGTGGTACTTCGTTTAAACCAGTAATTTCAACAGGAGTTGATGGACCAGCAACTTTTACACGACGACCAATATCACTTACCATTGCACGAACACGTCCGAATGAAGTTCCAACAACGATTGGATCTCCAACTCGAAGCGTACCGTTTTGAACAAGTAATGTCGCGATAGTTCCTTTACCTTTATCAAGCTGTGCTTCGATTACTGTACCAGTTGCATAGCGGTTTGGATTTGCTTTATATTCTTCTACTTCACTTACAAGAAGGATCATTTCTAGTAAGTTGTCAATGCCTTCGCCTTGAATTGCAGAAATTGGTACGAAAATAGTATCTCCGCCCCAAGCTTCTGGAACTAATTCATATTCTGTTAGTTCTTGCATTACGCGATCAGGGTTTGCAGCTGGTTTATCCATTTTATTCACAGCAACAATAATTGGTACTCCTGCTGCCTTCGCATGGTTAATTGCTTCAACCGTTTGTGGCATAACACCGTCATCCGCTGCAACAACAAGGATTGTAATATCCGTTACTTGTGCACCACGAGCACGCATCGTTGTAAATGCTGCGTGACCAGGTGTATCTAAGAATGTAATCTTCTTATCGTTTACTTCAACTTGATATGCACCGATATGCTGAGTAATTCCACCCGCTTCGCCTGCAGTTACTTTTGAGTTACGAATAGAATCCAGTAATGTTGTTTTACCGTGGTCAACGTGTCCCATGATTGTAACTACAGCTGGACGTTCTTTTAAGTTCTCTTCATCATCTTGCTCATCAATGAATGTTTCAAACTCAGTCTCGCTCACAATTACTTCTTCTTCTACTTCAATACCGTAGTCGTTAGCAATTAACTCAATTGTATCTTTATCCAAGTCTTGGTTAATTGTTGCCATAATTCCAAGCATGAAGAGCTTCTTAATAATTTCAGATGGCTCTTTGCTTAATTTTTTAGCAAGATCTCCTACTGTAAGGCTTCCAGAGAAAGTAATTTTATCTGGTGTTTCTACAATTTGAGTTTGTTGTCTACCAGCAAAGTTCTCTTGACGTTTGTCTTCGTTCCCTTTGCCTTTTTTCTTTTTCTTATTGCTGTTCTTTTTACTGCGAACAACTTTTTCTTCTACTTCAAACTCATCTGCAACAGAAGGTTTTTCAGTTTGATATTCATTATCTAATTTATTTACTACTTCATCGTCTAACATTGTCATATGATTCGAAACCTCGATATTCATTTCTTTTAGTTTTGTCATAAGATCTTTACTTGAGATATTATGTTTTTTTGCATATTCATGCACTCGAATTTTACTCATACCTTCACCCCCGGTAATTTGTATCGAGCATGCTACGCAGCTTTTTCGCAAAGCCTTCATCTAACACAGCTACAACGACTCGCTCATCTCTCCCAATCGCATGCCCTAATTGTTGTCGATTTTCGACCTTTCTCATTGGTACGTTGTAGTACGTAGTTTTATCTGTGATGCGTTTTGTAGTATTTACTGACGCATCTTCAGATAGCAATACAAGTTTTGCTTTGCCACTTCGTACTTCTTTTAAAACGAGTTCTTCACCCGAAATAATTTTCCGAGCCCGGTTTGCTAGTCCTAAAAACGATTTCCAATCGGACACTTATTTCGACTCCTTCTCAACAAGCTCAAGAAGCTCTTCATATAAAGAACCGTCGATTTTCGCTTTTAGATGATGTTCCAAAACATTTTTCTTTTGAGCTTGAAGAATGCTCTCCTTGTCCTTCGACAAGTAAGCACCTCGTCCTGATTTTTTCCCAGTTAAATCAATGGACACTTCTCCCTCTTTGGAACGAACAATGCGAACGAGCTCTCGTTTTGATTTCATTTCTTGCGTTGCAACACATTTTCGTAACGGAACTTTTCGATTGCTCATACTCATCACCTCTATTCGATTTCGTCTTCCACTGAATCGAATCCAAATGCGATTACGCTATCTTCTTCTGTTACAATACCAAGTTGTTTCGCATCAGACTCACTCTTAATGTCAATTTTCCAGCCTGTTAATTTAGCTGCAAGACGTGCATTTTGTCCACGCTTACCGATAGCTAATGATAGCTGGTGGTCTGGAACAACTACTGTTGTCGCTTTTTCTTCTTCATCTACAAGTACTTTAACAACTTGTGATGGGCTTAATGCATTTGCAACATATTCAACTGGATCATTTGACCAGCGAACGATGTCAATTTTTTCACCTTTTAATTCGTCTACAATGCGTTGTACACGTTGCCCTTTTGGTCCTACACAAGAACCAACTGGATCAACATCAGTGTTCTCTGCATATACAGAGATCTTAGAGCGATCGCCAGCTTCACGTGCTACAGAACGAATTTCTACAGTTCCATCATAGATTTCAGGAACTTCCATTTCGAATAAACGTTTTAAAAGACCAGGATGTGTACGTGATACGTAAATTTGTGGTCCTTTTGTCGTTTTTTCTACTTTCGTAATGAATACGCGAATACGATCATGTGGTTTGTATTGCTCATTAGGCATTTGCTCGCTTACAGGTAATAAAGCTTCTACTTTTCCTAAGCTTACATAGATGAAACGAGCATCTTGACGTTGTACAATACCTACCATAATATCTTCTTCACGGTCACTAAACTCAGAGTAAATAACACCGCGCTCTGCTTCACGCACTCGTTGTGTTACAACTTGTTTTGCAGTTTGTGCTGCAATACGACCAAAGTCTTTTGGTGTTACTTCAATTTCTAGTACGTCACCATCTTGATAGTTTGGATTAATTTGTCTTGCTTCCTCTACAGAAATTTCAAGACGTGGATCAAACACATTGTCTACTACGTCTTTACGTGCTAAAACTTGAATTGTTCCCACTTCTGGGTTAAAGCTCACACGAACGTTTTGTGCTTGATTAAAATTGCGCTTATAAGCAGAGATTAAAGCTGCTTCAATCGCATCAATAATAATGTCTTTGCTAATGCCTTTTTCAGATTCTAATACGAGCAAAGCATCTAATAACTCAGTGCTCATGAAGATCCCCCTTCTAACTAAAACGTAACAGCAAGTCGCGCATTTGCGACTTTATCCATCGAAATTTGGATTTCTTTTTTACGTGTTTTAATTGTTAATAATAATGTTATTGTTGTACCATCGTAAGAAAGCAGCTTTCCTTCAAACATCTTTTCACCATCAATCGGCTCATATGTTTTAATTGCCACTTGTTTTCCTACCGCTTGCTGGAAGTCTTTTTCTTTCTTTAATGGGCGTTCCGCTCCAGGAGATGATACATCCAAAAAGTAAAGATGAGGAATTGGGTCCTCTTTATCTAAAGCTTCGCTTAAACGTTCACTTACCGCACCGCATTCTTCAATGTCGACTCCCTTTTCAGAATCGATGAATACGCGTAAGAACCAGTCTTGTCCTTCTTTCACATACTCTACATCTACAAGTTCAAGATTTAACTCTTCAACGATCGGCTGCGCAAATGCTTCTACAACTTCTGTGACTTTCTTATCCATAAACAGCCTCCTTCCTGCCGTCATGTACCATTTAAAAGAAGAAGACCCCGCCAATTTAAAAACGGTCTATCTTATTCTTTCTCGTTAGCTAACAAAAGCCCCTGCTGTTAGCAGGGATTATCTGTCTTAGTATTACCAAATTTAAGAAGTAAAACTTGTAACAAAATATGTATATACGACAGAAATCTTTTACCTATCTACGTAGATAAAACATAGATAGTAACACGAAAGAGTGGGTTTCCCCACTCTTTTCTTTACACAATATACATGACATGGTTATCTCGGTTAATAGTATATCATAGGAAATGTTGATTTGCAAAGACTTTTCCTACCTACTAGAACAGTGATAACTGGTTTTGATCCGGTAAGTCTCCTAAACAACCTTGGCTATCTAAATACTCAATAATTGTTTTCGAAACCTTACTTCGCTGTTGCAAGTCTTCTTTTGATAAGAAGTCTCCATTTTTACGTGCTTCTACAATACTTAAAGCTGCGTTTGTGCCAAGACCAGGTACTGCATTAAATGGAGGGATTAATGTATCTCCATCAATAATAAATTCTGTTGCATGTGAGCGGTATAAATCCACCTTTTGGAATGAGTATCCACGCTCACACATTTCAAGTGTCATTTCTAGTACCGTTAATAAACTCTTCTCTTTCGGCGCAGCATCGAGTCCCTTTTGAGCAATTTCATCAATTCTTGCACGTATAGATGCTGAACCTTTCGCCATTGCCTCTACATCAAAATCATCTGCACGAACTGTAAAATATGCGGCATAGAATAACAGTGCAAAATGTACTTTAAAGTATGCGATACGTACAGCCATAAGTACGTAAGCAGCCGCATGGGCTTTAGGGAACATGTATTTAATCTTCTTACATGAATCAATATACCAACCTGGTACATTATTATTTTTCATGTCTTCTTCCCATTCTTCCGGTACACCTTTACCTTTACGAACCGACTCCATGATTTTGAAGGCTAATGATGGATCTAGACCTTGATAGATTAAATATACCATGATGTCATCACGACAACCGATAACTTCGCTCAGCGTACATGTACCGTTATAAATTAACTCGTTTGCATTACCAAGCCATACGTCAGTACCATGTGATAGTCCAGAAATTTGGACTAACTCTGAGAATGTCGTCGGTTTTGTCTCTTCTAACATCTGTCTTACGAATTTTGTACCAAACTCTGGTATACCAAGTGTACCTGTTTTACAGTTAATTTGTTCTTCCGTTACCCCTAACGATTCTGGACCAGAGAAAATTTTCATTACTTCTGGATCATCCGTTGGGATTGTTTTCGGATCAATACCACTTAAATCTTGTAACATACGAATAACGGTCGGATCATCGTGTCCTAGTATATCAAGTTTCAATAAATTATCATGAATCGAGTGGAAATCAAAATGCGTTGTTCTCCATTCAGCACCAATTGAATCAGCTGGATACTGTATTGGTGAGAAATCAAAGATATCCATGTAATCTGGCACAACGATAATACCGCCTGGATGCTGTCCTGTTGTACGTTTTACACCGGTACACCCTGCTACTAAGCGATCAATCTCTGCATTTCGAATCGTTAAGTTATGATCATTTGCATAACCTTTTACATATCCGTAAGCAGTTTTTTCCGCAACTGTACCAATCGTTCCTGCACGATATACATAGTCTTCACCGAACAGTACTTTCGTATAGTTATGGGCACGTGGTTGGTATTCCCCGGAGAAGTTCAAATCGATATCGGGTACCTTATCTCCTTTAAATCCAAGGAACGTTTCGAACGGAATGTCATGTCCATCTTTTACATATGGAATATTACAAGCAGGGCATTCTTTATCTGGTAAGTCAAAACCAGAACCTACAGAACCATCATTAAAGAATTCTGATTGCTTACACTTCGGACATACATAGTGTGGTGGTAATGGGTTTACTTCTGTAATTTCCATCATCGTTGCAACAAATGATGACCCTACCGATCCACGCGAACCTACTAGATATCCGTCTACTAACGATTTTTTCACAAGCTTATGTGAAATTAAATAAATTACGGCGAATCCATGCCCAATAATACTTTTTAATTCTTTTTCTAAACGTGCTTCTACAATTTCCGGTAGCTCTTCACCATAAATGCTACGCGCCATTTTATAACTCATATCACGCGTTTCATCATCAGCACCTTCAATTTTCGGTGTGTATAGATCGTCTTTTACTGGATGCACATCACCAATTAATGACGCAATCTTTTGTGTATTTGTTACAACAACTTCTTTCGCTTTGTCTTCACCTAAGAATGAAAAACATTCTAACATTTCATCAGTTGTACGGAAATGTACTGGCGGTAATGAATGTCGATTTAACGGATTGGCTCCGCCCTGCGAACTGACTAAAATTTTACGATACATTGCATCCTCAGGGTCTAAATAATGCACGTTTCCTGTAGCAACAACTGGTTTATCTAACGTCTCACCTAGTTTTACTAAGTTAGAAATAATTGTTTTTAATTGACCTTCGTCTCGAACAAGTTCACGTTCTACTAAATGACGCAACACCTCTGGAGGCATTACTTCAATGTAATCATAGAACTGGGCAATTTCTTCTACCTCTTCAGGTGCCTTTTGCATCATTGCCTCGAACACTTCACCTTTATCACAAGCCGTTCCTACTAAAATTCCTTCACGGTATTTTTTTAATAGTGACCTCGGCACACGTGGTACACGGTAAAAGTAATTAAGGTGAGAATATGAAACAAGTTTATATAAATTTTTCAATCCAACATCTGATGTGGCAAGTAACGTCATATGACTTGGACGGCCACGCTTATACGCATCCCCTTGTCCCATGCTATCATTTAATTGATCGTGATATTCAAATCCCTTTTCAATTACGTCTTTCAACATTTTCACAAGTAAATATCCCGTCGCTTCTGTATCATAAATCGCACGGTGATGTTGTGTTAATTCAATATCAAGTTTTTTACACATCGTATTTAATCGATGATTTTTCATTTCTGGGAATAAGAATCGTGCAAGTTCTAACGTATCAATAACGGGGTTATTCGTTTTTTCTAGTCCAGCCTTTTTAAAACCTACGTTAATAAAGCCCATATCAAAGCTCGCGTTATGGGCAACAAGTGTATGGTCGCCCATCCATTCCTCAAACTTTTTAAACACTTCGTCCACTTCAGGTGCATCAGTTAACATATCATCTGTAATACCTGTCAATTCAATAATCGTCGCTGATAATGGTTGATGTGGATTTGCGAAAGATTCAAAGCGATCAATAATTTCGCCACCCTTTACTTTTACGGCAGCCAACTCAATTACTGTATCGTATACAGCTGATAAACCTGTCGTCTCAACGTCGAAAACAACATACGTTTCCTCTGCAAGTAAACGATGCGCTTCGTTATACGCTATCGGTACACCATCATTAACTAGATTTGCTTCTACACCATATATAACTTTAACTCCAGCCTTCTTCCCCGCAGAATACGCCTCTGGGAAAGACTGAGCCACGGCATGGTCTGTAACCGCAATAGCCTCATGTCCCCATTTACCAGCTTGAGCAACAAGCTTAGAAACTGGAGTGACAGCGTCCATTTGACTCATCGGAGTATGGAGATGCAGCTCTACTCGTTTTTCGCCTTCTGGTGCTTTATCTTTACGAGACGGTCCTGTTATTTCATTAATATCATTTGCAATCATTACTAAATCTCGAACGAATGTATCGTTTTGAACAGAACCACGCGCTTTCACCCACATTCCTTTTTTCAAGGATTGCAGCATTGGAATATCTTCTTTGTCACGCGAGAACATTTTGATCATAATAGAATCCGTATAATCCGTTATTTTTAAAGTTAATAACGTACGTCCACTACGAAGCTCTTTTGTTTCTACATGGAAGACATATCCTTGAACCGTTTTTCTTCTTTCTTCATCTTGAATTTCTCGCATCGGTGTAATCTCTTCATCTGGCTTAATAAGATACCCGAGTGTAATCGGTCCTTCATACACAACGCTGCTTTCTTCAGCTTGCTTCTTCGCCATTTCTTCCATAGCTTGTATAACACGCTCGCGGTCTTCTTGCTGCGTTTGTTCACGAAACTTTTGCATTTCTTCTGTATTTTGCTGTATATGTGTGTCTAACTGAAAACGCGGGAATCCAAAAACTTCGTATTGATCCCCTACTGGTTTCGCAACGTTTTTCTTTAAAGCAGTAGACTCCAGCTCGTTATTCACATTTATTAGCAACTTCACACCATTCACCTGCGGAAGCTGCTTCTTTAAGTATGCGAACATAGGTGAAAATGTAATTCGTTCCGTACAAAGCGGCCAATACGCCCTCACTTCTTCTTCTGTAAATTGTTTATTCTCTGTTTCTAATGCAAATGTTGTTCTTGCAATATGAGAAAATGATTGCTTAAGCTTTGTTTCTAGCAATTCATATAATTCTGTAGGCAAAATACGTGGCACTTGTAAATCAAAATGCCAACTTTTATTCGCTTTATCAATAACGAGCCTTTCAATACCACCGCCTTGTAAATATTGATTTATAAGGTCGTCTGGTATTTGCAACTGCTGGAGCAAAATTTGAAATCGCTCTTGTTGTTCATTTGTTAAAGACATAAGCACTCTCCTTCCATTTGCTATTATAAATTGAAACGTACCACAAAGAAAGATTTCTCACCTCTTCTTTTACAAAATACGTTTACAAAGAAAGAGAAGGTACCCCATTACGAGGTACCTCTTCTTATTTTAAAATATTTGCAATATATGTTTGAAGTTCTTCTACTTTTACTTCTTCAGACTCACCTGTAGCACGTACTTTCACTTCTACAATACCTTCGTCTGCTTTTTTACCAACTGTAACACGAACTGGAAGACCGAATAAATCTGCATCTGCAAATTTAACACCTGCACGTTCTGCACGATCGTCTAATAACACTTCATAGCCTTGTTCTTGTAATGAGTTGTAGATATTTTCACCCATTTCACGTTGTGCATCCGATTTCATATTTACTGGAATTACATGCACATGGAACGGTGCTACAGCTTTTGGCCAAACTAAGCCGTTCTCATCGTTAAACTGCTCTGCAATTGCTGCCACTGTACGAGATACACCGATACCGTAACAACCCATAATAAGTGGTTGTGTTTTTCCGTTTTCATCTAGGAATGTTGCGTTCATTGCTTCACTATAACGAGTTCCTAATTTGAATACATGACCAACTTCAATTCCGCGTGCAAAAAGAATTGTTCCGTTTCCATCTGGAGATTGGTCTCCTTCTTGGATGAAGCGTAAATCTGTATATTGACTTACTTTAAAGTCACGTTCTGGATTTACATTTACATAATGGAATCCTTCTTCATTCGCTCCTGAACATCCGTTAACAATTGATGCTACAGCATGATCAGCAATAATTTCGATATCACCTGTTACATTAATCGGTCCTAATGAACCAACTTCACAATTTAATAATGCTTTTACTTCTTCATGAGAAGCAAGCTCAACAACTGAAGCGCCGTATACATTTTTCACTTTCACATCGTTTACTTCGTGATCACCACGAACAAGTACCACTACTAATTTCTCATCTACTTTAAACACCATAGACTTAATGCACTTGTCAGCTGCAATGTTTAAGAATGCGGATACTTCTTCAATTGCTTTTTGGTCTGGTGTTGCTACTTTTTCAAGTGCTTTTTCTGCTTCGTCACTCTTCGTATACGTAGCTACAACAGGAGCCATTTCGATGTTTGCTGCATAATCAGATGTGTCAGAGTATGCAATTGTATCTTCACCAACATCAGATAATACCATAAATTCATGTGTATCTTTTCCGCCCATTGCTCCAGAATCAGCAATAACTGCACGGAAATTCAAGCCACAGCGAGCAAAAATGTTAGAGTATGCTTTATATAAACGATCGTATACTTCATCTAAGCTCTCTTGTGTAGCATGGAAAGAGTATGCATCTTTCATTAGAAACTCTCTTCCACGTAATAAGCCGAAACGAGGTCTTTGCTCATCACGGAATTTTGTTTGAATTTGGTATAATGTTAACGGTAATTTTTTATATGATTTCACTTCATCACGCACAAGATCCGTAATTACTTCCTCATGTGTCGCTCCTAATGCGAATTCACGAGCATTACGATCTTTCATACGCATTAATTCAGATCCGTAAGAATACCAACGACCTGATTCTTGCCACAATTCCGCAGCTTGCATAGCTGGCATTAATAATTCTACAGCTCCTGCGCGCTCCATTTCTTCTCGAACGATACGTTCTACTTTGTGTAATACTTTTAATCCAAATGGTAGAAAGCTATAAATACCAGAAGCATTTTGACGCATAAAACCTGCACGAAGTAATAGCTGATGACTCTTAATTTCAGCATCAGCTGGAACTTCACGTAATGTAGGACTGAATACCATACTTTGTTTCATTTATTTGCACCTCTTCATTTTACTCTTACACGCAGTAAAACCCCTCACCTCGAGTTAGGTGAGGGATTTTATTCTACGAGCTCTATTTCATTATAAGTTTCACTTTATTTTACAAGAAAAACTTACGAATGTCATTCCAAGTTACAACTAACATAAGTAACATTAATAATGCAAAACCAATAAAGTGAACCATTCCTTCTTTTTGGCGATCAATTGGTTTCCCTCGTAACGCTTCAATTAAGAAGAAGAATAAACGGCCACCATCTAAAGCAGGAACTGGTAATAAATTAAATAAACCAAGATTAATGCTTAGAACTGCAGCTAAACTTAGTACACGCGTAAACCCATAATCTACAACTTGATCTGTTAGATTATAAATTCCTACTGGACCTGATAACTCATTAATAGAAAATTGACCAGTTACTAATTTAACAAGAGATTCAAAAATTAGTTTCGTCCATTGGTACGTTTGTTCAAATCCTGATTTAATAGAACCCATTACTGTTTTCTCTACAGGAGAATACACACCGATTCTACCAACTTCGTCTTTTCCTTCTTTATCGAGTGTTGGCGTTACTTTCACATTAAACTGTTCATTATCACGCTTTACTTGTAACGTAATTTCTTTATTTGGGTTTTCACGTACAATAGTAACAACATCTTTCCATGTACTTGTGTTTTTCCCATCAATAGCTTGAATTGTATCATTCTCTTTCAATCCAGCTTGCTGTGCTGCACTGTTATCCATCACTTTTCCGACCATTGGTTTGTCAATAGGAACCCCTTGTACAAATCCAAGAATCACAAAAATAACAAATGCTAAAATGAAGTTCATTGCAGGACCCGCAAAGATTGTTAAAGCGCGTTGCCCTAGTTTTTTCGAGCCAAATTGTCTATTATACGGAGCAATTTGAATTTCTTCCCCCGCAGTAATAATACGAGCCTTTTCATTCACTCGGAATGTTTGAAGCTCTTCCTCGTACTCTTCATAGCCCGAAATTGTTAAATTATGCTCCAAATCAGCTTGTTCGACTTCAATAACACGAACATTTGGATACTTTTCATATCCATCAAAAACTAATTTCACAACTTCGTCTTTTTCATTTAATACAAGGCCAACCTTTTTCCCAGGCTTTAACTCAACTGTGTCCGCATCCTCGCCGGCCATTCTTACATAGCCACCAAGGGGCAGTAATCGAATCGTATACACCGTTTCATTCTTTTCAAATGAGAATATTTTCGGACCAAAACCAATCGCAAACTCGCGGCATAAAATACCTGCTCTTTTTGCGAAATATAGATGCCCTAGCTCATGGAAAAATACGAGTGCACCGAAAATTAATATAAAGGCAATCGCTGTATTCAATTCCATAACCACCTTTGCTAAATTTGTTCCATCACAAACCGTCTTGTGGCCGCATCAATTTCCAAAATTTCCTCTAAGCTCGGTCGTGCAATGACATTGTGATGGTTCATTGCTTTTTCAATGAGGTCTTCCACTGTTAAGAAACCAATTCTCTTTTGTAAAAAGGCTTCAACAGCTACTTCATTCGCTGCGTTCATTACAGCTGGCATACTTCCACCTGCTTTTCCAGCTTCATACGCAAAACGTAAACAACGGAATCGTTCTTGGTCCATTTTCTCAAAATGCAACGTCCCTATTTCCCATAAGTTTAACTGTTTTGTGTCTGAAAGAGGCAATCTATCAGGATATGTAAGTGCGTATTGAATTGGTACTCGCATATCAGGTGAACCAAGCTGCGCCATTACACTACGATCTTCAAATTCAACCATAGAATGGATAATACTTTCTTTATGTAAAACAACATCGATTTGCTCATAAGGGATACCAAAAAGCCAATGTGCTTCAATTACTTCTAGTCCCTTATTCATCATTGTAGCAGAATCAATTGTAATTTTCGAACCCATTGACCAGTTTGGATGTCGAAGCGCATCTTCTACGGTCACATGATGCAATTCATCCCTCGTTTTATCACGGAAACTTCCACCAGAAGCCGTTATAATAAGACGAGAAATTCTTTTTTCATTTTCACCATTCAAGCACTGAAAAATAGCCGAATGTTCACTATCTACTGGAAGTAACGAAACATTATGTTTTCGTGCTGCTTCCATTACAAGATGTCCTGCAGTTACTAACGTTTCTTTATTTGCAATTCCAATTGTTTTTTTCGCCTCAATTGCACGAAGTGTTGGTAACAACCCTACGCTACCTACAACAGCATTTACTACAATCTCCGCATCTGGATGTAATGCTACTTCTAAAAGTCCTTCACTACCATATACAATTTTTGTATTACCAGAAACAGATTGTAATTTTAAAACATCTTCCTCTCTTTGCACAGAGACGATTTGCGGAGAAAATTCTTGAATTACCTTTACTGCGTAGTCAATATTTTTCCCTACAGAAAAAGCAACGAGACGGAATTGGTCTGGGTGCGAGCGTAATACATCTAAAGTTTGTGTACCAATTGATCCGCTTGCACCTAATAAACTAATGTTTTTCATGACTCCAACCCCTCGTTCATTTATTAATTGTATTGTAATAAGAAGTAGAGAATTGGTAAAACGAATAACCAACTATCTGTTCGGTCTAATATACCACCATGCCCAGGTAAAATTGTACCTGAATCTTTTACGCCATAATGACGTTTAAAAGCAGATTGTACTAAATCACCAATTTGTCCAAAAATAGAAATGATAATTGTCAGCACAATTAAAATTACTACATTCGATTCGACTGGGAAGAACACGTTGTAAACAAGTGCCACAATAATTCCACAAACGATGCCGCCTAATGAACCTTCAATCGTTTTATTTGGACTAATTTCTGGCCACAATTTTCTCTTGCCCAATGCTTTTCCTACGAAATATGCGCCTGAATCAGTAGCCCATATAACAAATAATGCGCAAAATACATATTTAATTCCTAATATTCTCGTTTCATTTAAATATAAGAATCCCATTGCCACATATGTCGTTGCCATCAGTAAAAATGAAGCATTATCAAAAGTAAATGTATTCTTAGAAAGGACTGTATATGATAAAAGTAATAAAACAATCACAAATGTGATTTCCAATTTACCTAATCCAATCCATGTAAACAGTTTTGATGCACTACTTGGAATTAAAAGAATCCACAATAATACTGCAGCTAAAACTGTCGGTACTGAAATAAGCGTAAGCTTATTCATACGAATTAATTCATATAAACCTATAGAAGCAAGTGCATACACTAAAACCGTAAAAGGCACGCCACCGTATATTACGATGGGAATGAATAGCGCGGCAGCAACCACTCCAGTAATAATTCTCTGTTTCACTACCAAACCCTCTCTTTCTACACGCCTCCGAATCTGCGCCCTCTATGTTGAAAGTCAGTAATCGCATTTAGCAAATGTTCTTCTTTGAAGTCTGGCCAATACACGTCTGTAAACCAAAACTCCGAATATGCAATTTGCCATAACATGAAATTACTAATACGTAGCTCTCCGCTTGTTCGGATTAACAACTCTGGATCAGGTAAAGAACTCGTCATTAAGTAGGAGGAAAGCATTTCTTCACTTACCTCTTCAGAACGAATTTTTCCTTCCTCATTATCTTTCATCATATGTTGCACAGCAGAAACGATTTCATCTCGACTTCCATAGTTTAACGCGAAATTAAGAATTAATCCCGTATTCTCTTTCGTATCTTCCATGGCTTTCTCCATCGCTCTGCGTGTATGCGTAGGAAGACGATCTTTTTGCCCTATTACTCGGACTTGTACGTTTTCTTCAATCAATTCTGGTAAAAATGTACCTAGAAATTCTTCTGGAAGCTTCATTAAATAATCAACTTCCTTTTTCGGTCTTTTCCAGTTCTCAGTTGAAAAAGCATAGAGAGTTAACACTTTCACATTAAGTTTACTTGCAAATTTTGTGATTTTCTTTACAACTTGCATACCTTCATGATGTCCCGCAATACGAGGCATTGCTCTCCTCTTTGCCCATCTTCCATTCCCATCCATAATGATGGCAATATGTTCTGGGATATATCCTTTTTTCACTTCTTCAACGAGATGATCAAACGATGTGTCCTTTTTACCTTTAAAAAAAGGAAAGTTTTTAAACATCATTCATACCCTCCAGCAAGCAGACGTATGCCTAAAAGTGTAAAAAGACCCCCTTAAGAAGAGGGTCATATTTGCGAAGTTATCGCTATTACACTTCCATGATTTCTTTTTCTTTGTTTTTTGCGATTTCGTCAACTTTTGCAATATATTTATCTGTTTCTTTTTGGATATCTTCAGTATATCCTCTTAAATCATCTTCTGTAATCTCGCCAGCTTTTTCAAGCTTCTTAAGATCATCATTTCCGTCACGACGTACGTTACGAACAGCAACTTTTGCTTCTTCAGCATATTTTTTCACAACTTTTACAAGATCACGACGACGCTCTTCTGTTAGTGCAGGAAATGCAATACGAATTACAGTTCCATCATTAGAAGGGTTTAAGCCTAAATCTGCTTTTAAAATTGCTTTTTCAATATCACCGATAGAAGTTTTATCATAAGGTTGAATTACTAGTAAACGTGCTTCTGGAACTGTAATGTTCGCTAATTGCACAACTGGTGTTGGTGCACCGTAGTAATCAACTTGTACCTTATCTAATACAGACGCGTTTGCACGGCCAGCACGAACTGTTGCTAATTCACGAGAATAAGCAGCAACTGCTTTTTCCATTTTTTCATTTGAAGACTTCAATACTTGTTGTCCCATATTTATTTCCCCCTTACCACTGTTCCGATATTTTCGCCTAAAACGGCACGTTTAATATTACCTTTTTCCATAACTGAGAATACAATTAATGGAATATCATTATCCATACATAGAGAAGAAGCTGTAGAATCCATTACACCTAAACCTTCTTTTAATACATCTAAGTAAGTAAGCGTTTCGTATTTTGTAGCTGTTGGATCAATAGATGGATCCGCATTATATACACCATCTACATTGTTTTTCGCCATTAAAATTACATCTGCTTCAATTTCTGCCGCACGTAATGCTGCTGTTGTATCTGTAGAGAAGTATGGGTTACCTGTACCTGCTGCAAAGATAACAACACGTTTTTTCTCTAAGTGACGAACTGCTTTACGACGAATGTAAGGTTCTGCAACTTGACGCATCTCAATTGAAGTTTGTACACGAGTTTGAATTCCGATATTCTCCAAGCTATCTTGAAGAGCTAATGAATTCATAACTGTCGCTAACATGCCCATGTAATCTGCCCCTGCACGATCCATGCCCATTTCACTTCCAATTTTTCCACGCCAAATGTTACCGCCACCAACAACAACAGCAACCTCTACATCAAGTTCTGCAATTTCTTTTACTTGTTCCGCAACTGACTTAATAACAGTTGGGTTAATTCCAAATCCTTGCTCTCCAGCTAAAGCTTCTCCACTTAGCTTTAAAACGACACGATTATATTTCGGTTTACTCATAATGAACCTCCAATTGCTTACATCTTTATTTTAAAAAAGGGAACACAATGTGTTCCCTAATCTGTATTAGTTACTACCTTTTACTTGGTTCATTACTTCTTCAGCAAAGTTGTCTTCGCGTTTTTCGATACCTTCACCAACAGCGTAGCGAACGAATCCTTTTAATGTTCCGCCTTTAGACTCAACGAATTGACGAACTTTCATATCAGGGTTTTTAACGAATGCTTGGTCAAGTAAGCAAATCTCTTCGAAGAATTTGCCTAGACGGCCTTCAACCATTTTCGCAACGATTTTCTCAGGCTTGCCTTCGTTTAATGCTTGTTGTGTTAATACTTGACGCTCATGCTCAACTTCTTCAGCTGTTACAGCATCGCGGTCGATGTATTTAGGGTTAACTGCAGCGATGTGCATTGCAACATCTTTAGCAGCAGCTTCATCAGTAGAACCTTCAAGAACTGTTAATACACCAATGCGTCCACCCATGTGTAGGTAAGCGCCGAATGCATCTGCATCAGTTTTTGATACGATTTCGAAACGACGAAGTGTAAGTTTTTCACCAATTTTAGCGATTGCTTCGTTGATGTGCTCTTCAACTTTTTTACCGTTTTCCATTGTTTGAGCCATAGCTTCTTCAACGTTAGCTGGTTTGTTAGTTAATAAGTGAGCAGCTAATTCTTTAATTAGTGTTTGGAAACCTTCGTTTTTCGCAACGAAATCAGTTTCAGAGTTTAATTCTAAGATTAAAGCGTCGTTACCGTTTGTTTCGATGAAAGTTAAACCTTCAGCAGCAATGCGGTCTGCTTTTTTAGCAGCTTTCGCAATACCTTTTTCACGTAAGAAGTCAATTGCCTTCTCCATGTCGCCGTTAGTTTCTGTTAAAGCTTTTTTGCAGTCCATCATACCTGCGCCAGTTTTTTCACGTAATTCTTTTACCATTTGAGCAGTGATTGCCATACTTTTCATCCTCCTAAAATATGTATTTATACCTTTTATAAAGGTGTTTATACCTTAAAAAAGGTGATAAAAGGCCGAACCCCTTATCACCTTTCCAACTTTGTTACGCAGTAACAGTTTCTTCACCTTGTTTTGCTTCAAGGATCGCGTCTGCCATTTTAGATGTAAGAAGTTTTACAGCACGAATTGCATCATCGTTTGCTGGGATAACGTGATCGATTTCGTCTGGATCACAGTTTGTATCAACGATACCGATGATTGGAATGTGTAATTTGCGTGCTTCAGCAACTGCAATACGCTCTTTACGAGGGTCTACTACGAATAATGCACTTGGAAGACCTTTCATATCTTTAATACCGCCTAAGAATTTCTCAAGACGCTCTAACTCTTTTTTAAGTTGAACAACTTCTTTCTTAGGAAGTACTTCGAAAGTACCATCTTCTTGCATTCTTTCGATGTCTTTAAGACGCTTGATACGCTTTTGGATTGTTTGGAAGTTTGTTAAAGTTCCACCTAACCAACGTTGGTTAACGAAGTACATACCAGCACGAGTTGCTTCTTCTTTAATAGCTTCTTGTGCTTGTTTTTTAGTACCTACGAATAAGATGTCTCCGCCTTCAGCAGCGATGTCGCGCATCGTTCTGTAAGCTTCCTCAACTTTTTTCACAGTTTTTTGTAAGTCGATGATGTAGATACCGTTACGCTCTGTGAAAATGTAACGCTTCATTTTTGGGTTCCAACGACGAGTTTGATGTCCGAAATGAACACCAGCTTCAAGCAATTGCTTCATAGAAATTACTGACATAATATAGTTCCTCCTAAATGGTTTTTGATATCCTCCGTTTACTTCATCTCTAAGCGAAACTACAAACGTAGCACCAACACTTAAATCAGTAAACGTGTGTACTTTGTACTGACACCACTGCTTACTATATCATACTGAAATATTACAATCAAGTCGAAAATGCGAACAATGTAAAACTTTCTTTGTTCATACTCGAATTCTAGTATTACCAACCTTCTTTTCTTTTAAGCAAAAAAGTAAATACAATTAATAGTTTTCCCAGAAAAAACGCTTATGACACTTTTCACAAGCATCTTCTATCCATTGCACAAAAAAACTCTCCTCAATTGAGGAGAGTTTTTTATAAATTAGTTTGTTTTTAATTTAGCAAGTTCTTGTAGAAACTTGTCGTTTAGCACTTTAATGTATGTTCCTTTCATACCTAAAGAGCGAGACTCAATAACACCAGCACTTTCTAATTTACGTAGTGCATTTACGATTACAGAGCGAGTAATTCCTACGCGATCAGCAATTTTACTTGCAACAAGTAAACCTTCTGTTCCATTTAATTCTTCGAAGATATGCTCAATTGCTTCTAACTCACTGTAAGATAATGAGCTGATTGCCATTTGAACAACAGCTTTACTACGCGCTTCCTCTTCGATTTCTTCTGCTTTTTCACGTAAGATTTCCATACCTACAACAGTTGAGCTGTACTCAGCAAGGATTAAATCATCATCTAAGAACTCTTGACCAAGACGAGCTAATACTAATGTACCTAGACGCTCACCGCCACCAACGATTGGTACGATTGTAGTTAAACCTTGACCGAATAATTCTCTGTTTTCTACTGGGAATGCTGTGTAAGCACTGTTCACATCTAAGTTTGAAGATGTTTCTGTAATGTTGAATAAGCTTTGTGTATATTCTTCTGGGAATTGACGTTCTGCAAGCATTTGCTTCATGCGTTCGTTTTCGATTTGTTGGTGAATTGCATAACCTAGTAATTTACCACGACGGCTAACTACGAATACGTTTGCTTCGATTACTTCACACATTGTGTCAGACATTTCTCTAAAGTTTACAGGCTTCCCTGCTGCGCTCTGTAATAACGCATTTAATTTTCTCGTTTTTGCTAATAATTCCATTTCAAAAGTTCCTCCTACATGTTACTCACATATTTTTTCATCACTTGGAAACTAGGGCGAGTCACCTGATGACACTATTACAAAATAAACTGGCTCACATCTTTATTTTTAGCAATTGTTGCTAATTTCTCCTCAACGTATTGAGGTGTTATCGTTATTTTCTCTAACGTAATTTCAGATGCTTCAAACGATAAATCTTCAAGGAGCTTCTCCATAATCGTATGAAGTCTTCTTGCTCCAATATTATCTGTATCCTGATTAACTTGATAAGCAATCTCAGCAATCTTACGAATAGCTTCGTCTGAAAATTCAATTTCTATACCTTCAGTCGCTAATAATGCCATATATTGTTTAATTAACGCATTGTCAGGCTCGATTAATATTTTAACAAAATCGTCTGTCGATAATTTTGTTAATTCTACTCGAATCGGAAATCTCCCTTGCAATTCCGGAATTAAATCCGACGGTTTAGACATATGGAACGCTCCAGCTGCAACGAATAAAATATAATCCGTTTTTACTGATCCGTATTTTGTCGCAACATTCGACCCTTCTACAATTGGCAGAATGTCACGTTGCACACCTTCACGTGATACATCTACGCTATTCGACTGCTTACCAGCAATTTTGTCAATTTCATCGATAAAAATAATCCCGAGCTGTTCAGCACGATAAACAGCCTCTTGTGTAACTTCATCCATATCAATTAAGCGCTGTGCCTCTTCATTTGTCAAGAGTTTTCTTGCTTCTTTTACAGAAAGTTTACGTTTTTTCGTTTTTTTCGGCATAAAACTTCCTAGCGCATCTTGGAAATTCATTCCCATTTGTTCCATGCCAGTTCCTTGTAACATATCAAACATGGAAGACTGTTGTTCAGTCACTTCAATCGATACAATTTCTTCTTCAAGAAGCCCTGCAGCAAGCTTTCTCTCCACATCTTGACGTTTCTTTTCGATTTCAACATCTTCTTGTGTATCAGACGTTTGATTCGAATTTTGAGCGCCTCCAAAAAGCATCTCTAATGGATTTTTGAATCCAGATTGCTTCTCCGGACTCGGCACTAAAATTTCAACAAGACGTTGATTCGCTTGCTCTTCTGCTTTATCTTGAACTTTCACTACCATTTCTTCTTTTACGATACGAACCGATGTTTCCACCAAGTCACGTACCATCGACTCTACATCTCTACCCACATATCCAACTTCTGTGAATTTTGTAGCCTCAACCTTAATAAAAGGTGCTCCAACGAGTTTCGCCATTCGTCGTGCTACCTCTGTT
This sequence comes from Bacillus sp. TE8-1, assembly GCF_008368855.1. Taxonomy (NCBI): domain Bacteria; kingdom Bacillati; phylum Bacillota; class Bacilli; order Caryophanales; family Bacillaceae; genus Bacillus; species Bacillus sp. TE8-1. The sequence goes on along the minus strand of NZ_QPET01000014.1, from coordinate 657,516 downwards.
TTCCCAACACCTGTCGGTCCAATCATTAAAATATTTTTAGGTGCAATTTCGTCACGTAAATTTTCAGCTAATTTACTGCGGCGATATCGATTTCTCAACGCTACAGCAACCGCTTTCTTTGCGTCTTTTTGACCGATGATGTATTGATCTAATTTTTCCACAATTTGGCGCGGAGTAAAATGTAAATGCATATAAAATGCCTCCCTTACGATTCTACAATTCTTCAACAATTATGTTGTGATTCGTATAAACACAAATATCGCCAGCAATCTCTAAACTCGCTTTCGCAATTTGCTTCGCTGTTAAGTGTTCACTTGCATATTGCTTTAAAGCACGACCTGCAGAAAGTGCATAATTCCCACCAGATCCAATTGCTAAAATACCATCATCCGGTTCAATCACTTCTCCTGTACCTGAAACAAGGAGCATAGTTGTTTTATCCATGACAATGAGCATCGCTTCTAGCTGACGTAACATTTTATCGCCACGCCATTGTTTTGCCATTTCAACAGCAGCACGCTGCAAGTTGCCATTATACTCTTCTAATTTCCCTTCAAACATTTCAAAAAGAGTAAATGCGTCAGCAACTGATCCTGCGAAACCAGCTAAAACTTTACCTTGGAAAAGTTTACGAACTTTACGAGCTGTATGTTTCATTACAACAGCATTTCCCATTGTCACTTGGCCATCTCCAGCCATTGCACATTCTCCATTATGATGAACTGCAAATATCGTTGTAGCGTGGAAATTTCCCATAGAAAAAACTCCTTTATTTGTTTTTATAGCTTTTAAAGCAATTTATGCCCGCGGGTGATGCTTCATGTAAACAGAACGCAATCTTTCTTTAGAGACATGCGTATAAATTTGTGTCGTCGACAAATTTTCATGGCCTAATAGCTCCTGTACAGTACGTAAATCCGCCCCTTCATCTAGCATATGTGTAGCAAATGTATGCCTTAACATATGGGGACTTATCCGCATTGTCAGCGAAGCCTTTTTAATGAGTTCATTTAAAACATAACGAACCCCACGACTTGTTAGCGGTGTACCTTTCGCATTTAAAAATACCATATGAGAATCTTCGTCAGTCTTATTAACTAACTGTTTTCTCCCATTCTCTATATAAGTAATTAAAGAATCTTGCGCATAGCTTCCGAACGGAATATACCTTTGTTTTTTTCCTTTTCCCATTACTAAAATTGTTCCCACCGCAAAGTCAATATCGGTAAGTTGTAAATTGACACATTCACTCACACGGATCCCAGTCGCATACATCAACTCTAATAAAGCTTGATTCCTTTGGCCTAATGGCGTTTCCGTGTCAGAAACTTCAAATAATTCCTCTAACTCTTCAGCATATAAAAACTTTGGGATTGACAATTCTTTTTTGGGGAGTGACGCAAGTGCAAACGGATTATCCTTTCGATAACCTTCACGCATCAAAAAACGATATAAACTTCGTAAGCTTGATACTTTTCTTGCGACAGATTTACGGGCTAACTTTTCATCGTGCAACGTCGTTAAGTACAAACGAACATCCGCGTATGTAACGTCTAAAAAAGAGGATATGCCTTCTCGTTCCATAAATTGCACAAAATGTTCTAAATCATTTTGATAACTTGCAATTGTATATTTTGAATAATTTCTTTCAATTTGTAAATATCCAACGAATAATTGTAACAATTTCTTCACATTCACACAACTCACCTCAATAAAGGCTACTAAATCGTATCACAACTTAGTAGCCTTTGCAAGAAATTTAACTAAATATTTACAAAATTTCGAATCGTTTCTAAAGCGCGTGCTGCGTACGCTTCATTTCGTTCTGCTTTCTTTTTAATCTTCTTCTCTAACGGTGCAAATAGACCGAAGTTCGCATTCATCGGCTGGAAGTTTTTAGCGTTCGTTGCCGTAATGTAATTTGCCATGCTACCCATCGCAGTTACTGGCGGTAATACAACTGGCTCTTCACCTTGCACAAGACGCGCAGCATTAATTCCTGCTAATAATCCTGATGCTGCTGATTCAACATATCCCTCTACTCCAGTCATTTGACCAGCGAAGAATAAATCATCACGTTGTTTATATTGATATGTTGGACGAAGCAAATTAGGTGAATTAATAAACGTATTACGATGCATTACACCATAACGTACAATCTCTGCATTTTCCAATCCCGGAATTAACTGTAGCACTTCTTTTTGCGGTCCCCACTTTAAATGAGTTTGGAAACCTACGATATTGTATAAAGTTCCCGCTGCATCATCTTGACGTAACTGAACAACAGCATATGGCGTTTTCCCTGTTTTTGGATCTTCCAATCCAACAGGTTTCATAGGTCCAAATACTAACGTCTGTCTCCCTCTACTTGCCATAACTTCTACTGGCATACAACCTTCAAAGAAAATTTCTTTTTCAAACTCTTTTAAAGGCACTGTCTCAGCAGCAATTAGAGCCTCATAAAAACGATCAAACTCTTCTTCTGTCATTGGGCAATTTAAATATGCAGCTTCACCTTTGTCATAACGCGATTTTAAATATACTTTATTCATGTCAATACTGTCTTTTTCTACGATTGGGGCTGCAGCATCATAGAAGTAGAAATAATCTTCTCCTGTTAATTCTTTCAATTTTGCAGAAAGATCAGGAGATGTTAATGGACCTGTAGCAATAATTGTCGGTCCCTCTGGAATATCTGTAATTTCTTCATTCATTACAGTTACATTTGGATGGTTCTTTACGTATTCTGTTACTTTAGCTGCGAACTCATGACGATCTACAGCTAAAGCACCTCCAGCTGGTACAGAGCACTCATCCGCCGCACGAATAATTACAGAATCCATTAAGCGCATTTCCTCTTTAATAACTCCAACTGCATTTGTTAAAGTGTTTGCACGAAGTGAGTTACTACATACTAATTCAGCGAATTTATCTGTGTGATGAGCTGGCGTTTGCCTTACCGGTCTCATTTCATATAATCTAACTTGGACACCACGTTTTGCAATTTGGTAAGCCGCTTCACTTCCTGCAAGACCTGCGCCAATGACGTTTACTACTTGTGTTGTCATTTATATCACCTTTCCTTTTCTTCCCGAAAAAAATGTGAGCAGTTACGCTCACATTTGTTGTTCTTCTTCATAATCGCACGAAATACATTGTACTTGCACGCCTTTTTTCAACTTTTTCTCTACAAGCATGCCTTCGCACTTCGGACACTTACGACCAATTGGCTTATCCCAAGATACAAAGTCGCATTCCGGATACGTACCGCACCCATAGAAAAGACGTTTCTTTTTATTACTACGGCGTTCAATAATTTGACCCTTATCACACTTTGGACAAGTAACACCGATTTCTTTCACAATCGGCTTTGTATTACGACAATCTGGGAAATTCGAGCAAGCCATAAATTTCCCGTATTTACCCATTTTAAAGACCATTGGGTGATTACATAATTCACAATCTTCCCCAGCTGGTTCATCTTTAATTTCCACTTCACGCATTTCTTTTTCCGCTTTTTCTAAACGCGGTTCAAAACCTACGTAGAAATCATCAACAATTTTTACCCAATTCGCATTTCCTTCTTCTACTTCATCAAGGCTTTGCTCCATATTGGCAGTAAATTCAATGTTAATAATTTCTGGGAAAAACTCTAAAATAAGTTCAATTACTATTTCACCAAGTTCAGTCGGAACGAAGCGTTTATTATCCAAACCTACATACCCACGCTTTTGAATTGTTTCAAGTGTAGGTACATATGTTGACGGTCTTCCAATTCCAAGTTCTTCAAGTGTTCTTACTAGGCGAGCCTCTGTATAGCGCGGAGGAGGTTGTGTAAAATGTTGCTTTGGTTCTAAATCCTTTGAAAATACAGTTTCCCCTACTTCTAAAGGTGGCAACATCTTATCCTTTTCTTCAGCACCATCATCTTTTGACTCTACATACACTTTCATAAATCCTGGGAACTTTACAACCGATCCACTTGCACGGAACTGAACATTGTTATTAATGAGTCTCGCTGTCACAGTATCCATTATAGCAGACGCCATTTGACTTGCAACAAATCGCTCCCAAATCAATTTATATAATCGAAGTTGATCACGACCTAAGAAACTTTTTAGTTCCTCTGGCTTTCTCATTACTGAAGTAGGACGAATTGCCTCATGCGCATCTTGTGCATTTGACTTTTTCGTTTCTTTCTTCTTTTCTGTTCCTATGTATTCCGTACCATACGCTTCAGTGATGTAAGTACGAGCCTCTGTTTGAGCTGTTTCTGAGATACGTGTTGAATCAGTTCTCATATACGTAATAAGACCTACAGTTCCTTGTTTTCCAAGATCTATCCCTTCATACAATTGCTGTGCAAGCATCATTGTTTTCTTTGCTCGCATGTTTAACTTACGTGCTGCTTCTTGTTGCAAGGAAGATGTTGTAAACGGTAATGCAGGATTACGTTTTCGCTCTTTGCGCGTTACATTTTCAACTGAAAACGCATTGTCTTTCATCTGTTCAATTATTTCATTCACTTGCGTTTCATTTGTTAATTGAACTTTTTCACCATCTACACCGTAAAAGCTTGCTTCAAATGTGTCTTTTCCTTTTACAAATTCTGTTTTAATTGTCCAGAATTCTTCAGGTTCAAAGTTTTGAATTTCCCTTTCACGCTCGATGATTAAACGAACTGCTACAGATTGTACACGTCCTGCACTTAATCCTTTTTTTACTTTCTTCCATAATAAAGGACTAATATTGTAACCAACAAGACGATCAAGTATACGTCTTGCTTGTTGTGCATCCACTAAATCCATATTAATTGCACGAGGATGTTTAAATGATTCTTTGATTGCATCTTTCGTAATCTCATTAAACACAACCCGACAATCTGATTCAACGTCCACATTTAACGTATTCGCTAAATGCCAAGCAATCGCTTCCCCTTCACGGTCTGGATCGGCCGCGAGATAGACTTTCTTTGCTTTTTTCGCCGCTGATTTTAAATCTTTTAAGACGGGACCTTTACCACGAATGGTAATATACTTCGGGGTGAAGTTGTTCTTTACTTCTATCCCCATTTGACTTTTTGGCAAATCGCGAACATGTCCCATAGACGCGACAACTTTGTATTTTTTCCCTAAATATTTCTCAATGGTCTTCGCCTTAGAAGGCGACTCCACGATTACGAGGTAATCTGACATGCTAGTGCCTCCTTAAGAGGTGGATTCAAGTCTTCATTAATCTTATTGATTTCTCTTGTTTTTGTCAATCAAGAATGAATATACCATACAGTGCCAATCTACCATTTGTCAATAATTGTTTAATAAAAACATAAAAATATAAGATTAATTTAAAATCTCTTCCAAGATATCTTCTGCATTTCTTACTAGTTTTGCTCCTTGCTGAATAAGATGATTCGTTCCCGATGCCCCCTCTATAAATATAGGTCCAGGAAGCGCAAACACCTCTCTATTTTGCTCTAACGCAAGGTCTGCAGTAATAAGTGTTCCACTTCTCGATTTCGCTTCTACAACTAAAACACCTTTACTTATACCACTAATAATCCGGTTCCTTTTTGGAAAATACCATTTTTTCGGTGCATAGTGCGGCGGATACTCTGTCAATAACAATATATATTCCTTCCACATTTCATATAAATGTCTATTTTCTTTCGGATACATAAAAGACAATCCATGCCCTAATATCGCAATAGTCGGGCGATGATGCCTTACTGTAATCTCATGAGACATTGTATCTATCCCTTTTGCAAACCCACTGACAATAAGCCACTCTCTTTCTAATAAAGGGTGTAAAATAAACTTCAAACTCTCATGACCATATAATGATGGTTCTCTCGTTCCAACAACTGCTAATTTATTTACTTTATTCAGGAAATCTTTCTCTCCTTTTCCATATAAAACGAAGGGAGGGTCTTGTATTTCACGTAATAATTGCGGATAATCTTCATCCCATATCGTTATATAAAAAATACGATTTCTCTCTAAATAAGATATATATTGCGGAAGATTTGAACTTTGAAGAAATTTTACTAGTTCTGAAGATTTTTTCGAGGATATTCCAGTGTAGTGTTCCATTTGTTTTTCGTTAAATTTATATATGTTCTTTAATTCTGTATCGACATATAGTAGCCTCTCCATCGCTTTCCAATAATCTGCTAGCAAGTAATGAAGATGTAATAATCTCTCTCTTTTCATCTTGATTCTCCTTACCCATAATTTTTATTATGTAAACAGAAAAAAGTGTAAAAAGACACCCTCAAGTAAGAAGGTGTCTTTCAACAGATTAATAGTTTTTACAAGTCTCAAATAAACCTTTTTCTTTTAAAACAGAGATTAGCGTTTCTCCCATAACTGCTGGAGTTTCAGCTACTTTAATGCCACAAGCTTCCATTGTTTTAATCTTTTCAGCAGCAGTTCCTTTACCGCCAGAAATGATTGCACCAGCATGGCCCATACGTTTGCCAGCAGGCGCTGTTTGACCACCAATGAAGCCTACAACAGGTTTTGTCATATTAGCTTTTACCCATTCAGCTGCCTCTTCTTCTGCTGTACCGCCGATTTCACCAATCATAATTACAGCATGTGTTTCTTCATCTTCATTAAATGCTTTTAACGCATCAATAAAGTCTGTACCGTTAACAGGGTCTCCGCCGATACCTACAGCAGTAGATTGGCCAATACCTTCTTGTGTTAACTGATGTACAGCTTCATAAGTTAATGTACCAGAGCGAGATACGATACCAACATGACCTTTTTTATGAATATATCCTGGCATAATACCAATCTTACATTCATCTGGTGTGATTACACCTGGGCAGTTTGGTCCAAGTAAACGTGTATGTTTACCCGCCATATATCTCTTTACGTTTACCATATCTAATACAGGAATCCCTTCAGTAATACATACTACTAAATCAATTTCTGCATCAACAGCTTCCATAATTGCATCTGCCGCAAAAGCGGGTGGAACGTATACAACTGAAGCGTTTGCGCCTGTTGCTTTCACTGCATCTTCTACTGTATCAAATACTGGTACACCTTCAATATCAGTGCCGCCCTTACCTGGTGTTACACCACCGACAATTTTCGTACCGTATTCAATCATTTGTTTTGTATGGAATAAACCTTGAGAACCTGTAATACCTTGAACAATAACTTTTGTATCTTTATTAACTAATACGCTCATTTTTCTCCCCCGCTTTCTATTAGCCCACTAGTGAAACAATTTTTTGTGCACCGTCTGCCATAGATTCTGCTGCAACAATATTTAAGCCAGACTCATTTAAAATTTTCTTACCTAGTTCTACGTTTGTGCCTTCAAGACGTACAACTAAAGGTAACTCAAGACCTACTTGTTTCGTTGCTTCAATAACACCTTCTGCAATAACATCACACTTCATAATGCCACCAAAAATGTTAACGAAGATACCTTTTACATTTTTGTCAGAAAGGATAATTTTGAATGCTTCTGTAACTTTTTCTGCAGTTGCACCGCCACCAACATCTAAGAAGTTAGCTGGGTCACCGTGGTAATGTTTAATGATATCCATTGTAGCCATCGCTAAACCTGCACCATTAACCATACAACCGATATTTCCATCTAAAGGAATGTAGTTTAAGTCGTATTTTGAAGCTTCAATTTCTTTTGAATCCTCTTCATCAAGATCACGAAGCTCTAAAATGTCTTTATGGCGATATAACGCATTAGAATCAAAGTTTAATTTTGCATCTAATGCCATAACTTTACCTTCGCCTGTTGTAACAAGTGGGTTAATCTCAGCGATAGAGCAATCTTTTTCGATAAACGCACGATATAAGCCCATCATAAACTTCACAGCTTGTCCTACAAGCTCTTTTGGAATATTGATGTTAAATGCAATTCGGCGCGCTTGGAAACCTTGCAAGCCTACTGCTGGATCAATATATTCTTTAAAGATTTTTTCAGGTGTTTTTTCTGCTACTTCTTCAATTTCTGTTCCGCCTTCTTCAGACGCCATTAAAACAACTTGAGAAGTTGCACGATCTAAAACTAGACCTACATAATATTCTTTTTTAATATCGCAACCTTCTTCGATAAGTAAGCGTTTTACTTCCTTACCTTCAGGACCTGTTTGATGTGTCACAAGTGTAGTTCCTAAAATGCTTTCTGCATATGTACGAACTTCATCTAAATTTTTTGCAACTTTTACTCCGCCAGCTTTGCCGCGTCCACCAGCGTGAATTTGTGCTTTCACTACACATACATCTGTTCCTAATTCTTTCGCTGCTTCTACAGCTTCTTCTACTGTAAATGCAACCTTCCCGTTCGGAACGCTAACCCCATAGCTTCTAAGGACTGCCTTACCTTGGTACTCATGGATATTCATGGTCCCATCCTCCCCTGTTTTCCTGTTTTACTCGAAAAGTTTTTTAATGTTTAAAAAACATTACATTGCCATTGTATAAGATGATTGGCACGCTGTCTACAATAAAGTGTCAGAAAACTGAAATCGCTTTATTCTTTTTCGAAAATAGTAATGTTTATATGCCAAAATAAAAAAATAAGCTGTATATTTACAGCTTATTTTTGAATCATATCTTTAATTGGTGCGAATGACTTGCGGTGTTCATCTAGTACTCCATGCACTTCAATTGCCTCTAAATGTTGCTTTGTGCCATATCCCATATGTTGCTCAAATCCATATTCAGGATACTTCTCTCCCAGTTCTTTCATCATACGATCTCTCGTTACTTTTGCTATAATGGATGCTGCTGAAATCGAAACACTTTTCGCATCACCTTTAATAATTGATGTTTGCGGAATTGGTGTAGGAAGCTTCATCGCATCAATTAATAAATGTTGAGGTGTACAAGATAAATTTGCAACTGCATCTAACATCGCTTGTTTCGTTGCTTGGTAAATATTAATATCATCAATAACTTGCGGTGATACAATTCCTACTCCAATTGCAATTGCTTGTACTTTTATTTCATCATAAAAACGCTCACGTTTCGCTTCACTCAACTTTTTCGAGTCATTTAACCCTGGAATATAAAAATCCTCAGGAAGAACGACAGCTGCCGTCACAACAGGCCCAGCCAATGGCCCGCGCCCTACTTCATCAATACCCGCGATATATGTGACCCCTTTTTCACGCAAAGCATTTTCATACTTGGACATTTCAAAAAACTTCTCTTTTTCTTTCTGTTCTAACTCTTTTTGTTTATACCACTTCAAAACGAGCTTTTGAACACCTTTTCGATCATCTTTCATTAACAGTTGAAAGCGATCATCTTCTTCATTCATAATTTCTTTCAATACATTTTCCGCTTCTTTTATCGTCATAGTTTGCATTTATACAAGCTCCTTTTTAAACATATCCAAAAAGAAAAGACGCACAAACGCACGTCTTATACTTCTTCTATTTTTTCCACATCTTCCACTTGCTCTCCAAACTCTTCCGGTGTTTCAAACGTCATTTTTCCAAGTTTGCCACCACGAAGCTCACGAAGCACAAGCTCAGATGTCTTATCATAATCAATCATTCCGCCGCCCATTAAGCAGCCTCTATTTTTTCCAATTGCATCGAATAATTCCACAATATCTTCTGGAATCTCATTTAAATTATAGCGTTCTTTCAAGCGTTCTGGATAATGTTTCTCCATAAAACGTAATGCGTAAACAGCTACATCTTGTAAATTTAAAATTGAATCTTTAATTGCACCCGTTGTCGCTAAACGAAGACCCACTAATTGATCTTCAAATTTAGGCCACAGAATACCTGGTGTATCTAACAATTCCATTTCCTTCCCAACTTTAATCCATTGTTGAGCTGTTGTCACACCTGGACGATCTCCTGTTTTAGCAATATTTTTCTTTGCCAATTTATTAATCAATGTAGATTTACCAACATTTGGTATACCTACAATTAATGCACGAATCGCTCTCGGTCTAATACCTTTTGCAACCATTTTATCAAATTTTTCTTTAACAAGCACTTTACAAGCTGCTGCAATTTCCTTCATACCTTGTCCAGCTTGCGCGTTAATCGAAATTGCCATATGGCCTTTTTCTTTAAAATATGCGATCCATTGTTTTGTTAGACGATCATCCGCCATATCCGCTTTATTTAAAACAACAAGCCTTGGCTTATGTGTAATGATTTCATCAATCATTGGGTTTCGAGATGATAATGGTAATCGAGCATCTACAAGTTCAATTACAACATCAATTAATTTTAATTTCTCCGTTACTTGGCGTCTAGCCTTCGCCATATGCCCTGGAAACCATTGAATTACCATGTTGCCACCTTCTTTTTCATTTATTTCACAATACGTGCGTCTTCTAACGGCCAATATAACATATTAGCTTTACCAATTACTTGATCCATTGAAATCGTACCGATTGAACGGCTATCTTTACTAAAACGACGATTATCACCTAAAACAAATAATTGATCTTTTGGAACGGTTTTCTTTCCTGTCATTTCTTCAAGATTAAAATCATATGTAAGCGGTCCGTCAGCAATTTGCTTTTTCTGCTTGTCTAAATACGGCTCCTCATAAGCCTTTCCGTTAACATACAGTTTATCATTACGATACTCTATTTCATCGCCTGGCAGGCCTATAATGCGCTTAATGTAATCTTTATCTTCTGTTGCTCGAAATACGATAATATCAAAGCGTTTTGGATCTCCAATGTGATAACCAATTTTATTCACAATCATTCGATCACGATCATGTAAAGTAGGTGCCATCGATACCCCGTCTACGAGAATTGGCGCAAAGAAAAACTGTCTAATAACACCAGCTAATACAACAGCAATCAAAATTGCTTTAATCCATTCCCAAAGTGAACTCTTCTCTTTTTTCATGCATTTCCCCTCCACGGTTATGTAAACTGCTCGTATTATACCAAAATTTCATATAGATTGGAAAAAGGGAGCTTGTGCATTTACAAGCTCCCATACATGTCTTATCGAATTTCTTTAATACGTGCTTTTTTACCGCGAAGGTTACGTAAGTAGTATAACTTAGCACGACGTACTTTACCACGGCGAAGTACTTCGATTTTCGCGATTCTTGGCGTGTGAACTGGGAATGTACGCTCAACACCTACACCGTAAGAAATCTTACGAACTGTGAATGTTTCACTGATTCCGCCACCACGACGTTTAATTACAACACCTTCGAAAAGCTGAATTCTTTCACGAGTTCCCTCAACAACTTTTACGTGTACACGTAAAGTGTCACCAGGACGGAATGAAGGAAGGTCAGTTTTTAATTGGCCTTTTGTAATTTCTGCGATTAATTGTTGCATATTAAATTCTCTCCTTTAAACAGATGCTCTTATAAAGTCTTAATAAATTACAGCGGAACATCGTTAATACGGCTACTGATTTCAGTAGCACAAATGTTATAATAGCATATTACTAGGCCTGTTGCAATAGCAAATATATGAAGTTATTACTGCTCTCGCTTTATTTCCTCAAGCCATTTTTTCTCTTGTTTAGATAACTCTCTCTCATCTAACAAATCAGGTCTACGCGTATACGTTCGACGCAAAGATTCCTTATGTCGCCATTCATCAATGTTTTTATGATTCCCTGACATTAATACATCCGGTACCTTCATACCACGAAAATCAGCTGGACGTGTATAATGAGGATGCTCTAATAAACCTGTACTAAACGAATCCTCTACTTGTGAAGCATGATTTCCTAGCACACCTGGCAAGAGACGTACAACACTATCAGTAATAACCATAGAGGCTAATTCTCCGCCCGTTAATACATAGTCACCAATAGAAATCTCATCCGTTACGAGATGCTCACGAATTCGTTCGTCATACCCTTCATAATGCCCACATACGAAGATCAAATGTTCTTCCCCTGCAAGCTCTTCCGCTTTCTTCTGCGTAAATCTTTCGCCCTGCGGACACATTAAGACAACTCTAGGCTTACGCTCTGTCTCTTTCGTCAAATCTTCTACAGCATCAAAAATAGGCTGAGGAGTAAGCACCATACCAGCTCCTCCGCCGTAAGGATAATCGTCTACGCTATTATGCTTACTTGTTGTATAATCACGAAAGTTAACAACACGAAGGTTTACCGCTTCTTTTTCTTGCGCCTTCTTTAATATAGAAGATCTAAATACACCGGTAAACATGTCTGGGAACAACGTTAAAATATCAATTTTCATTATAGCAGCCCTTCCATTACATGAATGGTTACTAATTTATTTTCAATATTAACTTGAAGTACAACGTCATCGATATAAGGAATTAAAAGATCTTGACCCTTCGGGCGTTTAATTACCCAAACATCATTTGCACCAGGAGATAGAATCTCTTTGATTGTCCCTAGCGCTTCTCCTTCTTCCGTTACAACACTGCAACCAATAATTTCATGATAGTAGTATTCACCTTCAGCAAGTTCACCTAACTGCTCTTCTGGTACTTTTATTAAAGAACCTTTAAACTTCTCTACTTCATCTACATTGTTATATCCTTCAAATGTTAATAAATCGAATGTCTTATGTTGGCGATGAGAAGTTACCTTCACCGGAAGGTAGTCTGTGCCTTTCTCATTCGATATGTATAACGTGTTTCCTACTTTATATCGCTCTTCTGGAAAATCAGTACGAGAAATAACACGGATTTCCCCTCTTACGCCATGAGTATTTACAATCTTCCCTACGTTAAACCATTTTGTCATAAATAGTATGTCACCCCTGGTTTCTATATAAATTAAGCATCTCCATTTCACAGATGGAACATGCACTCTCTATTTAAATGTTAAAAAAGGGAGAGGAATAACTCCTCGCCCTTTTTTACGTTTATTGAATTTCCAGTGTTACTTTTTCATCATTATGATGTCCCACTGAATACAAGAGCATTCGAATCGCTTTCGCAACTCTCCCTTGCTTTCCAATGACTTTTCCAACATCCTCAGGATGTACAGTTAATCGATACTTTATCTCTCCGTTGCAAAGTTCCTGTGTAACTTTTACATCTTCAGGATAATCGACAAGAGGCTTGACAATCGTCTCGACTAACTTCTTCATAGTCATTGCCTCAATTACTTACCTTGTTTAGATAAGTGGAATTTCTCCATGATACCTTGGTTAGAGAATAAGTTACGAACTGTATCAGATGGTTTAGCACCATTTCCTAACCATTTTAATGCTGCTTCTTCGTTGATCTTAACTTCAGCTGGTTGAGCAACTGGATTGTAAGTTCCGATTTCCTCAATGAAACGTCCGTCACGAGGAGAACGAGAATCTGCAACAACTACACGATAGAAAGGAGTTTTTTTAGCTCCCATACGTTTTAAACGAATTTTAACTGCCATTTATAAAGCACCTCCGAATTTATTTCACACAGATAATTATATTAGCAAAAAGACTATTGCTTTGTAAAGTATTTTTTCTTAACAGAGCCATCTTTTTTTCCTTACATGAATGGAAACTTCAATCCACCTAGTCCTTTTTTCTTACCTTTTTGCATTCCCGTCATCGTCTTCATCATTTTTTTCATGTCATCGAATTGTTTAATTAGACGATTGATTTCTTGTACAGTTGTACCGCTACCTTTGGCAATGCGCTTTTTGCGACTAGCATTGATTATTTCCGGTTGTTCTCGTTCTAATTTAGTCATAGAACGAATAATTGCCTCAATATGCCCAATTTGTTTTTCATCAACTTGTGCATTTTTCAGCCCTTTAATTTTATTTGCACCAGGAAGCATTCCTAACAATTCATCAAGCGGCCCAAGTTGACGCACTTGTCCAAGTTGTTCTAGGAAATCGTCAAGCGTAAACGAAAGCGTACGCATTTTTTGCTCAAGTTCTTTCGCTTTCTCTTCATCAACTGTAGCTTGCGCTTTTTCAATCAATGTTAAGACATCGCCCATCCCTAAAATACGGGATGCCATACGCTCTGGATGGAACGCTTCAATTGCATCTAGTTTTTCACCCATACCAGCAAATTTAATCGGCGTGTTTGTTACAGCCTTAATAGATAATGCAGCACCACCGCGCGTATCACCATCTAATTTCGTTAATACAACACCTGTTAAACCTAACTGTTCATGGAAACTTTGTGCAACATTTACCGCGTCTTGTCCCGTCATCGCATCGACAACAAGGAAAATTTCATCCGGTTTCGCAACTTCTTTAACTTTCGCTAATTCATCCATTAGTTCTTCATCAATATGCAGGCGACCCGCTGTATCGATTAAAACATAATCGTGATGATCTTCTTTTGCTTTTGCAATCGCTTGTTTCGCAATTTCAACAGGACTTACTTGATCTCCTAAAGAGAATACAGGCATGTCCAATTGCTTCCCTAATGTTTCAAGCTGTTTAATCGCTGCTGGACGGTAAATATCCGCTGCAACAAGCATCGGTTTACGGTTATGCTTTTTACGAAGCAAATTCGCAAGCTTACCTGTCGTCGTTGTTTTACCCGCACCTTGCAGACCAACCATCATAATAACAGTCGGTGGCTTATTAGCAACAGCAATTTTGCTTTGCTCTCCGCCCATAAGTTCTGTAAGTTCTTCCTGTACAACTTTAATTACTTGTTGTCCAGGTGTCAAACTTTTCATTACATCTTGTCCGACAGCACGTTCAGACACACGCTTCACAAAATCTTTTACTACTTTAAAGTTAACATCTGCTTCTAAAAGAGCTAGACGAACTTCTCTCATCATTTCTTTCACATCGGCTTCAGAAACTTTTCCTTTGCCGCGGATTTTTTGCATTGTCTGTTGAAGTCGGTCGGCTAATCCTTCAAATGCCATATTGCCGCCCTCCTAATCTAATTTTTCGATAGCTTCAACAACTTGTTTCATTTCTTCATTCACATGCTCTTCTTCGCTGATTAGCTGTTTTAGCTTTGCAACAAGTCGCTGTCGCTCTTGAAACTTTTGAAGTAATACTAATTTTTCTTCATATTCTTCAAGCATCGCTTCAGTCCGTTTAATGTTATCATACACGGCTTGGCGACTTACATCAAATTCTTCCGCAATTTCACCAAGAGATAAATCATCTAGATAATAAAGCGACATATAACTTCTTTGTTTTTGCGTTAACAACGATTGATAAAAATCAAATAAATAGTTCATTCTCGTTGTTTTTTCGAGCATGTTGGATCATCCTTTGTTAAGTGATTTCCCTTTACATGAATTAGTTTACATGTAGTCCAAAAGAGTGTCAAGTTTTTTTCTTAACATCATATATTTTTTATAGAAAAAGAAGCGGAAATACCGCTCCTTTCACTTATACTTCTTCTGTTTCTACTAAGTTCGCAAATAAACCATACACATATTGTTCTGGATCAAACTGTTGCAAGTCATCCATTTGCTCTCCTAATCCAACAAACTTCACTGGTACATCCATTTCGTTACGAATCGCTAATACAATACCACCTTTAGCAGTTCCATCTAACTTCGTTAAAACAATACCAGTTACATTCGTTGCTTCACGGAATGTTTTCGCTTGGCTTAAACCGTTTTGTCCTGTTGTTGCATCAATAACAAGTAATACTTCATGAGGAGCACCTGGTACTTCACGCTCAATTACACGCTTCACCTTCTCTAATTCTTTCATTAAATTTACTTTATTTTGCAAGCGTCCTGCTGTGTCACATAGTAATACATCTACCTTACGTGCTTTCGCAGCTTGTACAGCGTCATACATAACCGCCGCTGGATCAGATCCAGATCCTTGTTTAATCACTTCTACACCAACGCGATCGCCCCATACTTCTAATTGTTCAATCGCTCCAGCACGGAATGTGTCTCCTGCCGCTAATAGGACTGACTTACCTTCTGATTTAAACTTATGCGCCAGTTTACCAATTGTCGTCGTTTTTCCTACACCATTAACACCAACAAATAAAACAACCGTTAATTGGTCCTCTTGCATATTAATTTCGTTACTAAAATCGCTGTCGCCTTTGTAAATTCCTACTAGTTTTTCTGAAATAACAGCTTGTACTTCTTTTGGATCTTGAATGTTACGACGTTGTACTTCTTCTTTCAATTGGTCAATTAATTCCATTACCGTCGCAACGCCAACGTCTGCACCGATTAAGATTTCTTCTAACTCTTCGAAAAAATCTTCGTCCACTTTACGGTAACGATACACTAAATCATTCACTTTATCCGCAAATGAATTTCTCGTTTTTTCTAATCCTTGTTTAAATTTCTCTGTAACTGTATCCGTTTGTTTTGAAATTTTTTCTTTTAGTTTTTTAAAAAAACTCATACTTTCCCATCCTTCCTATTCACTTGCAACAAGTTCTTCTCCGGCGTCTAAACGAACCGAAACAAGTTTAGATACCCCTGATTCTTGCATTGTTACACCGTACAACACATCAGACTCTTCCATTGTACCTTTTCTATGTGTAATTACAATAAACTGCGTCTCATTACTGAATTTCTTTAAATACTGTGCAAAACGAGCTACATTCGCCTCATCAAGGGCTGCCTCTACCTCATCTAGTACACAGAATGGTACTGGGCGTACTTTTAAAATACCAAATAAAAGCGCAATTGCTGTTAAAGCACGCTCTCCACCTGAAAGTAAACCTAAGTTCTGCAGTTTCTTCCCTGGCGGTTGTGCTACAATATCAATACCCGTATTTAGTAAATCCTCTGGATTAGTCATTACTAAATCCGCTCTACCGCCTCCAAATAATTCAGAGAATACCGATTGAAACTCCATTCTAATGCCTTCAAACGTAGTAGAAAAGCGTTTTTTCATTTCTTCATCCATTTCGGTAATAAGCTGGTGCAATGTCGCTTTCGCTTCTTCTAGGTCGTCTCTCTGCTCTAGTAAGAATGTATGACGCTCCGCTACACGTTCATATTCATCAATTGCCCCTAGGTTCACTGTACCTAACTCTTCTATAGATAATTTGATTAATTTTACTTTCTTACGCGCATCTTCTGCAGGCATTGTCATTGTATATTTTAGTTTTGCCGCTTCAAATGAAATCGTATATGTTTCACGTAAATGTTGTAATCTATTTTCCAACTCTACATCAAGTCGATTTATTCTCACTTCTTGATCTTTCAACATTTCAAGAATATATTTATGTTTACCTGTCGTTTCTTTCAAATTGCGCTCTAAATGTTCTACCCTCTCTTGCAACGATACACGTTGTTCACGACGAGAGCGAATTAATTCTGAAGTTTGATTACGATCATATGCTTTCTTCTCAATCATATTCGTAATTTGCTCTTCACCACTTGAATTAGATGTCATTTCTTGTTTTAAGAACGCTAAATCCTCTTTCGTTTTTACAAGTGTCGCATCCGTTTCTTCTTTTTCCTTCGTCAATCGTTCAACTTTTTCTTTTTGATTAAATAAGCGTTGTTGCTTTTCAGCTACCAGAACTTTTAACTCCGTCATTTCTTTTTGAACTTTTTCTTTCGAAGAATGTTGCTCACTTTTTTGTTTTGTTAAAGCTACAATTTTACTATCTAACTTAGTGATATCAGCTTGAAGATTCGTTAAAATCCCTTCTAACTCCTCTTTACGCCCTTGCATTTTTACTCGATCTTGTAAAAACCCTTCAATCTCTAAATCATAAATAGACAATCGATCATTAATACGATGTTCTTCTAATTCTAGACGATTAATCTCTTCTCTTAATTTCTGCTCATCTACACGATCTACTTCTACAGTTTGCCTTAGTTCGCGTATTTTCACTTCTTTTTCTTGAATCTCTTGTTTTACTGCTTTAACAAAGTTTTCTAACTTCATTGTTTTTTCTTCCATATCAGTTAACTTGCGAGTCCACTCTTCCAGTTCACGTTGGCGTCCTAATAAAGAAGATTTCGCTTGCTTTACCGCCCCACCAGTCATAGAACCGCCAGGATTCACTACATCACCTTCGATTGTTACAATGCGATAACGGTATTGCAGTTGTTTCGCCAACTCATTTGCTCCGCGTAAATCTTTCGCAACAATAACCGTACCTAATAAATTTGAAACTACATTTTCATATTTATTGTTGTACTGCACAAGTTCTGCCGCCACACCTACAAACGATGGGTGTTGATTTGCAATGCGTAATTGCTCAAATGATAAAGACCTGCTTTTAATAACAGCTTGCGGTAAAAACGTTGCACGTCCATGTTTATTTTGCTTTAAAAATGCTATCGCATTACGAGCATGCTCCTCTGTTTGTACAACAATGTGCTGCATCGCTGCACCTAGAGCAATTTCCATTGCAACTTCGTATTCTTTCGGTACCGTTAACAGTTCCGCAACAGCACCCTCGATACCTTGCAACCTATTTTCTCTAGCTTTCAATACTTCACGTACACCTTGATAGAATCCAGAATAATCTTCTTGCATCTCTTCAAGCATTTCTTTTCGAGAACGTGCCTGTTGCACAAATTGATATGCTTGATACAGTTTTGTTTCATTTTCACTATACTGCGTCTTACATTTCCCAAGCGCCGCCTCTGTCTTCTGTATGTTTGAGAGAATGCCAGCTACTTTTTCTTTCGCTTGTTCGTAACTTTCTACAAGTTTCGTCTTTTTCGCTGTAATTTCCATACGCATTTCTACATATTTCGCATTCTCTTCATCTAGACGCTCGTTTTTAGACGTTTGCTGTTTAGATTGTTCTTCAATCATAGATAATTCATTACGATGACTAGCTTGTTGATTTAAAAGCTCAATATAGTCACCTTTTAAATTCTCAATCTGTTCCTCTAAATTGTCAGCAAAAGTAGCAAGCAGTTGCTCATTATCATGCAATTTTTGCTCCAACTCTTTTACTTCATTCACAAATTGCATTAAAGCTTCTGTACTTGACTCAATCTCACCATCGTAACTTTTAGCTTTCTCTGTTAATTCAACAATTAACTGCTCAAGTTGCGCACAATGCGTCGTAGCATTTTGCTTTCTCTCTTTTAACAACTCACGCTGCCCTTCAAGTTTTTCTAGCTCTTTACTAGAAAGAAGAAGTACTTCTTGCAACGAGTCTACAGACTCATCTACCGCTTGTAATTGTCCTCGTAATTCCTCAAGCTCTTCTTCACTTTTTTGTAAATTCGTTGACATTTTAGCTTCTTCGTTTTTATTATGCCCAAACTGATTTCGAAGCGCTTCCCATTTCTCGTGCAATTCTTCAATTTCATGGACAATAAGCGCGGCTTCTACTTTCTCTAATTCTTCTTTATTCTCAAGATAATCTTTCGCAATAGAAGCTTGTCTTTCTAAAGGTTCTACTTGACTACTTAATTCATGAATTATATCTTGTACACGATTTAAGTTTTCTTGTGTTTCTGCTAATTTCCCTTCAGCTTTCTTTTTGCGAAGTTTGTATTTTAGTACGCCTGCCGCTTCTTCAAATACACCTCGACGCTCTTCTGACTTACTACTTAAAATCTCTTCCACTTTCCCCTGGCTAATAATTGAAAAAGCTTCTCTTCCCATACCAGAGTCCATAAATAAATCGATAATATCTTTCAATCTACATGATTGTTTATTAATATAAAAATCACTATCACCTGAACGAGATACACGACGTGTTACACACACCTCATTGTATTCAATTGGTAAACGTTGATCTTCATTATTTAAAGTTATTGTTACTTCAGCAACATTAACCGCTCTCCTCGTATCACTGCCTGCAAAAATAATATCCTCCATCTTTGCACCACGTAATGATTTTGCAGATTGTTCACCAAGTACCCAGCGAATTGCATCAGTAATATTACTTTTCCCGCTTCCATTAGGTCCTACTACAGAAGTTACACCTGGGACAAAATCAACAGATACACGCTCAGCAAAAGACTTAAACCCTGCTATTTCTAATCTTTTTAAAAACACGAAAGGCCTTCCTCCTATTCTCCGTCGTTATAAATGTTCTCTATACAAAAACAAGTATTATACGGATTTACCTTCTTTTTCATTATAAACAAAAAGAAAGTTTCATTCTATGCACAAGGAATCCCCCTCATTCAAAGGGGGATTCCTTATAGTTGTTCTTTTAATTTTTTCAATGCTTCTGCAGCAGCTTGTTGCTCTGCTTCTTTTTTCGACTTACCACTACCAAGACCTAAAGCTACGTTATTTAACGTAACACGTGACACAAATTCTCGATTGTGAGCTGGTCCTTTTTCTTGCAAAATTTGATACTCAACATTGCCACTGCCATCACGCTGAATCAATTCTTGCAACTGACTCTTATAATCCATCACATGAGAAAAAGCACCCTCATTAATTTTCGGATATACAATTTCTTTTAAGAATTCCCAAACTGTTTCTAGCCCTTGATCAAGATAAAGGGCACCAATAAACGCTTCAAAGACATCCGCTAATAAAGCTGGTCGTTCACGTCCACCTGTCATTTCTTCACCTTTTCCTAATAAAACAAGGCTACCAAATGACAATTCGTTCGCAAAACGAACAAGAGATGGCTCACATACAATAGCTGCACGTAGTTTTGTTAACTCTCCTTCGCTCATTGTCGGATATTTTTGAAACAGATACTGCGATACAGTCAGTTCCAATACTGCATCTCCAAGAAATTCAAGACGCTCATTATCTTCATGCGGTTTTTTTCGATGCTCATTCACATACGATGAATGCGTAAATGCTTGAATCAATAATTTTTCATCTGTAAACGTAATACCTATCTTTTCTTGAAACACTTTAAATGCTTCACGATATTTTGTTTCGTATTTTTTTTCTCTATATTTTCGGTACGGCATAGGTCCCTCCAGATATAAGCCAGAAAGCCCCGCTAAAAAACGGGACTTCACTTAAGCATTATAGATGACTCTCTATGTAAGTCACAGCATCGCCAACAGTAGCAATCTTTTCAGCATCTTCATCAGAAATTTCCATTTCGAATTCATCTTCTAATTGCATTACAAGTTCTACTACATCTAGGGAGTCTGCTCCTAAATCTTCCTTGAAGCTTGCAGCTGGTACTACCTCAGTCTCTTCTACTCCTAAACGATCAACGATGATTTTTGTTACGCGCTCTAAAACATCTGCCATTCCATTCACCTCCCCTCAAATATTATATTAAATATTGACCAAAAAAACTAGGTGAAATCGATTCTTTTATTACATTACCATACCGCCATCAACATTTAACGTTTGACCTGTAACATATTTGCTTTGATCAGAAGCAAAAAACGTTACAGCATTCGCGATATCTTTCGCTTCACCAAATTGAGCAGCTGGAATAACTTTTAACATTTCGGCTTTAATATTCTCATCTAGTACATCCGTCATATCAGTCGCAATAAAGCCCGGCGCAATTGCATTCACTGTAATATTTCGACTTGCTAACTCTTTTGCAGATGTTTTTGTTAATCCAATAACACCCGCTTTAGCAGCAACATAGTTAGCTTGTCCTGGGTTTCCTATAACACCAACAACCGAAGCGATGTTTATAATTCTACCGTGACGTTGACGCATCATATAACGAGATACTGCTTTTGTACATAAGAATACACCTTTTAAGTTTGTATTAATAACTGTATCCCATTCTTCTTCTTTCATACGCATTAATAAATTATCTTTCGTTACACCAGCATTATTTACAAGAATATCAACTTGTCCAAATGTATCTACTGTTTGTTTCACCATATTTGTAACATCATCAGCATTTGCAACATCTGCTCTTACCGCAATTGCATCAGAACCTAATTTTTTAATTTCATCTACTACTTCATTTGCTTTTTGTTCATTACCAGCATAATTTACTACTACATTTGCCCCTTGTTTCGCTAAATCGATCGCAATCGCGCGACCAATTCCACGTGAAGCGCCAGTTACTAATGCTACCTTCCCTTTTAACATCAGTTTTCTCCTCTCAAATTTGAAATGGTATCTTTTAATGTCTCTTCATCGTATATCGCATATGCTTTTACTGATGAATCAATTGACTTCATAAGTCCAGCAAGTACTTTTCCAGGTCCAATTTCAATAAACGTATCTACTCCCTGGCTCACCATATATTCAATAGACGGGTACCATAATACAGGCGAATAAAGCTGTTCAATTAACTTTTCTTGAATGTCTGCACCACGTGTAATAACTTCCGCCGTAACATTTGCAATAACAGGAATATTCGTGTCATGAATTGTAATTTCATTTAAAACACTTTGGAACTTCTCAGCTGCCGGCTTCATAAGTGAAGAATGGAATGGCCCACTTACTTTTAGTGGAATCGCTCTCTTTGCACCATTTTCTTTCGCTCTTTGAGAAGCAACCTCTACGCCTTGCTTCGTTCCAGAAATCACAATTTGCTTGGTACTATTCATATTAGCGATTTGCACTGCATATCCTTCACTTGTTACTTCTTCTGTAACTTGTTTCAGCATATGTGGGTCAGCACCTAATATAGCTGCCATTGCGCCTTCCCCGCCCGGAACAGCTTCTTCCATATATTCGCCACGTTTCCTTACAGCATATACAGCATCTTCAAAAGTTAATGCACCAGCTGCTACAAGAGCACTATATTCACCTAAACTATGACCAGCGACAAAGTCAGGTGTAATGTCATACTCTTTCAAAGCTGTCAAAATAGCAAAACTCGTTGTTAATAATGCAGGCTGCGCATTTGTTGTTAATGTAAGCTTTTCCTGCGGTCCTTCAAAAATCACTTCTGAAAGTGAATCTTCCAACACCTCATCTGCTTTTGCAAACACTTTTGCAACCTCTTTATTATTCTCTGCTAATTGTTTACCCATTCCAACTGCCTGTGAACCTTGGCCCGGAAAAAGAAATGCTATTTTTCCCATTTCAAATCCTCCTCTTATTGGAGTGACTCTTTCTCCATTACGCTTGAAATCGTAGGAATTACTTCTTTCGCTACCATTTCTCTCGTTTGACGAATCGCACTAAATATCGACTGGTCATTAGAAGAACCATGAGCCTTAATGACAGGTGCTTTCAATCCAAATAATGCAGCTCCTCCATACTCCGAATAATCCATTTTATCTTTTAATACCATAAGTTTTGGCTTTAATACCGCCGCTGCTAATTTGCTCGTAAATGAACTCATTAACTGTTCTTTCAACATAGAGAATAGCGCAAGTGCTGTTCCCTCTAATGATTTCAACGCTACATTCCCTGTAAAACCATCACATACAACAACATCTGCTACACCTTGCAATAAATCTCTTGATTCAACGTTCCCAACGAAATTAATTGGCGCATCTTTAAGCATTGCAAATACTTGCTTTGAAAGCTCGTTTCCTTTTCCATCCTCTGTTCCAACGTTTAATAGTCCAACGCGAGGATTTTCAATTCCTCTTACCTTCTCAGCATAAACAGATCCCATTACTGCATATTGATATAAATGAATTGGTTTTGCATCAACATTTGCTCCAACATCTAACATAACAAAACCTTTTCCATCTACAGTTGGCATTGTAGGCGATAAAGCTGGTCGCTCAATTCCTTCCATACGACCGACTACAAATAATCCAGCTGCCATTAAAGCTCCCGTACTACCTGCGGATATACAAGCGTCTGCTTCTCCATCCTTTACTTGTTGTGCCGCAAGCACCATTGAAGCTTGTTTTTTTCGACGAACCGCTCTTACTGGTTCCTCCGTTGATTCTATTTTTTCGTCTGTATGAAGAATAGTAATTCGTTCATCACTCGTTAAGTATTGACGAATTTCCTCTTCTTTCCCTACTAACGTAATATGTAAATCAGAATATTCCTTAATAGCTTTCATTGCCCCTAATACTACAGCCTTTGGAGCGTGATCTCCGCCCATTGCATCTATTGCGATTTTCATAAGTTGTTACCTTCCTCACTATAATTACTAGATCGATACATTTCAAAAGTGCCTGTAAAAACAAGTTCTTCTCCAACGAAGCTACGCACTTTGACAACCGTCCGTCCTTTATCATTCTCTACATCTTCAACGCGCGCTTTTGCAACAACACGCTCTCCTAATTTTACAGGGCGAATGTATCGAATGGTAGACTTTGCAGTTAAAGCTAATTCTTCATCAATAACCGCAACAGCTAGTGAGTTTGCTTGCGCAAACAGATGATGCCCACGAGCAATTTGATTTCTTTTAAATACATGTTCTATCTTTACTTCAAAGATAGAGATTGCATGTCTATCTAATTCAATATCAATAATTTCTCCAACAACCTCTTCTAACGGTAAAGATTTCACATCTTCTTCATGTTGCTTTGTAGCTACATGTTTAATTCTCTCTCTTAATTCAGGAATAGACAATTCCATACGATCAAGTCGTACTGTTTGTATACTCACTTGAAATTTTTCCGCTAAATCTTCATCCGTAATAAAAGGATTTGATTCGATTGTTTGTTGTAATAACTCTTGTCTTTCTTTTTTACTTCTTCTTTTTTTCATACCGCACCATCCATTTTTATGACTAGGTACTAACAGTAGTATATAATCATTAAAAGTAGAATGCAACAAAAACTTTTGTTGACTCCCTTTAATCGAGCTTCTCTCCTTGGAACACACCTGTCCCATCAAGATACGTACGCAAGGCAGCATACTGATCATTATGCCAAAACGCTTCTGAATCTACTAGTATCGCCGCATCTTGCCTTGCTGTTTCTAACGCTCGATAATCATGTACCATGTCAGCAACCTTAAATTCTGGTAAGCCACTTTGCTTACTCCCAAAGAAATCTCCAGGACCTCGTAATTCTAAATCTTTTTCTGACAATACAAATCCATCATTTGTTTCAGTCATTATGCGCATTCTTTCTTTCCCTGTTTCTGATTTAGGGTCTGCTATTAATAAACAATATGATTGTTCACTACCACGGCCGACACGCCCTCTAAGCTGATGAAGCTGCGATAAACCGAAACGTTCTGCATCATAAATAACCATTACAGTCGCATTCGGTACGTTCACACCTACTTCAACAACTGTTGTCGATACAAGAATTTGTACTTTATTTTCACTAAACTGTCCCATTATCTCTTCTTTTTCCTGAGACGATAATCTCCCATGCATCAATCCAACTTGGCATTTCCCTTGGTAATGATGCGTCAGCATACTATGTAAGTCGATAGCATTTTGCACATCAAGTTTCTCAGATTCTTCAATTAAAGGACAAATAACGTATGCCTGTCTTCCTTTTTTTATCTCCTTTTCAACGAAACCGAGAACGCGATCTAACATATCATGTTTTGCCCAGTATGTTTCAATCACCTTTCTACCTGCTGGCATCTCATCGATTATCGAAACATCCATCTCTCCAAATGCAGTAATTGCAAGCGTACGCGGAATTGGTGTCGCTGTCATAAATAATACATCTGGACTTTCACCTTTCTCCCGTAAAACTCGGCGCTGCGCTACACCAAATCGATGCTGTTCATCTGTAATAACGAGACCCAACCTATGAAATATAACTTCATCTTGAATTAAGGCATGCGTTCCAACAAGAATATCTATTTCTCCTTGTTCTAACTTCGCTAAAATTTCTCGACGTCTCGCCCCTTTAACAGAACTTGTTAACAGTTCCACCTTCATACCAAAATGCGAAAACGTTTCAGCAAGCGACTGATAATGTTGCTCAGCTAAAATTTCTGTAGGAACCATTAAAGCACCTTGATAATGGGCTAATTTCGATGCATAAAGGCCAATCGCAGCAACAACTGTTTTCCCAGAACCAACGTCACCTTGCAATAGTCGGTTCATCCGATAAGGAGATGTCATATCTTTCAAAATTTCATCTACAACTCGGCGCTGCGCACCCGTTAATGGAAACGGCAGTGCATCGATAAATTCTTGTAATTCTACTGACGGAATCTCTTTCTTCGTCCCTTTTGAATTTTCCCTCTCCATTTTCCGGAGCGTTTGCATTTTCAGCTGAAATAAGAAAAATTCTTCATATACAAAACGGCGACGCGCTTGCTTCAAATCTTCCTGTCCTACCGGAAAATGCAATGCCCTGAGCGCTTCATATCTTGGTAATAATTTATATCGCCCTAACAAACCATCCGGTAACACTTCGACTATAGAATCTCCATATTCCTTTAACGCTTGAGCAATAAAACGACGCATCTGTTTTACTGTAAGTTTCCCCTTTACTGAATAAACAGGTTCCACTTCTTGTTGACGTACAACCGGTCCAAAATGAAGTTCTGATACAGCAATTGTTTGACGATGTTGATCCCATTTACCAGTAATCGTTATCGTTTCATCTAACTTTAATTTTTGCTTATAGTAAGGCCTATTAAAACATACCGCCGTAATTAAATAACGACCGACGAGAACACGAACTGTTAAACGCGATTTCTTCTTACCATAATATTGCAGCAAAGGAGCACTATGAACCTTCCCTTCAACCGTTACACGTTCATCATGCTTTACTTCAGCAAGATCTTTCATCGCATAATCTTCATAACGGTACGGAAAATGTTCTAATAGATGAGAAACTGTATAAATACCCATCTCATGTAGTAACTCAGATGTTTCTCCTCCGATCCCCTTTACATCCGTAACAGGAACTTGTACAACATCATTCAAGATTCTCACACCCCGTCACATTATTTTCTTTATTGCATTTTATTTGAGTACCAATTAGCATCTGTAATCGCTCTCTTTCACCTTATATATTCTATCATAGGCATTCTAAGAGAAACTACTCAAATCCCTTATATAAAACAAGTAAAAAAGAGCCTCACTATTAGCAGCAAGGCTCTTTTCTCTCTTCAATATGCTAGCCTTTTGAATAAAAACTAGTAATAAACTTCATATTACTACTTCTTATCCATTAGCAAGTAAGTAATCCATTTATTTTCAAAACGAATCTTATCTTATTCTACAGAGAAGATGAAAGAATACACCGGTTGGTTTCCAGCATGTACTTCTACTTCTGCATCTTCAAATTTCTCTTCTACAAATTCAACTAACTCCGCTACTTCTTCGTCAGTTGCATCTTCCCCTTGTAGAATCGTTACGATTTCAGAATCTTCATCAATAAGCGCTTCTAGTAATTGCTTCGCAGCTCCTACTTTTTCAGCATTTGTAGATACAATTTTCCCATCTGCAATACACATGAAATCATCTTTTTGAATTGCTACACCATCAATTTCCGTATCACGTACAGCATACGTAATTTGACCTGTTTTCACATGAGATAAAGCTTCTTGCATGTTTTCTTCATTCTCTTCTAACGTTCCAACTGGGTTAAATGCTAACATTGCTGCCATACCTTGAGGAACTGTTTTCGAACGAACAACAATAACTTCTTGATCTACAACTGATGCCGCTTGTTCTGCTGCCATTACAATATTTCCGTTATTCGGTAAAATAATGATTTTTTCAGCATTTGCTTCTTCAATTGCCTTCACGATATCCTCCGTACTTGGATTCATCGTTTGACCACCTTCGATAACTTTCGTTGCGCCGATGCTCTCAAATAAAGTTTTAATACCAGAACCCATAGCTACAGTTACGATACCATATGGTTGTTTTTCCTTCGATTGAGCTGGTTGCTCAGGAACCATAGTAGGTTCATCTAACAAAGCAGTATGCTGTTCACGCATATTTTCTACTTTAATCTTAATTAAACTACCGTATTTTTGCCCGTAGTTCATAGCGTCTCCAGGATGTTCTGCATGGATATGAACCTTTACAATTTCATCATCAGACACAACTAGTAGAGAATCACCATATACACTAATATCTTCACGGAATTTTTGTTCAGAGAAATTATGCTCTTTCACCTTTTCAGCCTCTAATTTCACCATGAACTCCGTACAATATCCATACTTAATATCTTCTGTACTCAATTGGCTTTGTACACTACGGTGATGTTCTGCGCGTACCATTTCATTCATAGATGGTTGCGTCGGTGCATCAGAAGAAATCGTTTCTCCTTTTAAGTCAGCTAAAAATCCTTCGTATACCACTACAAGACCTTTACCACCGCTATCTACAACGCCAACTTGTTTTAATACAGGTAATAAATCTGGCGTACGATTTAACGATGCGTTTGCTTCTTTCACAACGTCTTCCATAAACAAAACAAAGTCGCGCTGTTTTTTCGCAACTGTTACTGCATATTTACCCGTTTCTCTTGCAACCGTTAAAATCGTTCCTTCAATCGGTTTCATAACCGCTTTATAAGCCGCCTCTACTCCAGCTTCTAGTGCTGCAGCAAAATCAACTGTTGTTAATTCTTCTTTTTGTTCAATGGATTTAGAGAAACCACGGAACAACTGAGATAAAATAACTCCAGAGTTACCACGAGCTCCCATTAATAATCCTTTGGCTAAACTTACGCCGACTTTACCAGCATGCTGTGAAGGATTTGCTTTCACTTCACGCGCACCTGAAGTCATAGATAAGTTCATGTTTGTACCGGTATCGCCATCTGGAACTGGAAATACGTTTAATGCATCAACAAGCTGAACATTATTTGTTAAATTATTCGCTCCTTGCATGATCATTTGTGATAAACGTTTTCCATCAATTTTTTGAATTGACACAGATTTTCCTCCTTAATGCACATTACAAGTTTATTACTTTAACTCCTTGTACGTAGATGTTTACAGAATCTACTGCTAGTCCTACAGTTTGATCTAATGTATATTTCACTTTCGTCTGCACATTATGTGCCACTTCTGAAATTTTCGTACCATAGCTCACAATAATATACATATCAATATGTACTTCATCTTCATCTTTACGAACAATAACACCTCTAGTGAAGTTTTCTTTTCGTAAAATGTCTGTTAATCCATCTTTTAACTGATTTTTTGATGCCATACCTACGATACCGTAGCAATCTACCGCGGCACCTCCAGCAATTGTTGCAATTACATCTGTACTAATATCAATTTGACCGTACTTCGTTTTAATTTCAATTGACATCTCGTTTCCCCCTTCATAAATGGTGAAAGTGAGCTAGACTACTTTAGTTACTATCATATAATCTTTTTAAAGAAAATTCCATCGTTCTTTCTTTTCACTCTCATATTTTATGTTTTAAATTACACTTTTTTATGATGAGCAAAATAGTCCATTGTTATTATACAACATGTACCACTATAATATGTCAAGCAATTTTTATGGATTTCAACTTTTCTTCATTGACATATAGTGTCAAGTAAATTTTCTTGATTTCTTTTTTCTACGGTGTTGCATTCTCTTTTTAGTTGTGTTAAATTATAGTAGTGTTTTTAGCATCGCATAAAAGACTAACATTGAAAAATTACGTATGGTAAGGTATCAAGGGAGGGAAATATAAATGGCTCGTGTTTGTGCTATTACTGGAAGAAAAGCTCGTTCTGGTAACTCTCGTTCTCACGCAATGAACGCTACAAAACGTAAGTGGGGCGCTAACCTTCAAAAAGTTCGCGTACGCATCGACGGAAAAGTTCAACGTGTTTACGTTTCTGCTAGAGCATTAAAATCTGGCAAAATCGAACGTGTTTAATAATAAAAAAAAGAGCCGATAGGCTCTTTTTTTACTATAACAATGGAAAAAGCACCGGTGATAGGTGCTTTTTTTAATCTTTTTTGAAGGTATTTAACATTGCACGAACAATTCCACCAAGAAATTTAGGTAACTTAATTGTATAAAATCTCATGGTTTCCCTCCTAATCCCCATTACTCCACTTGGTCACTATATGATGTAAGGAGCAAAATTGTTTCTTCAATCAGTGCTTCTTATCAACATTAATATGCCAGAAGTAAATGAAAAAGTACCTTTTTCCTTAACGAGTTCGTTACTAATACAAAGTGTTGATCCCCACTCTATTGTTTTATTAGTAAGAGGGTACTTAAAACCAAACAATGTAATCCCTTCCACTATTTCAGTAACTGGTACAAAAGATACATAAGGAAAATTTTTATTTTCTTCAATTATATGTGTACCCATTTTTTTAACTGTTATTTCATTTTTATTGTCCACAATACACATTTCTATCTCTACTTCTAACCCTTTTAAAAGCATCTGTATATTTGCCAAACCGTGATCAAGCCTT
Source organism: Bacillus sp. TE8-1 (assembly GCF_008368855.1). Taxonomy (NCBI): domain Bacteria; kingdom Bacillati; phylum Bacillota; class Bacilli; order Caryophanales; family Bacillaceae; genus Bacillus; species Bacillus sp. TE8-1. Next base: position 627,535 of record NZ_QPET01000014.1, on the reverse strand, counting down.
CCACCAGTAGCACCAAAAATACGAATTAGTGCCGGCTTCTGTTCTAATGCCCAGTTGATTGCAATTTCTAAATCCGTTTGATCTTTTTCCCGCGGAACAATATGTAATTCGTTCGTTTGCTGTCCCATCCATACTAATTCTTCTTCAGTAACTGAATCGTAATCTCCAAACGCAACAGCCGGGGTAATCCCTTTCTTTAATAGACGGTATACTCCCCTATCAACCGCTGCCCACACTACTTCCTCATTCTCGTATCGAGCAAAATCTGCGCAATATTCCGAAGGTCCTCCTGCCAAAATATGAATAATCATTTTTTCTTCTCCTTCCATTGTAAAAAGGCAATCTGCCATTCGGTAGATTGCCTTTTTACATATTTTTATCCTATCCTATAAATGCCTTACTAGGATAAAAGTTCATCACTACCCACGAATTACGCGAATTGCTTCACCGCGGTCTTTTTGATTGTATACTGCTGACCCAGCTACAAGTACATTTGCTCCTGCTTCCACACAAAGTCTTGCTGTTTCAGCATTTACACCACCATCAACTTCAATTTCCACTTCTAGATTGCGCTCTTTCACCATGTCTGCAACTTGTTTAATTTTCGGTAATACAGAATGGATAAACTTCTGTCCACCAAATCCAGGGTTTACTGTCATAAGTAATACCATATCTATATCTTCTAATACATGCTCAATCACTGAAACTGGCGTATGTGGATTTAATACAACGCCCGCTTTAATACCATGAGATTTAATTAACTGAATTGTACGATGTAGATGTGGACACGCCTCTACGTGAACAGTAATAATATCCGCTCCCGCTTGTGCGAAAGTCGGGATATAGTTATCAGGATTTTCAATCATTAAATGTACATCTAATGGTAATGATGTAATCGGACGGATTGCTTCTACAATTAACGGTCCAATCGTAATATTTGGTACGAAATGTCCATCCATTACGTCAACGTGAATGTAATCCGCTCCGCCCTTTTCTACATCTTTAATCTCTTCCCCTAATTTTGAAAAATCTGCTGATAAAATCGATGGTGCAATTTTAATCATAACTAATACCTCGGCTTTCTCTCTCTAATTTCTTCTACGAATTGTTTATAGTTCTTATAGCGATATTCTGTAATCTTCCCTTCTTCAACCGCAGCTTTCACCGCACATTTCGGTTCAGAAAGATGTGTACACCCTCTAAATTTACAGTATTGGCTCGCTTCTTTCAACTCTGGAAAACAATATGTAAGATCTTCTACTTCTATATCAATGAAATCTAGTGAACTAAAACCCGGTGTATCTGCTACTAGTCCACTCCCAATTGCAATTAATTCTACGTGTCTTGTCGTATGCTTCCCGCGTCCTAAATGGGAAGAAATATCATTTGTTTTCAGCTCTAATTCTGGACGTAGCACATTAAGCATTGAAGATTTCCCAACACCAGATTGGCCCGCAACGACAGAAACACAATTTTCTAAGTATGGTTTTAATATATCAATACTTTCTGACGTATTAATAGAAGTAAATAAAACATCATAACCCATCTCACGATAATCATTCGCATAAGCTTCAACAGTTGCTTTCATCTTTTCATCTACTAAATCCATCTTGCTAATACAAATAATTGGCTTAATGTTATGATATTCAATCAGCACTAAAAATCGATCTAACAGTCCAGGATTAAAATCTGGTTCTACTGCAGAGAACACAAGGATCGCTTGATCGACATTAGCAATAGGAGGTCTAACAAGTTCATTTTTTCGATCAAACACTTCAAGCACATAACCTTCAGTTGGATTATCTGCCTGAAAAACAACTTGGTCTCCTACAAGTGGTGTAATTTTATTTTTTCTAAATACACCTCGCCCACGACATTGCGTAACCCCTTCTTCATGCTGCACGTAATAAAACCCACTTAAAGCTTTTATAATTTTTCCTTCTGGCATAGAATTCTCCTTTTTTGTATAAGGTGATGCTGAATTTAAAAATGAATGGATTTAAATTTTCCAAATAACGATTTCAAAACCTACCATATATACTTTCGCTAATATACATTGAATTTCCCATTAAATGCAAAAAAATATTTACAGCTGCATCACTTTACTAGCTTTTTGAATCATATATTTTTGCCTGCTATACCGTCCACTTTGTAGACAGCATAACAGGCAATAATAATAAGTAGACTTTCACTATTATTGAGTTGGATATGGTACTTCTTTATCAATAATCGTTACTCCATCCCGTACAATTTTATAGTGTCCCTTTGAACCTTCTTGAATTACAAATTCTAAAGAAATAGTCGCTGATTCAGTAATTGTTCTCGTTTCAACCGGTCTATCCATTTTTTGCTGCATGTCTTCTTTATAAATTTCTATTGTTTGCGGCTTTTTTTCACCTGTTACAGCAGGCTCATATGGGATAGAGATATTGTCCACTTTTACCGTTTTAGTCACTTTAGGCTTTTGACCATCAGAGATAATAATAGTTACTTTATCTCCCTCTTTTAATGGTGTACCTGGTTTTGGAAATTGCGAAATTACAAGTCCTTTTTCGACTGTATCTGAATACTCTCGTTTTATATCTGACGTTAGTTTTCTCTCATTCAAATAACCAGTTACACTATTTTCAGTCCACCCCGAAAAGTCACCTGGTCTAATTTGATAAGGCCCTTTACTTACCCAGATTTTCAGTTCTTGCTCCGCTTCTATAACCATCTGATCAGGCGTCGGAATTTGTTCTACAATTTCACCTTTCGGCTTATCATTTTCAATATAATTTACCGTAACTTGTTTATATTTTTCTTCTAACTCAGCTTTTACACTCTCAAAGTTTTGACCTGTGAAATTTGCCATCTTACTTTTCTTTTTTCCACCTGATTGATAGATAGTAATTTTAGCGTTTTCTTTTACGACTCTTCCTGCTACAGGGTCCGTTTTTATTACATCCCCAACTTCAACATCATCTGTATATACAATATTAGGCTCCGTCACCTCAAAGCCCTTTTCTACTAATGTATTTACAGCTGTCGTGTATTTCATACCAGCCACATCAGGAACTTTCACATCTTTCGGAATAAATAATCCTGGAATAACCGTAAGTGCTAATGTTATTCCTATTGCTAAAAATAAAAATGTTGAAATTAAAACTTTAAGCCACTTGTTACTCCGTTTTTTCTTCTTATCTAACTCAGCTGCTTCTGCTCTTATCGGTTCTTCCACCTTACTCCCTTTTAAAACAATCGTTTCATCACTTACATTTTCAAATAATTGTTCTTGTTGAATAATCGGAATCGCTTTCGTCGCTTCCATATCTTCCGGTATGTAAAATGGTTGCTCATTTATCCTCTCTGGATATAGCGCAGTTTCAATATCTCGCTTCATCGCATTGGCAGATTGATATCGGTGAAACGGATCTTTTGCAGTTGCCTTTAATATAATATTTTCAACACTTTGCGGAATATTTTCATTCCATCTTTTTGGTGATGGGATTTCACTTTGTAAATGTTTTAAAGCTATAGCAACAGCAGATTCGCCAGAAAACGGTTGTCTTCCTGTTAACAATTCAAACATAACTATTCCAAGAGAATAGATATCTGATTGTTTATTTGCTATCCCGCCACGTGCCTGTTCTGGTGATAAATAATGGACTGAACCGAGCACTGAATTTGTATGTGTAATTGTTGTTGCACTTGTAGCTGTCGCAATTCCAAAATCTGTTACTTTTATTATTCCATCAGCTCGAATTAAAATATTGTGCGGCTTTATATCACGATGCACAATTTCAAAATGATGGGCATGTGCCATAGCGGATGTTAACTGCTCCATAATATCAAGAGCTTCTCCTATAGGTAACATCCCTCGCTCAATTATGTATTGCTTCAATGTTTGCCCTGGTACATATTCCATGACAAGATAGTATATACCATATTCTTCTCCGACATCATACATATTCACAATATTTGGATGCGACAACGTTGTAACAGACTGCGCTTCTCGATGGAAACGTTTAATAAACTCTTCGTTATTTGAGTAGTCGAGTCTTAATATTTTTACCGCTACATCTCGGCCAAGTATATCATCATGAGCTAAATATACATTGGCCATTCCGCCACCACCAATCATTTTCAGCAGCTTATAACGGTCATTTAAGCGTTTTCCAATCAGCACGTTGCACTTCACCTACTTTCGTTTGTCGAACCCGCATAATCAATAAGAACAAGTGTGATATTATCTTCTCCACCGCGATCATTTGCCAATTGAATGAGACACTGCCCTTTACCTTCAAGCTGTTCATTTAACTGTAAAATTTGTCGCATATCATCAATAGAAACTTTGTTTGATAACCCATCAGAGCAAAGAAGTAATTGATCATCTTCCTCAATCACCAACGTTTTAACATCTAACCCAACTTTTTCTTCTGTTCCTAATGCTCTTAATAACACATTCTTTTTCGGATGATACTCTGCGTCTTCCTTTGAAATTTCACCATGTTTCACAAGCTCATTTACAAGTGAATGATCTTCCGTTACTAGCGTCATTTCTCCTTCTGATACCATATAGCAACGACTATCTCCTATATGCCCTATTGTCACAAAGCTTGGTGTACAAACAGCTATTATAAGCGTTGTTCCCATACCATTACATTCTACATTTTGCTGAGCGTATTCATATATACGCTCATTAATAATCCCAACACTAGTATGTAACCATTGTTCTACTTTTTTCGGCTCATTCATATTATGTGTTTGCTTCCAATAATCATGGAATAATTGAATGGCCATCGAGCTAGCTACATCACCAGCTCGATGACCTCCCATTCCATCTGCTACTACCGCTAATACATTTCCATCTAAATTGTGAAAAACTCCTGCACTATCTTCATTATGTTGACGAACTTTTCCTTTATCCGATAGAAATACGGCTTTCATCTCGTCACCTCGTCTCTTCTTTGCGCTCCTTCGCACGCAACTGACCGCAGGCTGCATCAATATCATGACCTTGTTCACGGCGAATCGTTACATTCACTCCACGATCTTTTAACGTTTTCTCGAACAAGAAAATTTGTTCACGTGGCGTACGTACATAATCACGTTCAGGTACGTAGTTTACCGGAATCAAGTTCACATGACATTTTACACCTTTTAAGAGCGCAGCAAGCTCTTCAGCATGCTCTACTTGGTCATTTTCTCCTCCAAATAATCCATATTCAAAAGTAATACGACGCCCTGTTCTATTTACATAGTATTTAATAGCTTCCATTAAATCTGGTAATTTATAAGCACGGTTAATCGGCATTAATTTTGAACGTAATTCTGAGTTTGGAGCATGCAATGAAATCGCAAAATTAATTTGTAGATCTTCTTCAGCAAACTTATAAATTTTCGGGATAATTCCACTCGTCGAAACAGTCATATGTCTCGCACCAATATGAAGTCCTTTTTCATGGTTAATGATGCGTAAGAATCCCATTAAATTATCATAGTTATCAAATGGCTCTCCAATCCCCATAACAACAAGAGAACTTACACGTTCTTCTGTTTCATCAAGCGCACGCTGAACTTCTACTACTTGCGCTACGATTTCTCCAGCTTCTAGGTTTCGCTTTAATCCACCAAGTGTCGAAGCACAGAACGTACACCCAATACGACAACCAACTTGCGTTGTTACACAAATGGAATTTCCATATTCGTGTCGCATTAATACCGTTTCAATAGAATATCCGTCATATAATTGGAATAAGAATTTAATTGTTCCATCCGAAGACGTTTGTTTTACTAACGTGTTTAAAGTAGTAATATCAAAGGAATTCGACAATTTATCACGCAATCCTTTAGAAAGGTTTGACATATCCTCATAATTTTTTACACGTTTTTTATATAACCAATCAAAAATTTGTCCAGCACGAAACTTCGGTTCTCCTTGTTCCTTTAACCAATCTTGCATTTCATGAAGTTGTAAAGAGTAAATTGATGGTTTCTTCGTTTCTAAATTTTTCTTTTGTTTTCTTACAGTCGTTTCCATGATGCTACACCTTCTTCCTTAAACAAGCAATATAAAAGCCATCCGTCGCAAAATAATGCGGTAAAATTTGCACTTGACCTTCATCAATATACGGAGTTAATTTTTCTGGCATACGCTCTTTAAGCGTAGTATCCCATTCAAATTCAGGATGTTCTTGTAAAAATTTCTCTATTACTTGTTCATTTTCTATTTTCTCAATTGTGCACGTACTATAAACAAGACGACCGCCTTGTTTTAATAATGGTGCTATTTTTTCTAGTATTGCAATTTGAATCGTCGATAATCTTTCACTATCGCCTTTATCTTTTCCTAACTTAATATCAGGTTTACGTCTAATTACACCAAATCCAGAACACGGTGCATCTACCAATATTTTATCAAACGTTTCATTTGCAAAGTGCTCTTGCACTTTTCTAGCATCTAGCGCTTTAGTTTCGACATTTTCTAGACCAAGTCGCTCTGCTTGCTGTTTAATTAAACGTACTTTGTGTGCATGTAAATCAAGGGACATGACCTTACCAGTTCCCTTTAATCGTTCCGCGATATGCGTTGTTTTTCCGCCTGGAGCAGCACAACTATCAAGAACTGCATCTCCCGCATTCGGTTCTAAAGCGCGTGCTACAAGCATAGAACTTTCATCTTGAATAGAAAGAAATCCTTTTTTAAACGCTTCTGTATGCGCTACATTTCCTCTTTCAATCTGAATAGCATCATCTGATAAGTCACCACGTTTTGCTTCTATACCTTCACTTGCCAACAACTCAATCGCTTCTTCTGCCGTTACCTTATCAACATTCACACGCGCTGTTGGTACAGGGGGTAACATGTTTACTTCGCACATTTTTTCTGCAGTTTCTAAACCGTATTCTGAAGTCCACTCTTGGACAAGCCAAACTGGATGACTTGTTGTAATTGCAAGACGTTCTACTGGATCCTTGATTTCATCTACAGAAGGTACACCTTCTCTCTGAATCGAACGTAATACACCGTTCACCATACCAGCAATTCCTTTATGCCCGCGACGCTTTGCAATCTCAACCGCTTCATGAATAGCCGCTCTTTCTGGCACTCGGTCTAAATAAATCATTTGATATAAAGATAAGCGAAGCAATACTCTTACCCACGCCTCAACCTTCTTTTTTAAAAAAGGCTGTAAATAATAATCTAATGTGTCACGACGTTGAATCGTTCCATATACAATTTCAGTTAATAAACCAATATCTTTTCTATCAATTGCACTTTTTTCAATTAGATTATTTAAAAGTAAGTTGCTATATGCACCACTTTTTTCCACTTGAATTAAACCATCAAGAGCTAATTCACGAACATTTTGTCTCATGCATTTTCTCCTAACTTCGTTCCAATTTCAGGTTTTGTTCCACGTAAAAATTGTGAACAACTCATACGCTTTTTACCAGATGGTTGCAATTCAGTAATTTTAACACCTGTTTCATTACTCGTTGCTACAACAAAACCATCTTCTTCGATTGCAACAATCGTACCTGCTTCAGCCGGTTCAGTTATAGGCACTTTTTCTCCCCACCATACTTTAACAACTTGTCCTGCTAAAGTTGTATAAGCAACTGGCCATGGATTCAATCCGCGAATGTGATTGTATACTTCTTCACCTGTTTTTGTCCAATCAATTTTCTCTTGCTCACGTTTTATATTGTACGCAAACGTTACTTCTTCTTCGTTTTGTTTAATCGGTTCTAACTTACCTTGGATTAATAAAGGTACTGTTTTAGATAGAAGGTGTGCTCCTGCTTCACTTAATTTATCAAATAATGAGCCTGTCGTTTCACGCTCTTCAATTTCAACTTCCACTTGCGTTAAGATATCACCAGCATCCAATTTTTCTACCATATACATAATTGTAATACCTGTTTTTTCTTTACCTTCCATAATTGCATAATGAATTGGTGCACCACCACGAAGTTCAGGAAGTAAAGAAGCGTGAACATTAATACATCCATACTTCGGTGCTTCTAAAATTTCATTTGGTACAATCTGCCCAAATGCAGCTGTTACAATTAAATCTGGCTCTAATGCCAATACTTTTTCATATTCATCTTTTTTACGAATTTTTAACGGCTGTAACACAGGGATACCATGTTTTTCCGCTTCAACTTTAACAGGTGTAGGTGTTAATACTTTTTTTCTACCTACTGGACGATCAGGTTGCGTCACAACACCTACTACCTCATAGCCATCTTCAATAAGACGACGAAGCACCGGCACTGAAAAGTCCGGTGTTCCCATAAACACTACTTTTATCATTTAAAAACCGCTCCTTTTAACACCTATTCTAGTTCGTTTTCTTCATAATATCTTGTCACTTTCGATGTAAATAAAACACCGTGTAAATGATCAATTTCATGTTGAATTGCACGCGCTAAAAATCCTTCCGCTTCTAATAAGAATACTTTCCCACGGCGATTTTGCGCTCTTACTTTAATATAATCGGCACGTTCTACTTCACCATAAAGTCCCGGGAAGCTTAAACAGCCTTCGGGACCTACTTGTTCACCACGTTTTTCTAATATTGATGGATTGATTAACTCGATTTTCCCAGTATCATCATCGACATCAACAACCGCTACTTGCAAGCTTACACCTACTTGAGGCGCAGCTAAACCGACTCCGTCCGCAATTAACATTGTTTCATGCATATCTTTCAACAATTTCACTAACTTTTTATCAAAGTTAATTACTCTTTCGCATGGTGTTTCTAACACTTCATTTGGATGCTTTATTATTTCTAAAACTGCCATATTTCCCTCCGCTACATTAACATTGTTGGATTAAAATCAATTGAGATTTGTAGCTCTTTTTGCATTTCTGCTTGATAATGTTCATTTACCATTTTGAGCACGTTCTTTAAGTTTGGTTCCCGTTTGTATTTTATCATGCATTGATAACGATATCTATCTTTTATCCTTGGAATCGCTGAAGCAACTGGTCCTAGCACCATTGTTTGCTGTGAGCAATGCGTTCGTAAATACGAGGCAATTTTTTCCGTCACTTGTACCGCTTTTAATAATTCTGGATGAGATACAGTTACGAGTACAACATAGTAATATGGGGGATATTGTCTTGTTCGTCTCATTTGCATTTCTTGGTCAAAAAACACATCATATTGTTGGTTCTTCGCTAACTCTATGCTGTAATGTTCTGGCGTATACGTTTGAATCACAACTTCCCCTGGCAATTCATGTCTACCCGCTCGTCCACTTACTTGCGTCAATAACTGATATGTCTTTTCACTTGCCCGAAAATCAGGTAAGTGAAGCATCGTATCTGCAGTTAAAACCCCAACGAGCGTTACTTTCGGAAAATCTAATCCTTTAGCAATCATTTGTGTTCCAAGTAATATATCTGCTTTTTCTTCCCCAAACGCCTTTAATAATTTTTCATGCATTCCTTTTCGACTTGTCGTATCTACATCCATTCGAATGACTCGCGCCTCTGGAAATAGTTTTGTAATTTCTTCTTCTACCTTTTGTGTACCTGTACCAAAGAAACGAATGTATGTACTTTGACAAGCTGGACACTCAGTTGGCATATTCTCTTCGTAACTACAATAATGACATTTTAAACGATGATTCATTTTATGATATGTCAATGAAATATCACAATGCGGACATTGTACAACATACCCACAATCACGGCACATAATAAATGTAGAATGACCTCTTCTATTTAAAAAGAGTACCATTTGTTCTTTCTTTTCTAATCGATCTGCTATTTTTTCATGCAGCGCCTTAGAAAACATTGATCGATTCCCGTCACGAAGTTCTTCTCGCATGTCAACAATCTCTACCGTTGGTAAAGCTTGTTCATTCATACGTTTTTCCATTGTTAGTAGTTTATAAACACCTTTTTTCGCCCTTGCAAACGATTCAAGTGTTGGCGTCGCACTACCAAGAACGATAGGACATTTATGATATTGTCCTCTCCAGACAGCTACATCTCTTGCATGATACCTCGGATTATCTTCTTGTTTGTAACTTGATTCATGCTCTTCATCAATAATAATAATCCCTAAATTCTCAAAAGGCGCAAAAACAGCTGAACGCGCACCAACTACAACTTTCACTTCTTTTCTTAAAATCTTACGCCACTCGTCATACTTTTCTCCAACAGACAACGCACTATGAAGAACTGCAACTTGCGAGCCAAACCTACCTTTAAAACGATCCACCATTTGGGGCGTTAGTGCAATTTCAGGGACAAGAACGATAGCTTCTTTTCCTTTCTTGAGCACTGCTGCTATAGATTGTAAATATACTTCTGTCTTTCCACTTCCTGTAACACCATATAGTAAAAATGGATTATAAGTTTCATTTGTAATTGATGATAAAATCGGTGTAATAACTTGTTTTTGTTCCTCCGTAAGTGGAAATGGTTTTGTTTGTTCAAAATCATCATCGTCATACGGATTTCGGTATACTTCCACATACTTTTCTGAAATGAATCCCTTTTTAACAAGTGCTTTTATTGGAGCATCTGTTATTTGTAACTCTTCTGTAATTACTTTCAACGGTGCACTTTTATAATTTTCCACAAAATAATAAAGTACATCTTGTTGTTTTTTACTTTTCAGTTCAAATGCCGCTAATTCCAATTTATCTTCTGGCAACTCCGGCTGAACCACTCTTTGCTTCTTCTTTTGTACTTTATCTTTCACTTGATAAACGACTTCAACCGTACCATTTTTAATTTCTTGTTGAATAGTTCGGTATAAATGTGGCTGTTGCTCGATTACTTCAAAATCAATTGCTTCTTTATCCTGAAATAAATATAGTATTTCTGGTGCTATTTCTTCCTGTTTACAAAGTTGTAGACGTTTTTTATACGTTGCTTTTATCGCAGTTGGAAGCATCACTTGAAAAGCTGAAATCATGTAGCATAACGTTTCACTTGTAAGCCAATATCCAAGCTTTAATAATTCATCATTTAAAACTGGTGTTACATCTAATATTTCATGGATTGTCTTTAACTTCTTACTTTCTACATCCACCGAATCTTTAATCCCAATAATAAAACCTTGCAATTTTCTTGGCCCAAACGGAACTACTACACGCATTCCTGTCTGTACAATATCTTCCCATTTTTTAGGGATAATGTAATCAAATGGTCGATCTGTCTGACGGGCAGGTACATCAACAATTACACTTGCAAATTTCATAAACGATCATCTTCTAACATCATTTCAATTTGCTTCAATATTTCACGAGCTACCTCTTTTTTCATTAAAAGTGGCAACTCAATAACTTTTCCATCTTTTCTATACATTGTTACAATATTCGTATCCGTGCCAAATCCAGCTCCTTGTGCTTTTACATCATTCGCGACAATCATATCTGCATTTTTCTCACGTAGTTTTTTCGTTGCATATTCCTCTACATTTGTCGTTTCAGCAGCAAAACCGATAAGTAACTGTTTATCCTTTTTCTGACCTAACGTTTTTAAAATATCCACCGTTCTTTCAAGTTCAATGACAGCATCACCATTTTGCTTTTTCATTTTATTCTCATGCACATATTTCGGACGATAATCTGCAACTGCTGCTGTTTTAATGACAACGTCTACGTTTTGATAATGTTGAAGAACTGCTTCTAACATATCTTGTGCAGATTCCACTTGTACTGTCGTTACATGTAACGGTGGATTTAATGCTGTCGGTCCTGAAACGAGTATAACATCAGCGCCTAAATTTGCTGCCACTTCCGCAATCGCATACCCCATTTTTCCAGAAGAAAAATTCGTCATAAAACGAACTGGATCAACCTTTTCACGTGTTGGGCCAGCAGTTATTAATATTCTTTTTCCCTGCAATGGTTTGTGTTCTGAGAAAGCTTCCTCTAACCGTGCAATAATTGCTTCTGGTTCTTCTAGTCGTCCCTTCGCTACATATCCACATGCTAAAAAGCCTTCCCCAGGCTCAATAAATGTATATCCTAGCGTTTTCAATGTCATCATATTTTTTTGAACTATTTTATTTTCATACATATGCACATTCATAGCAGGCGCAATCCATACCGGAGCTGTAGTAGCTAACAAAGTAGTTGTAATCATATCATCTGCAATACCACCAGCTAACTTTCCAATACAATTGGCAGTAGCAGGTGCGACAAGTACAACATCCGCCCAATCTGCTAAATCAATATGAGCAATAACAGCTGAGTCTTTCTCATCAAATGTATCCGTATATACATCATGGCGAGAAAGCGCTTGGAATGTAAGAGGCGTAACAAACTTCATTGCCGACTCACTCATCATTACTTTTACAATCGCGCCAGATTGTGTCAATTTACTCGTTAACGCAGCTGCTTTAAAAACCGCAATGCCTCCTGTTACACATAGAAGTATCTTTTTCCCTTTTAGCATATGACTCGTCCTCTTTCTTTTTCAAACTTATAATACTGAAATAGAATTCTCAGCTCGTCAGTACCGATATTTCATTCCTTTCGTAAAAAAATAACAACCTACTTGTAAATAGGTTGTTACCGTTACATAGAAAATTATAAAGTCTATGTTTTATTTTGTCGAAGGCAAAGGCTTATTCAGCTACTTTATCTTCACTTGGTACGTAGCTTAATGCTTCTGCATCGATTTCTTCTAATGCTTTACCTACACATTTATGAGAAACAGGTTTTTCTACAACACAGTTATTAGCAAGTTGCATTTCACGTGCGCGTTTTGCAGCCACTGTTACTAAAGTGTACTTAGAATCGATTTTTTGTAGTAATGAGTCAATTGATGGATTTAACATAATTATAGACCCTCCGTCATTTCTTTATAATATTTTGCTACCCTTTCGCGGCGGCAATGTTCGCCAACCACAATTGCTTTAATTCTATCACAAGCTAATTCAACTTGATCGTTTTCTACTACATAGTCGTAAGCGTCCATCATCTCGATTTCTTCTTTCGCTACAGTTAAACGATTTTCAATAACATCTTCAGTCTCTGTACCACGTCCGACAATACGGCTCTTTAGTTCAGATAAACTTGGAGGTGCTAAGAAAATAAATACACCTTCTGGGAAAGCTTTCTTAACTTGAATTGCTCCTTGCACTTCAATTTCTAAGAATACATCTTTTCCTTCTTGTAATGTTTTTTCAACATAGTCAATCGGTGTTCCGTAATAATTACCTACGAACTCAGCCCACTCAAGTAATTTTTCATTACGAATCATTTCCTCGAATTCTTCTCTTTCTTTAAAGAAATAATCCACACCATCTACTTCACCTTCACGCGGCTTACGTGTCGTTACTGAAATAGAGTATTGAAAACGTGTATCCTCATGGCTAAACAGCTCTTTACGAACCGTCCCTTTTCCAACCCCAGAAGGCCCTGAAAGAACGATGAGCAATCCTCTTCTACTTCTCATAAATATGTAAAACCTACCCTTCCTCACTTAAATCTTCTTTATTATTCAAACGATGTGCAATCGTCTCTGGTTGAATTGGACTTAATACAACATGCCCATCATCCATAACAATAACCGCCCTTGTTTTTCTCCCATAAGTAGCATCAAGCAAAGCATTATGTTCGCGTGCTTCCTGTACTGTTCGTTTAATAGGAGCTGACTCCGGACTTACAATAGCAATAATTCGATGAGCAGATACAATATTTCCGTATCCAATATTTAAAAACCGCATGGCCATAGTTTGCGCCTCCTAGTAAGTCTATCCGATTTCTCCACCACGTATAACTTTATATATTTTTTGAAAGCTACTCAATATTTTGTACTTGTTCACGAATTTTTTCAAGGTTATTTTTCATTTCTACAACATATTTTGAAATTGTTAAGTCATTTGCCTTAGAACCAATCGTATTAATTTCTCTATGCATCTCTTGCACAATGAAATCCATTTTCCTTCCAACAGGCTCTTCAATCTGCAATGTTTCACGAAATTGCTCTAAATGACTTTGCAAACGAACTAACTCTTCATGAATATCACAACGCTCTGCAAAGATTGCGACTTCTGTTAGCAATCTTTGTTCATCTAGATCTTGATTATGTAATTCTTTTAAGCGATTTTCTAATCGTTCACGATATTTTTGTGTAACAATCGGTGCATGTGGAATAATTGCATTTACACAATTGCTAATTTCTTGTAAACGATACGCTATATCTTTATGTAATCGTTCTCCTTCGCCATCTCTCATCGTTTTCAACATATGAGCAGCTTGACGAACAGCCTCATATAAACTGTTCTCAAAATGTTCATTTACATTTTCTATTTCTTCAATTGCTGTTACTTCTGGCATTGCCATTAATTGTTCGAGTGTAATAGAATCTTGTAATTGAAATTTCCCTTTTATATCTTCCATCATCGATTGGTACTGCTCAAGAAGTGACCAATTCACACTTAATTTTCTTTCAACAAGTCCTTCACCTGCTATACTAATAGACACTTCGATGCGTCCACGTCGAACTTGCTGTGCAATTATTTTACGAATTTTGTCCTCAAATACCATCATTTGCTTAGGAAGTCGAATACTCATCTCTAAAAAACGGTGGTTCACCGATTTCATTTCTACTGTAATTTGAAAAGTATCACTTTCTACTTTCGATCTTCCAAACCCTGTCATACTAGAAATCATTTTTATCACATCCAAGCCATAAAATAACTCAATGAAAAAGGTAATAGAGACAAGGCTCTACTACCTTCTGTAAATTATATCACATTTTCATAACATTGACTATTTCAAGTTTAATCCCTTCTTATATAACATCGGCTTTTTCTTCTTAGCCTTTTTCCCTGTTAATAAAGAACCTACTAGTAAGAAAGTCGGAATTGATGACAAACCTCCAATTAATAACCAATCTCTTGCTTGTATCGGCATTGTGCTAAAGATCGGTTGTAACGGTGGATAATATATAACCACTAGCATAAGTAGTAACGAAATAATAACCGCCCCTACTAAATACACGTTCCCAAATGGATTACGGTGAAAGACAGAATGCTCACTACGACAATCAAATACATGAATAAGCTGTGCAAGTACCAACGTCGCGAACGCTACAGTTTGTGCATATTTCAGTTCATTTGGATGTTGGTTATACGCAATAATAAACGCCACTAACGTCACTGCTCCAATTAAAAACCCTCGACTTATTATTTTCCACGCAAGCCCTCTAGCGAATACCCCTTCTTTCGGGTGACGCGGTGTTCTCTTCATCACATCTCCTTCAGCCTTATCCAAACCTAATGCCATCGCTGGTAAACCATCAGTAACTAAGTTCACCCATAAAATTTGAATAGGAACCATCGGCAGTGGTAATGCAAGTAACATCGCAAATAACATAACTAAAATTTCTCCAACATTTGACGCCAATAAGTAGCGAATGAACTTACGTATGTTCTCGTATATATTTCTTCCTTCTTTAATCGCTGACTTAATTGTAGCAAAATTATCATCTAGTAAAACAAGTGAAGAGGCTTCTTTTGCAACATCTGTCCCTGTAATCCCCATCGCTATCCCAATATCCGCTGTTTTTATAGCTGGAGCATCGTTCACTCCATCACCTGTCATCGCTACTATATGTCCTTGATTTTGCAATGCTTTAACAATTTTCAATTTATGCTCAGGTGATACACGAGCGAATACATACGTATCTTCTACAACATTTTCTAATTCCTCCACATCCATATTCGCGAGTTCTACTCCTTCAACAACGCGTCCATCTGGTGGTAAAACTCCTAATTGTTCAGCAATCGCCATTGCTGTCACTTTATGATCACCTGTAATCATTACTGTTCGAATACCAGCTTCTTTACACTCTTTTACCGCCTGCGCGACTTCTGGCCTTGGCGGGTCAATCATACCTTGTATCCCAACCAACATAAAATCTTTTTCAACGTCTCTTTCATGTTCAATAGAATCCGTGACTTTTAAAGGTTTAAACGCAACTGCAATTGTTCGAAGCGCTTGACTACCTAAGCTATGAATAGCCGCCTGTACTTCTTTTCTATATAGCTCACTTAACGGCTGCTGCTTATCCCCCCATAAGATTGTTTGGCTCATTTGCAAAAGAACATCCGGTGCTCCTTTCGTAACAATAAACTTTTTCCCCTCTCGATCTCGTACAATAACACTCATCATTTTTCGAGTTGAATCAAATGGAAATTCACGAATAATTTCAAATTTCCCTTTCAATGCCTCACGTGTTATCCCAGCTTTCATTGCTGCAGCTACAAGCGCTCCCTCTGTTGGATCTCCATCTAATACGTACGCCTTTTTCTTTTGCATAATATTTGCATTGTTACATAGTGAACCAAATGTAAGTAGCTGATAAAGTGATTTTGTCTTAGCTGGATTCACTTCTTTTTCACCTTTCATAAAAGAGCCATTAGGTTCATATCCTTGCCCTGTCACTTTCCACAATTCTCCGCCTGACCACATATGTGTTACCATCATTTTGTTTTGCGTCATTGTTCCCGTTTTATCAGAGCATATAACAGAAGCGCAGCCTAACGTTTCTACGGCCGGTAACTTCCTTACAATTGCTCTCTTTTTTATCATACGCTGTACACCAAGTGATAAAGCTACTGTAACAATTGCTGGCAATCCTTCTGGAATAGCCGCAACAGCTAGCGATACCCCAGCTAAAAACATATGATATACTTCATTCCCTTGATACACACCAGCCAATACAACGAGCGCTGTCAAAATAAGAGCTACAATAATTAATATTTTTCCGAGCTGTTCTAACCTTCTTTGCAGTGGCGTTTCCATTTGCTCTGCATTTTGCAACATATTTGCAATTTGCCCCATCGCTGTATTCATACCAGTTGCTACAACGACTCCTGTACCAGATCCTCGCGTAATCATTGTCCCCATAAAAGCCATATTTTTTTGATCACCAATTGCAACATCTTGCCCTTGCAATGCTTCTACCTTCTTTTGTACAGGTACGGACTCCCCTGTCAAAGCAGACTCTTCAATATATAAACTTGATGCCTCAACAAGACGCACATCAGCCCCAATACGATCACCACTGGAAAACTTAATAATATCACCTAAAACAAGTGCTTTAGATGGTGCTTTTACCCACTTTCCATTCCGCATTACAGTAACTTGCGGGGCGGCTAGTTCCTTTAAAGCTTCCAATGATTTTTCAGCTTTTCTTTCTTGAAAAAAGCCGAGAATACCATTGATAATAACAATGGCAACAATAGCAATAGAATCAATGTATTCACCTAAAAACGCAGAAACAATTGTTGCTCCAAACAAAACGAGTACCATGAAATCTTTAAACTGTGCTAAAAATACCATTAGTGCAGAAGGCCTTTTTGCTTCTTCTAATTCATTAGTACCAAATTTCTTTACTCGCCCTTCTGCTTCTTTCTCTGTAAGTCCAACCTTTACATTCGTATTCGTTCTTTCTTCCACTTCATGTGCTCGCATTCCATACCAGTTCATCCTGCTATCGACCTCCTGATTCCAGACATACTCTATTGAAAGCTTATTCAGCCTCGTCCAAAAAAATGCTATAATTAACATTTAGTTAGAAAGGAGTGTTCATTTATGGCATTCGATGGATTATTTACAAGAGCGATTACACATGAAATTGAAAATTCTCTTTACACAGGAAGAATTTCCAAAATATATCAACCTTCAAAATACGAGATTTTATTACATATTCGAGCGAATGGAAAGAACCAAAAACTAATTCTTTCATCTCATCCTACATATGCGCGTATGCACTTAACGAATCAAAACTACGATTCGCCAGCAATACCGCCGATGTTCTGTATGCTTCTTCGCAAACATTTAGAAGGTGGATTTATTGAAAAAATTGAACAAATCGACTTAGAACGCATTATTCAAATTACAGTTCGCAGTCGTAATGAGATCGGAGACGAATCATTAAAAACATTAGTAATTGAAATAATGGGACGACATAGTAACATTATCTTATTAGATACGAAAACAAACGTGATTTTAGATAGCTTAAAACACGTTTCATTAGCCGTAAACCGTCACCGAACTGTATATGCTGGTGCTGAGTACGTCGCGCCACCAGCCCAACATAAAATCAATCCTCTGCAAATTGAAACCGCAGATGATTTTATTAGACCGCTAGACTTTCTATCTGGAAATATGGATAAACAACTCGTCGGTGCTTTCATGGGAATATCCCCATTATTTGCAAAAGAAGTAGTAAAGAAAGCCGGTATGGTAAACGAGAAAGCATTATCAGAAGCATTTTTCTCTGTACAAACACCATTACTATCTCATGCATATACACCTACAATGATTACTGCAAATGGAAAAGAATTCTTTTATCTTTTCCCTCTTACACACTTGCAAGGAGAAGAAAAAACATTCTCATCAGTGAGCGAATTGTTAGATCGTTTCTTCTTTGGCAAAGCAGAACGTGATCGTGTAAAACAACAAGCTCATGATTTAGAACGCTTTATGCAAAACGAAAAAAATAAAAACGAGAAAAAACTCATTAAACTCGAAAAAACACTGCAAGATGCTGGAAAAGCAGATAAATATCAACTATTTGGAGAGCTACTTACAGCCAATATGTACGCTTTAAAAAAGGGCGATAAAGATATTGAGGTCGTTAATTATTACGATGAGAATGGTGGAACTGTAAAAATCACATTAGATCCTTTAAAAACACCATCTGAAAATGCACAACGCTATTTCCAAAAGTATCAAAAAGCAAAAAATTCAGTTGTTGTTGTAGAAGAACAAATTGAAAAAACAAATGACGAAATTCTTTATTTTGATAGCTTACTTCAACAAATGGAAGCTGCTTCTTCAAAAGACATTGAAGAAATTCGTGAGGAATTAGCTGAAGAAGGTTATGTGCGCAATCGCAAAACGAAAAACGCAAAGAAAAAGCCTACTAAACCAGTATTAGATAAATATGTAGCAAGTGATGGCACAGAGATTTTCGTTGGTAAAAACAATAAACAAAATGATTATTTAACAACGAAGTTTGCCCGCCGTGATGAAATTTGGTTACATACGAAAGATATACCTGGCTCTCACGTTGTCATTCGTTCTTTAGAGCCTGCTGAAGAAACTTTACTAGAAGCTGCCAAAATTGCTGCCTATTACAGTAAAGCGAAAGAGTCTAGCTCTGTACCTGTTGATTTCACCAAAATACGCCATGTCAAAAAACCGAGTGGTGCAAAACTTGGTTTTGTTACGTACGACAATCAGCAAACCGTATATGTAACACCAGATGCTGATATTGTAATGAAATTAAAAGCATAAATAAAAAAATGCGTTGCTTGTATGCAGCGCATTTTTTATATGTTTTCAATTTCGTTGCTATATCCATTCAATATTGTCAAAAAAATTGACAGTATCATTTCACATTTGTATAAATTTTTTTACAGCATGTAAATAAAGTACAAGTGTAACTCCAATCATTTTTCCCCATCCCCCTGCTATTCATTGAAGCAATCTAGATTTTATGAACAAACCGTCTCCCACAAATTACGGGCTATTTTTTTATCTCCCCTAAAATATATGTTGTCCCTACTATCCTTTCTTCAAATATACATTTTGGCACGCTATTTGCTTTATTCAATACTATGAATAGGAGGAATTAACATGACTTTAAAAATTAATAAAATCCAAAATCAACTACAAAACTATGAAATTGACGGGTTACTTATTACAAAAAAAGAAAATCGCCAATATGCAACAGGCTTTACAGGTAGCGCTGGCGTCGTCTTAATCTCTGCCGATCAAGCTGTTTTTATCACTGATTTCCGCTATGTAGATCAAGCAAAATCACAAATAAAAGATGCTGAAATTATTATGCATAAAGGAAATTTAGAAAAAGAAATTGCACATCAAGTATCGAAATTAAACATTCAAAAACTTGGAATTGAAGAAAACAACATGACATTGCAACAATATAAAAACTTGCAAAAATACGTACAGGCGGAAATGATTCAAGTGTGCGAAATTATCGAAAATATTCGTATCATTAAAGACACGCCTGAAATAGAAACAATGAAAATTGCAGCTAATATCGCGGACGAAGCATTTCACCACATTCTTACGTTTCTAAAACCAGGAATAAGTGAAAATGCTGTACGAGATGAATTAGAATTTTTCATGCGAAAAAAAGGTGCTGCATCTTCATCATTTCAAATTATTGTAGCTTCTGGTGTTCGTTCTTCTCTTCCACATGGAGTTGCATCAAATAAAATAATTGAACGAGGCGACATCGTTACATTAGATTTCGGTGCACTTTATGACGGATATTGTTCTGATATAACACGTACTGTAGCAATAGGGGAACCATCGGAAGAATTCAAAAAAATATACAATGTTGTACGAGAAGCGTTAAAACGTGGGACTGAAGCGATTAAGCCTGGAGAAACCGCGAAAAGTATCGATGATGTAACAAGAAACTACATTACAGATTGTGGATATGGTCAATATTTTGGTCATTCTACTGGTCATGGTCTTGGCTTAGAAATACATGAACCTCTTCGCTTATCCCAAGAAAGTAAAGCTACATTAAAAGAAGGTATGGTTGTTACAGTTGAACCAGGTATTTACATACCAAACTGGGGCGGTTGTAGAATTGAAGACGATATCGTCATTATAAAAGACGGATATGAAGTTATTACAAAATCAAATAGAGAACTAATTGTAATCCCTTGTTAAAATCATGGCCTTTTTAAAAGGAGTTTTTCTCTACACATAGAATTCCTTCTCTGGAGTATTCGTTTAAAGAGGGGGAATTTAAATTGAATTTTGTAATTGATAAAATAGAGGGTTTACAAGTAGAATTTTCAAATCTTGTTTCCATGATGAATTACGCTCGCTATACAACAATGCAAGCAGTGGAAGGTTTAACAATTGAAGAACTTGATCATTTATATGATAAGGACGCAAATTCAATTGGTATGTTATTGTACCATATGGCTGCTATTGAATTTTACTACCAAATTCATACCTTTGAAGACCGTGAACCGACGGAAGCTGAATTAGAACATTGGTTACCTGCTATTGAGTTAGGGAACCTTGGACGCGAGAAAATAAAAGGAAAATCTATAAAATTTTACATCAATACATTACAAGAAGTACGTTCCAAAACGATTGCAACATTTCAATCATTACCTGATGAATGGCTGTTTAAAACAACAGACTTTTGGTATGACAAACCAGCTAACAACTACTTTAAATGGTTTCACGTTTTTGAAGATGAAATCAATCATCGCGGACAAATTCGTTTAATTAAAAAAATGCAAAAAGCCCATTCAGTAAAATGAGAAAATGCCACCGAATAAGGTGGCATTTTCTTTTATTCATTAACGAATAACTTTTCGTTTAATTTTTTAGTGACTATCGCTACCAACATTAAAATGCAAATTAAATATAGTAATTTCGCAATAAACAACCATCCTTGAAACATTACAATTCCATCTATTATTTCATTTCCTTTTAATAACAAAAATGGGATCATACTAATTATAATGATAAACTCGATACTGAAAAGCATTTTCTTTTTTCGACTATATGCTTTCCATTCATTCCAGCGATACATAGGAGCAAAAATCAATACGCCAATACATAATATAACTGGTACCCATCCACTGTTAAGAAATTGCCCTGAAATAACTGATAATAGTAAACAAACGAGCACACCATAATATCCTATTCTCTCTCTTATTCGTACTCCCCCATTCTACTTCTCCTCAAATTCCATTTTTAGGATCAATTGTATTGTAACATCCATTTATCGTCCTTACCATTACAGTACATGAAATTTTACTTTTTTCTTTTTCCTATACTCACATACTTTCACTGCTTTCATACAATAAACTACACGAATGCCTAAAGGATGTGAATGTTATGGGAGTTGAATTAACGCTATTACACGCTCTCTACATTATTTGTTTACTCACTATTATTACCTTTTTTATTCTCCGGAAAGATACGACGATTATTTGTATCGTTTTTATCTTTTTATTAGCATTAACTGCAACAAGTTCTATCCCTCTTGCCATTAGCGGGATTTTTCAAAGTTTCATTTACGCCATTACTGAGCTATTACCAACTATATTAATCATCTCCATTATCGTATCAATGAGCAATTTACTCGTTCATACTGGCATAAATGATACGATGATTTCACCATTTACAAAAATGATTCGTACACCTACACTCGCCTACTGGATTATCGGCCTTTTAATGATGACCATTTCTTTCTTCTTTTGGCCTTCTCCAGCTGTCGCCTTAATGGGAGCTATTTTATTGCCGGTTGCTGTACGTGTCGGTCTTCCTCCAATTGGGGTTGCAATTGCTATGAACTTATTCGGACACGGCATCGCCTTATCTGGCGACTTCGTTATTCAAGGTGCACCGAAATTAACTGCAGACGCGGCTGGTCTCCCTGTTTCCAGCGTCGTATCTGCAAGTGTTCCACTTGTTATCGTTATGGGCATTGTGACAACTTCCGTCGCTTTTTTCTTCTTACGAAAAGAGTTTCATACAGGCTTATCTATACAAGAATCTATTCCATTAACTGCGTCTTCTAAAACGCTCACTTCATTATCTCCTCGCACAAAGAAATGGCTCGCTATATGTATCCCTACCGTATATATCATTGATATCCTTTGCATGATTCAATTTAAACTACAAGGAAGCGACGCAACTGCACTTATCGGCGGAACGACTGTTATTATGATTATCATCATTTCACTCATCGCCTACAAAGGTAATGGACTAAATAAAACAACCGATTATTTTATAGAAGGGCTCCAATTTGGATTTAAAATCTTTGGTCCAGTTATTCCAATTGCTGCACTCTTTTATTTAGGAGATAGCGGCTTTGTGAAAATTATCGGAGACTATTTACCGAAAGGTTCACATGGAATCATTAACGACTTAGGTATTGCCTTATCTCAAACGGTCCCTTTAAACCAATACGTATCGGCGGGAACATTAACTATCGTTGGTGTCATAACAGGCTTAGATGGATCTGGTTTTTCCGGTATATCGCTTGCTGGTTCCATTGCAAACCTTTTCGGAACAGCTTTAGGTCATGGAACAGCTACATTAACAGCACTCGGACAAATTGCGGCTATATGGACCGGGGGCGGGACGTTAATTCCTTGGGCGCTTATTCCTGCTGCTGCAATTTGCAAGGTAGATCCATTTGAACTGGCACGCCGAAACTTTTTACCGGTTGTTATCGGTTTAATTGTCACCACTATCTTTGCGATGTTTATTTTATAACGTAAGCAAGTGTTCTCTTGCTTACGTTTTTTCTTGTAAAATTCATCATGAATTACTGGTTTTCAACAGGGATTCGTTATCCCTTAGCGAAATTATATTAGGAGAGTAATTTTTTCAAAACGTTTACGAGAAACAGATTACTGCAATTAGAAAAGGGGACATAACTATGAATGAATTGATTTTCGTCTTATTAATTTGTCCGTTACTTATCTTTATCGTTTCTGTTATTGGAACGCGCAAGTCGAAAACGTATTACGTAATGCCGATTGTAACGTTTGCTAGTTTTTTAATAATAGGTGTTATCGCCTTTACTCCAAAATTTTTCTTTTGGGTCGGCATGTATAGCATTTTCTCATTTATTGTTTCTTATGTGACTCTATTGTTTGTAAGAGGATATAAGCTTGCAGAAAGCACTAAGTAGTTAAGGAGATTGTAATATGATTTTCTTTGATATTGATGGAACTTTACTTGAATTTTTAACAATGATATAAAAAAACGACCGCGTTCCCCCGCAGTCGTTTTTTTCGTGTTACGCTGTGATCCAAGCTTCGTTAGCTGGATTTTTACGCCACTCTTGTAATTTTTTCGTTTCAGCTTGTCCAATCATACCTTTTTCTGCTGCTACTTCAGTTAATGCACTGTAATCGCTTAAAGAGTATGATACTACGTTAGCTGCTTCTAGTTTTTCTTTTCCTGCTTCAAGCTCGTATGTGAAGATTGATACGATTCCTAATACTTCACATCCAGCTTCGCGAAGTGCTTCTACACATGTAATTGCACTACCGCCAGTTGAAATTAAGTCTTCTACTACTACGACTTTTTGACCTTTTTCAGCTTTTCCTTCGATTTGGTTCCCTTTACCGTGACCTTTTGCTTTACTACGTACGTAGCACATTGGTAAATCCATACGATCGCTTACCCATGCAGCGTGCGCAATACCAGCAGTTGCTGTTCCTGCAATAATTTCTACAGTTGGGAAGTGCTCTTTAATTAACTCTTCTAATCCAGCTGCAATCGCTTGACGTACTTTTGGATAAGATAAAGTTAAACGGTTATCACAATAAATTGGTGATTTCATACCTGAAGACCAAGTGAATGGATCATTCGGTTGTAAAAATACTGCTCCAATTTCTAATAAATGCGATGCGATTTCTTTTTTCATACTGTTACACCTTCCCACTGTTGTTTTACTGTTTTATACGCTTCAAGCGGATTTTCTGCTTTTGTAATACTACGTCCAACTACGATGTAGCTTGAGCCAAGTTCCCTCGCACGTTTCGGTGTTGCTACGCGCACTTGGTCATTTACATCATCGCTTGCAAGACGAATCCCCGGTGTTACTGTTACAAATTCATTTCCGCATACTTCACGTAATTTTGGAACTTCAAGTGTTGAACAAACAACGCCATCAAGTCCACTTTCTTTCGTTAATTTTGCATAATGAGCAACCGCTTCTTCTAACGTTTTCTCAATGCCGATCTCTTTTTTCATCATAGCTTCCGAAGTGCTTGTTAGTTGTGTAACTGCAATACAAATCGGTCTCTCTTTTCCTTCTTGCTTACCTTCCTCTAATCCCTCAATCGCAGCTTTCATCATGCTGCTTCCCCCAGCAGCATGAACATTTACCATATCAACATCTAGACTAGCTAGGCTACGCATAGCGCTTTTTACTGTATTCGGAATATCATGAAGTTTTAAATCTAAGAAGATCTTATGTCCCTTTTCTTTTAAGTACGTAATAATCGCAGGGCCTTCTTTGTAAAATAACTCCATACCTACTTTGACAAATAACTCTTCCCCTTCAAAGTGGCGTAAGAATTGTTCTACTTCTTGTTTCCCTGGAAAATCTAGTGCAACGATTAACGACTGTGACATGTTTGCTTCCAGCTCCTTCCTTGACATTCCGAAATGTGATCAAATCCTAATTCATCTAATAATGCTGGTAACTCTTCAATAATTGTCGGGCATACGAACGGATCGATAAAGTTCGCTGTACCTACTGCAACTGCGCTTGCGCCAGCATAGAAGAATTCAATTACATCTTCAGCTGTTTCAATACCACCCATTCCGATAATTGGAATGTTAACCGCTTGGCTTACTTCATGTACCATGCGAATTGCTACTGGCTTAATCGCAGGACCTGATAATCCGCCTGTACGGTTTGCTAAAATTGGTTTAGCTGTTTTTAAATCTAGACGCATACCAAGCAATGTATTAATCATCGTTAAACCATCTGCACCTGCATTTTCAATCGCTTTTGCAATTTCTACTATGTTTGCCACGTTCGGTGACAATTTCACGTATACAGGTACTTCAGAAACCTCTTTTACTCGCTTCGTTAAATCAGCAGCAATTTCAGGATTTGTACCAAAGGCGATACCACCTGTTTTTACGTTCGGACAAGAAATGTTTAATTCTAGTGCATGGACATTAGGCGCTTTAGAAATTTCCTTCGCAACCGCTACGTAATCCTCAGCTTGTGAGCCTGCAACGTTTGCAATAATTGGAAGGTCAAATTGTTCTAACCATGGTAATTCCGAATTCATTACTTTGTCTAATCCCGGGTTTTGAAGTCCGATTGCATTTAGCATGCCGCCTGGTGTTTCAGCAACACGAGGCGTTGGATTTCCATAACGTGGTTGTTCTGTCGTCGCTTTAATCATGATTGATCCTAGTACACTTAAATCGTAAAACTGTGCATATTCACGACCAAACCCAAAGCATCCAGATGCCGGTATAATTGGATTTTTTAATGATAATCCTGGTAATTCAACTTGCAATCTGTTCATAGTACAACCTCCCCGATTGGAAATACTGGTCCGTCGCTACACACCTTCTTGTAAGAATGTCCACTTGGATCTTCTTGTAAGTGGCATACACATGCGAAACAAGCTCCAATACCACAGCCCATACGTTCTTCTAATGAAATATAGGCTTTTTTCTCTTTGTAACGTCCTTCTAATGCACGAAGCATCGCTAGCGGACCACATGAATAAAGAATATCAAAGTCAATTCCGTAATTATCAATTACATCTGTGACAAATCCTTTTGTACCGTGTGTACCGTCTACTGTCGCAACGTACGTATCACCAAGTTCTGCAAATTTTTCTTCATAGAAAACTACATCTTTCGTTTGAAAGCCTAAGATGTGAATAACACGTACACCTTTTGCAACGAGGCGCTGTGATAATTCATAAAGTGGTGGTACACCAATTCCCCCACCTACTAGTAAAGCTGTTTGACCAGCTTCTGCTTCTTCTACAGGAAAACCGTGTCCTAATGGTCCTAGTACATCTACCATTTCACCTTGTTTTCTAGTTGCTAATGTTTTTGTCCCTTGTCCTTCGGCACGATATAGCATTGTAAATTCGTTCTTCTCTTGATCTACATTACAAATACTAATTGGGCGGCGCAGAAGGGGCGCAATGCCCTCTGCTACCTTAATGTGTACAAACTGCCCTGGTTCGTTCATTTGCTGTACTAACGTTCCTTGAAGCACTAATTCGTAAATATTTTTTGCGATTTCTTTTTGGTTAACGACGATCATATTTTGGTTTTGCATCATGCATGTACCACCTCGTGACGCTTTGTTTGCGTAATTTCTTTCATTGAATGAGCTGAGAATGTCATAGATTCTAATACTCGTAAGATTGCTCTTGTTGTATCAAGTGATGTTAAGCAAGCCACACCATTTTCTACTGATTCACGGCGAATGCGGAAACCATCACGCGCTGGTTGTTTACCTTTTGTTAATGTGTTAATTACAAACTGTGCTTTTCCTTGACGGATAATATCTAGTAAGTTGTAGTCTTCAGAATCAATTTTGTTTACAACTTGTACTGGGATATTTTGCTCTTCTAATGATTGTGCTGTTCCAGCTGTTGCTAATAAGTTATAGCCGATTTCGTGGAAACGTTTTGCAATTTCCATCGCCTCTTCTTTATCTTTATCCGCTACAGTAATGATTACTGAGCCGTGCGTTGGGATGTTAATTCCAGAAGCAACTAATCCTTTATACAATGCTTTTTCAAGCGTTAAGTCTTTACCCATTACTTCCCCTGTTGATTTCATTTCAGGTCCTAATGTTGTATCAACTGAGCGTAGTTTTGCGAATGAGAATACCGGAGCTTTTACATATACTTCTTTCTCTTCTGGGTGATAGCCAGTTCCGTATCCTTGCTCTACTAGGTCTTGCCCTAAAATAACTTTCGTTGCAACATTCGCCATCGGTACGCCTGTAATTTTACTTAAGAACGGTACTGTACGGCTTGCACGTGGATTTACTTCAATTACGTACACTTGATCTTTGAATACTACAAACTGGATATTTAGTAATCCAACAATGTTTAATCCTTTTCCAAGTGCAATTGTATGTTCAATGATTTGTTCTTTTAGTTTTTCAGATAAACTTTGTGGTGGATATACTCCAATTGAGTCACCAGAGTGAACTCCAGCGCGTTCAATATGTTCCATAATACCTGGAATGAATACATTCTCACCATCGGAAATTGCATCTACTTCAATTTCTTTACCAACCATGTAACGGTCGATTAATACTGGGTGATCTGCATGAACTTTAACTGCATTTTTCATGTAGTGCAGTAGTTCTTCTTGACGATATACGATTTCCATCGCACGTCCACCTAGTACGTAAGATGGTCTTACTAATACTGGGTAACCAATTTCTTCTGCGATTGCTACCGCTTGTTCTACAGTCGTTGCTGTTTTACCAACTGGTTGTGGGATGCCAAGTTTTGTTAAAGCAGCTTCGAATTTATCACGATCTTCTGCACGATCTAAGTCTTCAAGTGATGTTCCTAAAATTTTCACACCGTGTTCTTCTAGTTTCGCTGCTAAGTTAATTGCCGTTTGTCCACCGAACTGAACGATAACACCTTCTGGTTTTTCTAAATCGATAATATGCATTACATCTTCAATCGTTAATGGTTCAAAGTATAATTTGTCAGAAATACTGAAGTCTGTTGAAACTGTTTCTGGGTTGTTGTTAATGATAATTGCTTCATATCCAGCTTCTTTAATTGCCCATACTGAGTGAACTGTTGCGTAATCAAACTCAACACCTTGACCAATACGGATCGGACCAGATCCTAGAACTACTACACTCTTACGATCTGTTACAATCGATTCATTTTCGTCCGCATATGTGCTGTAGTAATATGGCGTTGCAGATTCAAACTCTGCCGCACAAGTATCTACCATTTTGAATACTGGCATCATATTATTTTCTTTACGCATATCGTAAATTTCGCGCTCCGTTTTGTTCCAAGCTGCTGCAATGTAGTGATCGCTGAAGCCCATTTCTTTTGCAGTTTGTAGTACTTCCATATTTCCTACATTCGCTTTTACTTCACGTTCCATATTTACGATGTTTTCAACTTTTTGTAAGAAGAAGAAGTCCATTTCACACCATTCATTGATTTCTTCTTTCGTTACACCTTGGCGAATTGCTTCTGCTACAATAAACAGTCGTTCATCATCCGCTTTAATGATACGTTTTTTCATCGTTTCTTTATCAAGTTCTTTTAAGTGGTCTAATTCTAAGTGATAAATGCCAAGCTCTAAAGAACGAACTGCTTTTAGTAATGATTCTTCTAAGTTACGTCCGATTGACATAACTTCACCAGTTGCTTTCATTTGTGTTCCAAGCGTTCTGTTCGCTGATTCAAACTTATCAAACGGCCAACGTGGAATTTTTGAAACAACATAGTCTAACGCTGGCTCGAAGCAAGCGTAAGTTTTTTGTGTTACTGGGTTTACGATTTCATCTAACGTTAAGCCGACTGCAATTTTTGCTGCTAATTTCGCAATTGGATATCCAGTTGCTTTAGATGCTAGTGCAGATGAACGACTTACACGTGGATTTACTTCGATTACATAGTATTGGAAGCTATATGGATCTAGTGCAAGCTGAACGTTACATCCACCTTCAATTCCTAGTGCACGAATAATTCGTAATGACGTGTTACGTAACATTTGGTATTCACGGTCGCTTAGCGTTTGGCTCGGTGCTACAACGATTGAATCACCTGTATGAACACCAACTGGATCGATGTTTTCCATGTTACACACTACAATCGCGTTATCATTTGAATCACGCATTACTTCGTATTCAATTTCTTTACAGCCAGCAATACTTTTCTCTAATAAACATTGTGTTACTGGGCTATGTTTTAAACCACTTGTTACGATTTCAATTAGCTCTTCTTCGTTATGACAAATTCCGCCGCCCGTTCCTCCTAATGTGAACGCTGGTCGAACGATTACTGGGTAACCAATTTCGTTTACAAATCCATATGCTTCATCAAGGTTATGAATAATTTCACTTGGTGGTGTTGGTTCATTTAAATCTTGCATTAATGTACGGAATAAATCACGATCTTCCGCTTGCTCGATTGCTGATAATTTTGTTCCTAAAATTTCAACTCCGCACTCGTCAAGTACGCCTGATTTTGCAAGTTCAACAGCCATGTTTAAACCTGTTTGACCACCTAATGTTGGTAGGATTGCATCAGGACGTTCTTTACGAATAATACGGCTTACGAATTCTAATGTTAATGGCTCGATGTATACTTTATCTGCTGTTGCAGTATCCGTCATAATTGTTGCTGGGTTAGAGTTAACAAGGATTACTTTGTAACCTTCCTCTTTAAGAGATTGACAAGCTTGTGTACCAGAGTAGTCAAACTCCGCTGCTTGCCCAATTACAATTGGTCCTGATCCGATTACTAAAATTGTGTTAATGTCTAGGCGTTTTGGCATAACTCTTCCCCTTCTTTCTTGAAGTTTTCAATCATTGTTAAGAAATCTTCGAATAAATCATTTGCATCTTCTGGTCCCGCTGAAGCTTCTGGATGGTATTGTACTGTAAATGCCGGGAACTTCTTATGACGAAGACCTTCTACCGTTCCATCGTTTAAAGCAACATGTGTAATTTCAAGATCTGTATTTTCAACTGATTCTTCTTCTACTGCGTATCCGTGGTTTTGAGATGTAATTGCTACTTTTCCAGTTGCAAGATTTTTTACTGGATGGTTTAAACCACGGTGACCAAATTTCAACTTACTTGTATTTGCACCTGATGCTAGAGCGAACAATTGATGTCCTAGGCAAATTCCGAATAAAGGAACTTTACCGATAATGTCTTTTAACATTTCAATTGCTTCTGGTACATCTTTCGGATCTCCAGGTCCATTACTTAACATAATTCCATCTGGGCTAAGGCGTAAAATTTCTTCCGCTGTTGTGTTGTAAGGAACTACAATTACATCACAGTCACGCTTATTTAATTCTCGTAAAATACCATGTTTCATACCGAAGTCTACTAGTACAACTCGGTGACCACGACCTGGGCTTGGGTATGGATCTTTCGTTGATACGCGTTTTACATGATCTGTAAATACTGTCGCTTTTAATTGGCTTACAATGTACTCTACATCTGCATCCATGTTACAAAGGCGTCCACGTAATGTACCGTATTGACGAATTTTTCTCGTTAATTTTCTCGTATCAATCCCTGCTAATCCTGGGATATTTCTTTCTTTCAAGTAATCATTTAACGAAATTTCATTACGGAAGTTTGATGGGTGATCACAAATTTCGTTTACGATTAAACCATTTACAGATGGGTGAATGGATTCAAAATCGTCACGGTTAATGCCGTAGTTTCCGATTAATGGGTACGTGAATGTTACGATTTGACCGCAATATGATGGATCAGATAATGTTTCTTGATATCCAGTCATTCCTGTTGTAAATACAACCTCACCTGACTTTTCGATTTCGCCTCCGAAACCTGTTCCAATTAATACTGTTCCATCTTCTAAGATAAGTTGTCTTTTCATACTAATGCACTCTCCTTTTGCCATGCGATCTTACCACCAACGATTGTCATTACCGGCCATCCTTGGCATTTCCAACCTGCGAATGGTGTATTTTTTCCTTTTGATAAGAATGTTGTTGGGTCAATCTCTTCTTCTTGTTCTAAATCAATGATTGTAATATCAGCTGCTCTACCTTCTTTTAGGCGACCTGCTTCTAAGCCGAATGTATCAGCTGGCTTTTCTGTTAAGAATTGAATTAACTGTTCTAGCGTAATAACTCCCTTTTTCACAAGGTTTGTGTATAGAAGCGGGAATGCTGTTTCAAAACCAGTAATTCCAAACGGTGCTCTTTCAATTCCTTGTGCTTTCTCTTCCGCTGTATGCGGTGCATGGTCAGTTGCGATCATATCGATCGTTCCATCTAATAAACCTTCAATTAATGCTGCATGGTCTTCTTTTCCACGAAGCGGTGGGTTCATTTTAAAGTTAGGATCAGCTG
Source organism: Bacillus sp. TE8-1 (assembly GCF_008368855.1). Classification (NCBI taxonomy): domain Bacteria; kingdom Bacillati; phylum Bacillota; class Bacilli; order Caryophanales; family Bacillaceae; genus Bacillus; species Bacillus sp. TE8-1. The sequence continues at coordinate 595,927 of NZ_QPET01000014.1, read as the reverse complement.
ATGGGATATCATCTTCACATAACACTAGGTGATGCGGTGTTACTTCTGCTGTTACTTTAATTCCAGCGCGTTTCGCATCACGGATTACACGTACAGAACCTTTCGTACTTACATGACATACGTGATAGTGGCAATCTGCTGCTTCAGCAAGCAGTATATCCCTTGCAATATGTACAGATTCACATACTGATGGGATACCGTTTAATCCGTGTTTCTCAGAAAACTTCCCTTCATGTACACAACCTTTATTAATAAGCGTATTCTCTTCACAGTGCGCAACTACTGCCATATCTAATTTTGCTGCACGTTTCATAGCCGCTAACATCATGCTCGCATCTTGTACGCCTACGCCGTCATCTGTGAAAGCAAATGCTCCAAGTTCTTTTAATGTTTCGAAATCTGTCATTTCAGAACCAGCTTGACGTACTGTAATTGCTCCGTATGGTAGTACGTTAACATGAGCTTTTTCTTCAATACGTTTTTGCAAGTCTTCCATATGTTCTCTGCAATCTGGTACAGGGCGTGTATTTGGCATTGCGCAAATTGTAGTGAATCCACCTTTTGCCGCTGCTAGTGTACCTGTTTCAATTGTTTCTTTATGTTCACCACCTGGTTCACGAAGATGTACGTGTACATCTACTAATCCAGGTGCGATTAACTTTCCGTTCACATCGATTACTTCAGCATTATCTGCCGTAATATTTTCTGCTACCTTAGCGATTTTACCGTCTTGTACGAGAAGATCCGTTGCTACGATTTTTCCTTCTTCATTCATATAACGACCATTTTTAAACAAATAATTCATGTTTCATTCCTCCTAATACATTTGGTAAGGCGCGTTTTAGTACAGCCATTCTTACGTAAACTCCATTTTCCATTTGTTTAAATATACGTGAACGCTCACACTCAACAAGTTCACTTGCAATTTCAACATCACGGTTTACAGGAGCTGGATGCATAATAATGCTTCCTTCTTTCATACGCTTTTCTCTTTCTACTGTTAATCCGTGTTTCTCATGATATTCTTTCATAATGTCTGTTTCATAATGATCATGACGCTCATGTTGTACACGGAGTAACATCATTACATCAACTTCTGGAACAAGTTCATCTAATGGTTTGTATGTTCCAAATGTGTTGTCTTCATCTTTCCACTCTTCTGGACTTGCAAAGTAAATTGTTGCACCAAGCTTCGTTAATGCTTCTGCATTAGAACGTGCTACTCGGCTATGACGAACATCTCCTACTATTGCAATCTTCAAACCTTCAAATCTTCCAAACTCTTGTTTAATTGTAAGAAGGTCCAGTAGGCACTGTGTTGGGTGGTTTCCGCATCCATCTCCAGCATTTAAGATTGGAATATTCACCTGATCTTTTAGTTCATCGAAGTAGCGATCTTGCTCGTGGCGGATGACCACTGCTTTTGTTCCGATTGATTCTAGTGTTCTTATCGTATCGTATAGAGTTTCTCCTTTTTGTACGCTAGATGCATCAGCTGAAAAGTTTAAAACATCAAGTCCTAATCTCTTCTCAGCAACTTCAAAGCTAAATCTCGTTCTCGTACTATTCTCAAAGAACAAGTTCGCAACAAAAGTTTGCTCTGTCGTTTTGCTCTCTTTTCCATTCGCAAAATCTTCTGCATCTTTTAGGATTTCTGAAATTTCTACTTCCGATAATTCACTCATCGTTAACAAATGGCTCATCGTCATCCCTCATCTTTCTGATTTTTATGTTACCACTTCTGAATTTTTATAACAACCTTTGCATAAAAATACCCTAATCGTGTGAGACTAGGGTGCAAGAAAGAAGCCACCCTTTCCGGTCTCACAGGACTGAATTAAAAGGTTATCATTATGAAGCAATCTGCTTAGATTGTTTTATTTGTTTCGTTTCCGGTAGTAGTAGATTTAACAGTACACCTACAATTGCTGCTAGTGCCATTCCTTCTACTTGGAATGATTCTCCTACATGAAGTACCGCTCCACCAATACCGATTACTAATATTACTGATGCAATCATTAAGTTTCGTTTGTCACTTAAATCTGTTTTATCATCTACCATCATGCGTAATCCGCTTGATGCGATTACACCGAACAGTAAGATTGATACACCACCCATAACTGGTGTTGGGATCGAATGAATCAGTGCAGAAATCTTACCGATAAATCCGAACATGATTGCAAATACTGCTGAACCGATGAATAAGTATACACTGTATGCTCTCGTAATTGCTAGCACACCGATGTTTTCACCATACGTTGTATTCGGTGGCCCACCGATTAGTGACGCGATTAATGTTGCTACTCCGTCACCGAAGATTGAACGGTGTAAACCTGGTTTTTCAATTAAATCTCTTTTAATAACATTTCCAAGAACAATTTGATGTCCGATATGTTCTGATATTGTTACTAGTGCAACTGGTACCATCAAGAGTACAATCTTCCATGAAAACTCTGGTGTGTATGTTACAAATGGTACTGTGAAATCTGGTACAACAAACCATTTTGCCTCAGCTACCGGCTTTAAGTCTACTAGCCCTTGGAAGTAAGCGAAGATATATCCGCCGATAATGCCAAGTAACACTGGTATGATACTGAAAAATCCTCTTCCAAATATCGAGCATATAATTGTAATTGCTAATGTTACTAACGCTACTGAAAAGTGTGTAAAGCTATATTTGCCATCCGCACCGTTCATCGCCATGTTAACTGCTGTATGTGCTAAAGCTAGACCGATTACCATTACTACTGGACCAACTACGATTGGTGGTAGTAATTTCATAATCCACTCTGATCCTGATTTCTTAATTCCGAGTGAGATTAAGATGTACACAAGTCCTGCTAGCAAACCACCAAGCATTGCCGCTCCCGGTCCACCTGCCGTTTTCGCTGTTATAATCGGTGCGATAAAGGCGAATGATGATCCTAGATAAGCAGGTACTTGACCTTTCGTTATAAGAAGAAACGCTAACGTTCCTAATCCACTTGATATTAATGCTACTGATGGATTCAATCCTGTTAAAAACGGAACAAGCACTGTTGATCCAAACATCGCGAACAAATGTTGTATACTTAAAAATAACCATTTTCCCGGTTTCGGTACTTCATTAACGTCTAACACTGGCTTTTGTTCCATTGTTACATCCTCCTTCAGTTTAAATCTTTGCAATAAAAAAACTCTTTGTGCCTGTGCACAAAGAGTCCTACACTTTCGTATGCCAAATTTGACATATGAAAGCCAAGACCCTTTGGCAGCCTCACAGGACTACATTTAAAAGGGCTTTACTTATCGTATATGCTTACTCGATCTTGTTGATCTGTCTCTTGCAAATCAACTTCGATACGCTCTTCACTTGATGTTGGAATATTCTTCCCTACATAATCAGCGCGAATTGGTAATTCGCGATGACCTCTATCAACAAGAACCGCCAATTGGATTTGAGATGGTCTACCTAAATCCATAAGAGCATCCATTGCTGCTCGAACTGTTCTTCCTGTATATAATACGTCATCCACAAGGATAACTTTTTTCTTCGTAATATCTACAGGGATATCAGAACCTTTTACAAGTGGTTCTTTATTTTTCGATTGTAGTGTTAAATCATCACGATATAACGTAATGTCTAACTCTCCAACTTCCATTTCTTTTCCTTCAATTTGACCAATTCGTTCTGCCAAACGTTGTGCAATAAAAATTCCACGAGTTTTAATTCCGACAAGAACACAATTATCGACACCTTTATTTCGTTCCACGATTTCATGACTAATTCGTGTTAAAGCGCGGCGAATCATTTGGTCATCTAAAACGACAGCTTTCTCTTGCATGCTCTACACCTCCAAGCTTTTTTCTTGCGTGAGAGTAATGGTATAAAAAAAGTCCTCTCAGCGTGTGCGAGAGGACTTTTGAAAAAAGGGTACAACATACCCTAAGTATTTCAAACCGTTACCTTCTCAACCTCACGGGGCTGTGTTAAAGGATCATTATTTAACTGTTGTCAGTATCTCAGTTTTCTTATGATTTGTCAATACTATTTTCGTAAAATATTTAATGCGTCTTCAAACACTTCTGGAATCGGTGCCTCAAACTGAATATATTCACCAGTACGAGGATGATCAAAGCCTAAAATACCCGCATGAAGTGCTTGTCCATTCATATCTAACGTTTTCTTCGGACCATACTTCGGATCTCCTGCAAGTGGATAGCCAATATATTTCATATGAACACGAATTTGGTGCGTACGTCCCGTTTCTAAGCGACATTCTACAAGTGTAAAGTCTTTAAAGCGTTCTAACACTTGGAAATGCGTAACAGCGTTCTTACCATTTTCATCAACTGTCATACTTTGACGCTCTTTCTTATCACGAGCAATCGGAGCATCAATCGTTCCCTTATCATGCGGAATCACACCGTGTACAATCGCTTTGTAACGTCTCGTTACTGTTTTTGCTACAAGCTGATTTACAAGCGATTCATGTGCCATATCATTTTTAGCAACCATTAATAGTCCAGATGTATCTTTATCGATACGATGCACGATACCTGGACGCATTACACCGTTAATGCCTGATAAGTCTGTACAATGGTGCATAAGGCCATTTACAAGTGTACCACTTGTATGCCCTGGTGCTGGATGTACAACCATCCCACGTGGCTTATTTACAACAAGCACATCTGCATCTTCATAATAAATTTCTAAATTTAAATCCTCTGGTTGAATATCTAACTCTTCTGGTTCAGGAATTGTTACTGTAATTTCATCTTCTTCTTTTACTTTATAATTCCCTTTTACCGCTTTCCCGTTTACTGTCACAACTTCATCTTTAATCCATTGCTGCACTTGCGTACGTGACCATTCGTTATTTATCCCTGTAACGAATTTATCAATTCGCTCGTTTTTTTGCTCTGCTGCAACTGTTACTTGTACTACTTCACTCATTCAATTACTCCTTCGCTTTCTTGCCTTCTAATAATGTTTGAATAATAATTAATACAACACCAATACATAATGCTGAATCAGCTATATTGAATACTGGATAGTTGTACGAGAAAATATACACGTGAATGAAATCCACTACTTCTTGTCTAAATACACGATCAATAAAGTTACCAATTGCCCCGCCCAAAATTAGGCCTAACGAAATACCTAGAAGCTTGTCTGTTTTCGCATACTTTTTCATATAAAATACAATAAACACTACAAAAACAACTGTAATAATGTAGAAGAACCACATTTTATTTTCTAAAATACCCCAAGCAGCGCCTCTATTTCGATGTGATGTTATGTATAATACATTGTCGATAATCGGAATACTCGTACCCAATTCCATGTTCTTTACAATTAACCACTTCGATATTTGATCGATAGCAATGACGAATAACGCTATTACATAATATATCATTTTCATTTCCCCCACAAAGACAGTGTACCTCAAAATTTTAGCATAGCTGCTACCTTTTCACAATGAACCTTTATAGAAGAATAAAATAAATTAAAAAAAGGTAATATAATATCGTTGTGCGTATTCATACATTTACCTTTTCATAAAAGAATTCATGAATCGTACGGGCAGTCGGCATTGTCTTCATTTGCTTTGTCGAAATTAATCTCCCCGTATCTTCACAAATACCATACATGTCTATTTCCATTTTAAATAATGCGCGTTCTACATCCTTTAAATCCTCTTTTATATCATGTAATAGCAATTTTTTCTTTATCTCTTCCTTAATTTCATATCCAAGCTCTTGGCTGAACTCGACATCATATTTGTGCATTACTTCTTTAGCTAGTCTCTCTTGCAACTCTTTTCTCATCAATTGCAATTCTTCTTTTATTTCCATGTAAATTTCATTCACGTGTACATTCCTCCTAGCTGTAATGTACAGTTAGTGTGTCCGAAATTTATTTGCTTACCTCACACACATTTTTCCTTCACAGGAAAGAGTCTGAAAGTGATTTTGATATGCCATCAACAAAAAAACTGACTGCATCAATAGCAGTCAGCTTTTTTTATTATTTTACATAGTTTTCTTTAACAACTGTTGCACAACGCTCACATAATGTTTCATGTTCAGCATCTTTACCAATTGTTTCTGAAACTACCCAACAACGTTCACATGTTTCACCAGTTGCTTGAGCAACAACAACCGCTGTATGTTCATACTTCGGTGCATCTGCTGGCGCTTCATCCATCATACCACCAAGTTTATACTCAGAAACGATGAATAATTGCTTTAAGTCTTCGCTAATAGACTCTAACATAGCTTTCATTTCTGCAGTTGGATATAGCGTAATGCTTGCATTTAATGACTTACCGATTACTTTTTCATTACGAGCTACTTCTAGTGCTTTTAACACGTCATCACGTAATGTCATAAATGCATCCCATTTTGTTTTTAACGCTTCCGCGTCATCTAATTGTACAGCTTCTGGCATATCAGTTAATTGTACACTTTCTTCTGTTACGCCTGGAATGTATGGCCATACTTCATCAGCTGTATGCGGTAAGATTGGTGTTACAAGTTTCGTTAACGCAACAAGAACATCATATAATACAGTTTGAATCGCACGACGATCTTCGTGGTTTGCACCTTCAATATATAAAATGTCTTTTGCAAAGTCTAAATAGAATGAACTTAAATCAATTGTACAGAAGTTATGAATTGCATGATACACAGCAGCGAAGTCGTATGTCTCATATGCTTCTTTAACTTTTGTAATTAAGTCATTTAATTTCACTAACATGTAACGATCTACTTCACGAAGTTCAGCTACAGCTACTGCATTTTCACTTGGCTTAAAGTCGTCTAAGTTTCCTAATAAGAAACGGAATGTGTTACGGATTTTACGATACACTTCTGCTACTTGTTTTAAAATATCATCTGAAATACGTACGTCAGATTGATAGTCAACAGAAGATACCCATAAGCGTAAAATGTCTCCGCCTAATTGATCCATAATTTTCTTCGGTACGACGATGTTTCCAATCGACTTACTCATCTTACGTCCTTCACCATCTAGTACGAAACCGTGACTTAGTACGCCTTTATATGGAGCTTTACCTGTTACAGCAACTGCTGTTGATAATGAAGAGTTAAACCAACCACGATACTGGTCAGATCCTTCTAAATATAAATCAGCTGGACGCTGTAAATCTTCGCGCTCTTCTAATACCGCTTGGTGAGAAGAACCTGAATCGAACCATACATCCATGATGTCTGTTTCTTTACGGAATTCGCCATTTGGGCTACCTGGATGTGTAAATCCTTCTGGTAATAGATCTTTCGCTTCACGCTCGAACCATACGTTAGAACCGTGTTCACGGAATAAATCTGCTACATGGTTAATTGTTTCATCCGTAATAATTGGATCACCATTCTCAGCATAGAATACCGGAATTGGCACACCCCATGCACGCTGACGAGAAATACACCAGTCACCACGGTCACGAACCATATTATGAAGACGAGTTTCTCCCCATGCTGGTACCCATTTTGTTTCTGCTACAGCTTCTATTAATTCTTTACGGAATGCTTCAATAGATGCAAACCACTGTGCTGTCGCACGGAAAATAATTGGTTTTTTCGTTCTCCAATCATGTGGGTATGAATGTGTAATGAATGTTAGTTTCAGTAACGCGCCTACTTCTTCTAATTTTTCTGTAATTGGTTTGTTAGCTTTATCATAGAATAAGCCTTCAAATCCAGGTGCCTCATTTGTTAATACACCTTTATCATCGACTGGGCAAAGTACTTCTAATCCATACTTTTTACCAACAACGAAGTCATCTTCCCCGTGTCCTGGTGCTGTATGAACACAACCTGTACCTGCATCTGTTGTTACGTGGTCTCCTAGCATAACTAATGAATCACGATCGTAGAATGGATGTTTTGCAACTGTGTACTCAAGTTCGCTACCTTTTACTGTTTTCACAACTTCAGCATTTTCCCACTCTAACGTTTTTGCAACTGTCTCAAACAGCTCAGAAGCAATGATATATTTCTCATCGTTTACTTTTACAATGCTATATTCAAGCTCTGGGTGAACAGAAATACCTAAGTTTGCAGGTAATGTCCAAGGTGTCGTTGTCCAAATGATGTACTTTTCATCACCTTCTAATACGTTCTTTCCATCTTTTACAGGGAATGCTACGTAAATAGATGCTGATTTTTTATCTTGATATTCAATTTCAGCTTCCGCTAAAGCAGATTCACTCGTTGGAGACCAGTAAACTGGTTTTTGACCTTTATAGATATAACCTTTTTTCGCCATGTCACCAAACACTTTAATTTGTTGTGCTTCATAAGCTGGCTCTAAAGTAATATATGGATTATCCCAATCTGCACGTACACCTAGACGCTTAAATTGTTCACGTTGACGTTCTACTTGTTCATATGCATACTCTGCACATAACTTACGGAACTCAGCAACTGTCATTTCTTTACGTTTTACACCTTTATTTGTTAAAGCTTGTTCAATTGGTAAACCGTGCGTATCCCATCCTGGAACATATGGCGCACTAAAACCAGTCATTGATTTATAACGAACAATAAAGTCTTTTAATACTTTATTTAATGCATGTCCCATATGAATGTCACCATTCGCATATGGAGGTCCATCATGCAATACAAATAAAGGACGTCCTTTTGTATGTTCTTGTACTTTTTCGTAAATATTCATTTCAGCCCATTTTTCTTGCATTGCAGGCTCACGTTTTGGTAAATTCCCACGCATTGGGAACTCTGTTTTTGGCATCAGTAATGTATTTTTGTACTCCATGCTCAATTCCTCCTTACATGTATAAAAGAAACACTTAAAAAACGGAATAAAAAAGAGACCTTCTCATCCCAAAAAGGGACGAGAAAGTCTCCCGCGGTACCACCCTAGTAGATCATATACATATGTATAGAATCCTCTTTATATTCTTAACGCGAATACACGCCTACGCTTACTCTATTTGTTCAGCGCGGAACTCCAGGGTGATATTCCCACTATCTCCTTATCCTGAGCTTACACCATCCTCAGTTCGCTATATAAGGTTTGAAAAGGTACTTATCCCTATCTTCGTTTTTCTTAATAAATATGTTGTTTAAAATTATATGTAATAATGAGAAAAACGTCAAGCTTACACTGTTTCTTCTTTTTTCAACAGTTCATCTACTTCGTCTTCTAATTCAATTAGTTTATCCCAATCATCGTTGTTTAACATCTCAAGCTGTGTTTCTAATAACATACGGAAACGAGTTCGGAATACTTTCGCTTGTTTCTTTAGCTCTTCAATATCAAAAGCAACTTTTCTTGATTTTACTAATGCTTCGTTAATAATACGATCAGCATTCTTTTCAGCTTCACGCACAATTAATTTCGCTTCTTTTTGCGCATTACGTTTTACTTCTTCCGCTGCTTCTTGTGCAACGACGATAGATTTGTTTAACGTATCTTCAATATTAGAGAAATGATCTAACTTCCCTTCTAACTGCGCAACTTTTTCTTCTAAAGCTTTTTTCTCACGAATGACCAATTCATAATCTTTGATAATTTGATCAAGAAACTCATTTACTTGATCTTCATCATAGCCACGGAATCCGCGACCAAATTCTTTGTTATGAATATCTAATGGTGTTAACGGCACAACGCCACCTCCAAGTAGTTATCTAAATTTCCTCTTTCAATTATATCTTTTCTTCGACAAAATAGGAGGATTTCCTTCTAAAAAACCAATCATTTTAGTATACCATACAAAATTCTCCATTTGTCGCGTTTTGTTCTACCTTCTACAGAAAATAATTTACTTCGGCCATATCCTCTAACAGAAAAAACATCTCCTGGATAGCATTCATAAGAAGTTTGCTCCACTGTTTTCCAATTGACTTTTACTAAACCATTTTTTATGAAAGGTTGTACTTTCTGTCTAGATAAATGTAACATTTCAGCTAACATAACATCTAAACGAAGTGAAGAAACCGTTCCAGATTTCTCTCCCCACGTTTCATCTATCTGTAGAATTTGTTCTCCTTGCACTGACGCTAAAGAGACTTTTACTTTCCCTATTGATTGTAAGTTCATCTCAATATACGATACAATTTCTTTCGCAACTACAATTTGGGCACGATTTTCTTGCAGCAAAATATCACCACATTTTTCTCTTGTTAAACCAAGAGACATAAATGTACCTAATATTTGCCTATGTTCTAGCGTATAAAACTTGGAAGGATAGTCAATTTCTAATACTTCTACTTGAAATTCTTCTTCATTTAATTCTAGATAGTCTGGATAAATAAGTGCTCTTTTACGCTCTGCATTAGGCGTTGCACCACCAAATTGCACAGCAACATCACCTTGTCCTATTACTATAGAAACAATTTGTTGTTGCCTAGGATCAAGAAAATCCGTTAACTTCACTTGATGGTACTCCGCCGCTCGCTTCCACTCTAGCACTTTATCCACAAAGACCTCCTCATCAGGCCTAAAATGTTCGTAGATGCTCATGTATTTACCTTCTTACTATAAGAAATAGCTTAATAAACTGAACAAACCAGTTTTAGCAAGTTTCAACGCAAAGATCGCAACGATTGGAGAAATATCAATCATTCCAAGCGGCGGAATAAAGCGGCGGAATGGTTCTAAATACGGTTCACAAATACGTGCCAGGAACTCTCCAAAAGATGATTCCTTTGCACCAGGAAACCATGATAGGAGAATGTAAATAATAAGTGCCCACGAGTAAATCTCGATAGCATAACTTAACACTATAAAAACTGTTGTCATGGCGTATTACCACCTCTTTATATTTGTTTCTTCTTCTTCACCGAATAACTCTGAAATCGCACCAACAATATCTACATTTTCAGGTGTACACATAAATGTTTTCGGCCCTATTTTTTGAATGTCCCCGCCTATAGCGTATACAGTACCACTTAAAAAGTCAACGATACGTACCGCTTGATCAGTAGACATTCTCTGCAAATTAATTACAACAGCTCGTCTACCTTTTAAGTGGTCCGCAATCCCTTGTGCTTCCGAATATGTGCGTGGTTCTAATAAAACAACTTTTGAAGATTGTTTTGCTGTTTCAATACTCACAACATTTTGCTTCGGTTGCGCTTTCGGAAACGTAACGTCTTGTTGTTCTGGTGGATCTTGCTGTTTTTTCATGTCTGTTTGCTCCTTTTCATAACCATATTGAGCTGCTTCTTTTTCTTCCGGTGTATCAAAAAAGAAGTATTTTACTTTTGACCAACTCATAATAAGATTCTCCTTCCTTTTACGCTTTTCCTACTAAAATCGTTCCCAAACGAATATATGTAGCCCCTTCTTCAATTGCAATTGTGTAATCGTTGGACATTCCCATTGATAATTCTTTACATGGCGCATGTAATAACTCTAGCTCCTGCACCTTTGTTTGCAGCATACGTAATTCCTTAAAACAGCGTCTGATTTCTTCCTCTTCTTCTGTAAACGGAGCCATCGTCATTAGTCCAACCACTTCAATTTTATCGAATTCTTGCAAACTTTGAATAAAAGAAACAACCTCTTCTATTGCCAATCCTTGCTTCGATTCTTCAGATGAGGTTTTCACTTGAATAAAGCATTTCACTTTCTTATCAGCACGTTTCTGAATTTCTTTCGCCAGCGAAAGACGATCTAACGAATGTAAATAATCAATTTCATTAATGATTTCTTTTACTTTTCTCGTTTGTAATGAGCCAATAAAGTGCCAATTAACTTTTGAACCGAAATGCTCGTATTTCTGTAAGAAACCTTCATTTCTATTTTCACCTAAATCGATAATTCCAGCTTCAATTACTTCGTTTGTTTTTTCAATCCCTACAGTTTTTGTAACTGCAACAAGTTTAATATCTTGCAACGAACGTCCAGCTCGAGCGCAAGATTCTTTAATAGCTTCGTTTACAATTACTAAATTTTCTTGTACTGTCACTTGCTTCCTTCCTCCTTAAAACCTATGAAACTCAACATTCTTCCTGTCTTACCTTGATCACGACGATGAGAGAAAAATAGTTGCTCTTCACAGCTTGTACAAAGAGATGACATTACAATATGCTCTTCTTTTATGCCTGCTTGTACACATAATATACGATTAATTTCTTTTAAATTAATTGCGTACTGCCCGTCAGAAATTTTTTGATGAGGAACAGCACCGCTAACTACTTCCTGTGCTGCTGTTAATACACGATCATCCACAACATAACAACAAGATCCGATCGACGGCCCAATTGCAACATGAATTTCATCACTTGAAATACCTTCTGCATTCCACTTTTGAATCATTTCCTTTGCAATCTCTTGTACAGTGCCTTTCCATCCAGCATGCGCAAGTCCTATCATACCATGTGATGGTGCATAAAAATAGAGCGGAACACAATCCGCGTAACAAGACGTTAACAGAACATCTTCATTACTCGTATAAATGCCATCTGTTTTTGAAATGCCGTCCTCATATGAATAGACACCACTTCCCTTTTCCTGTTGCCCTACTTTTTCAACATGATGAGCATGAACTTGTTCAGAGCAAATCCAGTTTTCTAATGGTTTTTGTAACTTATTTGCTAAAATGCGTCTGTTTTCATGAACGTTCTCCACGATATCATTCACATGTAATCCTAAATTCATCGCATGAAAGGAGCCCGTACTTATCCCACCATCTTTTGTCGTAAATCCAGCAGTAATGTTTCCAAGTTCTTTCCACGCTTGTAAATACAGTATACCGTCCACATATTTAAATGGTTCTCTCATAATAAAGCGGCTCCTTTTAATTAAAATAACAGAAAAAAGCATGGTACTTCCTGTCTATTTTACCATACTTTTATTTTTTCATAATCCTAACAGAAAAAAAAGAGGAATTTGTAATATTCTTTATGAAATTGTCGGTGTTTGTATTGATTCTGTTACAGAATTAACAGGATTTACTCTTACAAGTATGACATCCTCCCCAATTTTCACAATTTCCTTCCAAGGAATTACAATCTCAACATCTTTTCCAAAAATACCTAGCATACGTGTCTGTTTGGAAATAATAACAGAACAAACTTGCCCTGTGTTCATATCAATTTCAATATCTCCAATATTCCCAATCCTTTTTCCATCTGAAATATTTATAACATCCTTCATCTGTAACTCTGAAATTCGTATCACCATTTTTATCCTCTCCCTTATATGACAAATTGGAAACTGTTTCTCATATTTACAGGAAGCCATCTATACGAAACACCATGCTAGTTTCATTATATGAACACTAATCCCCTACTATGAGCACAAACCATATTACATATAAAAAGGTCTCACCATAATTGGTGAGACCTTATCCTTGAATCGTTTTATTCATTTGTTTAATAGCTGACTTCTCTAAACGTGATACTTGCGCTTGGGAAATCCCAATTTCTTCTGCAACTTCCATCTGTGTCTTTCCTTGGAAGAAACGTTTTCTAATAATCATTTTCTCTCTATCATTTAAACGCTTCATTCCTTCTTTCAATGCTAATTCTTCAACCCACTGCTCGTCCTTTTGTTTTTCATCACTTAACTGATCCATAACAAAGATAGGATCTCCCCCATCATTATAAATCGGTTCAAATAATGAAACTGGATCTTGAATCGCATCTAAAGCAAATACTATCTCTTCATGAGTTACTTCTAGCACTTTTGCAATATCCATTGCTGTTGGTTCTTTTGAATTTTCTGCAATCAATTTTTCTCTTACTTGCAAAGCTTTATACGCAATATCTCGCAATGAGCGCGATACGCGAATCGGATTATTATCACGCAAATATCTGCGTATTTCCCCAATAATCATCGGCACAGCATACGTTGAAAATTTTACATTTTGGCCTAAATCAAAATTATCAATTGATTTCATAAGTCCGATGCAACCAACTTGAAATAAATCGTCAACATATTCTCCTCTGTTATTAAATCTTTGGATGACGCTCAGTACAAGACGTAAGTTTCCATTCACTAATTTTTCTCTTGCGCTTATCTCTCCACTTTGCATTTCACGAAATAATTTACGCATTTCATCATTTTTTAATACTGGAAGTTTAGCTGTATCAACACCGCAAATTTCTACTTTGTTTCTCGTCAAAGTGTTCCCTCCTATCGGGAGTTGCTGTACAGTGTAAAGTATTTCCTTTGAAGGGGATTTTATGCATGTGGTTTTTTCACGATTTTTTATTTAAATTATCTTTCCTAATACAACTAAATAGAATAAGACCAGCCTACATAACGGCTGGTCTTATTCTTCACACCATTTTATTAAATTCTTTTCGTAATCTTTTTATAATTCTTTTTTCTAAACGCGAAATGTATGACTGTGAAATCCCAAGCATATCCGCCACATCTTTTTGCGTCTTTTCCTCTCCTCCAGCAAGCCCAAACCGAAGTTCCATAATTTGTTTTTCACGATCATTTAATTGGTGTAATGCTTTCATTAAAAGGTGACGATCTACAGTAGCTTCTAAATCTTTTGTAATAATATCATCATCTGTACCTAACACGTCAGACAATAACAGTTCATTCCCATCCCAATCAATGTTTAGCGGTTCATCAAAAGAAACTTCCGAACGATTTTTGTTATTTCGACGTAAATGCATTAAAATTTCATTTTCTATACAACGCGATGCATATGTTGCTAATTTTATTTTCTTTTCTGGATTAAATGTATTTACCGCTTTAATAAGGCCGATTGTTCCTATACTAATCAAATCTTCAATATTTATCCCTGTATTTTCAAACTTTCTTGCTATATATACAACGAGCCTTAAGTTACGTTCAATAAGTAATGACCTTGCTGCCTGATCTCCTTTTGGCAATTTATTCAAAAGAACTTCCTCTTCTTCTTTTGTTAACGGTGGTGGCAACGCTTCACTTCCACCAATATAATAAATTTCATCGGTCTTAATTCCTAATTTCAGCAATACTTTATACCAAAGGTATACTAAATAAAATTTTAATTTCATCATATTATCCCGCCTCTCATTTATTAAGCGATCACCATTTTTTGCGAAATCAACATTTTTGGATGCACAATACATTGATACTCCCCATTAGTAGACAGCTGTTGTGTATTTAATCCAATTAATACTTTGTTTACAACAATAGAACTACCTTCATGGTCAACTTGCACACTGTCAGGCTTAATTGCCCACAAAAATTGACTCTCTACTCCTACTGCACGGAAAGGAATTAAGCGTAATTTGGTCGCCCAACCAGAATCATTTTCTGGTATTTGAGGAATTTCTGTTTTGGAATAAATTTGTTCTGTTAACCAAGATGGTAAGCAATGTTCTAATGATGAAACATGCATAATCATAACAGGTGTTTTTGTTAATGGGTCATAAAGTTGGTTCCCACTGTCAATAAGACCTGCGAGTTCTAGTTCTTCTTCGGCTAATTGAATTTTTACTTTCACAATTTGATCATAGTGTATTTTCGTGACCTCTACGCTTTCAATACGCTTTTTAGAAAAATAATAAATTACTGGAAAACCAAAAATAACAAATAACCAACTAATTGGGTCACCGTAAGAAATTGACTGAGATTGAACCAATCCATTTACCATTTCATTCGTTTGCAAAAAGAAATGAGTTCCAATTAATCCTCCGCCAACCATAAAGGTTACAAAGTAAAAAGTAAAAACAGTTTGTGCATAATTTCTAAATGTTGTAAACCCAAATGCTGTATACACAATAAGTAACGAGTACAGTAGTTTCATAATTGGATGTGTCATCATAGAAGCAAAAGGAGTAAAGGCAAAAATAACAATAGTTGAACCTATAAATGCCCCTAACACAAGCCTCCATCTTTTGATTTTCTTTTTTAACACGGTAGCTGTTAATAAAAGCAAAAGAAAATCAATGCAGGCGTTTAACAACCAAACAACGTCGGCGTAAACAACCAAACAATTCACCTCTTTTTTCAAGTTGAGACTAGTATAATGCATATCCAATAGGAAAGTGTGTCAATTTGCGGAGGTGTTTTTTTGTTATTTTGTGATTTCTAGACATAATCTGTCGGTAAAAAATAAAAGTACAAATTCATAGAATGATATACTCTTATTTTCACAAACAAAATATATTGAAATATACGAAATAAAAAAAGACCTGCTTAGCAGGTCTTTTCCATAAAAAACAAAAAGGAGCATGAAAGCTCCTTTTTTTATCGTCTACGACGGTTACGTAAAAATGCTGGAATATCGATATCATCTGAATCTGAATGACGCTCATGTACAACTGGCTCTTCACGCTTCATTTCACGTTTTACTTCACGCTGTTTTGAAGGTTGAGCTACTGGTTGTTGCTGTTGTTGCGTGTGGTTCGCATTCGGACGAATAATTGGTTTTGGTGGTTGAGTTGCAATGCTATCATCAAAACCAGTTGCAATTACAGTTACAACGATATCATCTTTTAATCCTTCGTTAATAACAGAACCGAAGATCATATTTACTTCTGGATCTGAAGCTGAAGCTACGATGTCTGCCGCTTCTTGTACTTCATATAAGCTTAAGTTAGCGCCACCCGTAATGTTCATGATAACACCTTGAGCTCCATCAATAGATGTTTCTAGTAATGGGCTAGAAATCGCTTTTTTCGCAGCTTCTGCAGCACGATTTTCCCCATTACCAGAACCAATACCCATTAAAGCAGAACCTCTATTAGACATAATTGTCTTTACGTCTGCAAAGTCTAAGTTAATTAAACCTGGCGTTGCAATTAAATCCGAAATACCTTGAACACCTTGACGTAATACGTTATCAGCTTCACGGAATGCTTCTAACATTGGCGTATTTTTATCAACAATCTCTAATAAGCGATCGTTTGGAATTACAATAAGAGTATCTACATTTTCTTTAAATGCTGCAATACCAGATGCTGCTTGCGTCGCACGCTTACGTCCTTCAAAAGTAAATGGACGTGTTACAACACCTACTGTTAAAGCACCTAATTCTTTTGCAACTTGAGCAACAACTGGAGCTGCACCAGTTCCAGTTCCACCGCCCATACCGGCAGTTACGAAGACCATATCCGCACCACGAAGTGCTTCTTGAATCTGTTCTTTACTTTCTTCTGCAGCTTTTTTCCCTACTTCAGGGTTTGCGCCTGCACCAAGTCCACGCGTTAATTTTCCACCAATTTGCATTTTTGTTTCAGCTTTTGATAGATTTAATGCTTGTGCATCAGTGTTCACAGCGATAAAGTCTACACCTTGTACACCGTGTTCAATCATACGGTTTACAGCATTGTTTCCGCCACCGCCGACACCGATAACTTTTATATTCGCTAATTGATCTTGAGTAGTATCAAACTCTAACATGTCGAAATCCCCCTAGAACCTCATTTTTCGTGTCCAATTTTAATCCCATAAATAACGGAATACACGTTTTACTTTTGACATCATGCGGTCATCATTTTGATTATTATTGTTTTGATTACGAGTTTTTTGTTTCGTGGGTTGCTGTTGTACCGGCGTTGGTGCTGGTGCTGGTACTGGTTCAAAATGCTCTTGCTTTTCCTGCACATTTTTCCCACGTAATTTAGCTTTTTGATAAGAATGTTTAATTAATCCAACTCCACTTGTATATTGGGGCTCACGCACACCAATATAATCAGGAGTTGCTACACGAACATTTTCATGTAAAATATCATATGCAAGATCAAGAACACCTGGCATAGAAGCAATTCCGCCAGTTAGTACATAACCAGAAGCCACTTGCTTTACTCCTAACTTACGCACTTCGTCTTGAACAAACATTAAAATTTCCTCTACACGAGCCTCTATTATATCCGATAATTCCAACTGAGAATATTGTTCTGTTTGATCACTTCCCATAATAGGAACCGTAAACATCTCTTCTTCAGATGCTGTATCATAAAAAGCATGTCCATATTTCAACTTAATTTGATCTGCATTTTCTGTTGAAGTTTTCAACCCAATCGCAATATCTTTCGTTATATGGTCTCCACCTAATGGTAATACGCTCGTCGCTTGTAACTCTCCATCTTTAAAAATAGATAAAGTTGTAGATCCTCCCCCCATATCAACAAGGGCTACTCCTCTATTTTTTTCATCTGAAGATATTGCAACTGTTGCAGCCGCTAAAGGTTGAAGACAAATATCAACAATTTCAAGACCTGCTTTTTCTACACAACGAAGTAGGTTATGTAGTAAAGTTCTCGAGCCTGTAATAAGTGTACCTTCCATTTCTAATCTTACACCGATCATCCCGCGTGGATCGTTAATCTCGTCAAGACCGTCTACGATGAACTGTCGAGGTACCACATCAATAAACTCACGTTCTGGAGCAATTGACACAACTTGTGCTGCATCTAGAACGCGTAAGACATCTTCATTCCCGATTTCACGATCTTCATTTGAAACAGCGACTACTCCGTGACAAGGAAGTAGCTGTACCTGGTTTGCATTGACACCTACTACAACTTGCTCAATGTGGATTCCCACCATGCGCTCAGCTTGTTCAATTGCTTTTTTAATTGATCGAACAGTCTCGTCTATATCAACTATCGATCCCTTCTTTAAACCATTTGATTTTACATTTCCAACACCAATAATGTTTAAGCTGTCATTAACCATTTCACCAATGATGACTTTAACATTGGATGTACCGATGTCAAGACTAACATATATTTCATTGCTGTTCATTCTTTGGCACCTCCTTCTTTATTTATACCATACAACTCAATATATGGAACAACAATCGCAACTTTACTATTTATAAGAAAAATATTCAACGTCTTTATACGTTTCCCTTTTTTAACCCTATATTTTTCTTATTTTTATTTAGCATTCAATTAAGAATATCGCAGTAAACTATGAATAACTGCTTATCTTGAAATAATTCTATTTCGAGTGTAAAGTTTACCGCCAAGTATAAGTCTACACTAAGATGTACTCATAGAAAAGTGAAACTTGTACCAATACTAGTATGAATCTAAGAATTTTTACATATTTTTCATCAAATGAACCATTCTTCTAAATTCGTATACACATAATAGAACATTCGTTTCGTTTTTTCTGCTATAAGTAACGAAAACTACCATTCTACTCTTTTTTTTCTTCCGCACCTAATTCTTTCGTATATGCACCTACTTCTAAGTCAATTAATACCTTCTTACCTGGCTCAATTGTTTTTAAAATAAGCGGATAGGCTTCCATACGTTTTGCGAAATTTTGAATTGTAGTGCTCACTTCATAACCTTCATTCATATATAAAGTAAGATGATCTTCATTCGCATTCGTTGGTGAATAGCGAATCTCTGAAATAGATTTTAAAATAGCTGGTGCTAATTTTTCTAGTTCAGCGATTAACTCCTTCATTTTCTCTTCTTTAAAAGGTTCGAAAATCGGTGCTGCAACAGGAAGTTTTCCATTAGGTAGTACATCAAGCGTTTTTCCATTCTCTAATAACGGTTGTAATTTTCCCTCTTTATTTATATAACCAATCGTTACATATTCTTCGATATGAATATCAATATTGTTTGGAAAACGTTTTTTTACATTTACTGCTTTAATTTCTTTTCGCTTCGTTAAGTTTTCTTCAGCTTTATGTGCTGTCACTCGGAAATAACTTGTATCATATGTCACGCCTGAATCCTTCATTACTTGTTCATCCGTCATATAGTGATTTCCAAACACACTAATCTTTTTTATATTACTAAGCGGAGACCGAAAATAAATTAAAAAGAGCACTAATAAAAATAAAATTGATATGTATAAAATCAATCGATGATTAACATTTTTTTTGTTTTTTTTCTTTTGATTTTTCAATTTTGGTACACGATCTTGTAGTTTAATCACTTTACTATTATTCATGTACGATCCCCCTATGTAACATAAAGAACGGCATGTTCCTCATGCCGTTCTTATCTTCTTATTATAACATAAATGATAATGAGCGGAACGAATAACCGTTATCTTCCAATGATTTCTACTTCTGTGTGCATATCTACATCAAATTTATCCTTAATTGTATGTTTTATTAATTCAATTAAAGACAATACATCTTGCGCTGAAGCTCCCCCGGTATTAACAATAAAATTGCCATGCATTTCAGAAATTTGAGCTCCACCAATCCTATAACCACGAAGCCCTGCTTTTTCTACTAAATCTCCTGCAAAATGTGGGATTGGATTCCGAAATACACTTCCTGCACACGGGTAATTCCATGGTTGCGTTTCACGGCGGTAATCTTTATTATTTTGCATGCTACGTACAATTTCTTCACGTTTTCCCGCCTGTAATTGAAACACCGCCTCTAAAACAATACCAGGACGTTTCGTTTGCAATACAGATGCCCGATAAGAAAACTCCAGTTCTTTATTCGTTAACCAGTCAATTGTACCGTCTTCAAACAGAATGAGAGCCTTCGATAATACACTCGATATATCCGATTTATGTGCACCTGCATTCATATATACTGCACCACCGACACTTCCTGGAATACCGCTTGCAAACTCCAATCCAGCTAACCCTTGACGACTAAGTAAAGTTGACAATTTAATAAGAGGATATCCACTACCAACTCTTACCTTATGTTTTTCGACCTCTAAGTGATCTAATCCTTCTCCTAAACGAATAACAACACCTTCTATGCCTTGATCAGATACAAGAAGGTTTGAACCGCGACCAATTACAGTCCACTTCGTTTTGTATTGTTTTACTAACTGTAATGTTTTTTCAATACCGGCTACATGCTTTGGCACAATTAAAATATCCGCTGGTCCACCTATTTTCATAGTTGTATAACGTGCTAACGGCTCGTTAACTAAAACACGACCAACGTCTGCTTCTATAAGCTCATTTACTAATTGTTCCATAGACAATCTCCCCCATATTAAGTCTCCTTATGACAATAATATGCAGGGCGTTCACCTAACGTTATCCCTCTATTTACGGGCAGTACAGCTCCTAAATCAAAATTAGGCGATAATAAAGAAATTAGGCGGAATGAGGATACCAGTAAACATCCGATTAGTGAAAGGTAATAATCAACGAGAGAGAATCACTCCCCGCTGATTAAAGCCTCACTTTATTTTTTTACAAGCTTATTCATTACTTCATACAGCTTATTTGCTGCATCTGGAATACCTAGTTGCTTAGCAGCTAGCTTCATATTTTGTAATGTTTGTGCATCTAATAAAATCTCATCAATATCACGAATAAGCGTTTCAGCTGTTAAATCTTTTTCTAGTAACATTTTTGCCGCTCCTTTATCAACAACTGAACGTGCATTCTTTTCCTGATGATTATTTGTTACATACGGACTCGGTATTAACACACTTGGTTTTCCTAACGCTGTTAATTCTGCAAGTGTTGTTGCCCCAGCCCTTGAAACAACAAGGTCTACACCAGTTAGTACCTCTGGCATATTATGAATGAACGGCTTAATAATAACATTGCTTGGGTTCCCTTTTTGCTTCACGGCTTCCATCACTTTGTCATAATGTACTTCACCTGTTACATATAGTATTTCGTAGCTTTTGTTCCCAAACTGTTCAATTGCTTCAACGAAGGCATCGTTAATCGGTCTAGCCCCACGACTTCCACCAAATATAAGTACAGACTTTTTAGGAAGAGAAAGCCCAACTGAACGTTTCCCCTTCATTCCATTTTGATCCATTACCTCTGATGCTCGTGGATTACCTGTCATTACCACTTTTGACTCTGGAAAATGCTCTATAGCTGCTTCAAAACAAACAGCAACTTTATCAACATAACGGCTTAAAAACTTGTTCGTTACACCTGGTACACTATTTTGTTCATGTACAATAGTTGGAATACCTAATTTGGCTGCAGCGTATACAACTGGTCCACATACATATCCACCCGTTCCAATTACGATATCCGGATTAAAACGACGAATATATCGTTTACTATCCTGTACACCTTTTAGAAAACGCATTACTGTTTTCACATTATCTAATGATATTTTTCGTTTAAATCCACTTATAACAATAGATTGAAATGGTATACCTGCTTTTGGAACGATTGTACTCTCTAGTCCATTTTCCGTACCAATATATAAAAATCTTGCTTCTGGATTTAACTTTTTTATTTCTCTAATTAAAGCAAGAGCTGGATAAATATGACCACCAGTACCCCCACCACTCACTAATACACGCACTACTAACTCCTCCGCTTCTCTTTTCTTATTTCCATTATATTTATTTCTATATACATATTGCATTTTTACACACATACGAAAAACCCTGTCTTATAAACAGGGTTTAGTAGCGAGAATGGCGACTTATATTTAATAATACACCTACTGCCATTAACATTAATGTCAAACTTGATCCACCATAACTTAAAAACGGCAAGGTAATACCCGTAACAGGCATCAGTCCTGTTACAACACCAACATTAATCATTACTTGAATCGCAATCATCGCCACAATACCTACTGCTAAAAACGTACCATATAAATCTGGCGCTCCTAATGCGATACGAATCCCGCGCCATAATAATAGACTAAATAATAATAACACAAATGAACCACCAATAAAACCTAATTCCTCGGATAAGATCGCAAATATAAAGTCAGTTTGTGGTTCAGGTAAATAAAGAAATTTTTGTCTACTTTGTCCAAGTCCAAGCCCAAATAATCCACCAGGTCCAATTGCAAGTAATGATTGGATAATTTGAAATCCACTCCCGAGCGGATCTGACCACGGATCTAAATATGATGTAATGCGTTTCATTCGATACGGTGCTGATGCAATTAACCCTACAAATCCTGCTACACCAATCAAACCAAACATTGCAAAGTGAAAGACCCTCGCTCCCGAAATGAATATCATAATGATACATGTCCCAACCATTACCGTTCCTGTCCCAAGGTCTGGCTGTAACATAATCATCCCAAAAGCAAGAAACACAAAACTAAGAGCCGGTAATAAACCACGTTTAAAAGATGTAATCAATTTTTGCCGTTCTGCTAAAAACTTTGCCAAGAAAATAATCATCGCAAACTTCATAAATTCTGACGGTTGAATCGAAAATGCTCCGATTCCAATCCAACTTCGTGCTCCTCCTCGAACAAGACCTACTCCAGGAATAAGAACGAGAATAAGAAGAATGAAGCAAACTAGCAAAATCACTTTTGAATACGTACGCCACACCCAATAATCAATTTTCATAATAAAAAACATAGCTACTACACCAAGACCCGCAAACAGTAATTGTCTTTTTGCAAAAAAGAATGAGTCCCCCATTTTATAAGAGGCCCAAACTGCACTCGCACTATAAACCATAATCATTCCGATTGTCAACAATGAAAGTGTTACGATGATGAGCATAAAATCAGGCGTTTTCTTCATTACCCACAAACACCACCTCTTTAGGCAGAACCTTTTGCCCTATGTAACAAAACATCAGTAGGTGTTAGCCTACTGATGTTTTGATTTACTTTATATAAGTTTATGCACAGCTTGTATAAAAATGTCTCCTCTTTCTTCAAATGTTTTAAATTGATCCCAGCTTGCACACGCTGGAGAAAGAAGAACGACATCACCATCTTTAGAATGAGCATAAGCTTTCACCACTGCTTCATCTAAAGTATCGACACTTTCAATTATATCTAATCCTGCTTTTTCTGCCGCTCTTACTAGTTTGGGAGCTGTTTGTCCAAATGTTACAATCGCTTTTACATTTTTGAAATACGGAATTAAATCATCGAATTCATTTCCGCGATCAAGCCCACCTGCTAGTAACACAATCGGTTGTGTAAACGCAGATAGTGCTTTCTCAGTCGCTAACATATTCGTTGCTTTTGAATCATTATAAAACTTACGGTTGTTAATCGTTGTTACATATTCTAAACGATGTTTTACACCCGTAAAACGTTTTAACACGACCGTAATTGCTTCATTAGAAGTACCTAATAATTTCGCAATACTCATCGCAGCTAAAATATTTTCTAGATTATGTTGACCAGGTAAAACGATATCGCTTACTTCAACAACTTTTTCACCTTTGAAATAAAGAGCGTTATCTTTTATACACGCACCATCTTCAATTTCTTTCGTTGTCGAAAACAGGATTTTTTGACCTTTAGAATACGCAGACAAAGCCATCACATCCGCATCATCCGCATTTATTACACTATAATCATTTTCTGTTTGGTTTTTAAAAATATTTGCTTTTGCTAAACCATATTCTTTCTTCGTCCCATGATAATCTAAGTGGGCCTCAAATAAATTTAAAAACGCAGCAATTTTAGGTTGGAACAATTCTACTCCCATCAATTGAAACGATGAAAGTTCTGTAACTACAACTTCATTTTCTTTTGCATCCTGTGCTACTTCACACGCTACAGTTCCAATGTTCCCTGCAATTACAGGATGCTTTTGTCCTTCTTTTAGCATTTCAAATGTCAGCATTGTCGTCGTCGTTTTACCGTTAGACCCCGTAATCCCAACAAATGGTGCTTCTGAAATACGATATGCTAATTCAACTTCCGTAACAATCGGAATTTGTTTTTCTTTCGCAGCAACTAATATTGGATTAGAATACGGGATTCCTGGATTTTTTACTACAAGAGAAATATTTCTCTCTAATAATTCTAAAGGATGACCACCGCATACAACGTCCATTCCTTTTGCTTGTAATTCTGCAGCAAGTACATTCTCTGCTAAAGGCTTTCCGTCATTTACAATAACATTTGCCCCTAGCTTTTGTAACAATGTAGCTGCTGCATAACCACTTTTTGCAATACCCAATACAAGAATATTCTTATTTTGAAATTCAGTTACAGTTTTCAATTACATCCACACCCCGATATAAATTCCTAACACAGCTAATAAAAATCCTGCAGACCAAAACGTCACAACAACACGCCACTCTGACCAACCACATAATTCATAATGATGGTGTAATGGACTCATTTTAAAGACACGTTTTCCTGTTGTTTTAAATGAAATGACCTGAATGATAACCGATAAAGTTTCCATTACGAATACTCCGCCAATAATTACAAGTAGCAATTCTTGTTTTAATAAAATCGCTACAGCTGCAATGGCTCCACCTAAAGCTAATGAACCTGTATCTCCCATAAACACTTTTGCTGGATTCGCATTGAATACTAAAAATCCAAGTACAGCTCCTACAACTGCCATACAGAATATCGCTACTCCAAATTGCTCTTGTGCCACAGCAATAATACTAAATGCTCCAAATGCAATAGCAGCTGTTCCTGATAATAAACCATCTAAACCGTCAGTTAAGTTAACTGCATTTGATCCACCAATAAGCATAAATAGTACAAGTACGAAATACGCCCAACCTAATTCAAACTTAACATCCGTTCCCGGAATCATGATGTATGTGTGGAACGCTTGCCCTTTTCCAATTAAAAAGAATGCAATAGCAATAACAAGCTGACCTACTAATTTTTGCTTTGATGTTAAACCAAGATTTCTCTTCTTAACTACCTTTATGTAGTCATCTAAAAATCCAATCAATCCGTAACCAAACGTCACTAATAGTAATAACGAAACCTCTGCACCTAAATAATTAAACTTAATCGCCATAATAAGTGAAGTTACCATCATAGATACGTATATGACGATACCACCCATTGTCGGTGTCCCTGATTTTTTTTGATGTGACTTCGGTCCCTCATCACGAATACTCTGTCCGAACTTTAATTTTCTTAAAAATGGAATAAACAATGGCGAAAGGGCAACAGAAATTAAGAATGCTACCCCAGCCGTTACTAATAAACCTTGCTCAAGCACATGTAGTCCTCCTCTCACGTTGTTACTCTTCGTTGTTTAAACGCCCTGTAATTGCTTCTTTAGCAACTTCACGATCATCGAAATGATGAACTTCTTTACCAATAATTTGATACGTTTCATGCCCCTTACCAGCAATAATAATGATATCATCTGCTTTCGCTTTAGCGATTGCATGGTGTATTGCTTCTTTTCTATCAATGATCATTTCATAATTTTTCCCGCTTGCACCATGTACCATATCATCTAAAATAGCCGCTGGATCTTCACTTCTTGGATTATCTGATGTATAAATTGCATGAGTTGCATATTTTGTTGCAACACTTGCCATTATCGGTCTCTTCGTTCGGTCCCTATCGCCACCGCAACCAACGATACAATACACATCACCTTTTGCAAATTGTTTTGCAGTTTTTAATACATTTTCTAAACTATCTGGCGTATGTGCGTAATCAACAATAACTGTATAATTTTGCCCTCCATCAACAACTTCAAAACGTCCTGGAACCCCAGCTAAATCCTTTATAACAGCAATGATTGTTTCTAATTTCACACCCGAAACAAGTCCTGCTGCTGTTGCTGCAAGTACGTTATATACATTAAATTTACCTATTAATTTCATCGTAACATTTACACTTTCATATGGTGTGACAAGCGTAAATGTAGTCCCGCCACTCGTCATAACGATATTTTTTGCCATAATGTCACTTGTTGTATCAATACCATATGTTACAACTGTTGCTGCAGTACTTCTCATATACTCTTCTGTTACATTATCATCGCTATTCAGCACAGCGTACTTTTCACGATTATGATTATAACTATTGCCAAGCTGTGCAAATAGTAACCCTTTTGCATGTTTATATTCTTCCATCGTTTTATGATAGTCTAAATGATCTTGTGTTAAATTCGTAAACACCGCTACATCGTAATCACATCCGTGTACACGACCAAGATTTAACGCATGTGACGAAACTTCCATTACCGTGCTGTCCACACCTTGTTCAACCATTTTTGAAAACGTCTGTTGAAGTGTTAGTGCATCTGGTGTTGTATTTTTCACCTCAAATGTTTCATCACCGATTTTCATATTAATCGTTCCAATTAGCCCTGTTTTATGACCATGTGCTCGCATAATCTCATCCATAATATGCGATGTTGTTGTCTTTCCATTTGTACCTGTAATTCCGATTAAATGTAACTTGTGTGTCGGTTGACCATAAAAATAATCAGCTAAAACCGCTAACGAACGAAAAGTATTTTTCACAAGTACAACTGGAACGTCAACATCAATTGGTCTTTCCGCAACAATAGCAGCCGCTCCTTGTGCCGCTGCTTGCTTAGCAAAATCATGGCTATCAACCGTATATCCTTTCATACATACAAATAAGCTTCCCTCTTTCACTTTACGTGAATCAGCTTCTATAGATGTGATTTCTGGATTTTCTTTTGGAACAACTGGAAAATCATGCAAACATGATACAAGTGTATGCAACTTCATTTCACTAAACCCTCTCTACATTGTTTATTTATCTTTTTTTCAGTAAGCAACACATTACCTCCTATATAAGGAGGTAAGTGCTACTGACCTATTTATGAATGAGACACTTACTGTCTCAAATTAAGTAACTGTTCTATAAAGAACTCACTTCCACCAATTGTACCATAAAACGTACTATGTTACCTTTAATTCCCGAAGTAAATTCTAATTTTTGAGCCTTCTTTTACTTTAGCTCCCGCTTCTGGTGATTGTTTAATTACTTTCTCTCCATCTCCACTTATATCAAGCTTCAAATCGACGAGTTGTGTTTGTAAGTCTTTCTTTTTCATTCCAATTAAATTCGGAACTTCCACAGTTGGTGTATCGCCCCATTTATATTCTTTCTCAACTTGTTCTTTTCTCGGTTTCACTCCCATAACAGGAAGCGCATCTCGAAGGATATTCCCGACAATCGGAGCTGCTACCACTCCACCAAACTGTGTAACCCCTTTTGGATTATCAACAGCAACATACACAACAATCTCTGGATCATCCGCTGGAGCAAATCCGATAAAAGATACTATATAATTATTCTCTAAATATTTACCATCTTTCACCTTTTGAGCAGTACCCGTTTTTCCACCTACACGATATCCATCAATATAAGCACCTTTACCAGAACCTTTCGCTACAACATTCTCTAATGCATAACGAACTTTTTCTGAAGTTTCCTTGGAAATAACTTTTCTTTTCTCAACAGGTGTCTTTTTACTAACAACTTGATTATTTTTCGGATCAATAAACTCCTTAGCTATATACGGCTGATACAATGTTCCACCATTTACAGCCGCCGCTACAGCTGCTACTTGTTGAATCGGTGTAACAGAAACCCCTTGGCCGAATGAAGTTGTTGCTTGCTCTACTGGACCAACTTTATCTAAATTAAATAAAATCCCACTGCCTTCACCTTGCAAGTCAATTCCAGTCTTCTGCCCAAAACCAAAATTACGAATGTATTTAAATAATCGGTCTTTACCAAGGCGATCACCAAGTTCAATAAATCCCGGGTTACATGAGTTTTGAACGACTTCTAAAAACGTTTGACTGCCATGACCTCCTGCTTTCCAGCATTTCAATCTAGCTCCACCTACTTCAGCTGCTCCATCATCATAAAACGTATCCTTCTCTAAGTCTACTAAATTTTCATTCAATGCTGCAGCTAATGTAATGATCTTAAATGTTGAACCAGGCTCATACGTACTCCATACAGGTAGATTTCTGTTATACACTTCTGGAGAGACACTTTGAAAATCCGCTGGGTCAAAACTCGGTCGACTAGACATACCTAAAATTTCACCATTTTTAGGATTCATTGCAATCGCAATCATACCGTCAGGATTATAAGTTGACTCCGCAATATTCATTTCTCTTTCCATAATCCTCGTAATACGCGCATCGATTGTTAATCCTAAATTTAAACCAGCTTCTGGCTTTTTGAAATCATCACCAACATTAGGCATCCTTTGTCCTTTCGCATCTGCAAAAAAACGCACATGACCTTTGTCCCCATTTAGCTCTTTATCATAATATTTTTCTAGTCCCATAAGACCTTGGTTATCGCTACCTGCAAAACCTAATACATGTGATAAAAAGTTTCCAAATGGATAGTACCGGATAGAATCCTCTGCGATATACACGCCCTTCAAACTTAATCCTCGTACTTCTTTCGCTTTGTCATGTGATATTTTCCTTCCGCCTTTATCTAACCTTACAATCGATTCTTTTTTTGTAATCCTTTTATAAATCTCATCTTTTTCCACACCTAATACTGCAGCTAACTTCTCTGCAGTCTCTGCTGGTTTTTCAATTTGCCTCGGTACAACAAAGACAGTTGGAGCACTTTTATTCGTGGCAAGTTCCACACCATTTCGGTCTAAAATTTTCCCACGTTCGGGTTCAAAAGTAATATTACGACTCCATGAATCTTTCGCACGATCCGTTAACATATTCCCAAGAAAAAATTGCACATATCCAAGACGAATATCGATAATAGTGAAAATAAGTATACCTGATATAAGTATAAAAATAAGTCGTTTTCTAACTGTTACATTTGATACACGCATATCGGAACAAGCCTCCCTTACGCCTAGCTTGTTCCAATATATGCTTGTACTTATTTAATTAGAACTTATTCTCTTTTACCATTACGGCTTTTCTGCTTCTTGCTGTGGTTCGAGTGGCGGTACGAGTGTGACACCTAATTCTGTACCAGGTTGTAATAATGTTCCTTCCGCCACACTTTGTTCTGTTACGTATCCTGTACCAGAAGGTTTCAAGTTAAGCTGTAATGTCTTCGCTAAATTCATAACATCACGCAGTGCCCATCCTTGTATATTTGGCATTGTAGGCTTATCTCCTACCAAGAAGACTCGGTCGCCTTTTAATGTTTGTTCAGTTGCTTTTGGTACTTGTTGCTGTACTTTCCCTTCACCTAGTACGATTGGACGAAGTTTTGCTTTATCAATCGCTTTCCCCGCTTCAGCCATCGTTTTACCAGTTACATCTGGAACAGTAGTTTGTTGTTCTTTCAGATGTTTTTTCGGATCTTTCACTTCATTTGGCTTAATCTTTAAATACTCTAAACTATTTTTTGTTACATATTTAAAAATATCAGCTAAAGGTTGTGCGCCGTTCTCGTCATCTTTTAATTTCGGCTGTTTAACAGCTACATACACGACAAGTTGTGGATCGTCCATTGGTGCCATACCTAAGAATGAGAATATATAATTCTGTCTTCCTGTCATATAGCCGCCTTTTCCATCCGGAATTTGCGCTGTACCTGTTTTACCACCAACTGAATATCCATCAATTTTATAAGCTGTCCCTGTACCTTTCGGAGATGTAACAACACGTTCTAATAACTGTCTTACTTGCGCTGCTGTTTCCTTTGTAACAGGTTTTCCTACTTCTTCTGGCTTATGTTCTAATTTTACTTTGTCTGTTATCGGATCTACAATTTTATCAATTGCATAAGGTTTCATCATTTTCCCATCATTTGCAATGGCCGTTGCAGCTTGTACAAGCTGAATTGGTGTTACAGTGGAACCTTGTCCAAAAGCTGTTGTCACTTGTTGTATTTGCTGATCAAATAAAATTGTA
Source organism: Bacillus sp. TE8-1 (assembly GCF_008368855.1). NCBI lineage: Bacteria > Bacillati > Bacillota > Bacilli > Caryophanales > Bacillaceae > Bacillus > Bacillus sp. TE8-1. The sequence goes on along the minus strand of NZ_QPET01000014.1, from coordinate 565,527 downwards.
TTCGATCCTTCACCTGATAAATCAATGTTCGTTTTTTCATCTAATCCAAAACTATGAATATATTTTCGGAAACGTTCTGGACCAAGTTTTTGATCTCCTAAAATTGCAAACGCTACGTTTGAAGAACGCTCTACCCCTTCATCAAACGTGATAGAGCCCCAACCAGCACCGCCATTATGATCTTTTATTTTCCTATTTCCGACTTGATATGTCCCGGATTGATAATAATCTTGTCCTTTGTACACACCTTCATTAATAGCTGCCGCTAACGTAAAAATTTTCATTGTTGATCCAGGTTCAAATGCATTGGCAATCGCGTCATTGAAGAAATATTTAATTTGGCGATCATTAGGGTCATAACTAGGTTTAGTAGACATCGCTAATATTTTCCCAGTTTTCGGATCTGCAACAATCCCTATTAAACTTTCTGGCTCATATTGCTTACTTGCTGCTTTCATCGCGTCTTCTAAATAACTTTGGACACGTTGATCAATTGTTAAATAAGCGTTATCTCCATTTTTAGGTGCCTTTACATTAACTTTTCCCCCATCAAGGGACACACCTTTACGATCACCTGTATATGCTACTTCTCCGTTCGAAGCACTTAAGTATTTATCCAAGCTTTTCTCTATGCCAAATTGACCTACCGAGGTTCCATTCTCATTTGGTTTTGCATGACCTATAACGTAAGATGCAAAATCACCGTTTGGATACACCCTTGCATTTTCTGTAATAAAAGATATTCCCGGCAACTTCAACGCTTCTATTTGTTCCTTCTTTTCTTTCGTCAAATCCTTGCCTAACGTTCCAAATTCGACTTGACTTCTACCTTCCTTGTTTAAAGAAGCTAAAATATCCTCTTCGCCTTTTCCAAGTACTCCTGCAATTTTCTTTGCAGTATCTTCTTTATTCTCAACTGAGTTAGCACCTTTTAGTGCAGCTACCATTTTGTAAGAGTTTGCGTCTTGCGCTAACACATGACCGTTTTGATCATAAATGGTTCCTCGGTTCGCTTCAAGAACTCCTGTTTTACTATGCTTTTGTTTAGCAAGTGCATCTAAATCCTGATTATGAACTGTTCCTGTTGATTGTATGTAAAAAAATCGGGCTAATAACAGCAAAAAGAGCAGGAGGAAAAATATCATAAAATAACCTGCTCCCTTATTGGTATGAAATTTAGTCATATTCTTCTTCATCGTTCCTTCACACCTATTGCCTTATTTGAGGCCTTTCACATTATTCGCATTAATTTCTAGCCCGTGTTTTTTTGCAACTTCAGCGATCCGTTCATAGCGACTTAACTTCTCTACTTCAGCTTGTAATTCTTGATTTTCTTTTTGCTGCTGTACAATTTTTTCTTCTATCGTCGCTGCTTCTACATTAACTTGATAAAGGCCTGCTTTATTTCCAATAAACGCGACACAGGCATACAATAAAAAGCCAATAAACGCTACATACAACAGTTTTTCGATTCTTGTAATTTTCGCTTTAACCTTCGGCTTAGCCATCTGCTGTGGGGGCGTTTGAATTTGCACCTCTTCTTGCGCTTGTTGTTTGTACTTTACAGCTAAATTAGTCATACCTCTCTCTCCCTTTTATCGTTTTTCAGCGATTCTCAACTTCGCAGAACGCGCACGATTATTTTCTTCTAGCTCTATATCAGAAGGTAAAATCGGTTTTCTTGTAATAAGCTTTAATTTCGGCTTAAATTCATCAGGAATAATCGGTAATCCTGGCGGCAATTGTGGCGTTGTACTATTTCGCTTAAACGTTGTTTTACAAATACGATCTTCTAATGAATGGAATGTTATAACACTAACCCTTCCACCTGGCTTAACCATCTCAATAGCAGATTCCAATGCTTCTTCAAATACTTTTAATTCATCATTTACAGCTATACGAATTGCCTGAAACACTCGCTTAGCAGGATGCCCACCCGTTCTGCGAGCAGGAGCCGGAATACCTTCTTTAATTAGCTCTACTAATTCTCCTGTCGTTTCAATAGCTTTATTCTCACGATAAGCTTCAATTTTTCTTGCAATTTGTTTTGAAAATTTCTCTTCACCGTATTGGAAGAAAATCCTTACAAGTTGTTCATATGACCAGCTATTTACAACATCGTACGCTGTTAATGGGGCATCTTGATCCATCCGCATATCTAGCGGTGCATCATGATGATAACTAAAGCCTCGTTCTGGTGTATCTAATTGTGGGGATGAAACACCTAAATCAAATAAAATACCGTCTACTTCTGTTATACCTATTTCCTGCAGTTTTTCAGCTAAATAACGGAAGTTACTCTTTACTGTTATAAACTGTTCACCGTATGAAGAGAACTTTTCTTTCGCGTTTTGAATCGCTATCTCATCTTGATCAAACGCTATTAATTTTCCACCTTCAGTTAATTGGGATAATAAATAAGAACTATGTCCTCCTCCCCCCAGTGTACAATCTACATATGTACCATCTGGCTTTATATCTAAGCCGTCTACTGTTTCCTTTAAAAGCACTGTTACGTGTTTAAACATTGTTGCACCTACTCTTTTTCCAATTAATTATGTTGAATGTATCCCTTCCTCTAAACACATATTTCACGCTTAGAGAATGAAATAATACGAAAGAACGACTCATTTAACTTACCAACAAAGGCAACATACTATACAAATCGCTATTTTCTTTTATTATATACTAAATTTTATCATCTTTTGCGGGAATTTAAATAAAAAACTGTCGAAAAAGCGAATAATACGTTTACATTTTGTGCTATTTTGTCATATATTTAAGTATCCAACACAATTGCCATATTTAACACTTTTTCGATTGATAATTCAGAAAAAAATCACTTCACAGTAAATTCAACGGAATAAAAATAAAATCCTGCTCCAAAGAGCAAGATTTTATAGTTTTATAACATGATGTTTTCCGTCCCAAGAAAAAGGGTTTTCCATTACACGATCAACGAAATCCAAACCAAACTGATTTAAATAATAACATACATTCCACACACGTTCTTGCGGTGCACCTAATGGACGAAGTGCGAATTGTATACGGCGGAATTTATTTAGCTGAACCTCATACTTTTTCTCAACATTTCTTTTCAACATTCTTTCCAGCAGTTCAATTTGTTCATTAATTTTCAATTCGTTTTTCCCTGCAAACGCACCTAACCCTGGCTCTATTTTCTTTACAAATTGCTGTAAAGATGTATGAATATCGGCAATTTCTTTTTTCGCCTTTTCAAAATGATCATCAATCGGTTCCTCTATTTGATTAGACAACCAGTTTTCACGCAATTTATCGACATCATTTAAAAACGGATCACTTTCTCTCAATTGCAAATCAAATAAATCCGTCGCTATATCTCTCTCCACATAAGTAATTGTAAGACGAGGAACGACAGGTGGCATTTGAAAACCGACAGTATGGAATACTTGTTGTAATTCACTCCAATAAGCTAATTCTCCTGGACCTCCAATAAATGCGAGCGTAGGAAATACATACTCTTGCATAAGAGGACGTGTTACAACATTATTACTAAAACGTGCCGGATTTCTCTCCATCTCTTCAATCAACTCTTCGTATGAAAAGGAATGCGCCCCATCCTTTCCAACAAACTTACCTTGTTGATCTTCAAGCAATACTCGTTCATTATCTATTTCCATGAATATATGCACTGCATGAGACTTCGTTTCAATAATCGGTTTGTATCCTAGTTCTTTAATTACTTCTTGCTGATTACGAAGCCCCTCTTGTATCTCTTTATACTTACTTATAATTCGCTTGAAAAATGGAATTTCTAACTTTCTTAATTCAGGATGATGTGAATCAACAAGGATTAAACCAGAATTAGCAAAGATTTTCGTAATAAGATGAGCAAAGAAATCTACATACGTATTCGATTTTTTCAAAGCATCATCAACAAATTTTAATACATCCTTTGTAAAATTTGTTTCTGGGTATGTTTTAAAAATCTCTTCAATCCAATTTCTACAATCTTCAACAGAAAGTTCAGACTCAGAAGCACTCGCCTTTTTCGGATTACGGTCATAAAAAATAGTTTTTTTCATCTTTTTATTTTTCGCTACAAAAGTATGGTTAATCTCATCCATATCATGGTCTTCACCCGCAATCCAGAAGACAGGGACAACTTTAACTCCTAAACTTTCTTCCTTTTCCTTTGCAAGCTGTAAAATTGAAATAACTTTATGAATTGTATAAAGCGGTCCAGTTAATAACCCTGCTTGTTGTCCAGCTATAACAACATATGTATTTTCATCTCCAAGCGCTTTTACATTTTGAAGTGTAGATTCTCCCGCTTGTAATTTTGTATTATATTCTAATAAATGCGCTACTAAATCTTGGCGGAAAAACTCCCTTTCACGCAAATCATGTAAACGTTGTTTAAAAGCATCTTCTGTTAACATATAATCAAAACATGACTGTATCTCTTTTTTACCGTTCATATAGTCCGCTACAACACCTTGTTGCGGAACAGAGATTTCTTTTATCTCCATATAATTCTTCCTTTCGTATCCAGTTCTCTCACCAATCCACATTGTAGTCAATGTTTCACGTAAAAGCAAAGAATAACACTTATACTCTTGTTTCTAACCCTTTTATTGCATCGAACAAAAATTGAAGTGTCGGAACTGGTAGTTGCTGTTTCTTAGCTTCTTCTAATACATATCCAACAATCGCATTAATTTCCGTCTGTCTATTCGCTCTTACATCCGCTAACATAGAGGATGTATTACGAGACGTTCCTTCACACACATTTCGTACCATTTGCCATACCATTTCTTTTTCTCCTCTAATAAGAAATGCGACCTCCTGAAACACTTGCTCCATCATTTGATAAAAAAAACGATTCGTGATTAATTCACCATTCTTAACTCCCAATAGTGCTGTCAATGGATTGATACATACATTTACTACTAATTTTTTGTGCATAATCTCTTCCCAATCCGTTTCTATTTGAACTGGAAAATAAGTAACAGGAAAATAACGGCATATTTTCTTGAAATGTATAGATTGACCACAAACCACTCCAAATTTTGTTACCCCTATCCCAGTATGATGAACGATATGCCCTCCCTCTTTTTTCGCACCATGTTCTACAATACCAACAGCTATATTTTCACTCCCTATTTTCAGCATCTTTTGAAGATGCGACATTCCGTTTTGCAAAAAGATTAATGATGATGCCCCTTCCACAAACGGTAGTACGTCATCTATATGATATTGCTTCACAGAAATAAATATATAATCTAAATTTTGTGCTACCATACTTTCTATCGGTAAAACAGATGGATATACTGTTTCACATCTTCCATCTCTAATACAAGTTACACCTGTTTCATTCAACTCTTCAGCCTGCTTAGCCGTTCTTGTAAACAACGTAACATCTTGGCTACTTTTTTGTAAATAAAATGTATACAATAGACCAATAGCACCTGGTCCGACAATTCCAATTTTCATTTTCACACAAGGGATTCACATTAAGCGCCCTTGCCTCCCCTCCTTTTTATATCTTTTTAAAGTACATGAGCACGCCCTATAATTTCGTTGTCCTCTGCCAAACAAATACACTCTCTTTTTTCGCTATGTATAATACTGCCTATTAATACACTTATACTCTTAGTTTAGCAAATCCTCAAAAAAATAATAAAAGAAATATACTATCTTCTTCATAAAAATAAAAAAATGAGTTATACTATTATTGTAAATATTTTTACTTTTCTGCATTCAACAAGATAACAAAAGGATGTGATGTAATGGGATTCCCAAAAGTTGAGCGCTTGCTCATCAATTATAAAACGTTAGATGAATTCAAAAAATTTAAAGGGTGCGGAGCCCAAGAACTATCTATGCTGGAAGAATTGCAAGCAAACATTATTGAAAACGACAGTGAATCTCCATTTTATGGCATTTATTATGGTGGATCACTAATCGCACGTATGAGTCTATATATGAAAAGAAACGGCGGAGAACCATTCGAAATTACAGGTCCTTACCTAGAACTTTATAAACTTGAAGTATTACCAACTTTTCAAAAACAAGGATTCGGGCAAATGCTTGTAAATCATGCGAAACAAATGCAATTTCCTATTAAAACAATAGCACGTATTCATTCAGCTGGTTTTTGGGATAAATTAAATTTCAACCCCGTATCAGTAACTGATGGTGATTTTTATATTTGGCATCCAGAAACAAATTTGAATGCGGTTACAAACGAAGAATCGGCTTAAGAAATAAAAAACAGCTGTATAACAGCTGTTTTTTATTTCTTAAGCTTCTCTAACTTCTCATTCGAGCGAGCATTGTTTCTTTCCGCTACCATTACACTTCTTTTTTGATCGATATAATCAAGTAATGTTCTATACTCTTCTTCATATACTGATAATCGCTCCAGAAGGCGCTCTCTTTCTGTTTGTAATGATTCAACTTGTTGTTGCAACACCGTTAAAGAGTTTTCATCTTTATAATTTTGCAAGAAATCAATAACATCATTCAACGTAATTGACGTAGGTTCTAACACCTTTGTCTCTTTCACTTCATAATGTTCTACTTTACGAAGTTGCTTTGCTTCCTCAATACGTTCTTTATATTGCTTTCTTACGTAAGAATTCCACCTAAACCCACATGCTGCTGGTGTACGAGATAAATTTTTTCCCACTTCCTTAAAGGCAGAAAGTTGTGTTCCACCTTCTCGAATATGCCGGAGTACTACTTCTGCCAGAAGCAAATCTTCATCATCAGTCCAAGCATCTTGTCTTGTTGTCGCCATCTCTCTAGTCCTCCCTATGCATTTTTTATTAAGCATATGCAGTTACTAGAAAAGATAGAATACAACAACTAAAGATTAAGACAAAAAAAATAAACGCAGAAGATATCTTCTGCGTTTATTTTCCCGCAATTACTTGCTGATTACTTCTTTACCTTTGTAAGTACCGCATGCTTTACATACACGGTGAGCTAATTTCGCTTCACCACAGCTTGGGCACTCTACCATACCAGGTACTGATAATTTGAAATGCGTACGACGCTTTCTTTTTACTGTTTTAGAAGTTCTTCTAAAAGGTACAGCCATTCTTCCCACCTCCTTAAAAGAAATAGTTATTTTCATATGAAGGCCTGAACCAGTCTTCCGATTATTTGTCAAAAAACTTTGCAAGTCCTGCCAATCTTGGATCAACAGTCTTTTCTTTGTCTTCTTCCGAAATCACTTGCCAGTCTTGACCTTGCGTCGGTGCTCCACCAGAAACATCATCACTGAAAATTTGCATTGGAATCTCCAAAAGTATATTTTCCTTGATTACGGGCAGTAAGTCAAGTACTTCTCCTTCTAAAGAATGAATTTCAGCTTCAGTTTCAAATTCTTCTTGTGAAGTTTGAAACACCTCAGTTGTTTTAATGTCAAATGGTAATGTCACATCTACTAAAGAGCGAGAACATGGTAAAACCATGCTTCCAGTTATATGTAGATGAAACGTAAACTTACCGGAGCCAAAATCAACTCTTCCCGTTACATGAACAGGATTAATTTCACGAATATCTTTCTCGACCTCTTTTAGCTCACTTACATCTACCATCTCATCCAATGTCAATCCTTTATTTCTCAATTTATTCAATTGATGGATGGACCATTTCATATCATATCACCTCAAGGCAACAAACAAAATTATAGCTAGCCATTTTATATTTGTCAATGTTTTTTCTTTACACTATAATGAAGTCATCATAGTAAATAATATATAGAGTATCACGTTTTTCAAAAAGATGCTACATCGAAAGGAGAGATTACCATAAAAGCTGGTGGTATTGTTGTTGAATATAACCCTTTTCATAACGGTCATCTTTATCATGTGCAACAGACAAAAAAGTTAACACAATCCGATATAATAATTGCCGTTATGAGTGGTCCTTTTTTACAGCGTGGTGAGCCCGCACTCATTTCCAAATGGTATCGCACTAAAATGGCCTTAGCAAACGGCGTAGACCTTGTTGTAGAGCTTCCATACGTCTTTGCAACACAAAAGGCTGAAACCTTCGCAAATGGTGCTATTTCCATTTTAAATGCCCTACGTGTTTCCGAAATTTGTTTCGGTAGTGAGGATGGACAAATCGAAAATTTTTATAATACCATCTCCATACAAAAAAACGAAGAAGAGACTTTTAACTGCCTTGTAAAACAATTCATGGACGCTGGTAATAGTTATGCAAAAGCAACATCGGATGCTTTCTCACACATTTTAACATCTGAAAAAAACATAGATATGTCACAACCAAATAATATTTTAGGCTTCCAATATATGAAAGCAATTCTGTCACAAAATAGCTCTATACAAGCTCAAACTATAAAAAGATTTGCCTCTCATTATCATGATGAAACATTTAATGACCAACATATTGCAAGCGCGACAAGCATCCGAAAACAACTCTTTAGCGAAGAAGGATCATTTACAACAATTGAACCTTTTCTCCCACAGGCAACCACTTCGCTTTTAGCAAATTACAAACAAAACTACGGGATATTACATAATTGGGAACAATACTTTTCATTTTTTAAATATAGACTCATGACGATGTCTCCAGGGGACTTACGACATATATATGAAATAGAAGAAGGTTTAGAGCATCGTATTTTATCAAAAATACAAAACAGTTCCTCCTTCTATTCATTCATGGAAGCATTAAAAACAAAACGTTATACATGGACTAGATTACAAAGAGCTTGTACACACATTTTAACAAACACAACAAAAGAGGATATACGTAGCGCAAATATAGAACAACACGCACCATATATTCGCCTGCTAGGCATGTCACAAAAAGGACAAACTTACCTTTCAAAAAATAAGAAAAAAATCGAACTTCCAATCCTTACTCATACAAAAACATTCGACCATGCCGCTTTAGATATAGAGAAAAAAGCAAACTCTGTATATTTCTCCATCATGCACGAACCGTTACGCACACAACTATTAAAACAGGATATAACACACCATCCTATTCGCTATGATGAAACAACTACAAAATTCCTATAAAAAACCTCTCTATTTCAGAGAGGTTTTTTCCTTATCCATCTTTTCTAAATATGTTAACGCATCATCCAGCGTATCCACTGGTACAATTTTCATTTTTGTTTTAATATCCTTTGCAGTCTCAAGTGCATCTTTATAGTTCGATTTCTCCGCACCTTTTTCATTTGGCGCAAAGAACACTTCAGCCCCAGCATCGCTAGCAGCCACCACTTTTTGATTTATACCACCAATCGGGCCCACTTCTCCTTTTTCATTAATTGTACCTGTTCCAGCTATTTCATGTCCTTTCGTTAAGTCTTCTTCCACAAGTTGATTATATATTTCTAATGTGAACATTAAACCTGCGGATGGTCCACCAATTTCATGAGAATTAATTTTCACTTTCGGATCGACCACTAATTCTCTTTCTGTAACGATAGAAACACCTATACCGACACGTCCATTCCCATTAGGAATCGTCTTTACATTTAAATTCTCTTTCAATTGTTTTCCATTTCTCATGTACTCAATACTTACAGCATCATTTTCTTTTTTCCCTGTCATATATTCAATAAATTGCTCCGTCTTTTCAAACGTTTTTCCGTCAACAGCTATAATAACATCACCAAGCTTAAGCTTTCCTTCTGACGGCATTCCTTTTGCCACACCAGCAACTAATACACCTTTATTTTCAAAAGATACTGAGCGATTTGCACGTTTATATGCATTATAAATTGCTGCATTTTGTGAATCTTTCATCGCATAATTTTGGCGAAATTGATATTCTTCATCACTCTCACCTTTTTGCAATATTTCTTCCGCTTTCGAAATATGTGTATATTTATTAAACTGTGCCGCTATTAAATTCACCACATTTGCTGGTCCCATTGAAACCGTAACAAGCATAAAATCACCAGATTCTTTCGTTCCACCCTCAACTTGAACATAAGGCTCTAATTTGGCAGCCATTCCTGGTTTTGTTATATAATACGGTAAACGTACGTAAACAAGTAACATCGCCAATATAACCCCTATTAAGATTGCATATATAAACCGAAAACGCTTAAACATTATGTTTCTCCTTCCACTGCTCAATTAATAAATAAATATTTGAAATATGTTTTTCTGCTTCTACTTCTCCAACTCGAATAATGTCTTCAATGTTTGTAAAAGCACGTGAACTAAATTGCTCTACAGCTGGTCGCATCATTAAATCCGATGCAATTTGCCGATTCATTACAAGCTCATGCTGCATAATTTCAATACTTTGCATGATTACGTCATAAATGGACGTAACATCGCCATTTACCTTAATTGGAGATACATCAACAGCGATAACAATATCGGCCCCTAACTCTTTCACAACCGATACTGGGATGCGATCAATGACTCCACCATCCACTAATAATCTTCCATCTATTTTTTCTGGTACAAACACTCCAGGAACAGATATGCTAGCCCTCACCGCATCTGCAACTGGCCCACTTGTAAAAACCACTTTTTCCCCCTTCAATATGTCAGTAGCCACAACAGCCGTCGGGATATCTAACTCTTCTAAATTTTTATTATATGTAAACATTTTAATCATATCTTTGACACGTTTTCCAGCAATAAATCCCATTTTCGGTACCGTGAAATCTAAATAATACTTCCGCTTAAAAACAGATGCCAATTTATACAATCTTTCAACGTTACTACTTGCCGCATAAAACGTACCTATTAGCGCCCCCATACTACTTCCTGCAATCATGTGAATAGGGATACCCGCTTCCCTTAAAACCTTTATTACACCAATATGAGCAAACCCTTTCGCTCCTCCAGACCCAAGTGCTAAACCAATCTTTGGTTCTTTCATTTTTCTCACCCTTTAATTTTTTTCATTCCTTTTTCATACTTATGGTCTAAATTCACTACGTATCCACGTATACTGAAATGAACGTTTTTTGGGACAAAGGGGGATTTACTTACATGTATGAAAAATGGAAAACCGCTTTCCTTACCATATCAACGCTATTTTTAACCTTTTCTCTTGTACTCCACCCCCAAGCCGCTTTGCAAGCTTCTATTCGCGGGTTAAATATATGGTGGGAAGTTGTATTCCCTTCACTACTACCGTTTTTCATCATTGCGGAACTTCTAATTAGTATCGGTGTTGTAAAATTTATTGGCGTTATATTAGAACCACTCATGCGCCCACTTTTTCGCGTTCCAGGGATAGGCGGATTTGTTTGGGCGATGGGAATGGCTTCTGGTTTCCCTGCAGGCGCCAAATTAAGCGCTAGACTACGAAAAAGCAATCTTTTAACTCAGATTGAAGCGGAGCGCCTCGTTTCTTTCACAAATTCTTCTAATCCACTTTTTATTTTCGGTGCTGTGTCTATCGGTTTTTTTAATAATCCGAAATTAGGAATTATATTAGCCGCTGCCCATTATTTCAGTAACTTTGCTGTCGGATTAATTATGCGTTTTTACGGCGATAATACCGCTTACAAAATTAATACACACACTACAAAAAAACGTCGCTTTCAAAACCCTTTTTTAATCCTTCACGAGACACGCTTACAAGAAAAAAGACCAATTGGTAAATTACTTGGGGATGCCATTGTTTCTTCTATTCAAACATTACTTATGATTGGCGGATTTATTATTTTATTCTCTGTGTTAAATAAAATGATTACTGTATTTCACATTACAGCAGCTCTTTCTTTTATTATGCAACATATTTTATCATTCTTCCAACTAAGTACAGATTTTAGTATACCTATATTATCAGGTATTTTCGAAATGACACTCGGAAGCCAAATGATTAGTCAAATAAATGAAACACCGCTCTTACAACAAGCTATGGTAACAAGCTTCATTTTAGCATTTAGTGGTCTTTCTATTCAGGCACAAGTTGCTAGCATATTAGCTGAAACAGATATCCGATTTAAACCCTATTTTTTCGCACGAATTATTCAAAGTATTCTTGCCCCTATTTTTACATTTGTATTTTGGACACCATTTTATGAGAAAGTGAGTTCTTTCTCGCCTATGCCAAAAGATATTCCTGTATTTTTATCCGAGCATCCTTCTATACTACATGAAATTTGGACATCTTTTATACATTATGGACCAATTTTCACATTATTTTGTCTATACTTATATGTTATTTTATTATTTTTGCGCACATATAAAGAAAAACCCCGTTCACTTTAACGGGGTTTGAAACTTTTCTTTTAAAGCACGTTCTACAATAGGAGGTACAAGATCTACTACACTTCCTCCATACCTCGCAACTTCTTTTACAATACTCGAGCTTAAAAATGAATATTGATTGTTTGTCATAATAAAAAATGTTTCAATATTTTCATCTAATTTTCGATTCATAGAAGTAATTTGCATCTCATATTCAAAATCAGAAACTGCTCGTAAACCACGTAATATTGCATTTGCATTACGCATTTTTGCATACTCTACTAATAGCCCACTATGCGAATCTACTTTTACATTCGGAATATCCTTTGTCGCTTCTCGAATTAATTCTAATCGCTCTTCAACTGAAAAGAATGGTTTTTTTGATGAATTGTTTAAAACGACTACGTACACCTCATCAAATACTTTTGCTCCCCTTTTAATAATATCCAGATGCCCAAGGGTAATTGGATCAAAACTTCCTGAAGAAATAGCTATACTTGTCATTCTGTCCCCTCACCTTCATACTTATAAATCGATATTGCCGTAATCCCATAATTCTCAGCTCGTACTTTTACAAGCCTTCCTATTGAATTAGGTAAAACTACATCATTACCATGCTCTGCCATAATTAATCCATCACTATGTAGCAATCCATGTTGATCCATTATACTAATTAAAGATACAATTTTTTGCTCTTTATATGGAGGATCTATCAATATAAGATCGAATGACATTTCACGTTTTATTAGCGCCTTTACTGCACGTTCAGCATCATTTCGATATACTTCAGCTTGTTCCTGTACTCTACAACTTTCTAAATTTTGATGAATTACTTTTATCGCTTTACTATCCCGATCAACAAAAATTGCTTTATCAATCCCTCTGCTCAAAGCCTCAATTCCAAGACCACCACTACCACCAAATAAATCAAGGGCGATACCACCATCAAAATAAGGACCTATCATATTAAAAATAGATTCTTTTACTTTATCTGTCGTTGGACGTGTTGTATTACCAGGAACCGCTTTAAGTGGGTGTCCTTTACATTTTCCTGAAACTACTCTCATCTGTTGTCACTACCTTTATTTCAATCTATCGAGCGATTATAGAAAGCCATTCCCACTTCGGTAACCGTTAACAAACCACATTCACCTAACTATAGGAAAACTCGGCCTCAAATAACCTCTCGTTATTTTTATGTATTCATCTCATCATTCACTAATATGAACCCAATATGTATATTAGTTCCACTTTATCTTTTTTATCCTATCACAAAATAAAAAAAAGAAAAATAAAAAGCCCAACATAAAATTTAATTTCATTATGTATATCTTCATTTAGATTGGACATAAATAATTATAACAACATCATCTTCGATGTTGTTGCCAACCGCGGAGAAGACTTACGTTTCCCCATAAGTTCTTCCTCCGGTTTCTCCTCTCCCTTTGCCTTCTTACTAGTACATGCTAGTATAAGAAGGGCCCTGCTATGCAGGGTTTTTTTTCTTTGTGTGCTTTTCATTTAAAAAGTGAAATGGTACAGTAAAAGAAAGAGGAGGAAAAGATATGATTCAACGCTTTATAGAACTTGGAGAAGGCTACTCTGATTTATATGAATTACTTGAAATTGCCAAAACAAATCAAGAACGTATAGCACATATGTTACAATTTGAAACGATAAAAAACGATAAAAAAGTATGTTCGCTTGTTGTAATATTAAAACCAACTACTACTGGTGATTTCCAACCATTATACATATGTCGTGAAGGCATTCCTGTATTTGAAAATAAAAAAAGTAAACGTGTCATTTTATTTGAAGAAACGGCAGAACAACTCGGAAAAAAAGTGGCTACCTTTACTGTAAAACCATCTACAACTTTCCCAGAAAAAGAACTATTTTTTAATCATTTAATTGGTATTTTACGAATGAACAATTTCATTCCTCCGATGAAATAACACGTTATTTCAAGTGAAAAATCCCCGGCTAAATTTAGCCGGGGATTTTTTCTATTAGCTATAATCGTATTCTTTTGCTCGATCAGGACGGGAATTTTCAAATTCCGTTTTTAAATACGGGCGATACGACTGTTCTATCTTTTTCACAAAAGGAAGTTTGTTCAACTTATGCATCATATGCTCAATTTGTTCCATATCACAATATACTACAGCATATTTTAATCGTTTTGATATGTAATGTATGTTACCATATTTCCTTAAAATCTTGGCATGTTTCAATGAATGTAAATAAACAATCATACTTTGTCGTTGCCCGAACATAATCTTCTCCATCTTCTCCTTTTAAAAACATATATTTTATATTCTATGAAAACCAATCAGAAATTTATAACATTACAGGACAAACTCTGTATACGTTTTCTTCCAACTTCTAAAAAACGGGGTACATCACCCCGTTTTTTTACAACCACAACCTCCGCCAGTACCACAACCTCCACCACAGCCACCAGCATCAAAGAATGGATTTCCTGTTGGCACTTTAATGGAAGAAGACACTTCCGAACCGATTGCTACACTAACTTCGTCTAATAACTTCTGCAAAGCAGTTTCTGCTCTTTTAAAAGCTGCAACCTTATCATGTAAGTCCACAGAACGCTTTAATTCTCTCATTTTCATTGACACGGTAGTATAGTCAGGATGGTATTTTCCAAAACGCTGTACTTCCTCATACCGTTCTTTCATCGCTGTAAATTGCTGAACGAGCGTCTGAAGTTCCATATCTTCATGTAATTCTCTATAATACTTACGATAATCTTCTGCTATATCTGAACAGATAATCGCTTTTGCAAGCTGCTCTGCCTTATCTAATATTAATACGCTTTCTAGCGTCGCTACAATCATGAGAGACACCTCCGAGTATCCATCATACCACATTTAGATTAGAACTACTAATTGAAGTGACTTACTCAAAAGAAAGATATAATGAAACTATTTTTACACTATATCCGTACACACTTATACATTAATATGTTCCGCTATATTATATTTAAGAACATCCCACTTTCCACTATTTTGTTTCACATAACTAATACACGCATTTTTTAATGGTGTCTTAAATGTAATTTCATCTGGTTCTATGGCATGTAAAATCGCTTTTATCGCGTGTGAGTGAGCAACAATAATAATACGTTTGCCAAAATGAGTTGTCGCAACATCTTCTAAAGCAGCAAAGCAACGAGCTACAATCTCTTCATCTCGCTCCATACCTTCTACTTTACCTTCAGCAATCAACTCTCTAACAGCCGCAACCGGCTTCCCTGAAGCTTCTCCAAAATTCCGTTCAACAAATCGCTCATCTAATAAAATCGATTGTAATCCAACTGTCTTTGCAATTTCATTAGCCGTTTCTTGCGCTCTAATTAACGGGCTACTTATAATGATATCCCACGTTTCTTCTTGTAAAGCAGCTGCACTCTGACTCGCTTGCTTCTTACCAACTTCATTAAGCGGAATATCTTCTCGCCCCTGAATAATTTCTTGAAAATTCCAATCAGTTTGTCCATGTCGTACTAAACAAATTTCCGTCATGCTGCAACTCCTTTTTAAATAATCAACCTCTATTGTAACAAAAGTTCTGCATGACGGACATATTTTTCACTTCCAATTAGGTTGCATTTTGTTGCTTCATATACTGAAACATATCAATCATGATCGAAGCAACGGCCAATTGATTTTGAAACTTTTCCACTTTATCTGGTATTGTTTTTTTGAAATGTTGCATCGCCGCTAACTCAAAAGCCTCTTTTTCTTCAGGATTTCGTGTTAATTTTCTATACCAGTACGGTTGCTCTCTAATATAGCGAGATAAATCCTCATCAGCCTTTATAAACTCCATAATTTCTGCTCTCATCATCCTTCCCCCTAATCCTTTTGAAAGAAAAACGGGTTATTTTCTGAAGTACTTTGCTCTTGCTGCGTACGGTTACCTTGAAATTGCTGAATAACTTGTTGCACACTCCCAATTGCACTCGTCACATTGGCTAAATGGTTCTGCATTTGTTCCACGTCCAACTTTTTAAAAAAAGAAAGCATTTGCCCCATCACATCAGCAGTTTTTTCCTCTTCAGTTCGATTATCTTTTTCTTTTTTATTTTCTTTTACCGAAGAAAACGCAGGCGCTCCATCCGGTCTATAAGTTGCCCATATTGGATCTTCTTCACCAAGTAAGTACCATTCTTCATAAAATTGTTGCCATGTTTTATGACCACTTCTAACCTCATGAACCATTTTAGGGTGATGGTTTACAAATTCTTTAAACTGTTGAACCGATGGATGTAACGGTCCTTTTGTTGTTGGCATAATCCTCACCTCTCCATGTATATCTACTATATAGTAAGAAAAAAAAGGCGCATGGTTCGCCTATTTTTAGACGATTCATGCACCTTTTTTTCTGCTATTTGCATACGGTCAGATTCCCATCTACAATTCAGTGAATACGAAGTAACTAATTTGGTGATGTTAACACCCCACCGCTTACAATTTCACTTTATTTTCGAATAAAGTTTTGTGTATAAAATTTATCGTATACACCAACACCTAATCCTGTAAATTGTTCATTTAATAAATTCTTTCTATGCCCCTCACTATTTAACCAACCTTGCACTGCCGCAATTCCATCACTATGTTGCGCCGCTATGTTCTCACCAGCAAGTTGAAATCCTACTTTCCCGCGCTGCAAACGATCTCCTAGTGTACCTAATGTAGGTGAGTCATGAGAAAAATAATTATTGTCTTTCATATCTTTACTGTGACCAACAGCAACATCTGCTGTTTCCTGATCCCATGTTAATAATGGTAATTTATGACGACTTCGAATGATATTTGTTAAATCAAAAATTTGTTGCATATTCCCATTTTCTACTTGTTTTATTTTTTCTGGAGTCAATGGTTGTTCTGCTATTAATTCACCTGAATAAACGAGCTGATACGGTCTTTGGCGTAATAAAGTTTCATCATCCATATAACGAACACCAACAAGCTCATGTGTAAATTGATCAAAATACAATTGCGCCCATCCATCTTCTACAGGTATTAACGGTTGTTCCATGACTTCGGTATCAGATAGCTCAAATTGATAACTATTTTTCCCTCTTTTTAATGAAATTTCATGCGAAAGCGGACTTTTTTTATATACTTCTTCATATTTTTCATTTATATAATAAGGTGGAACCTTAACTTGTTCACCAGCTGCGTATGCCGTTACAACTTTACGTTCAGAAACTCCAAATTGAACATACTGAGTTAAATCCTGGTTGTATACCCACCATTCATATCCGTATGCAGATGGCTCTATTCGAGAGGGTTCTCCCCACTTCGCTAATAAGTTTTCAGAGTCTTCACCAATCATATTTAAAACAGTGTCTGAGGAGTCTTCCTTAATTTGCTTTTTCTTTTTCACAATTTTATTTTCTTGCTTTGATTGAGATGGGGTTAATATATATTGTGAAACGAGTAATTTCCCGTATAAATCAACAGCTAAAATTAAAAATGTAATCATTACGATACGCAATAATTTCTTCAAACGATATACCTCCTGAACAAAACATAAAATTGAGATATACACAAATCCTTTTCTTTCTTTTTGTGTGTACCGTACTCTTTTCACTATATCATATTTTTGTGAAAAAAGTCTGGATTATCCCTTTTCTCTCAATATGAATTGCACTTTCTTATTATTCATACTATTATAAAAATAATGGTGTAACATTAAAAAAGGAGGTATTATATGCAATTTACAAATACGAAATTTAATGGAGCCGTCGTTGAATTAACTCTTTTAACTGAAATCATGGAAAACAACCACTTCGTACTTGCCGGACAGTGGGATTATGAGCGAGTTACATACGATTATAAATTTGAAATATTAAAGGATGTTTATTATTTACGAGTGCAAGGAGTTGCTGTTGAAGGTGACATTGGCAGTAGACACGCTGAAGTAAAACTACTTCCCCCCTTATTAGGAAAACATTATTATCCTCACGGCGTTGAATATGGTGATGATGAGACTTTCCCAACGAATGTACTTCAAAAAAGCGAACAACTCCTACAAAATGTCGAAAAAGAGTTAAAAGAATTTCAAATTATTGATTAACAAAAACAAGCGCATCAATATGATGCGCTTGTTTTATTTCCCTTCCCTAAGAATGAATCGTTTTTTTTACTGGATATCCATAAATAGATCCATCTTTTACTTTAATCTCATCTTCCCAAGGAACCTTATATTTACCTTCAGCTAAATCTTTTACAAACGTATATGGATTTTCTTTCACCCCACCAGGAGTTGCTACATATCCTCTTGAACCTAGATTATATATATTATTTTCCAATCCCCATCCTAATCTAGCCTGATCTGCTAGTTCTGGATATACTTCAGCAGTAACAATCTCCCAAGGATTTCGATGTCCCTGTACTAAAGTAGTCCCATCAAAATTACATACTTGTCCTTCACCAAAGTAATAAAATACGCCATCATAACCCGCTAAGTTTACCGACAATGTATACATTAAATTCTGCCATGCATTTGAACGATTGGTTAGCATCCATTGTTCACTAACTTGTGTACTATATCCAGAAATACGAATTAAGACATTTGCACCTTTATAGGCCGCTTCACGAGCTACTTCAGGGAACATGCCATCATGACAAATACAAACAGCTAATTTACTTCCTCCAGGTCCATCACAAACAGGTAAGCCTAAATCTCCAGCTTTCCAAGGCTCGACTGGCACCCAAGGATTTAGCTTACGATACTTCAAAATCATTTCACCTTGTGGATCAATAATAACTGCTGTATTATATGGCTCTCCACCATCAGGATTTTTCTCCATTATTGAAAAAACACCATATACTTTAGATTCTTTACATGCCTCAGCAAATAAGTCTGTTTCTGGCCCAGGCACTGTGCATAAAAATTCTTCTGTAGTCCATTTTTTTGTATTGAGCCCTTGTGTACTATATTCAGGAAATACTATCAATTCTAAACCAGGGTAACCTGATTTGGTCGAATGAATTGTTTTTATGATTTGTTGAATTTGTTTATCAATGTCTGCACGCGATTCTACTACTGGTACTGGATATTGAATTAGTGCTGTCAAAAAACCACTAATCGGCTTTACCATACTTCCACTACTACCCATTTAAACTCCCCCTTAAAATAGTTCGTGTTTATTAAAGATAACAATATATATTTGTAACTCTCTAAAAAACTTGCACTACATATGGAATTATTACGCATGAAAGCTAGTAGTAAATTTTATCTCCACTTTTAGTACACGCCTACACTAACTTAACATAAAAAGTTAGAAAATTCAATCTTTTTAAGGTAGCTAAAAAGAAAAAGCGCATGGAATCCCATACACTTTTTTACTTAATCTGTAAATACGGCGGCAATTGTTGCAACTGCTCCTTATCCTTTTCACGTTCTCTACGTGCCCATCTAAAGAATACATAGCCTATAATTGTACCGTACACTATTTCCTGGACAATTTTCATTATGATACCACCAGTTTGCTGATCTTGTACGACTGGCATCCAGTGCAAAAATTCTGGTCCCGTTATATTTAAATCTGATAAAGTGCCCGCTGGTACACATAGTTCCATCGCTTTCATCCAAGCAGCCGGATCCGTATACGTTGCAAATAACGGGGCTGTCGCAAAAATGATTAACGCACATGCAGGCGTTAATAATATGCCGTTAGCAAACATATAACCAAGTTTCTTTATATCACTTAATGTTTGATATTCTGGTAATGGATTTAACATCGGCCACCACATCATGATTGCTGTAAAAAACAATATAGCGAGACAAATAGGATGAGCTATTTGACTTTGTTTTACCGTATCAAAAACAACTGGTAAATGATAAAAAGAAAACAGGCCGTTAAATACAAATAACGCAATAAGCGGTTTAGCAAATGCCTTTAATATAATTTGAACAAACTTAAAAGAAGTAATGTAACGATATAACCAAATTGGTATACCAAGCAACAGTAACGGTGGAACTGCAATATACATGACTGCCATTTCAAACATATGAGCACTAAATATAATATGGCCAATTAAATCAATAGGCCCTCCCTTTACAAAATACAAAAGAACAATACCAGTCGTAAAATAAAAAATTTGCTTCTTACTTACCTTCGTCGCATTTTCAAATCGCATTCTATATGGCCCAATAATTAAGAAGTACCCAATAAGAATCGAAAGCATAAATAATAAAAAGATTGGACTCCATAAAGCCTGAAAACCAAATATCCACAAGTTACTCATTTTCACACCTACCTTCGTAAGGTTATCTCATAATATGAAGAGGGAGCTGTGACAACACAAGCTCCCTTATTTTTCACTTTTCAAATCCACACGATTGTCATAAAAGCTAAAATTGTAATTAACCCTATTAGCAGACCAGAGTAAAGAAAGAAACTTGCTGCTTCATGTCCTTTATGACTCATATGCATAAAATAATACAATTGAAAAATTACTTGTACCACTGCTAATAGTAAAATAAACGGTACAGAGAAAATCGGACTAAAAGTTTTTGGATACGCCACCGCTACAAATGCAACTAATGTTAAAAAAATCATTAATGCAAACGTAATAACTTGATGCCTCATTTCCTCCGCACTTTTTCTCTTCCGATAAACAAGATCAACTTTAGGATTATTCGTTTGCTTTATCGCCATTGTTTATCCCACCATTCCCATTAAATATACTACAGTGAAAATAAACACCCAAACTACGTCAATAAAGTGCCAATAAATCGATGCAACATAAAACTTCGGTGCATTGTATAAATTTAGACCTCTCTTCGCATTTCTAAAGATTAATGTTAAAATCCAACATAACCCAAACAATACGTGGAGTCCATGTGTACCAACAAGAGCATAAAACGCAGAGCCAAACGCACTACTTCTCATAGTATGCTTAAATTCATGTGTATAATGATAAAACTCATATATCTCAAATCCTAAAAACCCTAAACCTAGCAATACTGTTACTAGTAACCAAAGCTGCATTTTCTTAAAGTTAAAGTTTTTCATGTGATACATCGCATATACACTCGTTAAGCTACTCGTTAATAAAAGCATCGTCATAATGAAAACGAGTGGCATTTGGAACATCTCTTGAGATGTTGGTCCACCATTTGTAGAATTCTTTAACGCTAAATATGTTCCGAATAAGGAAGCGAACAACACTGTTTCGCCTCCAAGAAATAACCAAAAACCGACAAACTTATTTTTCCCTTCAAGGGTTGCTTTTTCAGGCTCTGCTGGAAATGTTTCATTCGTTAATTTTTCATCTACATGCATTATGCCTTGCCCCCCTTATCCTCTAAATCTTCTTTATGAATATGATACCCATGATCATCAATTACTGAACGTAGGAACATTGTGCCAAATGTAATGATTAAACCAATAATTGCTACTAATAACCAGAACTTATCTTTTCCGCCCTGCATATACATCGCACCAAATGCCGCTATAAACAATCCGAAAGAAATGACAAATGGTGAAAACGAAGGATTTGGCATATGAATATCACCAACTGGTTCCGCTGCTGTCATTTCTTTATTACCTTCACGTTTTTCAATCCAAAACGGATCTAATCCGCGAACAAATGGTAATTGTTTAAAGTTATATTCTGGTGTCGGTGCTGGCATTGTCCATTCTAATGTACGTGCATCCCACGGATCACGACCAGCTTTTTCTTTTGATACTGTCGTTTTAATTACATTGAATAGAAGAACAATCGTTCCAAGAGCCATAAACACCGCTCCGATGGAACTAATCATATTCCCCATTTCCAACCCTTGCCCTTCAAGATATGTGTAGTAACGGCGTGGCATACCAATCAAGCCAAGGAAATGCTGAATAAAGAAAGTTAAATGGAAGCCGATAAAGAATAGCCAAAACGTTATCTTTCCTAATGTTTCATTTAATACTTTATTAAACATCAGTGGCCAATAATAATGAGCTCCTGCAAGTAAACCAAATACAACACCGCCAACGATTACATAATGAAAATGCGCTACTACGAAATAGTTATCATGAAATTGATAATCAGCTGGTGCAGATGCTAGCATAACCCCTGTAACTCCACCCATTACGAATGATGGAATGAAAGCTACTGCCCACATCATTGGTGTCGTAAAACGAATACTTCCGCCCCACATTGTAAAGAGCCAGTTGAATATTTTGATACCCGTCGGAACCGCAATCGCCATTGTTGCGACTGAGAAAATAGCATTAGCAACTGGACCAAGTCCAACAGTAAACATATGGTGCGCCCATACCATAAATCCTAAAAATCCAATTAATACAGTCGCAAACACCATCGATGAATAACCAAACAATCGTTTTTTCGAAAATGTTGCGAAGATTTCTGAGAATATTCCGAAAGCTGGGAGTATAAGAATGTATACTTCTGGATGACCGAAAATCCAGAATAAATGCTCCCATATAATTGTATTCCCGCCCAATGCCGGATTAAAGAAACTTGTTCCAAATAAACGATCTAACATTAAAAGTCCTAATCCTACAGTTAACGGCGGAAAAGCGAATAATATAAGCGAAGATGTTACAAATGTTGTCCATGTAAACATCGGCATACGCATATACGTCATTCCTGGAGCGCGCATATTAATAATGGTTACAAGGAAGTTAATTCCTCCAATTAGTGTACCAATACCTGAGATTTGCAAGCCGAGTACATAGAAATCAACACCATGACCTTTAGAGGCTAAAGCTAAAGATGCATAAGATGTCCATCCTGCATCAGGTGCTCCACCTAAAAACCAACTTAAATTTAAAAATACTCCACCAAAGAAAAATAACCAAAATCCGAGTGAATTCAAAAACGGGAACGCTACATCACGTGCACCAATTTGAAGTGGTACAGCGGCGTTCATAAATGCAAACACGAGTGGCATAGCTGCGAGGAAAATCATTGTTGTACCGTGCATCGTTAATACTTGATTATAAGCATCCCCAACAAGAAAAGCGTTGTTAGGAATCGCTAATTGAAGGCGAATAAATAGAGCTTCTATTCCGCCTATTACAAAAAACAATCCACCTGCAATTAAATAGAGAATGGCAATCTTTTTATGGTCTACTGTCGTTAAATAATCCCATATGACAGCACCCATCCCCTGTTTTTTTGCTACAGAACTCACGTTTTCAACCTCCCCTTCGCGAATAGTCCCTCTTTACTTTTCAACTTTTAACGTTTGTAAGTATGCATTTAATGCATCAATTTGATCATCCGTTAAGTTGCCATATTTGCCAGTCATTTTGTTTCCTGGCTTCATATTTTCAGGATCTTTCAGCCATTTTTTTAAGTTTTCTTCATTGTTTTCGGCAATACCGGCAACCATATCGCGATCCGCAAAGTTTGCTAAGTTTGGTGCGATACGAGCGGAAGGTGGTCTACTATCATTAGATCCAACTGCGTGACAACCAATACAGCTTTTATTAAATATTTCTTGGCCCTCTTGCGCCTTTGTTGAAGCTACTTCTTTCTTCCCATCAATCTTCTTCATATCAGCAAGCCATTTTTTGTACTCGCTTTCATCTAAAGCTTTCACTTTAAATTGCATTAAAGAATGTGATGGGCCGCAAAATTCTGTACAAAAACCATTATAAGTGCCCGATTTATCTGCCTTTAACCACATTTTGTTCACATTGTCTGTATTTGTATCCATTTTCCCTGCTAAAGATGGAACCCAAAATGAGTGTTTAATATCGGCACCCTTCAAATTTAAATACACTTTCTTACCTGTGGGGATGACCAAATCTTGCGAAGTTACTATCTTTTCTGATTTATAAGAAAATTCCCACCAATAAAGATTCGCTGTTACATCAACAACGATAGTATCTTTATCAATATTCTTTTTCTCCATCGCACTTACATCAGCAAGTTTGAATGTATATGTAACTGTTGGAACAGCTAAGATTAGTAAAAGAATAATCGGAATAACTGTCCATATAATTTCTAGCTTGTGATTCCCTTCAACTTGCTCTGGAATATAATCTTCCTGACCTTTCTTTTGTCGGAAACGCACAATTACATATAAGAAAATAATAGTAACTACTAGTACTACTCCTACCATGATTGCACTCGCCAGTAGAAGTAAATCATATTGCATTTTTGCTACTTCTCCTTGCGGAATTAAAGTAGATTGAAAGGCTTTACCGCATCCCCCTAACAGTAAAGCCAGCAGTGAAACGAACGAAAGCAGTCGCCACTGTTTCTTCATACAAACAACCCCCACTTTCCTTGTGAATTAGATTGTACTTTATAGTTAAGTAAAGTAAATCTCAACGTAAAGAAATCCAATTATGTCGTTGTCTTAGAAGAATGTAACTACAATCATTGATACAAATAAGATTGTTAAATAATTTAGGGAATAAACAAACATTTGCACGGACCATTTGATGTCATCTTTCTTACGGAAGCCATAAAATCCTAAAACGATCCATCCGATGTTAAGCAGTGTTGCAATTACCATAAATGTTATCCCTAGTCCACTCATATAAAATGGTAGTGGTAATAAACATACTGTCCAAATCATAATTTGGCGTTTCGTAATTTCAAATCCATGAACTACAGGAAGCATTGGAATTCCTGCATTTCGATATTCATCAACACGTTTCATTGCTAATGCAAGGAAATGTGGGATTTGCCAAATAAACATAATTAAAAATAACATCCAAGCAATTGGATGGCCTAAAGATGGATCGATTGCTGCCCATCCAATTAAAGGAGGAACTGCACCAGATATACTACCTACAACAGTATTTAGTGTATACTTTCTCTTTGTCCATAAACTATATAGAACAACATATGTGAAAGCACCAATAAATCCCATTAAGACTGCCATTGGTGTTGTTAATAATAAAAATACAAAACCAAGAAGTAATATGACTAGTCCAAATGTAAGTGCAAATCCTGGTTTATACTTTCCAGTAACCGTTGGACGGGTCTTTGTTCTTTCCATTAATGGATCGATGTCTCGATCAATGTAGTTGTTTAAACAACATACCCCTGCCATAACTAATCCAGAACCAACGATTGTAAAGAATAACTTATCCAGATTGTCCATTACACTTAATCCATTAAAGTGTAATGCCAACCAAAATCCTGTAAATACAGTAAGTGTATTTGAGTTTACAATCCCCATTTTAACGAGTGCTTTTAAATCTTGTAACCGAGTTGTTTCCGGTACACTTGTAACAGCGGACTCATCATGCAGCTCACTTGTTGCATGGTTCATCACTCTAACCCCCTCTTAAAACTTTCATCTTTCTTTTTGCGCATATTTCAAATGAAATAATTCGCTTCTATATAGCAATATTATTACAGTAGAAACATTGTTAACCCATTCTACTACTAATCTACGCTCATACTCCAATATATTAAATCATATTTCCCGAACATTTTGTGAAGAAAACATGAACTTTTTGTGTCGAATATAAAAAACTTCATTCTGACTTGTCCTTATCATAACATGATGTTACCTTCTATAATAAACTATTTTGTCCTATTTAACACGTATTCTCCCCATTTCTTTTCAAAATAGCCTATTTTTCACCCAAAATTTTCCTTAGGAACCCTGTTTTTACACCTGTTTTCTCCCCATTTCCTTCCTCCTCCATTTCTTTGCTATTTTATTATTTTTTATATATCATAGGAACTAGCGCGTTTTATTCTATACATAATGGAATGAAAATATTTCGCAATAACTTCATAGCAGAAAGATGGTGAAAGAGATTGCAACGCTTTATTAAATGGTTAGCAGTCATTACAAGCCTTGATTTATTAATAGTTTTATTAGGAGGCGCTTTAGTTACAAAAACAGGTTCTGGTCAAGGTTGTGGTAAATCATGGCCACTTTGTAACGGTGAATTTGTTCCATCTAATTTATCAATGGAAACTATTATTGAACTTAGCCACCGATTAACATCAGGATCAGCTGGAATTCTTGTCACTCTCCTTTGTATTTTGTCCTGGAAATATTATAAACATGTGCGTGAAACAAAAACGTTAGCAATTTTATCCTTCGTATTTTTAGTTGCACAAGCATTAATGGGAGCAGCAGCAGTTGTTTGGGGCCAAATGCCAGCTGTACTTGCTATCCACTTCGGTATTTCCTTAATTTCATTTGCTTCTGTCATTTTATTAACGTGTCTTATCTTTGAAATTGACCAAAAATTTGATGCACGTTCACTTATTATGGACAAAAAAATGAAATTTCATATTTATGGTGTAACAATTTACAGTTATATCGTCGTCTACACAGGCGCTTTAGTACGTCACGAACGAGCTAGCTTAGCCTGTCCAGACTTTCCTTTATGTAGCAAAAACAGACCTATGCCAACTCAACTACATGAATGGGTTCAAATGGGCCATAGAGTTGCAGCGATGTTAATTTTCGCTTGGATACTATACGCGATGATTCTCGCTATTCGCCATTACAAACAGCAACCTGTCGTATATTGGGGATGGATCATTTCATTTATCCTTGTTACACTTCAAGCTGTAGTAGGAGTTTTAGTTGTATTTACAAACGCTAGTTTAGCGATGGCATTGTTACATTCTCTATTTATTTCTTGCTTGTTTGCTGTACTATGCTATTTAGTTATGTTAGGAACAAGAAGTAAAGTGAATGCAAAAGAAGCTGCATCAACTTCTAAACAAACAAAATAATATAAAACTAAAATCCCTTGCCGAATTGGCAAGGGATTTTTTTGCAATAAAAAAAGAGCTGTATTTACACAGCCCTTTTTTTATTTTAGTGATCTAATTCAATAAGTAAATCACCCGTTTGAATTGCATCACCATCGTTAACATATACTTTCTTCACTTTACCATTGAACGGCGCTTGAACTGTCGTTTCCATTTTCATCGCTTCTGTAATTGCCATAGAATCGCCTTTTTTCACTTCGTCGCCTTCTTTTACAACTACTTTAATTACCGTTCCTGGCATCGTTGCACTAATATGATTTGGATTCTCACGGTTTCCTTTCACACGTTGTGCAACTGTTGCTTTTACACTCTCATCTTTCACGATAATTTCACGTGGTTGACCGTTGAATTCCAAGTAAAGAACACGGTTTCCATCCGGCTGAGGTTCTCCAATTGATACTAGTTTAACCATCAATGTTTTACCCTGTTCAATTTCTACATCAATTTCTTCACCTAGTCTCATACCATAGAAGAACGTCGGTGTATCAAGTACAGATACATTTCCATAAAGCTCAGCAACTTTTTCATAATCCATAAATACTTTTGGATATAAAGCATATGCCACTACATCAAAAATCGTTACTTCGCGTCCAAGTTTATGGAATAATTCTTCTTTTAACGCTTCGAAATCTACTGGCTCTAGTAATTCACCTGGTCTTACTGTTAATGGCTCTTTCCCTTTTAAAATAATCTTTTGTAATTCTTTCGGGAAACCACCGTACGGTTGACCTAAATCACCAGAGAACATTTCAACAACAGACCCTGGGAAGTCCATCGCATGTCCACGCTCTAAAACATCTTGTTCTGTCAGATGGTTCTGAACCATAAATAATGCCATATCACCAACAACTTTTGATGATGGCGTTACTTTTACAATATCTCCAAACATGTCATTCACACGGCGGTACATTACTTTCACTTCATCGAAGCGATCTCCTAAACCAACCGCCTTCGCTTGTTGCTGAAGATTACTATACTGCCCACCCGGCATTTCATGCATATATACCTCTGTATGCGGCGCATTCATACCACTTTCAAACGGTGCATAGTATTTGCGTACATCTTCCCAATAATGAGATAGTTTTTCTAAAGAATCTATATTAACATCTGGTTGTCTTTCGTTTCCACCTAATGCATAGTATAGCGTGTTCGCACTTGGTTGTGACGTTTGACCAGCCATAGAACTCACTGCTACATCGACGATATCAACACCCGCTTCAATTGCCTTCGTATACGTTAATATACCATTTCCACTTGTATCATGCGTGTGCAGATGAATTGGAATCGACACTGTCTCTTTTAATGCAGAAACTAAATCATATGCTGCATTTGGTTTTAGTAAGCCCGCCATATCTTTAATACCTAAAATGTGAGCTCCTGATGCTTCTAACTCTTTTGCTAAATTTTTATAGTAATTTAAATCATATTTACTACGCAGTGGATCATGAATATCCCCTGTGTAGCACATTGTTGCTTCTGCAATTTTACCAGTGTCTCGTACAGCGTCAATTGCAACTCTCATGCCTTCCACCCAGTTTAAGCTATCAAAAATACGGAATACATCAATGCCTGCTTGAGCAGAACATTCCACAAATTTTTGAATTAAATTATCTGGATAGTTTTTGTATCCAACTGCGTTTGAAGAACGAAGTAACATTTGGAATAACACGTTCGGCATTTTTTCACGAAGATCTAGTAATCGTTCCCATGGATCTTCTTTTAAGAAACGATACGCAACGTCAAATGTTGCACCGCCCCACATTTCCGCTGAGAATAGGTTCGGTAACATTCTCGCTGTTGGCTCCGCAATTTGATGTAAATCTTTTGTACGAATACGAGTTGCAAGTAATGACTGGTGTGCATCACGGAATGTTGTATCCGTTAAAAGTACACGCTTTTGATCCTGTACCCATTTTACTAATCCGTCCGCTCCACGCTCGTCCAAAATTTGTTTCGTTCCATTTTGGATTGGCTCTGAATGTTTTAAACATGGAATACGAGCATCTGGGAATATTGGTTTTTCTTTTTTACCTACCCCTGGGAAACCATTTACTGTTACTGTACCAATGTAATTTAACATTTTCGTTCCACGGTCTTTACGTTTCGGGAACAAGAACAATTCAGGTGACGCATCGATAAATGAAGTATCATATTCTCCTGATAAGAAGTTTTTATGTTTTACTACATTCTCTAGGAATGGAATATTTGTTTTAATACCACGAATACGGAATTCTTTTAAGTTACGTTCCATTTTTGCAGCAGCTTGCTCAAAAGTAAGTGCCCAAGTTGTAACTTTTACAAGTAAAGAATCGTAGTACGGTGTAATAACTGCACCTTGGAAGCTATTTCCTGTATCAAGACGTACACCAAAACCACCGCCTGATCGATACGCCATAATTTTTCCTGTATCCGGCATAAAATTATTTAGCGGATCTTCAGTTGTTACACGAGATTGAATTGCAAATCCATGTACAACTACTTCCTCTTGCTTCGGAACACCTACCATTTTGCTATGTAATGCATGTCCATCAGCTATTAAAATTTGTGATTGAACAATATCTACTCCCGTAATCATTTCTGTAATCGTATGTTCTACTTGAACACGTGGATTTACTTCAATAAAGTAAAACTCATCATCTTTTACAAGGAATTCTACTGTTCCTGCATTTAAATAATTTACATTTTTCGTTAACTTCACAGCAGCATCACAAATACGCTGACGCAGATCATCTGAAAGTGATACACTCGGTGCAATTTCTACAACTTTTTGATGACGACGTTGTACAGAACAGTCACGCTCGTATAAATGAACAACATTGCCTTCTTCATCTGCTAAAATTTGTACTTCTATATGTTTAGGTTTTTCAACGAATTTTTCGACGTAAACTTCATCATTACCAAAGGCTGCTTTCGCTTCTGATTTCGCTCGATTATATGATTCTCCTAATTCCTCACTAGTACGCACAATACGCATACCACGACCGCCACCCCCAAGGGATGCTTTAATAATAATCGGGTAATCATACTTTTCAGCAAATTTTTCGACTTCTTCTAATGAATTTACTGGACCATCACTACCAGGTATAACTGGAATTTGTGCTAGCTGCGCTTGTGTTCTTGCTTTCACTTTATCTCCAAACATATCTAAATGCTTACTTTTCGGACCGATAAAGATAATTCCTTCTTCTTCACAACGTTTAGCGAATTGAATATTTTCTGACAAGAAACCATATCCAGGGTGGATTGCATCTACATGATTACTTTTTGCAATCTCAATAATGCCTTCAATATCTAGATAAGCATCAATTGGTTTTTTTCCTTCCCCAACTAAATAGGACTCATCGGCTTTATAGCGATGATAAGAACCACTATCCTCTTTAGAATAGATTGCAACTGTTTTTAATCCAAGTTCCGAACAAGCTCGAAACACACGAATTGCAATCTCTCCACGGTTAGCTACCAATACTTTTTGAATACGTTGCAGCTTTGTCATGATTTTCCCCCTCTACTTTCCTACCACTTTAGAGATAAAATATATACACACCTTAAAAAGCGTGAAGTTCTTCACTTTCCACATTATATTATACTTAGAAAGCTTCACTTTATTTTTATCCATCATACCTTATTTTTTAACAAATGATAAGTTTTCTGTGCAATTTGTTTCACAAAAATAGTATAGCATACCTCTTCCTTTTCTAACAACTTAATTGTATATCACATTAAACTAAATGTGATATATCGTTTAACCGAAAGATATATTAATACATCACATTTAAAACTACTTAAAAATAAAAACACATCATGCTCTAAAGCACAATGTGTTTTTATTTTACAACTACAAGATGTGGTCCATTTTGTTCTTTTTCTTTCATTAATCCATTCTGTTGTTTCTCTTGTCGTTTCACGTGACTAGCAATATTGAGTAGTATCCCCATCGCAAGTAGATTAGCTAATAAAGAACTACCACCGTAACTGACAAACGGTAATGGTACTCCGGTAAGTGGTATTACTCCAGACATACCACCAACATTAATAAACGTTTGAACTCCAAACAAGCTTGCAATTCCGATAGCTATTAAACTTCCAAATGGATCTGTACACTTTTGTGCGACTCTAAATGATCGAATAATTATAAGCAATAAACAAATCAAAATGATTGCTACGCCTATAAAACCAAGTTCTTCCGATATAATTGCCATAATAAAATCCGTTTGTGGTTCTGGTAAATAACCATACTTTTGCACACTATTTCCTAATCCCCTACCATTAAGCCCTCCAGAAGCAATTCCAATAAATGAATTTACCAATTGGAATCCATCCTTTTGAGGATCATTAAACGGATCAAGGAAAACAGAAAAACGTGCCTTTTGATATGGATTTAATGCATAATTGCCAAGAAGATATAGTGCCGGAATCCATACTATAGAAGTTAAAGCAATTCGTTTAATCCATAAGTTAACCTGTACTCCCGAACAAAGGAACATAATTCCTACTGTTCCTGCAATTAACAAATCAGTACCTAAATCATTTTGCTTTAATATTAAAAACATGATTATACCAACACCAATGAGTACTGGACCTGACCCTTTGAAAACAGGTGTATTCGTTTCTTGTCTTTTCGCAAAAAAATGAGCTAATATGAGGATAACCGTTATCTTTACAAATTCCGCAGGCTGTATTCCAAATATCCATCCGTTTGCACCGTTTACTGACTTAGTGAAAAAGGCAGCTGCAGCTAATAAAGCAACACTAGCACCGTAACTCCCCAACAAAAAAATTCGTTTTCTCCAAACTTTATATGGGATAGTAGCAATAATTATTAATACTATTGTCCCAGCAACTAAAGTAATTAATTGTCTTTTAAAAAAGAAATTTGCTGGTTTATCAAATCGCGAAATCGCAACAATGGAACTAGAACTATATACCATTATTACCCCCAGCACACATAAGATAACAAGAGGAAGTAACAATGAATAATCCATTGATTTCCATACTTTTTTCATTTCATTTCCTCTTTCTGTTTCAATTTAATTATTGTTGTATTCCATATGTACATTGATTCTTCCTGCTTTATTATACAAATAAAAAGCTCAAACTAATTTAGTTTGAGCCCCCTTATTTGAACCCGTTATTGTTGTTTGTTTGTAAATGCTTCATGAAGTGCAGATAACTCACGTTCGAGCTCACCTAACATTGCTTTCCCTTGTTCTTCTGCAATAAGACCAAGGCGAACTGCAAAATCGACCTCGCGGGATAGTCCAAACATTTGTGTGTCTAACACTTCTTCATATAATGGACATTGCGGCATTGTAAGATGGTCCATTTGCACCTTAATAAGTCTTAAAATCTTCTCTGCATCCGCTTGTAGAAGGGCTAGTGCCTTTTCCTGATGATTTGCTACTGTCTCAGACGCCAAATTGATTCCCTCCGTTTCCGTCCTACTCTCCTCTATCCTATCTATTAATATTAGCGATAGTTTTAATAAATTGCAATAGAAACATTTTTTGTGACAACAGTGTCTAATACTATTATACTGAAAAGTGGGAGTATAACACAAATGGGGGAACAACAATGAGCGAAATTTTATTTATTAACGGAAAAGTACGTTTTCCAATCACTATTGATCCAACTGTTTGGATCTTTGATGATCGAAAAGTAGATTTGACAACTTACTTTGATGAAACTAGAGAAAACACGTCTGAACTAGAAACTTATTTAAAAAACACTTCAGAACATTGGGATCGCGAAATCCGTGATGGTGCCGCTTTTCCTCCAATACAACAAAGTGTGAAGAAATATAAAAAAGAACAGCTGATTACTGGAACATTTGGTATACCATTTCATCCATTCCTTGCTAGCGCTGAAATTTTAGAGGACGCTACGCAAGTTGAAATTGAAACGGTAGATCATACAATGACACTTCCATTAGAAACTGTCAAAAATGCTATACTAGGCTTTTC
Source organism: Bacillus sp. TE8-1 (assembly GCF_008368855.1). Taxonomy (NCBI): domain Bacteria; kingdom Bacillati; phylum Bacillota; class Bacilli; order Caryophanales; family Bacillaceae; genus Bacillus; species Bacillus sp. TE8-1. The sequence continues at coordinate 532,611 of NZ_QPET01000014.1, read as the reverse complement.
AAAAGAAGGAAAACCATTAAAAGAAGACGGGCCTGTTCATCTCTATTTCAATGATGGATCTAATCAACAAAATCCAATCCGTAACATCCGTAAATTTACAATTATTTAAAGAAAAGGAGTGAGCTTAAGCTCACTCCTTTTTTACAATAAATCTGCTGCTAGTTGAGCTAAATTAGATCGCTCTCCTTTAACAAACTTCACATGACCACTAATACGCTGTTCTTTAAACTTCTCTACAACATACGTTAAGCCATTATTATATTCATCTAAATATGGGTGATCAATTTGCTGAGGATCTCCCATCAATACAATCTTACTCTTTTCCCCTACCCTAGTTAATATCGTTTTCACTTCATGCTTTGTTAAATTTTGTGCTTCGTCAATGATAATGAACTGATCTGGAATACTTCTCCCGCGTATATAAGTAAGGGCTTCTACTTCAATCGAACCCATTCCAGCTAGAATAGCATCTAACTCTCCTGGCTTTTTCGTATTAAATAAATACTCTAGGTTATCAAAAATTGGCTGCATCCATGGTCTTAATTTTTCTTCTTTTTCTCCTGGTAAATAACCGATATCTTTTCCGACTGGAACAATTGGTCTTGCCACAAGTAATTTTTTATATAACCCTAAGTCTTCTGTTTGCATAAGTCCCGAAGCTAACGCAAGTAACGTTTTTCCTGTGCCGGCTTTCCCCGTTAACGTTACAAGCGGAATATCTTCACGAAGCAACAATTCTAATCCCATAATTTGCTGCACGTTTCGTGGTCGTATCCCCCACACTTGTTCATTGTGAAAAATAAGTTTCTTTACCTTCTTCCCTAAGTGATCCACAATGCCAAGCGCAGAACTAGAGCCCCCTAATGCATCTTTCATTACTACAAATTGATTTGGGTAAAAAGGATGATTCGCAATTTCAGATAGAGGCAATTCACCTTTCTCATAAAAATAATCCAATTGTTCTTTTGATATATATCCTTCTAAAAAACCAGAATATATATTTTCTACTTCAATTACGCGATCACTTAAATAATCTTCAGCCTTCAAACCAATTGCATCAGCTTTTACCCTTACGAGTACATCTTTACTTACTAAAATAACAGACTTCCCGTCCTCTTTTTCCTGTTCTTCTAAAGATAGATTTTTTGCTACAGCTAAAATTCGATTATCATTTGTTTTTTCTACAAAAATATCTTGTAGTTGCACAAATGAACGATGGTTCAATTCAATACGAAATGTTCCGCCGTTTTCTAGCGGGATACTTTCATGCAGCTTTCCTATTTCACGAAATTTATCTATTAACTTAGATACATAACGAGCGTTTCTTCCTACTTCATCCATATAACGTTTTTTCGAATCAACCTCTTCTAATACAACTGCTGGAATCACTACTTCATTGGTTTCAAATGAAAAAATAGATAAAGGATCCTGCAAAAGTACATTCGTATCTAACACATAAATTTTATCCAACCTGTTACCCCCTGACTCCACTTTTAAATTTGTAGAACAAGGGTTTCATCCATAAAATATGGACGAACCATTGTTATAATTATATGTACCGTGTAAACGAGGTAGAATCGAAAATCATAGTCATTAAACCTTTTATTTATTCTTTATTCATTTCTATTCAATATATTACTTTTTATTATAATTATTAACGTTAAATCACAATAACCGACTACAAAAGTGAATAAACGAATTTCTTATTTAGCATCTTTATAATTCTCTTATCCCTACTAAGACTTCGTTATCCAGCTTTTTCGCTGCCCGAAGATCATATGTTTTTTCATATGTTGGTTCAATTGCAAGTTTCGCTCCATAAAACATAACATCACGCACTTCTTGCACCTTTACTTCTATTACAGTTAATTTTAGAGAAATACCTTCCATTCTATCTGTCAAAATTTCACCTGCACCACTTATAGAAAATACGGATTCATTCGCCATTATAGTCAATACCACACCTGTATTATGACGTATATTTTCCACAATACGTGAACGTTGATCTACTGCAAATCGAATACTAGTTTTACTCACTGCATACACCCAAGAAATAGCACTTACGTTAGGAACTTGTTTTTCGAAATCTGTCGTTGCTATCATAACAATACACTCTTTACGCAACGTTTGTACTAAATCCTCTGTTAAGGTAGGCTCTACTACATTCGCCATATTTTCACCTCCAAATATACTTGGTATATCCTTATCATAACTTATTTTTCGAATTGCGAAAATATTATTTTTTCCCACTATTATTCAAAAACATTATACTTCCATGATATACTTATACTGATAGAATTCGTATTGAGGTGACGAAATGAGAGTCAAATGTATGATTTGTGATAAAAAAGATATGTTAGATGATGAAAATCCTATGGCAAAAAAACTGCGTAATCGCCCTATTCATACATATATGTGCATGGAATGTTCGGAACGAATTGCAGAGCGTACAATGGAACGTCATGCAAGTGGTAATTTCCGATTATATCGTGATAAAAAAATCGAAGATGATTGGTAAAATGTAAATAAGTCCTTACTCATATAGATAAGGACTTATTTATATTTTTCTGGTTCACGATTCATCTGATCCAAAAAACAATCAATGGCTTCTAACGGAAACCTTGCAGATTTCCGTTCTCCATTTATTTCATATGTAATTAAATACATTTCCTCGTTCTTTTCGACTTCCACATTTCTTAATTTATGTTCTTCATATACCATATTTTGAAATAACAAATATGTTTCTTTTGCAGCACTATCATCTGGACGTGCTTCCGCAACTGTTTTAATTGTTAACCAATTATATAGTGCATCTTGTACTGAACGCATGAAAACTCCCCTTTCTTATCCTGCTTTTTGTTGTTTCGCTTGACGCAAACGCAGTCTATAAATTCCAAGTACAATTGCCGCTACAACAAGTCCTTCTCCAACAGGTAAAAACACAGCAAAAAAGGTTAATACTGTGCATCCAATTGCTAATGATATGTATATCACAATATTTTTTAGTACAGACAACTTTCTAGCAAACCCTAAATTATAAACGAGAGCACTTAATATAATAATCGTCCCATAAAGTAACCACATTCCTAACTCTGGATTTTCATCTACCTTACACAATTTTGCAAAAAAAGACATCCTTTCTAACACACTCTTCCCCCCTAGCAGTAAAATGCAATTTTCTTTATACACTTAATACAAGAGTAACTCGCAAAAAAAATACTGTCCACAAAAAAAGAGTAAATATTCTAAAAAATAAACAATATTTTTATATTTACGCTTCAACAGATTTCTTTTTCTTAGCAGCTCTTTCGCGCTCACTCTTATCAAGAATCTTTTTACGTAGACGAATTGATTCTGGAGTTACTTCACAGAACTCGTCATCGTTTAAGTACTCTAATGATTCTTCTAAAGTCATTAGGCGTGGTTTCTTCATTGTTGAAGTTTGATCTTTCGTCGCAGAACGAATGTTAGTTTGTTGTTTCATTTTCACAACGTTAACTGTTAAGTCGTTCTCACGAGTGTGTTCTCCGACAATCATACCAGCATATACTTCTGTACCTGGTTCAACGAAGATTACACCACGGTCTTCAACTTGCATAATACCGTATTGTGATGCTTTTCCTGTTTCAAGTGAAACTAGAACACCTTGGCGACGTCCACCAACTTGTCCAGCGTGTACTGGTTGGTAGCAATCGAATGTATGGTTTAAAATACCGTAACCACGAGTTAATGTTAAGAATTCTGTTGTGTAACCAATTAAACCACGTGCTGGAACCATGAAAGTAAGGCGAACTTGACCGTTTCCGTTATTCACCATATCTAACATTTCACCTTTACGTGCACCCATAGATTCCATAATAGAACCAGTGTATTCTTCAGGTACATCGATTTGTACGCGCTCTACAGGCTCACATCTTACGCCATCAACTTCTTTAATGATTACTTCTGGCTTAGATACTTGTAATTCATAACCTTCACGACGCATGTTTTCAATTAAGATAGATAAATGTAGTTCCCCACGTCCAGATACGATCCACGCATCAGGAGAATCTGTATTATCTACACGTAAACTTACATCTGTTTCTAATTGTGAACGAAGACGCTCTTCAATTTTACGAGATGTAATGTATTTACCTTCACGACCTGCAAATGGGCTGTTATTTACAAGGAACGTCATTTGTAGTGTTGGCTCATCAATACGTAATAATGGTAACGCATCTTGATGTTCAACTGGACATACTGTTTCACCTACGTTAATGTCTTCCATACCAGAAACGGCTACTAAGTCCCCTGCTTTTGCTTCTTCAATTTCTTGACGTTTTAATCCCATGTAACCGAATAATTTCGTTACGCGGAATTGCTTCACGCTTCCGTCTACTTTCATTAAAGCAACTTGTTGTCCAACCTTCATTGTACCGCGGAATACGCGACCAACTCCAATACGTCCAACGTAGTCGTTGTAATCAAGAAGTGCTACTTGGAATTGAAGTGGCTCTTCGCTGTTATCAATTGGTGCTGGAATATGTTCGATAATTGTATCGAATAATGATTTCATATTCTCTTCTTGATTTGCTGGATTTGAATCTAAGCTTGCTGTTCCGTTCATTGCTGATGCAAATACAACTGGGAACTCTAATTGATCTTCGTTTGCACCAAGCTCAATGAATAAGTCGATTACTTCATCAACTACTTCATCTGGACGAGCGAAGTCACGGTCAATTTTGTTTACAACTACGATTGGAGTTAAGTTTTGCTCAAGAGCTTTCTTTAAAACAAATCGTGTTTGTGGCATACAACCTTCATATGCATCAACAACAAGTAAAACACCATCAACCATTTTCATGATACGTTCTACTTCTCCACCGAAGTCAGCGTGACCAGGTGTATCTAAAATGTTAATTCTTTTATCTTCATAGTGAATCGCTGTATTTTTCGCTAAAATTGTAATACCGCGTTCTCTTTCTAGATCATTTGAATCCATTGCGCGTTCTTCAACGTGTTCGTTCGCACGGAAAGTCCCCGCTTGACGTAATAACTGGTCAACAAGTGTTGTTTTACCATGGTCAACGTGGGCAATAATTGCTATATTACGTAAATCTTGTCGTTTTTTCAACATGTCCAACTCCTAATGTCTTTTTAATCCTTCTCTATTATAAGAGCGAAGGGGATACAATAGCAATTAAAATAAAAGCAAGAATGAAAATATAGTTGTATTCTTACTTTTGTGAAAGTAAAATGAGATTGGAGGGTGAAGAAATGGAACACATTCAATATCGCTTTTTATTAACTGCAATTATCGGTGTTATTTTCTTAATCGGTATCGGCATTATGATTGCTGAAAATAGTCCAATCGGTATTATTATTTGCATTATCGGCACATTTGTTACAGTTGGATACGGTTTTGTAACAAAAAGAAAAATGCGCAAATCACAATAACGCTAAAAAGTAAGAAGCTTATACACAGCCTCTTACTTTTTTTGTTGCTCTCATATAAACGATAACACTTCTTCATACACTCCTGGTTTTGCAACTAACACACTGCTCTTCTCTATGATAGAAAGTGGCGCTCCAGAGAATGTCGTCACCTTACCTCCAACTTCTTCTACAATTATCTGCCCTCCGCCAAAATCCCATGGTGATAATCTCGGCGTTACATATGCATCTATTCTTCCTGTTGCAACGTATACCATCTCTAACGCTGCACAGCCATATGACCTTGTGCCCCTTGCTTTCTTAACAAGTGCCATCATACTTTCCATATTAAGCAATGGATTATCTGTAAGCCATATCGCATTTAAAGCTACAATACCTTGCTCTACAGTTCCTTTTTCCAATGGAGGAATTGATATATCATTACAAAAAGCTCCAGATCCCTTGACTGCATGATATAGTTCATCATGCACTGGATCATATATAAGTCCAATCTTTCCGATACCGTTCTCATAAATCCCAATTGAAATCGCAAAATTTCTTTTTTGATGAACAAAGTTCATCGTGCCGTCAATTGGATCAATTAACCAAACAACCCCGTCAGAAGACGTTATCTCGTCTCCATAACCCTCTTCTCCTAAAATATTATGATTCGGGAATGTTTCTTTAATTTTCCCAATTAAAAACTGTTCTATCTCTCGGTCCATATTTGTAACTAAGTCAGCTGCATTTGATTTTGTTTCTATAATAAGTGCTTTTTTCATTGATGCCATTAAATGCTCTCCTGCATCCCGAATCCACCGTTTGGCGTGTGCATCGATGTCTTTCCATACTTCTTGCATGTTTAAACACTCCGATCTATACTGTTCACAGAAAAAACGAACCCTTTATAAGGTTCGCACCAACTAATTTTTTATACATATACTATTATTACGCTTCTAAACGAATCATTTCAAGTCTTAACACTTCTAACTTTTGTACACACTCTTCTTTTTTCTGGTTATCATCTTCCATCATCGCATCATATAAAGTTGCTAATTCATAATCTAGCTCCAAACGTAGCACCGGTATTCTCTTTTCAGCATCTGTTCTCTTTAACGCATTAATCACCTGTCTCATATTATTTGCCTCCTCCCAATATTCGTCTGCCCTCGGACTAGAATTAATTCAATTTTCTGATTTTTTGTTTTATACTATACTATGTTGGATAAATCATCTATGCAACAAAATTATATTTTTTTATTTAAATTTTTTTGTGCTGTTTTTTTTATGAATAGTACAAGCTATGCTAAAATAAAAGCAAAATAGGAGTTGGAGGAACAATCATGACAATACAAACATTCAAGTCAACTGATTTTGATGTCTTTACAGTTGATGGTCTCGAAGAACGAATGAGTGCAATTAAAACGAACATTCATCCTAAGCTAGAAGCTTTAGGGGAACAATTTGCAGAATACTTATCCAAACAAACTGATGAGAACTTTTTTTATCATGTTGCAAAACACGCACGCCGCAAAGTCAATCCACCAAACGATACTTGGGTTGCTTTTTCAACAAATAAACGAGGATATAAAATGCTACCGCATTTCCAAATCGGCTTATGGGGTACTCATGCCTTCATATACTTTGGTTTAATCTATGAGTGTCCACAAAAAGTTGAGACGGCTCATGCCTTCTTAGAACATTTAAATGATTTAAAAACAAATATTCCAAATGACTTCGTTTGGTCCATTGACCATACTAAACCAAGTGTGAAATTACATAAAACACTTGAAACCGAAGACTTACAAAAGATGATTGAACGATTAGCTACTGTAAAAAAAGCAGAATTATTAGTTGGTATTCATATATCACCAGAGGAGTTTTCAGCAATGACCAACGAACAATTCCTTGCTAAGATTGAATCTACGATGCAATCACTCCTTCCTTTATATGCACTTTGTAATCGATAGTAGAAAACGGACAATTTATATTGTCCGTTTTTAGTTGTTATCACATTATATCACTTCAGTTTTTATTTTTCAAAATATTTTTTACATTTTTACAAGCTTTTGTTCTTCGACTTCTTTTGCCCTTTGAATAGCACGATATATAGAGTATCCACTTACTTCTTGAAATTCTTTATCAATTTTCTTTTCTTCTGCTTTCGATGGAACAATCTCTTTAAAACGACGATATAAACCCATTAACTCTTCTCTTATAATTCCTTTTTCATAAGCTTTCTCAATCGCTTCATAAAACTTCACCATTGTAACCATTTCCTCATTTGACCAATCATAATCTAACGGATATTGATATTCCATTTCGCACCTCATTTATCATTTCTTCTTGTTTCATTATGCTATCTTAAAGAGAATATTTTATTCTTCATTATAGCCACTCTGCATTATACACTATTTATTCATTTTAATGGAATTGTCTTCCTCTATTCATTAGTTGAGGCTAACTATTAAACATACTCACCTTAAAAAGATTTTTTTCTATACATCTATAATTATTGGTGATATAATGCTTTTGTTTTATAGAAAATAAAGTGAAGCTACCATCTCAAAAACGATTTTTTGAATGGCAGAAAAACAAGCCTTATTCTAAAAAGGGCTACACTTTTTTAGAGCAGGATTATATAAAACAAATTACACTAAATATTATGAAGAAGAAGGGGTGTATAGATTGTCCCAATACGAAACACCATTGTTTACCGCTTTAGTTGAGCACAGTAAGCGAAATCCAATTCAATTCCATATTCCTGGTCATAAAAAAGGACAGGGCATGGATCCTACATTTCGCGAATTTATTGGGCATAATGCATTAGCAATTGATTTAATTAATATTGCGCCACTCGATGATTTACATCATCCAAAAGGTATGATTAAAGAAGCACAAGATTTAGCAGCAGCCGCATTCGGTGCAGATCATACTTTCTTTTCTATTCAAGGTACAAGTGGCGCTATTATGACAATGGTGATGAGCGTTTGCGGTCCTGGTGACAAAATCCTAGTACCACGAAACGTGCATAAATCAGTAATGTCAGCTATTATTTTCTCAGGTGCAAAACCGATTTTCATGCATCCTGAAATCGATCCGAAGCTCGGTATTTCTCATGGAATCACAATTCAATCTGTCAAAAAAGCACTTGAAGAGCACTCAGATGCAAAGGGCTTACTTGTTATTAACCCAACGTACTTTGGGTTTGCTGCAGACTTAGAACAGATTGTACAATTAGCACATTCTTATGACATCCCTGTACTAGTCGACGAAGCTCATGGTGTTCATATTCATTTTCACGATGAATTACCTATGTCAGCGATGCAAGCTGGTGCGGATATGGCAGCAACAAGTGTTCACAAATTAGGAGGCTCTTTAACTCAAAGTTCTATTCTTAATGTGAAAGAAGGCTTAGTGAATGTAAAGCATGTCCAATCTATTATTAGCATGCTTACAACTACATCAACTTCTTACATCTTGTTAGCATCCCTTGATGTTGCGAGAAAACGTCTTGCTACAGAAGGAACAGCACTCATAGAACAAACAATACAATTAGCTGAGCATGTTCGTGATGCTATAAATTCTATTGAGCATCTTTACTGTCCTGGAAAAGAAATGTTAGGTACAGATGCTACCTTTAACTATGATCCTACAAAGATAATTGTATCTGTAAAAGATTTAGGTATTACCGGCCACCAAGCTGAAGTATGGCTTAGAGAGCAATATAACATTGAAGTAGAACTCTCAGATCTATACAACATACTATGTCTTATCACTTTGGGAGATACAGAAAGTGATACAAATACACTTATTGCAGCATTACAAGATTTAGCAGCAACATTTAGAAATAGGGCAGATAAAGGTGTTCAAGTACAAGTAGAGATTCCAGAAATTCCAGTGCTAGCACTTTCTCCTCGAGATGCTTTTTATTCGGAAACAGAAGTCATTCCATTTGAAAATGCAGCGGGTCGTATTATAGCTGATTTTGTTATGGTTTATCCGCCAGGGATTCCAATCTTTACTCCGGGGGAAATTATTACACAAGAAAACTTAGAGTATATTCGTAAAAACTTAGAAGCAGGTTTACCTGTACAAGGTCCTGAAGATATGACATTACAAACATTACGTGTTATTAAAGAGTACAAGCCTATCAGTTGATAGGCTTTTTTTCACCTTTTTTCCTTTTCTTCATACGATACTTAAGAATGTAACGTATAGGTGGGGATACTATTATGATTGTAATAGGCCGTTCTATTGTACATCCTTATATTACAAATGAATATGAGCCATTTGCAGCAGAGAAACAACAAATTTTATCAATAATGGCAGGAAATCAAGAAGTTTATTCCTTCCGAACAGCTGATGAACTCAGCTTTGATCTCAATTTACGAGTTAATATTATTATCTCTGCACTAGAGCTTTTTCAAAGTGGATTTCAGTTTCGTACATTTCAACAATCCTTTTGCAACCCCCAGTATTGGAAAAGAACGTCTCTTGGGGGATTCGAGCTTCTTCCAAACATACCACCTTCTATTGCCATACAGGATATTTTCAAAAACGGAAAACTATATGGAACTGAATGCGCAACCGCTATGATCATTATTTTTTATAAAGCTTTACTATCATTGTATGAGGAAGAAACTTTCAATCGTCTATTTGCAAACCTTTTACTTTATACATGGGACTACGACCAAGATCTAAGGCTTATAACAAAAAACGGTGGCGATCTTGTTCCAGGTGACCTCGTTTACTTTAAAAACCCACAAGTAAATCCAGCTACGATTGAATGGCAAGGAGAAAATACAATCTATTTAGGAAATTTCTTTTTTTACGGGCATGGCGTAGGTGTAAAAACAAAAGAAGAAATTATTTATTCATTAAATGAACGACGAGTCCCTTACGCTTTTATTTCAGCTTTCTTGACCGATACTATTACCCGTATCGATAGTCGTATAATGAGCCAATACGCTTCTTCTAGTACACCACAGACCTCCATAAGCTTTATTCCGATTAGGGATGATGCAATCGTTGCAACAGTTGGTCATACAACTACAATTTATTAAAAAAGCGCCTACACATGTAGGCGCTTTTTCTTATTATTAAGCTTTTGTATGTTCTTTATGGTCACATTCGCAATGAGATCCACATTTCCCGTATAGTACTGTTGATTTTTCATCTTCAAAATGTCCAATTGTTCCTTCACATACTTGGCATACGATTGTTCCCATTTTCATTTCCCCCTGAGTTTCAATAGTAATCTATCTATTTATTTATCATTAAGCTTTCGCATTATCTTTTCTAGCACAGTCACAATTTGTTCCGCATTTTCCGTAAAGTACCGTCGTTTTCTCATCTTCAAAATGTCCGATTGTTCCTTCACATACTTGGCATACGATTGTTCCCATTTTTCATTTCCCCCTAAGTTTATGGTCCTAAAAACTTTTAGCTGTCCATTTCCTATCAATTATTGGGCTTTTGTATGCTCTGTGTGATCACATCCGCAAGATCCACATTTCCCGTAAAGTACCGTTACTTTCTCATCTTCGAAGTGTGCAATTGTACCTTCACAATCTTGACATACGATTGTTCCCATTTTTCATTTCCCCCTAAGTTTATAATCCCAAAAACTTTTTGTAACCGCTTAACTTTCTGTCTTTATTTTAATATGTTATACTTTTTACGTCAATAGGTTTTTAGTATAACACATTAAATATTTTAAATTTAAATTAGTATGCGATATTCAAATAAAAAACAGCCATATTTATAAGTACGACTGTTTCACATTAATTATTCTTCATATTCCGCATGTAAAGAAGTTGACGGAACTAGAAATTTGAAAAACTGAGCTAACTCCTTTGCTTCCTCTTCTGATCCTAATTTAAAAATCTCCTGTATATATTGAACATTCTCTACATCATCTCGTCCGAGTAAAGTAGACCTTCCTGTTTGCATACAAACAATGAGCGGCTTTCCAAAAAACATATTTGTATAAATAACACCAAAATCATAACGTGTATCATGTGTCATAAACCCTAAAAATCGTACCTTCACACTTTCATGCTCATCATACAATTTTTCAAACATTGGTTTCCACCTTTCTACATCACGTTTCATTAATAGTATATTAAACAAAACATGTAATACTCCTTTTAATTGTCAAAAAATTCAGTAGGATGTAGAATGATAGTATTCTACTAAGTTAGGGGGAACTTATATGCAACACGCCTTTATTACGCTTGTACCGAAATCCAACCAACAATCAGTTTCAATAGATGATATAAAACAACTTTTTCATTATTATAAAACAGTTACTTCTAAAACTGGTGCCCAAATTAATTACACGTATACAAATACCGCTTTTCCTTATGAAATTTTAGATACATCTACAACAACATTAAAACTTCAATCCAATCACGACCGGTATGACTCAATTTATATTGGTGTTGGTATAGAAAATGAACAATCTTTCATCCAAGTTTCTTTACCACCTAATGCAACATTTGGTGACAAAGGGAAAGCAAATGAATTTTGCCGTTTTTTAGCGAAGAAATTAGAAGGAGAGTTACAATTATTTAATGGAAGAACAATGTATTTTTATAAACGCTAATTTAAAAAATAGATAATATGATTAAAAATAATATACAATTCGAACATGTAAGAAATAAAGCTTGCTTTCTTACGTGCAATACAAAATATGCTATTACATAGGCTAAATATAGAAATACGAAAAAAAGAATAACTTTATAATGAAACTTATCACCATTCGATAATGTTAATACAGTGGAAAAGCCACTCCATAGTAGTAAATGATAAAATATAACATGTAATATTTTCATGGAACCTTCTCCTTTGACATGCTCTATTTTATTAATATATGGGGTTACGTTTGAATCAATTACATATTATAGGATGATATATATTACCTTTGAAGTAAGTTAAGCCGGAATCATTTGTTAAAGTATTATATATTCATTCGACAAGTACGTTTAAAGACCTTGCAAGTCATTTGATGAAAATAAAAATAGCCCCTCTCTTACAATAAGAGAAGGGCTATTTACATTACTTAAATTATTTTACAATGTGAATTGGCATTCCAAGAGCAACTTCAGCTGCTTCCATTGTGATTTCACCTAATGTTGGGTGAGCATGGATTGTTTGAGCGATATCTTCAGCTGTCATTCCAGCTTCGATAGCTAAACCAATCTCAGAGATAATATCAGAAGCACCTGCACCTGCAACTTGAGCACCTACAAGAAGACCATCTTCTTTACGTGTTACAAGTTGTAAGAAACCGTCAGTGCTGTTTAATGATAATGCACGACCGTTAGCAGCGAATGGGAACTTAGATACAGTTACAGTCATTCCAGCTTCTTCAGCTTGTTTTTTAGTGTAACCAACAGATGCTAATTCTGGATCAGTGAAGCATACTGCAGGAATTCCGATGTAATCGATAGCTGATGCATGGCCACTAATTGCTTCTACAGCTACTTTACCTTCGTAAGAAGCTTTGTGAGCTAATGGTGGTCCAGGAACGATATCACCGATTGCATAGATGTTTGGTACATTTGTACGACATTGCTCATCGATTTCGATGATGCCGCGGTCAGTCATTTTAACTCCAACTTGCTCAAGACCGATTTCTTGAGTGTTTGGACGACGACCTACAGTTACTAATACGTAATCTGCTTCTACAGTTTGGATTTCACCTTTAACCTCAAAGCTAACTTTTACGCCAGTTTCTGTCTCTTCAACGCCTTTAGCCATAGCTTTTGTATGGATATTTACGTTACCTTTTTTCTGTAGAGCGCGTTTAACAACAGAGCTCATAGCTTTTTCGAAACCAGCTAAGATTTCGTCGCCAGCTTCTACTACAGTAACTTCTGTACCGAAGTTAGCATATGCAGTACCTAATTCCATACCGATGTAACCGCCGCCGATTACAACAAGTTTTTTAGGAATTTCAGGTAAGCTTAAAGCACCTGTAGAGTTGATAACACGTTTAGAGTATTTGAATCCTGGAATTTCGATTGGTGTAGAACCAGTTGCAAGAACAGCATTTTTAAACGTATAAGTTTGAGCTGCATCTTCAGTCATAACGCGTAATGTATTAGCATCTACGAAGTAAGCTTCACCGCGAATGATTTCAACTTTGTTACCTTTAAGAAGGCCTTCAACACCGCCAGTTAATTTCTTAACTACGCCGTTTTTCCATTCTTGAACTTTTGTAAAGTCAACTTTTACGTTTTCTGCAGTAATACCCATGTCATCAGAATGCATTGCATTCTCATAACGATGACCTGCATTGATTAACGCTTTTGAAGGAATACATCCAACGTTTAAGCATACGCCACCAAGGTTAGCTTTTTCAATGATTGCTACCTTTTGACCTAATTGTGCTGCACGAATTGCCGCAACGTATCCACCAGGACCTGCACCAACAACGACTGTATCTAATTCAATTGGGAAATCTCCTACTACCATTGTTATTACGCCTCCATTACTAATAATTGTGGGTCATTCAATAGACGTTTAATTTGGTTTAACGCTTTTTGAGCAGTTGCACCGTCAATTAAACGATGGTCAAAGCTTAGAGATAATGCTAATACTGGAGCTGCAACGATCTCACCGTTTTTCACAACTGGTTTTTCAGCGATACGGCCGATACCAAGGATTGCTACTTCTGGGTGGTTGATAACTGGAGTGAACCATTGTCCACCTGCAGAACCAATGTTTGTAATTGTGCAAGAAGCACCTTTCATTTCAGCTGGAGCTAGACGACCTTCACGTGCTTTACCAGCAAGATCATTGATCTCGTTAGAGATTGTGAAGATAGACTTACGATCTGTATCTTTAACAACTGGTACTAATAGACCTTTGTCTGTATCAGCTGCGATACCGATATTGAAGTAATGTTTATGAACTACTTCTTGAGATGCATCGTCTAAAGAAGTGTTTAACATTGGGTATTCACGTAATGCAGATGTTAAAGCTTTAACAACGTACGGAAGGTAAGTTAATTTAATACCTTTGTCAGCTGCTACTGCTTTGAACTTCTTACGGTGAGCAACAAGTTCTGTTACATCTACTTCGTCCATTAATGTTACGTGAGGAGCTGTGTGTTTAGAGTTAACCATTGCTTTCGCAATCGCTTTACGGATACCACTCATTTTCTCACGAGTTTCTGGATATTCACCAGCTGGGATTGGTTGTGCTTTTGGTGCTTCTTCTTTCGCTGCTGCTGGAGTAGCTTCTACTGCTGCTGGAGCCTCAGTTGCTGCTACAGTTTGTCCACCATTTGCAAATGCATCGATGTCAGCTTTTACGATACGGCCATTCTTACCAGTACCAGCTACTTTATGAATGTCTACACCTTTTTCACGAGCGTATTTACGAACAGATGGCATAGCGATTACGCGCTCATTTACTACTTCTGCAGTTGCTGCTGGAGTAGCTTCCGCTGCTGGAGCTTCTACTGCTGCTTCTTCAGCTTTTGGAGCTTCATCATGATCGTCACCTTTAAATTTAAGGTTTTCGTATCCAGGAGCATCAAATTTAATTAATGTATCTCCTACGATTGCAACTGTTCCTTCTTCTACAAGTACTTCAAGTACTTTACCTTTAACAGGAGAAGGGATTTCTACTACTGCTTTATCATTTTGTACTTCAAGAAGTACATCGTCTTCGTTTACTTCATCGCCTGGTTTAATAAACCATTTTACGATTTCACCTTCGTGGATACCTTCACCGATATCTGGTAGTTTAAATTCAAATGCCACGGAATTCAGCCCCCTGATTCATTTCATTATTATGGAATATGTACAAAAGAAACCAGCATGTGCTGATTTCTTTTGCACATGAAAAGCTAAAAATTAGAAGTTCATTACTTTGTTTACAGCTTCAACAATATCTTTGTGGTTTGGTAACCATACGCTCTCTGCTTGAGAGAATGGGAATACTGTATCAGCAGCTGCAACACGTACAACTGGAGCTTCTAAGTTTAAGATTGCACGGTCGTTAATTTCCGCTACAACGTTAGCTGCAATACCAGCTTGTTTTTGAGCTTCTTGAACTACAACTACGCGACCTGTTTTTTCAACAGAAGCGATGATTGTTTCGATATCTAATGGTTGAACTGTACGTAAGTCAACAACCTCTAAAGAGATACCTTCTTTTTCAAGTTCTTCAGCAGCTTTTAATGCAGCGTGAACCATAGCACCGTAAGCGATAACAGATACATCTGTACCTTCACGTTTGATATCAGCTTTACCTAAATCAATTGTGTAATCACCTTCTGGTACCTCTTGACGGAATGAACGGTACAATTTCATATGCTCTAAGTAGATAACTGGATCGTTGTCACGAATCGCAGAGATTAAAAGACCTTTAGCATCGTATGGAGTAGATGGAATAACAACTTTTAGACCAGGTTGTTGAGCCACTAATCCTTCTAAGCTATCAGCATGAAGTTCAGGAGTATGAACACCACCACCGAATGGAGAACGAACTGTTACTGGAGCAGTCCAACGTCCACCAGAACGGTAACGCATACGAGCTAATTGACCAGAAATTGAATCCATTACTTCATAAACGAAACCGAAGAATTGGATTTCTGGAACTGGACGGAATCCTTCAAGTGCAAGACCAACTGCAAGTCCACCAATACCAGACTCTGCAAGTGGAGTATCCATTACACGATCTTCACCAAATTCAGCTTGTAAACCTTCAGTAGCACGGAATACACCGCCGTTTACACCAACGTCTTCACCAAATACAAGTACGTTAGGGTCATTTTTCATTTCAACGCGTAAAGCATCAGTGATTGCTTGAATCATTGTCATTTGAGCCATGGCTTACTTCGACTCCTTTTCTTTGTAGATTTCATATTGTTCAGCTAAGTTGTAAGGCATTTTTTCGTACATGATTTCCATTAAATCAGTTACTTTTTGTTTTGGAGCTTGGTCAGCCTTAGCAATTGCTTGTTTGATATCTTCTTTTGCTTCTTCGATTACTGTCTCTTCAACTTCTTGAGACCATAGGCCTTTAGCTTCTAAGAACTTACGGAAGCGTACGATTGGGTCTTTTTGTTCCCATTCGTTTTCGATATCTTTTGTACGGTAACGAGTTGGGTCATCACCAGCCATTGTATGTGGACCGTAACGGAATGTTAAAGTCTCGATTAAAGTAGGGCCTTCGCCATTTACTGCGCGCTCACGAGCGAAAGCAGTTGCTGCGTATACAGCTAATGGATCCATACCGTCTACTTGAATTCCGTAAATACCTGCTGCTACTGCTTTTTGTGCTACAGTTTTAGCTGCAGATTGCTTTTCTACTGGAGTAGAGATTGCATAACGGTTGTTTTGAACAACGAAGATTGCTGGAGCTTTGAATGCACCTGCAAAGTTCATACCTTCGTAGAAGTCACCTTGTGAAGCACCACCGTCACCAGTGTAAGTAATTGCAACAGATTTTTTACCACGTAGTTTCATACCTAACGCAACACCAGCAGTTTGGATGATTTGCGCACCGATAATGATCTGTGGAGCTAATGCATTTACATTCTCAGGCATTTGGTTACCCATGAAGTGTCCACGAGAGAATAAGAATGCTTGGTATAATGGTAATCCGTGCCATACTAATTGTGGTACATCACGGTATCCTGGTAAGATGAAGTCTTCTGCTTCAAGTGCGAAATGACTTGCTAATTGAGAAGCTTCTTGTCCAGCTGTAGGTGCGTAGAAACCTAAACGTCCTTGACGGTTTAAAGAAATAGAACGTTGATCTAATACGCGAGTATACACCATACGACGCATTAATTCTTTTAATTGATCATCAGATAATTCAGGCATAGCTGCTTCATTCACAACTTCACCGTTTTCATTTAAAATTTGTAATGTTTCAAATTGAGCTGCGATAGCTTTCATTTGCTCATCAACATTAAATAGGGTCTTTTTTGTTTTAGTACCCATTCCGTTCACCTCTTCCTCTCTTGAACCATATTCTGAAACGCTTTCACTGGCTATTTTCCAGTTTAAAAAGCGCAACGATGTAAACCAACATGTTTGTATGTCGGTTGAGAATAATTTTGTGTACCTAACAATCTGTACTAATGTTTTTTCAGAAACATATTAATACAATCTTGATCACGTTTTTTAGTTTACAACTATTCTAATTACGATGTCAATTACTTTGAATACGTTTTTTTATAAATAATATGCAGGTTTCTACTACACAAACGTGTTTTTATTTTTTACATCTGTATTAGTAAGCATTGACCTACTGTTATATTATTCCCTTTTTCACTTATTTTTTCTCTTAGAATAATATGTAAACGATTTAATTCTCTTTAGTTTTTCTCTCTTCGTAACAAAAATATACAAACTACTCTTCCTTTTTTAGGTAAATACCTATACATTTCTACCCTCTCTTCCATACATTATAGTAACCGCAGTATTAGCGGGAAATGATAAAGGAGGTCATCTCATGTACGGATACTCATATTGCTATCCAACTTGTTCATATCCTTCCTACGGTTATGGCGGTTCTTGTGGCGGGTCTGGACGCGGCTTCGCCTTAATCGTTGTGTTGTTTATTCTTTTAATTATCGTTGGTGCTGCTTGCATTCGCTAATTGTAAAACGAAACAACTATGGAAAGAAAAAGACGGCTTTGCCGTCTTTTTCTGTTTATCACATACATAACTACTCTATAATAGAACGATTTCCAAAATGCCTTCCCTTTCTTGCCGATGACTTTTTCCATCTCCTTTGGTAGACTAAAGAGGAAAGGAGAGATTACATATGCTTACAATGAAAGATGTTATTCGCGAAGGAGATCCTATTTTGCGCAACGTTGCAGAAGAGGTGTCCTTACCGGCAAGCGAAGAAGATACAACTACCTTAAAAGAAATGATTGAATTCGTAATAAATAGCCAAGATCCTGAAATGGCTGAAAAATATAGTTTACGCCCTGGAATCGGATTAGCGGCTCCGCAAATCGGTGTTTCAAAAAAAATGATTGCAGTTCATGTAACCGATGCGGATGGTACATTATATAGCCATGCATTATTCAATCCAAAAATCATTAGCCATTCTGTTGAACGTACATATTTACAGGGTGGTGAAGGCTGTCTATCTGTAGACCGCGAAGTACCTGGTTATGTTCCTCGTTATACAAGAATTACAGTAAAAGCAACTTCTATTAACGGAGAAGAAGTAAAATTACGTTTAAAAGGTTTACCAGCAATCGTATTCCAACACGAGATTGATCATTTAAATGGCGTTATGTTCTATGACCATATCAATAAAGAAAATCCTTTTGCCGCTCCTGATGATTCCAAACCTCTAGAGCGATAATAATAAAAAGGCGGAAGTTAATCTTCCGCCTTTTTATTATGAAATGGGTTCCATATTCACTTATAGCAATCCAGCCCACTTTAGTCCATGATATATACCGTCTTCATTAACATCCTTTGTCACATGATTTGCAAGTTTTTTCAAGTCTTCATGGCCATTTCCCATCACAATACCTGTGCCAACGGCTTCGATCATTTCTAAATCATTTAAGCCATCTCCAAATGCATACACTTGATCACGATTAAAACCTAACTTTTCAATGTATTTCTCAATTCCTTTTGCCTTAGAACCACCATTCGGAATGATATCCATTGAATATGCATGCCAACGAATAAAATGGAAATCTGGATAATGATTAATAAACTTTTCCTCTTCATTTACTTCACAAAAAAGTAGTGTTTGATAAATATTACGTTCCTCATAAAAATTAGGCTCATATGCTGGATGCTCAAAGTTTAAGCTTCCAAAGCCTTCTTTCACATAATCATGATATTCCACTGATGCTCTCATATCTTGATGGTCAAGATATACAAGTGGATATCCTTCTTGTTTTGCAAACTGAGTAAACTTATGTAAAGCATCTGGATGTAACGGATTATTAAATATTACCTCATCTTCAAAGACAACATATTGTCCATTAAAACTAACATAATTATGTATATCAAGTTCCTTACGAATATCTTCGAACATAAATGGCGCGCGCCCTGTCGCAATTGCTACATGTACACCTTTTTCTTGTAACTGTTTTACTGCATCTCGTGTAGATTGCGGAATTTTTTTATCATGATCTAATAATGTTCCATCAATATCAAAAAAGACAATTTTATCATTCATTTGTCAAAATCCTTTCTGAGACTCTATATTCCTATTTTGAATATCACTTTTCAAATTCTAAAAAAAAGTATAACATATTAAACATCTGTGAAGAAAGCGTTCCCTTTCTGACCTTATTTGTAAACTTTGCATATATATATTAGTAAAACATGTAGATACTTGTTCGGATGAATTTTCTTTTCCATTCTTCCTCATACTATACCTATAACTAACGGCTACTGATCGTTACTATAGAATAACTTTCACTGTATGGGAAAGGACAAGATTCACCATTCACTTTTGTCCTATCTCTTATATCAGAGATAGAGTTTTCACTAGTAATAGGCATGTTTAAAATAAGGAAAGGAAGGAGTAATCATGCTGAAGAAGCTGAAGAAAAAGCTCAAGCGTTATTTAAATGGTCTAGTCCGTAAAAAGACAGTCGCTTAAATTGTGCCCATTTCGGGCTTTTTCTTCATTCTCATTCGAAAAAACATGAAAATCGTGACTGTTTGCTTTATAATAAGTAACAGATAATGCAAAACATAGACAAGGAGAGGTTTTCCAAATGATTTTTAAAGTATTTTATCAAGAAAAATTAACTGAGGTTCCAGTACGTGAAAATACAAAAGTTTTATATTTAGAGGCTACGTCTGAAAAGGATGTTCGTACAAAATTAAATAAGTTCGCATATAATATCGAGTTTGTTCAGTCTGTTACTGGCGCTCATCTTGAATATGAAAAAGAAAACGCTGATTTAACATTAGCGGAAATCGTATAGCGATATGAAATTTCTAAAAAACGACCAAGTTGCTGTATTTGCTCTCGGTGGGCTTGGTGAAATCGGTAAAAATACATACGCTGTTCAATTTCAAGATGAAATTATTATAATTGATGCTGGAATTAAATTTCCAGAGGACGAACTTCTCGGAATCGATTATGTAATACCAGACTACACTTATTTTGTGCGAAACGAAGATAAAATTAAAGGGTTATTCATTACACATGGTCACGAAGATCATATCGGCGGAATCCCTTACCTATTACGTCAAGTGAACATTCCAATTTACGGCGGAAAATTAGCAATTGCACTCATCAAAAACAAATTAGAAGAACACGGCTTACTTCGTAAAGCAAAACTTTACGAGATTCAAGAAGATGACGTTATTAAATTCAAAAAAACGTCTGTATCCTTCTTCCGTACAACACACAGTATTCCAGATTCGTACGGCGTTGTTGTGAAAACACCTCAAGGTCAAGTTGTTCATACAGGTGACTTCAAATTTGACTTCACACCAGTTGGTGAACCAGCTGATTTAACAAAAATGGCTGAAATCGGTAAAGATGGCGTACTATGTCTATTATCTGATAGTACGAACAGTGAAGTTCCAAACTTTACTATGTCTGAGCGTCGCGTTGGTGATAGCATTCAAGACATTTTCCGTAAAGTAGAAGGACGGATTATATTCGCAACCTTTGCATCAAATATTCACCGCTTACAACAAGTTGTTGAAGCTGCTGTTGAAAACAACCGTAAAGTAGCTGTGTTTGGTCGAAGTATGGAAGCAGCGATTGAAATTGGACAAAACCTTGGTTATATTCGTTGCCCGAAAGATACATTCATAGATCCATCTCAACTAAACCGCTTACCAGCTAATAAAGTTGTTATTTTATGTACAGGTAGTCAAGGTGAACCGATGGCAGCACTTTCACGTATTGCAAACGGTACACACCGCCAAATTCAAATTATTCCTGGAGATACAGTTGTTTTCTCTTCTTCACCAATTCCAGGAAATACAATTAGCGTAAGTCGTACAATTAACATGTTGTACCGCGCTGGCGCTGATGTAATTCATGGGAAACTTTCAAATATCCATACAAGTGGACACGGTGGACAAGAAGAACAAAAATTAATGTTACGTCTAATTAAACCGAAGTACTTCATGCCAATTCATGGTGAATATCGTATGCAGCGTATGCACATGAACATAGCAAATGATTGTGGCATCCCTGAAGAAAATTGCTTCATTATGGATAATGGCGATGTTCTTGCTTTACGTTCGGATGAAGCTAGCGTAGCTGGAAAAATCCCATCTGGTTCGGTCTACATTGATGGAAACGGTATTGGAGATATTGGCAATATCGTATTACGCGATCGTCGTATCCTTTCTGAAGAAGGACTTGTAATTGTAGTTGTAAGCATTGATATGAAAGAATTTAAAGTTGCAGCGGGACCTGATATCATCTCACGCGGTTTCGTTTACATGCGTGAAAGTAGCGATTTAATCAATGATGCACAAACATTAATTACAACTCATTTAGAAAAAGTAATGGAGCGTAAAACAACACAATGGTCTGAAATTAAAAATGAAATTACAGACACATTAGCTCCATTCCTATATGAGAAAACGAAACGCCGTCCAATGATTTTACCAATCATTATGGAAATATAAGAAAAAGGACAATGCCATGAAGGCATTGTCCTTTTCTTTTCTCTTATCTTAAAAAGTGTTTAAATCGATCCACTTCATCGTCATGACCAATGACAATTAATATATCTCCTGCTTGAATATTCTCCGTAGCTCGAGGGGATACGATAACTTCTTTGCCTCGTTTAATTGCTACAATATTCAATCCAAACT
This sequence comes from Bacillus sp. TE8-1, assembly GCF_008368855.1. Classification (NCBI taxonomy): domain Bacteria; kingdom Bacillati; phylum Bacillota; class Bacilli; order Caryophanales; family Bacillaceae; genus Bacillus; species Bacillus sp. TE8-1. Next base: position 510,390 of record NZ_QPET01000014.1, on the reverse strand, counting down.
TCGCACGAATATCTAATTCAATTAAAGAGTGCCCATCAATTTTTTTATTCGCAATAATCTCTACAATACTATGCTCATCTGAAAGCTCAAGGTAGTCTAGCACATTGCTTGATGCAATATTATTAGCAATCCTTTTTCCCATATCACGTTCTGGATGCACAATATGATCTGCACCTATTTTACTTAACACTTTTTCATGATAATCATTTTGAGCTTTTACAGTAATATTTTTTACACCCAACTCTTTCAAAATCAAAGTCGTTAAAATACTTGAATTTAAATTATCTCCAATAGCAACGACTACGTGATCAAAATTTCGAATACCAAGGCTTTTTAATACCATCTCATCTGTTGAATCTGCAATTACAGCATGCGAAGCTATATTTGCAAATTCATTAATTTTATCCTCATCTGAATCGATTGCCATTACTTCCATACCTAATTGAGCTAGTTCTCGGCAAATACTTCCACCAAAGCGACCAAGTCCAATGACAGCAAATTCTTTTTCTTTCTCACCCACGGGAATTCCTCCAATAACTTCAAGTACTATTTATTTTCAGTGTAACACACTTTATATGCGTCACAAAAACTATGATTAGCTCTTATTTTTGTTTTTGTATATAAAAATATTGTTGCAAGTAAAAAGCGATACCAACAAGTAGCATAGCAAATACAAATATATTTCCAAAAGAACTAAATGTTTCAAAAACGAATAATAATGTTTCTTGACCAAAAAAGGCAAATAGAAGCTGTGTGAATGCAAATAACAACGCCCATATGTAATGATGTTGATGGAATAAATAATGCGTTGCACCTAAAAAAGCAATAAACGAAAAGATAAAGATCCACCAATTTTCTAAAAATAGTTGCCAATTAGAAAATTGATATCCATTTACTAATATCGCAATAAGCCCGATAACTACCATCGTCGGCACACTCCAAAATAATGCCCGTCCTCTAAAGAAACGAGTGCCTTTAACATCTCCTTTTTCATGTGCAATATATGTTAGTACTACTGTGCTTATATACAAAACAGAAAGAATTGTTAAAACGATAATAAGCCAAAAATGTAATTGATAATATTCATGCTCTATATTTGTCACGATTGCAGCTAACATGCACGGAATTAACATTCCCGTCCAACCATCTACTTTTCTTTCATTCCAAAAGACCGTATTACCAATCCTTATTCCTAACAACATAAAAATAATGATACCCAATACAAATAACGTAGTTTTATTCCCTACTAAACTCGTTGAAAAAGCAATTAATCCAATAAATAAAAAGAGCACAAACCCATTCATAATTTCTAGTACAGGTGATAAATATCTCTTCACCCATTTGTATGTTTCGTCATATTCATTATTATCTACTAGACGATAGGCATAAAAACTTATCCCAAAATAAACCGCCGCAATAATAACATACGCATATAAGACGAAACATAAAATCGCACTGCTAATTTGCACGTAATTCCCCACCCTTTTTTCTATGTTTCACATTGATTTTACACACTTTTCATACTAAAAGTAAACATATATAAGTTAGTCAAATAATTAATAATGAGCAGTGGCTAAACCCCCTGCTCATTATTAAAACAGTACAATTAACTTTAATTCTTCCATTTGTATATAAATGTCTAAAATCAATCTATACGAGCGTTACTTACACCTCAGAACAAAAAGTTTTTTGGAACCTTCAAGAAAGTGGAAGTTTTATTTTCTATTCCCTTTCCACTTTACATATTGGCTTAAAAATGTAATTGCCTTTTCAATCACTTCTTCGTCTGGTTTTAATTTTGCATGATGTAAACCATATTCTGAATTTACTCCAAGCCAAAACATAAATCCAGGGATTTCTCGAAGCATATAACCAAAATCTTCACCCGTCATTGCCTCAGTACATGTAATAACATTCATATCAGTTTGTTTATGTACAAATTCCATAAACTCTCTCGTTAACTCTTCATGGTTATATACTTGATGATACATTGCTCCGTAATCTATAATCGCCTCACACTGGAAAGAAGCTTCGATACCTGCAACAATTGACTCAATTCTGCTTTTCACACGCTTCATTGATTCCACTGATAATGTTCGAATCGTTCCTTCTAAACGAGATTTTTCTGCAATAATATTTTGAACCGTACCACCAGTAATTTTCCCGATTGTAATTACTGCACTATCAAGAGGATTTACATTGCGACTAATAACGGATTGAAGCTGTGTAACAAGATGACTCGCTGCAACAATCATGTCATTTGCAGTATGCGGATAGGCAGCATGGCCACCTTTCCCTTTTAAATCAATATATAATTCTGAAGTATTGGCAAATAACAGTCCTTCTTTCGTTGCAATTGTCCCCACAGCGTATTCTGGTGCAATATGAAGACCAAGAATTATATTCGGTTTCCATTCTTTTAACTCTTCACTTTCTAACATAGGAAGAGCACCGCCTGGTCCTTCTTCTGCTGGCTGGAATAGAAATACAAGGTCATCATCTATTCTTTCGCTCACAGCTTTCGTTAGAAGGCCTAAACCGATTGTTGTATGTACATCATGGCCACATGCATGCATCATTCCTTCATGAATAGAAGCAAACTCGTATCCAGTTTCCTCTGTAATTGGTAAACCGTCTATATCTGCACGATAACCTATTATTTTTTCGGGATTTTTTCCATTTACTTTAACGATTACACCCGTTTTCCATGTCTTCACTTCCACAAATTCATGAGAAAGTGTTCCTATATAATCTAAAATATACTGTTGTGTTTTCCATTCCTTAAATCCGATTTCTGGAATTCTATGTAGATCTCTACGAATTTGGACAAATTTGCTTACTGTCATTTTTGCACCTCTATCTATAAAAAGCGTAAGAGCCCATTTACGCTCTTACGCTTTTTTTACTTTTTATTTCTCTGGGTTTAATTGACGAAGCTCTTGTTTAATTTCTGTTTTTGCTTTTGTCTTCTCATCAATTTCTTTGATTACACGTGCTGGAGTACCTGCAACAACTGTGTATGGAGGTACATCTTCTGTTACAACAGCTCCCGCTGCTACAACTGCACCTTTACCTACTGTAACACCCTCTAAAACAACTACATTTGCACCGATTACTACATCATCTTCAACGATAACTGGTTTTGCAGAAGGTGGCTCAATAACACCTGCAAGTACAGCACCTGCACCTACGTGACAGTTTTTACCGACTGTTGCACGTCCACCAAGTACTGCGTTCATGTCGATCATAGAACCTTCACCAATTACAGCACCAATGTTAATTGTTGCATTCATCATAATTACAGCGTTGTCACCAATTTCAACATGGTCACGAATAATAGCACCTGGCTCGATGCGAGCTTTAATACCTTTTAAATCAAGCATTGGGATTGCAGAATTACGACGATCGTTTTCTACAACGTAGTCAACGATGTGCTTATTATTCTCATCAAGAATTGTCTTAATTTCAGACCATTCTCCGAATAATACACCTGATTTTTTATTCACAAATGCTTGTACTGTTTCAGGGAATGTTACTTCTTTTAAATCCCCTTTTATGTATACCTTTACAGGAGTTTTCTTTTCACTTTTTTGAATAAACGAAATAATTTCGTTAGCGTCCATCATTTTCATTCTTGTTGCCTCCTAAATCCATTTATAATGTTACTCTACCAAACGAAAGAGCGAGTAGCAAGATAATAATCTTATTTTTCCCTTTGAATTTCTTCTATAATTTCTAAAAATGCTTGTACTTGCTTCAACTGCCTTGCCGAGTCACTTGTTAACAACCATGTTTCTCTCGTCAGTTGAACAGGTGTTTTATACATATTTTCCTGTACTTCCTTTAAAACAGTAGAAGGTAAAAGGGCATAACCTATACCATTTAAAACAAGTTGTTTACATGTTTCAATTTGGTCAACTACAATCGTTCGCTTAGGCGGATTAGAAAATAAACCATACCACCAATTTTGTATTTGTCCATAATAAGTCGAGTCACTTTTAAATTGAATGAACGGCCTATTTGTTTCTTTTAACATCGAAATATCTTTTATTTCTTTATCAACTAAATACAGTTCATCTTCAAATAATTGTTGCTTCTGACCTTTATATTCTTGTGTTCCCCTCAGTATAGCAACATGCACGTCTCCTTCATAAAACTGCTTTTGCACTTCACTACTCCATCCAGTAAACAGCGATATCTTTACAGAAGGATATTTATGCACAAAATTTTTCAAAACAGGAGGGAGCCAATATTGACCAATAACTGATGCAACAGCTATTTTTAACGTTCCATGAGTTTCCGTTCTGAAAACAGCCAGCTCACTTTTTATATCTTCTTCCCTTTGCAACATTTCTTTGGCATAATTTGCAACTTTTTCCCCTTCAGGTGTAATTGTCAATCCTTTTTGTGAGCGAATAAAAAACTTCATTCCCCATTGTTTCTCCATAGATTGTAATCGTTGACTCAGCGCAGGTTGGGAAACAAATAAACGTTCCGCCGCTTTTCTCATATTTGATTCCTGAGCTAACACAACCATCATTTGAAAATCATCAATTTGCAACTTTCTCCCTCTTTCCTTAGCTTCCATACACCTTATTTCAATAAGCTTTTCATCCTTAATTTACCCGAATGCTTTCATTCAGAAAATACAATTGTCCAGCGCAAACTTTCCTTATGTTTTATGTCTTTTTAAATATAATACATACACAAGTGATATGCACGAAAAAAAAGTGACTTCTTCGTTTCTATGAAGTCACTTTTTTCACTTTATCGATTATGTTGCCTTACTTTCTTATTCAACAATTTTAAAATAGCCCGACGTGTTAAAATCCCCTCAAAATAGCCTTCTTCATTAACAGCGCAAATAAAAGGATGATCAATTGTCATTTCTAAAGCTTTTGCAAATGAATCGTCTAATTTAAGAACAGGTATATCTTCTTTCATCACCTGCTCTACTTTCATATCATCGAGCCTTTCAAACTCAATACGTTCTAATCCTAACATACCATCTAATATCATGGCAGTACTAATCAAACCATGTAGTTTATACATTGGATCTAAGACAGGTATCGCTGAATATCCAGATTTTACAAGAACGAGTAAAGCATGTTCTAAACTATTTCCAATTTGGACATGAGCTACTTTTTCCGATGAAATCATTAAATCCTTCACAAGAATTTGTTGAAATTCGTCTTTCGGAATACTAATCATATTACATCCCCCATTTTCCCTTTTTCCTGCTTATGTTCACAACTCTATTCACATTTTATGACAGCGTTTTCATATTATTATTTTGTCCTAAATTTATTTCAATAAAAATACAATCACACAGCTATTTTAGCATACCGCACAAAAAAAAGACTACCATTCCGGTAGCGCTTAATACCCTTTATTTTTTAATCTGTAAAATAACCTTGTGATTTTTTTATATTGCATCACATCTGTCTGTTTCAAACCATTCTCAATATCTGTAAGTTCCACAGCTAAAATTTCACTTGCGTAATTTTGCTGAAATAAAATATCTAGTAGTAAACTTTCTTCTTCCTTCGTTAAAACAACTTCCCTTTGCATATACCCCTCTCCTTACACTCGCATCGTTACTCTTATTATATAAAAAATTCAACCTATTTAATAGATGTAATATTCAGTTTTTATTAAAAGATATGTAACAATCGTACACATACAAAAAAATCATTTCGTATATCGATTTGCATAGCTAAACGCCGCATAAGCATCCGGCTTAATTTTTGCAGTTAATCCCATCGCTCGAATTTTTTCTGTCATATCTAAAATAAATTCTTTTGTTAAGCCATCATTCCCAATGTCTAAATGAATTTCCATTATGAATCCAGCCCCATCTTGAGCATAAGGATGCAATAACTCCCATATTGTTTGTATATGAGTAGGCGTAAATAGACATGCGATTTCTTGACTAAACTGCGTTTCTAAATATATTTTCTCACGTAAGGTCGCTGGCTTATCTTTTACTGATCTATGGTGTAAACAACCCCAGGCACCTTTTCCAACACGATGAATATGGATTGCTGTAATAAACCTCGTATCCTTTTGATGCGCTTGCGAGTCTGTCCCAATGGATAATCGATACAAATTTCGCGGATCCTTTTCAATGAAACTACAAATACGGTTAAAGACCATATCAAAATTTAAATGTCTCTCTGAAACATTGTAAAATTTATGTGCACCGTCCACAGAGTCACGTCCTTTCAATTAGACAGACTTTTCGTATTCTCATTGTATGGGACAAAAACTAAAATTATAACTTCCTATCCTTTATTCGTTTCAATATTTCGAATTACAAAGTGACAAACTTGGCACGTATAAATTACATTTTGATTAGATTGAGCCGTTAATACATGAATAATCTCAGCAGAACTTTGACAATTAGGACAAATCACAACTGGTAAACGTTCCATACGATAACCTCCTAGTTATATTTCTCCCGCTATTTGCAAAACCCAGCGATAGTGAGAAGTTTAGCTTCACATATTCACCCGGTTGACGGGACTAATTATCCACATGGATAAGCAAACTTGCACGGATTAAATTTTCATTTTAATACCATTGTAGGAAAAATAAAAAACTTCTATACATTATGCTAGAAAGTAATAGAACTAAAAAAGGTACTGCCATGTGGCAGTACCTTTTTTATATGTATCAAGAAATGATATCGTAAATCTCAATTGCAACCATGTCGATATTATCGAATTGATATACTTGAGGTTTTTCACCTTGTTGATACACTTCTAACTCATACATTTCACTTTTATCGAAAAATTTCACGCTACATTTGCGCTCACCGTTCACTTCAAAATAGCGTTGTGCTACTTCACCGCTTTCAGCTTGTTCTTGTAGACTAACAAGTCGAGTTAAAATTCCTTGGAGTAGAGACATGAAATCTCTCCTTTCTCTGATCTTCCTACCAATAGGTTTTACAGCTATACTCATTCTATCCGTCATAACAGAAAAAATGTTCCACACTCTAGGATAAAGGTTATTGGCCAGAAACTCAACTAAAAATTTGTCGAAATGCGAAGGAAAAAACAGAAAGAACATATTTCTCCTTCATTATTGCGGTTTTTATACTGGAAGAATATAATAAAAAACAGAAAAAAGGAGGAATTACAATGAAAAAAATTGAGGTTTATACACAACCCGATTGTCCGCCATGTGTTATTGTAAAAGAATTTTTGAAGCATAATAACGTTGCATATGAAGAATTTGACGTAAAAAAAGACGCTGCTGCTCGCAATCGTCTTTTATACGACTATGATTCTTATTCAACTCCAACAGTCGTAATTGATGGCGAAGTAGTTGCAGGTTTTCAAATTGAAAAGTTACAACAACTACTCAATATAGAATAGGAATAGGTAAATACCTATTCCTATTCTTATCCCGCTATTTGTAGGTAGTAAAACTCCCACCCACTGATTAAAAGTTTCACTTTATAATTGTTGCAACCTTTTTATTTCAGTTAAAAGTTCCTGACTTTCATGATATCCTGCTAACTTCCATTTATCTTGATCCCTTTTCAATGTTACAATTTGATATTGTCCACTTTTTGTCCGCTCATATACATATAAATTTTTATGTTCTTCATCATACGACATTTTCGTTTCTGAATTAAAAGAAAACGGTGCTTCTTTTGCCGGAAGTAAATATTCACCACTTTGTTTATCACTTCTGCTATTTTCATCTGTAAATACTTGAAGGAAATTATCTGTAAAATACGGTGATAACGTCTCTATCATCTTATTCATCGGCAAATGCTTCCCACGAATTGAAAACTGGGTTTCATAGCCTTTTTGTATCGTTGTAAATACTTCTTTCCGATCGACTTCCACTTCCTCTTTTCCTAAAACAGTCGTAACACTATAACCAACTAGAAAGGCAACACATACAAATAGAACAAGCCATATTCCATATTTCCTCATTTTTTCACCTTCCTTTTAAAAGAACTTGTCTTTGTAGTATTCATTGTAACAATGATTATGCAAAGAAAGGACAGATTTCGTTCGTAAAATCTTTACAACGATAGACAGCATTTTCATCACCATTTTCACTATTACCAATTTATGATAAAAACAAACAAAAAATGCACGAATCTCTTCGTGCATTAAAATAAAACATCTTCTTCATATAAATATTCATAAGATAAATCTATAAATAAAAAGTTGTCATCATCAATCGGGAAAGAAAATGTTCGTACCATTTCTCCCGTTTCAATATCTGCATATAAATCTGAAAGCCTCGCCTTATTCTCAAAACGCATTTTCATTATATTCTCGAGAAAATACGGGCGCCAGCTCCAGTTCTTCATATAATAATCCGGCATCACAATCCATTCTCCATCTTTTTTCATAACATTTCCTGATTGTTGGAAACCATCTTCATTACAAATAAATATACGAAAACTACACTGTGATACACTTTGACTAAATTGTAATAACCAATCATTTATATCTTCATTCTTTTTTTGTTTTGATAAAACATCGCCAATGCGATCGCGTAACATCTCTGTTAAATTATAAATTTTTTGTAACTTCTTCTTTTCATGCTGAATAAACTGATGACATTCATTACCTAGTCGCTCTTTCAAAACATTCGTTTCAATAAAATCAGGTAAACATTCTTTTAAATAATTACCTTGATAATATCTTCCGCCGTTCTTCCAAGCATATTGCAGTTGATAAAAAGCATCTATTTCTTCATATAATAAAGTTGCACCAATTCTTCTAGCAAGTAATGATAAAGAATATAAAATATCTTGATAAGATTGTAAAAGTGCTGTTTGCCTTAAGTTCGTTAAATCTACTTTTAAAATATCAGGTGCTAACACGCTAATACGCTCTAAATTACTTGTACCCGTTCCGACTTTATTAATCGAAATTTGAATACCATATGTACGATAATACATAAGCAAATGATTAAATTGCTCTATATCTTCTTTACATTCATGCTCTGTAATCTCTAAAACAATTTGTTTTAAATTTAAACCTTGTTCTTCATACCTCAATAAAAGTTGAAGCAAGCTTTCATCATCATCATTCATTAATACATTAGCATTCCGATGTATAAATAATAATAATTTTTGATCGCTTTCTAAATAACGATTTAAAGCTTTTTCTACTATAATATTATCCGCTTCCAGTTGAAATTCACTTGGAATCGAATCATCGTGAAAGAAAGAAGCTAAACTTTGTATGCCCTCTTCTGTTTGAATACGTCCTACTACTTCATATCCAATTACAGTATGCTCATCAGCACTAAAAATAGCTTGATAATAAGGAAGGACTTTATCCAAGTTACTCATTACATCTAATGCATCTATCAACGTGCTTCCCTCCCTTTACTTTTCAAAAATTATAACATGATATTTACGGAAAAATAATAAAAAATCCCTTCAGTTTTCCTGAAGGGATTAGAGGGGTAAAATGCTAAGGGGAATTAGCAATTCTACTATGAAGAAAAAAGAGGTCTTAAATATAACGTATATATGACCTCTTGTAAACACTTTTCTTTCATATGTCACAATTCCGTCACATTTAACCGTAAAAAAATGAATCAAACATTCATTTTTTTATCCCTTTTAAAATGGATATTGATGTAAATGTTGTCCTCCATCCATTGTCATGCAAGTTCCATTTATGTACGCAGCTTCATCTGAGCATAAATAATAAGCTAGACCAGCGATTTCTTCTGGCGTACCCAGCCTTCCAAGCGGAACACTTTGTATCGTACGCTTAGCCATTTCTTCTGAAATCCATAATTTATCAGCACCGCCCGTACGTTCAATTGGTCCTGGAGCGATAGCGTTAACTCGTATTCCATATTTACGTCCCCACTCAACAGCGAGCGTCTTCGTCATCGCTAATACTCCTGCCTTCGCTGCAGCCGAATGAATAACTCCTGGACCTGCATCCCATGCATATGTTGCTACCATATTAATGATATTCCCTTTTATACCTTTTTCAATCCAATATTTTCCGACAGCATGGCTACAGTAAAATGTACCGTTTAATACAATATTAATGACCGAATTCCAGCCATTCACGGATAAATCTTCTGCTGGACAAATAAAGTTTCCAGCTGCATTATTTATTAAAACATCAATTCGACCAAACTTCTCATCAATCTGTTCAATCATTTTCTGAATGTCATCCGTATTTCTTACATCCATTTGTACAGGTAATACTTGCCCTGGAAATTGTTCAATTTCCAACTTTGTTTCCTCTAGTTTTTCTTTTGTACGTCCTGTAATAACAACTCGTGCCCCTTCTTTTGCAAAGCGAGTCGCCATTCCTTTTCCCATTCCACTCGATCCACCTGTTATAATAACTACCTTTTCTTTCACATACATCCCCTCCAAAAAATGAATACACATTCATTTTATCACTTTATTTAATAGAAATCTTTATATTTTTAAACTTTTCTGATATTTTAATGTAAAGAACTTTCTTTTTATTCATTTTTTTCGTAATCTATACTAATTTTTTATTATGTAAAGTATATTTTTAAATAAACTGAAAGGAGATTTGAGTAGCCTTTAAATGGAATAAAAACATTGAGGTATACTCATATTTTTATGGCGCACATTACAAGAAGAAATTTTTTGAAAATTGGTATGCGTACTTGTCTCTATTCATTTATAACCAGTGGCATCGGATACTACTATGCTAAATATATAGAACCCCATTTCATTTCTTTTACACAGCACACATTAAAATCACAACTCATCCCAAAAAGTTTTCATGGTATGAAAATTCTTCAATTCAGCGATTTACATCTCGGATACTATTTCTCGCTTCAACATTTATCTCAAGTTGTTTCTAAAATTAATGCTGTAAATCCAGATATTGTCCTTTTTACCGGAGATCTCATTGATAATTATCAAACGTATACTGACACTCCTTTTGTCGCATCCATTTTAAAAAATATACAAGCCCCCTTCGGTAAATTCGCTATTTATGGTAACCATGATCACGGTGGATATGGAACTGAATACTATGAGCACATCATGCGTGAATCAGGATTTGAACTATTGCTAAATAGTGAAAAAAGAATTCATCTAATGGATAATAGTGAAATTTCTATTTTCGGTCTCGATGATATACTACTAGGCAAACCAAAAATAGAGAAAACATTACAACATGCACGGCAAAATACTTATAACATCGTTCTTGTTCACGAGCCAGATATCGCGCCGCAAATTTCCAAATATCCAATCAACTTGCAACTTTCTGGTCATAGCCATGGCGGACAAGTACAAATTCCTTTTTTAGGGGCTATTATTACACCATCACTCGCCAAAGACTATATTGAAGGCTTCTATACGATGCAAGATTTAACTCTCTATGTCAATCGAGGTCTTGGAAGAACACGTGTCCCATTTCGTTTCATGTCAAAACCTGAAATCACAATTTTCACACTCCAACATTCGTAATAATTCGCCTATTTTCTTACATATCCTTTCTTGTACGCGCTCATCCATGTTTCGTTTACCATATGATAAAAGTGAGTCCAATAAAGGAGGTATGTTCATGTATCCATATTATCAACCAATTCCAGTCCGTTCAGCACCTATTGGTCCAGTAGGCGACTCACGCTTCTTCCCGTTTTTTGGCGTTCCCTTTCTAGCTGGAATTGCTGGTGGATTGCTCGGCGGAGCATTAGCTTTCGGCCCTCGACCATTTTATCCACCTTATCCACCACCTTTCCCGCCGCCAGCACCTTATCCTTGTTACGGTGGACCATGTCAGCAACCATACTATTACTAGGTTAAAGTAACGATTCTTTCAAATATTATTCTCTCAACGAGCCATCTCATTACACGCTTATAATAAAACTATTGTTTCTACTCATCCTTCCATTTTTGGAGCATATGAGTAGAAAAAAGTAAAAACCTCTTATGGACATAAGAGGTTTTTACTTTTTTTCATTATTCAGCGTCTGTATTTTGATACGCCATCTTAAACAACTTCACTTGGCTATCAATTTCTTCTGTACTACCATTAATAACATAATAGTAATCACCATCTTTATTTTGTTCACGTGTTTTCACATTATCAGCTAATGTAAGCTGTAAAATCGCCTTAATTCGTGCCTTCATTTCAATATCTAATATCGGGAAAGATATTTCCACTCGCTTCTCCATATTTCGCGTCATCAAATCAGCTGAAGATAAATATATTTTCTCCTCCCCATTATGATGGAAATAATAAATACGGCTATGTTCTAAATATCTTCCAACAACACTAACTACACGAATATTTTCACTTACATTTGGAATACCAGGTCGTAGGCAACATGTTCCTCGAACAATGAGCTCTACCTTTACTCCAGCTTGTGATGCTTCGTACATTTTTTTTATTAACGGTTTATCTGTTAATGAATTCATCTTAGCGATAATATATCCATTTCCATATTGCCTATGATAACGGATTTCTTCATCTATTAAATCCATAAATTGCTCTCTTATATCAAATGGAGCAACCGATAAATGATGAAAATGTGGCTTTGTTGTATAACCACTTAAATAATTAAAGAAATTGGTTGCATCGACCCCAAAATCTTTTCTTGATGTAATATATCCAAAATCAGTATATAACTTCGCTGTTGCATCATTATAGTTCCCAGTTCCGAGATGTACGAACCTTTCGATTTTTCCGTTTTTTCTCCTTACAACTAGCGTAATTTTACTATGTGTTTTCAAGTGACTGACACCGTAAATAACATGACAGCCTGCCTGTTCCAATTCTTTAGCCCAGTGAACATTGTTTTCTTCATCAAACCTTGCCTTTAATTCAACTAATACCGTCACTTGTTTTCCCTTTTCAGCCGCTATCTTTAACGCCTGAATAATCGGTGAATCACCACTTACACGATATAACGTTTGTTTAATCGCAAGTACATTCGGATCGTCTGCCGCATCACGGACAAAATCAACTACCGGCTGAAATGATTCAAAAGGATGATGTAATAAAATATCATGCTCAATTGCTTTTTCAAATACATCTTCTTCATCACCTAAATCTTGAGGCGGTTGCGGAATAAGAGCTGGATATACAAGATGTTCATATAAAGGAGCTAGTTTTTTATATAAAGAAAACAAACATGTCAAATCTAATGGGCCATCCATTATATATACATCTTCATCTTTTACTTCCAGAACCTCATATAATAACGCTAATACTCTTTCATCAATGTGTTCTTTCCCAACTTCTAAACGTACAGCAGCACCCCACTTACGCTTTTTTAATTCTTTTTCAATTACCTTTAATAAATCTCTCGCACCTTCTTCATGAATCGTTAAATCTGCATTGCGTGTAATACGGAAACGAGTAACAGATGATACTGTATATCCCGTAAATAATTTATGAGTAAAGCTACTAATTACGTCTTCTAATAAAATAAATTTATGCTTTTGCCCTTCGCTCGGTAAAATTATGAAGCGCTCAAGTAATGAAGGAACTTGTACAATCCCTAACTTCGTCCTGTTTTCTTCTTCCGCTTGCTTCTCATCATATAAAAGAGTAGCCAAATTCAAACTTTTGTTTAATAACATTGGAAATGGGCGATATGCATCAATAGCTACAGGAGTTAACACCGGAAAAATTTGCTCGTCAAAATACTCTTCTATAAATTCTCGCTGCTCTTTCGTCAAATCATTGAATGTTAAACGTTCAATTCCCTCTAACTCAAGCGCTGGTAATACATAATTTTTAAATGTATCATATTGTACTGTCATTAGTGCATGGGCTTTTATCGCAATTTTATTTAATTGCTTTTTCGGTGTTAAGCCAGCTTTATTTTCTGGTTGATTAAATCCAGCACTCACTTGATCCTTTAATCCCGCTACACGTACCATAAAAAATTCATCTAAATTCGAACTAAAAATACTAATAAATTTCAATCTTTCCAAAAGTGGATTATTTGCATCTTGCGCTTCTTGTAAGACACGTTCATTAAATGCTAACCAACTTAACTCTCGATTATTGTAATAAGCTGTATCATTTAAATTTACTGCATTCCCCTTCAATAATTCCATTCTCTTCACACTTCCCCTTGAAACTTTTTTACTATAATTTAGTTAATTTCATTTTATCAAATTACAATATTACAAAGTGTAAATTTTTCGTAAAGACATCCGTACAACCTAATGTTTTAGTTCAAATAATAAATTAATATTCGTTTTTAATACTCTTTCTAACTGTTTTTTTTGTTTTTCAGCTTGTACTTTTTCTGCTAATGCCGATTGTTCACATAAAACTTTAAACGTTAATCCCTCTTCGCTTTCTGTTATAGATATGGTATCAATAAGCGATCGTTGCCTTACATTTAAAGTAGCTGAAAATTGTAAAACAGCTCCTAACAGGCGGATTTTTTTTTGTTCGCTTTTATCAAACCAACCTTCAAATGGAGATAAATGTTGTTTAAATAACATTTTTGATTTATACGATGCAATAAGCGCTAGCCTTACTCGGTCTTTATGCATCATGCCATCAATTGTCTTATTCGCTAATAAATAAAACGTATGTAAACGGCTCGCTTCTTCGTCTATATATTTGCCTATATTAAATACTTTCGCAGCTTGATGGAACACTTCCCAGTCTTTTACTGTCATAGAAATAAGCCCTATTTCCTCAAGTTGTTTGCAAATTAATCTTCCATGTTTAATAAGTTGAATAACAAATTCCATGTCCATTTCGTATTCATGTGATAGTAAATGCAAACTTTCTTCAACTACGTTCGGATAATATGAAATCCCCAAATCTTTTGTCAACTCTTCATAGAAAACACCTTCTCTTAACCCTTTTCTACTTAATACAAATGCCGGTGCCTCTATAACATTAACAAGTGTATGAAATACTTCAACCGCTGGAATAATCGTATCTGCTCGATCTTTTGCTAATCCTTCCAATTTCTGAAGTTCTATGAACGACAATTTTTCCAATTCCTCTTTTACACTTTCAATATCTTCTTCTTTCATCTTGTATAAATGTAATCCTGCTATAGGATAACATATTAAATTTTGATGGATTTTTACTAAGTTCCTAGCACTACCACCAATTGCAATAAGAGGCAATTTCTTATTGATTAACCATGGTAACGTTCGAAATTGAAACTCTAAATACTGTTGCATTCCCTCTAACTCATCTTTAGTAGGAATATCACCTTTAATAAATTGTTGCTTTAAAGAAAGTGCCCCAAAAGGAAAACTATGGTACTCTAAAATCTCTCTATTTCTAAAGTATGTAACTTCCGTACTTCCCCCACCAATATCTACCGTTATTCCTTCTGAAAACGATGTAGAATTCATAACCGCCAAGTATCCGTAACGCGCTTCCTCATACTCTGATAATACTCTAAGAGTAAAGTCCGTTTGTCCTTCAACAAGCTTTTTAATTTCCTCTTGATTCTCCGACTGTCTAATTGTTGCTGTTGCAACACAAAGTACATGATGCAACTGATGGAATCTTGTACTTTCTTGAAATTGAAATAATGTCTGTAATAATACTTCTATTCCCTCTTCATTCAATACACCATCAATTAAGTAATTCCTTAACCTAGCAACAACTTTCGTATTTTCAATCTCTTTATAAAAACCTCCATTTTGCTTTTCATAAATAACTAAACGCATTGTATTAGATCCAATATCTATAATGGCATACTGTTGTTTTAATATTTCTTTCAAACTTCTCACTCTTTCATTATCAAATTTCAAAAACATATTCTATTACTATTATACAAAATAGTTGTTTTTTGTAACAATATTGCTTTAATATTGAAAATATATACAATCACTTTTTGCGTATAATAAATACCTATTTTATTTATGGTATAATAATGAAAAATTGAAAGGAGATTCAATATGAAACCTTCACAACCACAATCTCAATTACAAAACCAACATTCTATTAATCGACTAGCTCAATCTATTTTCGTTGTGAATCGTCATGCTAAAGCAGCTACTAATCCTAAATATTTATACTGGTTAAAAAAGACAGCTTTAGAACGTTTGATCGCTGAAAAAAAAGCAATTAAAGAAGGATTGCATTTTTCTAGAAACCCACGTTTTAGCCAACAACAATCTGATGTCCTTATACGTTTAGGCGATTATTTTTTCCACATCCCTCCTACGAAAGAAGATTTTCGAATTCTACCGCATCTTGGTCATCTTGAATCCTCCTATCGAAATCCGAAAACAACCTTATCTTTAACAGTAGCAAAAAAAACACTTCAAGATTATATTGGTCCTGAAGCATTAAAACAAGAAAAAAAATTAAGTGAGCCTGTTCCATGGTATAGTCGTACTTATACAAAAAAATAAAACAGTTTGGCCAAGTGTAGGCCAAACTGTTTTATTTTTTCTCTTCTTTAATTTTAATATTTGCTTGTTTATAAAAAGCTACTTTTTCTGTATTATAAGACTTTGTAAATTCATTAAATTTATCTTTTTCTGACTCAATATCCTTATAAGATTGATTTACTACTTTTACTTTTTCACTAATATCTTTTAATTTAGTACCTTTATCTTGTAACATTGTATATAACTCTTTTTCTTGTTTTAAAGATTTGTTATAGCTGTCATACATTTTATTAAATGAATCGTGGCGTTTCTCATACGTGCTTTTCACTTTATCAGCTTGATCTTTCAATTTCTTATCTTCAATTTTCTTCACATACTTATCAGCTGACTTCACTTCTTCTTGCGCTTTATTTAAAACTTCTTTTTCTTTTGTAAGCACTTTTTCTCGTTCAGTTGTATTTTTCACTGCTTGATTCAGTTTTTCTTTAACAGTTTGATTATTATCTTTTCCTTCTTGAACAATCTGGTTATATAATTCTTGTCCTTCTTTCTCTAAAGTCTCAAGTTTTTTTGCATCTTCAAACATTGTTTTTTCTTGTTTAGCAGCGTTTTCAAACGCTACATATAATTCTTCTTCTGGTTTCGGGCCGAAACAACCGGCTAATAAAATCATTGATAATGTAGTTACAATTGCTAATTTACTATATTTCAACATCTCTTCCTCCTACTTATAAACGACCATCGTGTAATATAAAAAAGTTATAAAATATGTAATTGTTCTATACACTCGCATCTTTTTTACGAAGATCATTAATATTGTTTGTACAAATTATTACTTGATATTACATTATTCTTTTTGAATTATTTAGCAATTCCATATCCATCTTTAAGTATACTACTTCGTGTTTTTTAAGGCCTGTTCACACTATGTATTACTTTAATATCCACGGAATTTCACCTCAGTCTTAATAAGACTATAATAGTTCACCTGATAAAAGGTGATCGCTCCGCTCTCACGTCTATCATTCCCTTTCCAGCTTTCTATCAATTAATCTCTTTGTTCATTTTACACAGTACAATCGATATCTCGCAACAACTTACAAATATTCTTTTCATTTCCTAAAAAGGAAAAGTGTAGAGCTTGCTTTCCTCTACACTTTTAAAATAAAACACACTGTGCAAATTGCATTGGCACTACCATCATAATTATATGCTTATTTCATATATTTTTAAAGACTTTTATTACAAACGCGGCGTTTTTTTGTAATAAAAGTCAAAAAAATGTTACAAATAAAACATCTTCCTATCATATATCTTCAAATCAAAGCTTCACTCATTTTCCTACAAATTTCTATACTGGTACAATTGATTTTGCGACTTTCTCAACAGTTCTTCAAACGTTTTTCCTTCTACTGGATAGCTAGCTGCTCCAAATAAAAGAGTGACACTGAGTAAATCACCTTCTATTTCACTTTCAATATTTTTCATTAATCGTTTTGTTATTGTTGATGTTTCATGACCATTATCAATTACTACAATAACGTACTTATTTTCATCCCACTTTGTAACAACATCACCCTTCCGAATTGTCTTTACAATGGTACTCTCTAATTTTTGTACTAACACTCCCAACTTTTTTTCTTGCAACGTGTCTTTTAATCCTTCCCATTCTTTTACAGAAAGAATGTACACTGTAATATTACGAGAATCTCTTTCAGATAAAGCAGCTACTTTCCCAAAAAAATCAACAACAAAATCATTGCTTGCCATTCCTCCTACTTCCATACCCATACGCTCGTTCGCTCTTTTATCGTACCAATGTCCAAAATAATAACTTAGTATCATTTGCAATATATAAATAATAAAGACGGTATAAAATGATCGTGAATCCAGTTTTGCAATTACATCCTGAAGTGCAATCCATTCTGTAACTGCCACAGTATTGCCAAGCAATAATCCACTAATTTTCCCTTTATGTTTCATACTTTTCCCCCTTTTATACCAATATATGTTTCTATATCAATAATGTTTTTCTACAAAATAAAAAATGTACATATGCAATGTACATTTCTGCTTAAGCTTGTATACCTTTTCTACTCTATTTCATATATATAATATATAACTTTTATAGAAAGGAGTAATCTATATGCTACAAAAAGAGAATCTATCAGATGCTATGCGTTTACTAGCTGGTTTTCTATTATCATTAAAATTATTATTTACCTCTTTCGGGATACACTTTATTACAAACGATCAAATCGACGCTATTGTTAATGTTGTTTCATTTTTATTTATTCTATACTTTGGCTACAAAAATAACTATGTAGGAAAAAAAGGAATGGAGCAAAAGAAAATACTCAAAAAACACAACCTTCACTAAAAAAGGAACCTTTTGTACAGGTTCCTTTTTATCATTGACGCACAACAACTTCATTTGTTTGCAGTGGGCCATATGATATCTCTTTATCTTGAAATGTATATGTAGCCTGAAAGAATGTTTGTTTAAGAGCTTTATCTTTATTAGCTTTTATTTTACAACGTAGTTCCACCTTCTCATTCGGTAACAAATCATCAATTCGCCATCTAACAAGCTGGAATAAAAACTCACTTATCCCCTTATCAACTTTTAAAGAATTAGGAATATAAGCAAAGTAATCTCGAATCATATGACTTACAACAACTCTCGAAATCATTTCTACCCCTTTATTTTCCACTTCAATTCGCATAATAAGTATGTCGTTTACATCGTAGGTCAATTCATACGAAAACTGTTCTGTATACATACTACCAATTTGTAATGTAACGGCTACTTGAGGAAATTCGTTTTCCTTTTTCGATCCGTCAATCCACAATACTGGTTGTAGCGGTATTGAATACTTTCCTGTATCCGAAATTCGTCCCCATATTTTCATAATATATATTCACCTCATTTCAGATGTAACATACACACAATGAATTCCCCAAATTACTAAAGCTTGCTACAAGCAATGTTTAATATTTCTCTTCCTTTTATCCTATTCGACAATATGAAGAAAAAACCATTTTTCATCTATTAACAGAAGGTGTTCTTTATGAAATTTTTTTACAATTTACTTCATTCCCTTCATAGCAATATTCAGTATGGCTCACTCGTTCTCTACTCATACGAAAGAATATTTTGACGTAAGAAAAAGTTTGCCTTATAGTCAAATTTGACTATAATATTCTTTATGGCATATCAGTGCACTTATGGAAAAGAAATTAAAATCAACTATACATTAAAATTTTTTATCCACTGCACTCAAAACTTAATATAGTTTACTTATTTCTAAAGGAGGGTTATATTTGGAAACTCAACCATTAAAAAAAGAAGCCAACAAGACAAAATTTGTTGTTGCTGGTTTACTGCTTGGTATATTAATGGCCGCAATGGATAATACAATCGTTGCAACCGCAATGGCAACAATCGTTGGAGACCTAGGAGGATTTGATAAGTTTGTTTGGGTCACATCAGCTTATATGGTAGCAACAATGGCAGGGATGCCTATCTTCGGGAAACTTTCTGATATGTACGGGCGGAAACGTTTTTATATTGGGGGCCTCATTCTTTTCTTATTCGGTTCTGCTCTTTGCGGAACAGCTTCAAGTATTGAGCAATTAAGTATTTATAGAGCTATTCAAGGGATCGGTGGTGGTGCCCTTATGCCTATCGCCTTCACAATTATGTACGATATCTTCCCACCAGAAAAACGCGGGAAGATGACAGGACTATTTGGTGCTGTTTTCGGGACATCTAGTGTATTCGGTCCTTTATTAGGTGCTTATATTACAGACTATATAAGTTGGCATTGGGTCTTCTATATTAATATTCCATTAGGACTTATCTCCTTTTTCTTCATTACTAAATACTACAGTGAGTCTCTAGAATTTAGAAAACAAAAAATTGATTGGGCTGGTGCTATTACACTTGTCATAAGTATCGTTTGCTTAATGTTCGCATTAGAACTTGGTGGTAAGGAATATGCCTGGAATTCTACTGTAATTATTGGCTTATTTACAACAGTAGTTATTACGCTTATTATTTTCTTCTTTGTAGAACGAAAAGCAACCGAGCCTATTATTTCGTTCCATCTATTTAAAAAACCTTTATTCGCAGCTAGTCAAGGAGTTGCCTTTTTCTATGGTGCCGCTTTTATTATCTGTACAGTTTATATTCCAATCTTCATTCAAGGCGTTCTTGGAGGTTCCGCCTCTAATGCTGGATTAATTTTAACACCAATGATGGTTGGTTCTGTAATTGGAAGTCAAACAGGAGGACAATTAGCTTCTCGAACAAGCTATCGTAACATTATGATGGTATCTGGTGTCTTCTTCGTTCTTGGCATTTATTTATTAAGTACTTTAACAATGGACACACCTCGTTTACTCGTAACACTATTTATGATTCTCGCTGGGCTTGGTGTTGGCTTCTCATTCTCAGTATTAAGTATGTCTTCTATTCACAAGTTGGAAATGCGGGACCGTGGTTCGGCGACATCAACAAACTCATTCTTCCGATCACTCGGTATGACCCTTGGTGTAACGATTTTCGGTACAATTCAAAACCATATTTTTACAGATAAACTAAACTCTGTATTCCCCCCTGAACTAGCAAAATTAGCTCCAAAAGGCGGAGACACAAGTTTCTTATTATCACCAGGCGCTACCGCAAAAATTCCTGCTGAAATATTAGCGGGTATTAAAGAAGCTCTCGCTACATCTATTGCGAATACATTCTTCTGGGCACTCATCCCGGCTGTACTAAGTATTATTTGTATTTTACTTATGGGAAATGAACGCCTCTTTACAGGCCCTAAAAAGAAAGAAAAACAAAAGCAAGTTAGTTAATATAAAAAAGAAGCGGCATATTCCTTTCTGAAAAAGGATATGCCGTTTATAATATGTATAAAGTGAAACTTTAATCAGTGGGGGGATGTTCATCCCCCACTGATTATTAGCCCACACCAATCGGGCTTTTACGAGCAGTTAATTCCCACCTAACTTCTTTGCTTCCGCTGAATTTTTGGGTGGGGATCTTACTGGATAAAGTTTTTATATACAGGAGTTGAGACAGCATGAGCATGAAATTAGTCATTCTCGGCTTGCTACTCGAAGGAGATAAACATCCATATGAAGTGCAGCATATTATGAAAGAACGACAAATGGATTGTTACATTAAATATGCTAAAGGATCACTTTATTACGCCTTCGAGCAATTAGAAAAGCAAGGGGCAATTCATATTACAAATGTAATTAGAGACACAAATCGACCTGACAAAACGATTTTTCATATAACAGAAGAAGGCAAAAAACTATTCCACACTTTACTATTAAAACAATTCGAAGCCAAAAACCAAATATATAAACCTATTTATTCAGCCTTATCTTTCGCTCACTTTAGCAATGATCACGAATTAGTTCCTATTTTAGAAAAAAAGAAAAACGATACTCTTCAATATTTACATACTATGCAAACGATATATGATTGTAATAAAGGAAAGGTTCCACGTGCACAACTATATATTTTGCAAAGTGTAATTGAGCATATTACAGTTGAATTAGAATGGCTAAACACCCTCCTTAAAGATGCTATAGCAGGCCGACTTTCAGAAGTTGCTATAGATGAAGATTGAGCTATGAAAGAAGACATCCCTACTTCTTTCATAGCTCAATTTCTCTTTTCATACTGTAATATTATTAGTTACTCCAGAATACAAAAGTCAGAATACTAAGAAATAAAAACTTTAGAATTTTCTTATTTTAAAACAGTAGACAAAATTCCAAAAATTATGTTAAAATTTGTTTCAATATCATATCGCTTGTTAAATTCCTTTCAAAAGGAAAATAGGTACACGAAAGTTTTGTTTCGTGTTTAAAAGGGAAGCTTGGTGAAACTCCAACACGGTCCCGCCACTGTAAATGCTGAGATTTCTTTTTGGTGCCACTGTGAAAACGGGAAGGTAAAAGAAATTATATGAAGCATAAGTCAGGAGACCTGCCTGTTTTAACAACACTGATAGATTCACGGATGATGATGAGGTGTTAAAACAAAAAGGAAGGCTTATTTTCTATGTCTTTGTACTTTTTGTTATAGGTATTTCCTAGTAAACGGAAATGCTTACTTTCAATTAGGGAGGAATTTAAAATGGCAATTCAAACAAGTAACTTAGGTTATCCACGTATCGGACTACAACGAGAGTGGAAAAAAACATTGGAAGCTTTTTGGTCCAATAAAATCGATGAAGAACAATTTTTAACAACAATGAAAGAAATTCGCCTTCAACACGTAAAAGTACAGCAAGAAAAAGGGATTGAACTCATTCCAATTGGCGACTTTACATATTATGATCACGTTTTGGATACTGCCTATATGCTAGGATTTATTCCATCACGTTTTTCTGAGTTTACATCTTACCTTGATGTATATTTCGCAATGGCGCGTGGCTCTAAAGATCACGTAGCTTCCGAAATGACAAAATGGTTTAACACAAACTATCACTATATCGTTCCTGAATATGAAGAGGGATTACAAATCTCTTTAAAAGATAATCGTCCACTTCGCTTATACGAAGAGGCAAAACAAGAATTAGGAGTAGATGGAAAGCCTGTTATTTTAGGACCATATACTTTCTTAAAATTAGCTAAAGGCTATACACAAGAACAATTTCCTACCATTTTAAAACAGTTAGTTGCACCTTACGTACAACTGCTTTCAGAACTACATGCAGCTGGTGCACCAGCCATTCAAGTTGATGAACCGATTTTCGCTTCTTTAACTAAAAAAGAAGTTCAACAAGCAAAAGAAATTTATGAAGCTATTCGTAAAGAGGTTCCAAATGCGACTCTTCTTTTACAAACATATTTTGATAGCGTAGAAGAAAACTATGAAGAAATTATTACATTCCCGGTATCCGGTATTGGATTAGATTTCATTCATGGTAAAGAAGGTAATCTAAATGCTATTTCAAAATATGGATTCCCAGCTGATAAAACTTTAGCTGTCGGTTGTATAGATGGCCGTAACATTTGGAGAGCTGACCTTGATGAAGTTCTTGAGTTATTTACAACGTTACAAAAACAAGTCCAAACGAAAGATATCATCGTTCAGCCTTCTTGTAGCTTATTGCATACACCAATCGATAAAACAGAAGAAACTCACTTATCGACTGAGCTGTTTGATGCGTTAGCATTTGCAAATCAAAAATTAGAAGAGTTAGTTCTTATTCATTCCGCTCTCACTCAAGGTACAGAAAGCATTAGTAATGAGCTGGAAACATATCGAAACGTACATCATACAATTCGTTCATCTGCTGCACGTAACCGAGAAGATGTCAAAGCAGCACGAACAGCACTAAAAGAAGAAGATTTTTCACGTCCTCTTCCATTTGAAAAACGATACGAATTACAACAAGTTGCTCTAGAGTTACCGCTATTACCAACAACGACTATTGGTAGCTTCCCGCAAACAACTGAAGTTCGTCAAACGCGAAAAGAATGGCGTAACGGTGTTATTTCAAATGAACAATATGAACAATTTATTGAAAAAGAGACAGAAAAATGGATTCGTTACCAAGAAGAAATTGGGCTTGATGTCCTTGTACATGGTGAATTTGAAAGAACTGACATGGTCGAATATTTTGGTGAGCGTCTTGCTGGTTTCTCATTCACTAAAAACGGTTGGGTACAATCATACGGTTCCCGCTGCGTAAAACCACCTGTTATTTATGGTGATGTAGCCTTTATTAACGGCATGACTATTAAGGAAACAGTTTATGCGCAAAGCTTAACAGAGAAAGTTGTAAAAGGAATGTTAACCGGACCTGTTACAATTTTAAATTGGTCCTTCGTTCGAAATGATATTCCAAGAAAAGAAGTTTCGTATCAAATTGCACTAGCTCTTCGTCACGAAATTGAACTACTTGAATCTTCCGGAATTAGAGTAATCCAAGTCGATGAGCCCGCACTTCGTGAAGGAATGCCACTAAAAGAAAAAGATTGGGATGCTTATATTACATGGGCAGTACAATCCTTCCTTTTAGCAACTTCTTCTGTAGCAAATGAAACACAAATTCATACTCATATGTGTTACAGTAACTTCGAAGATATTGTTGACGCGATTCGCGCATTAGATGCAGATGTAATTTCTATCGAAACATCAAGAAGTCACGGAGAATTTA
Source organism: Bacillus sp. TE8-1 (assembly GCF_008368855.1). NCBI lineage: Bacteria > Bacillati > Bacillota > Bacilli > Caryophanales > Bacillaceae > Bacillus > Bacillus sp. TE8-1. The sequence continues at coordinate 485,868 of NZ_QPET01000014.1, read as the reverse complement.
TTGATACATTAAAACATACAACATATGAAAAAGGCATCGGCCTAGGTGTATATGATATTCATAGCCCACGTGTACCGAGTAAAGATGAAATGTATAAAATCGTAGAACAATCTTTAGAAGTATGTGATCCTAAATATTTCTGGATTAATCCTGATTGTGGTTTAAAAACGAGAAGAACAGAAGAAGTTATTCCAGCTTTAGAACATATGGTGCAAGCAGCGAAAGATGCTCGTTCCCTTTTAAAAACAAACGCATAACAAAAATGGGTTATCCTTTTCTCAGGATAACCCATTTTTTATTCTTTACTTTCAAAAAAGAATTCATATTGTATTTTATATAATTCATCATCCGTTGGCTCTTCAAGAGGAATTGCTTGTAATACAACTGTATACTCACCATTTGGAATAGGTATTTGAAATTTATTAGAAAGAATACTCGTTATAACGATACTTTCATTTTCAACTGTAAAAGGAACCGTAATCGTTCTAACTACTTCTTCTTTTTCAATATGTTTCCCTGGGGTCACTTTCACTTCACAAGTATAATCAGAAAGTGCTTCAAAAATAACAGTTCCATCTGCCTTAGCATAACCTCTTTCAAAATCTTCATCAGTCCAATCTACATAAGGTTGCTCACCGTCATAGTTCATCAACATTAATTGCGAATAAGAAATCGTTAACTCCATAGTTCCCCTTCTCCTTCATTATGAAATATACAACTACTACTTCACTTCAAATTTTACTCGCGTACCATCTGGGTATTTATCTAACTTATTCCCTACCCAAGAGCCTGCTCCACGGTTATCCGCCGGACTTATATATTCAATATGTGCTCCTTTTCCGCCTTCCTTGCACATCGCCATTGGCCATTCATCACGATCATACCCTTTTTTTGATGGATATGGTGCTAACGACAATTTCCTTCTATCTGCAGCACCACCACGATCGATTGTACAAACTTCTGAATGCCCTTCTTTTATAGCATCCGTAATATGTTTTCCTGTCTCTGGATAACGTTCTTTCGGAAATTCTAACACTTGATCATACGTATTCGTTTTCTTTACACTTGTTTCCTCTGGCACAAGTACTTCATAAACTGCTACTAAAATAGACAGAATTGCGATAATTGAAATGATAATACCTTTTAATTGCTTCATGTATACCTCCATGTTTCTACCAGTTTCTTTTCCTCCGTTATTATAACAAACTTCTCCTGTATATGTTTTCAGACATTATTTTAGTTATTCCTTGCCATTCCGCCAAAAATTTTCATTTTTTCACTAATGCTGTAGAAAACTAATAGCCTTCCGACATTCTTTTTCAAAGGAAGTCCTCATAAAAGATTGAAATGATATATACGATACTTTTTGGGGAGGAAATATGATGGAAGCTACCTATAAAACGAAAGATGTCACGAATAAAACAGGCATCCCAAAACATATAGTTCGCAAATATAGTCAGCTGTTAGAGGAACATGGTTATATGATTTCCAAAACAGCTGATGCTCGTATTTATAAACTTGATGATTTAAAACTATTGAAATCTATACACGAAAGAGCTGCTACATTACAAGAAGATATTTCAGAAACGATACCGATTATTTTAAAAGAAAAAGAGGCCCCACCTGTACCAGTTATACAAGATAAGCAAGAGATACAAACGAAAGAAAAAGAAGATGGGCGTAACTTTGAGGAGTTCATGTTAAAACTTGAAATGCTAGCTCAATTAAATGAAGCAATTATTCATCAAAATTCTACTCTAATTACACAAAATCGTTTAAAGGATGAGAAACTAGACGAATTGATGCAACAAGTTTATGTAAAAGAAGGCTCTCAAGAAAAAATGCTTCAAGAGTTAGTCGATCACGCCGCTCAAACAGATGCACTGCAAAAAGAAAAGATGGACTTATTAATGAATCATATGTATAAACGAGAATCCAAACAGGAAGAAAAAATGAATAAACTTGTTAGTCAAATTTATAACAAAGACAGTAACCGTGATGCACAGCTTATGCAAGTTATTCGAGAAATTCAAGAAACAAAAAGAATGGTTGCTGCCTCAAAAGAGCAAAGCTTCTTTCAATCATTTAAAAGTTTATTTAGCCGAGCAAAACAAGAAAAAACAAATGAATAAACAATATAAAATAAAAAGTTACCTTTCATCGGTAACTTTTATTCCTTATTTTGTACAGCTGGTAATATAATAATTGCTTCAGTGCCTTTTCCACTTTCACTCTTATATTCCAATGTACCATTATGCGCTTGTAAAATACTAAATGTTACCATAAGTCCTAATCCTGTCCCTTTTTCTTTTAAAGAATAATATGGTTGCCCAAGCCTTGCTAACTGTTCTTTCGTCATACCAACACCACTATCTTTAACTCTTATTATGATTGTTTCATCTTTTTGAATAGCTGTTACTTTTAAATATCCTTTATTTCCTTGAATTGCTTCAATACCATTTTTAACAACATTCATAATAGCTTGCTTCAATTTTGTCTTATCACCAATCGTATAAAGACTTTCTGAAATTTCAACTTGTAAATATACACCTTGCATCGCTGCAAATGACGACATAAGAGTGGTCATTTCTATTAATTGGGCTGATAAACAAATGTGTTCTTTTTTCTCAATTTGCGGCCTTGCTAAATTTAAGTAATCTGAAATAATTTGTTCCGCCCGATCCAATTCAGCTAATACGAGACGCATATAATCCTTATTCTTCACATCTTCCGTACTTTCTAGCAATTGGATAAATCCACGAACAACAGTTAGTGGATTTCGAACTTCATGTGCCACACTTGCTGCTAACTCACTTACAATATTAAGCTTTTCTGATTTTTGCATCTCTGTACGTAGCAATGCATTTTCATTTAAATATTCAGTTAAATACACCTGGAATACCATTGTCATGACCATGATAAGCGAGGCAAATATAAATCCGCTATATATTTGCGAAATATACGGTGTAAATCCTGTTTCCAAAAGAACATTAATCATGCCTAATACTAAAGAAACAAGCACATAAAATGATGAAATCATAAATGCTAAAATTAATTTCTTATCCCTTGAAAAAAGAGACCATTTCTTTGATAAAAATAGCGGAACTATCAATAAAAATATTACTTCTAAAACTGGAAGAAAGCTCATTCCCTTTAGTAACCATTCATATGCAACAAAAATAACCGCTGGGATTAAACCAACAATCCCACCATATAAAAAACCACTGACAATTGGAATGGGGTGAAAGTTATACCCACACACATTGCCAAAACAAATAGAGTATGTCATGGAGAGAACGAGCGTAACGCTAGATAAAAACATAATAAAGTAACGATTTGGCTTCGGAGGCATTTCTTGATAGCGATTTAAACGAATCGCTTCATATAAAAATAGTGGCAAAATTATGATGGCAATTTGAATCAATAAATCACGGATAAGCTCCATAACCTCTCATCCCCTATATGTATTTTGATATGATTATATCATTTTATAGGTGTATTTGTTTTAAAATTTTGATTTTTCTTAACATATTTGTTAATTCTTTGTTAACAACTCATAATAATTGTTACAGATTTTCGAAATGATTGTAAACCCTGTACCAAATTTCCTTCGTGCAGTATACAATGAATACGGATTACAAAGAAAATATAAAAATACTTTTTTAGACGGACAACTATAGCAAAATACAGCATATAATCCATACTATCTATGTTTACAAATAAGTGATCATTACTTTAGTAGGAGGAAGATAAATATGGCGGGTACTACGCTTGTTTTAAAAGAAGAAAATTTGGTTGTTCTAGAAAATGTTGAAAAATCAGTATATGAAGAGTTACAGCATAAAGCGGGAGAAGAAAACTGCACATGTGCTGTGAACGAATCAGTTGTTCACCTTGGCAAGGTATCCTCTGTACTCTGGAATGAAGATGAAATAGATTGGGAATACGGATATTAAAAAGTCGCTTATAGCGGCTTTTTTTCTCTTTTCTCTCTCTTTCTAAATAACATATACAAAGCGTAATCATAGAAAATATGATAAAATGAACTTAATTTTCAAACGGAAGAAAGGGAGATACAATGGAACAATTCATTAACCCTAGAGTGAAGGATATCCAAATTTCTGGAATCCGTCAATTCTCTAACATGATTCAAAACTATGGTAATTTGATTTCTTTAACAATTGGACAACCCGATTTCCCTACACCTTCTCTCGTGAAAGAAGCGGCAAAACGGGCTATTACAGAAAACTATACAAGCTATACACATAACGCTGGTTTACTAGAATTACGTAAGGCAGCTTGTAACTTCGTAAAAGATAACTACGATTTACATTACTCACCTGAAAACGAAACCATCGTTACAATCGGTGCTAGCGAAGCAATTGATGTTGCATTCCGAACGATTTTAGAGCCAGGAACAGAAGTAATTTTACCTGCTCCTATTTATCCAGGCTACGAACCTATTATTCGATTATGCGGTGCAACGCCTATTTTTGTAGATGTTCGTGAAACTGGATTTCGTTTAACAGCTGAAGCGCTTAAAAATGCTATTACAGAAAAAACAAGATGTATCGTACTACCGTATCCTTCTAATCCAACTGGTGTAACTTTATCCACAGAAGAATTAAAAGATATTGTAGATGTTTTAAAAGATAAAAATATTTTCGTCCTTTCAGATGAAATTTATAGCGAGCTTGTATATGAACAAAAGCATACATCTATCGCACATTTCCCAGAAATGCGTGAAAAGACAATTGTCATTAACGGTTTATCTAAATCACATTCTATGACCGGCTGGCGTGTTGGACTTTTATTCGCACCAAGCTATTTAGCAGGACACATATTAAAAGTTCATCAATACAATGTAACGTGTGCTACTTCAATCGCTCAATACGCTGCAATTGAAGCATTAACAGCAGCTAAAGACGCACCAAAAATGATGCGCCACCAATATAAAAAACGCCGTGATTACGTATATAATAGACTCACTCAAATGGGATTAACAGTTGAAAAGCCAACAGGTGCATTTTACTTATTCCCATATGTTGGTCATTTGACATCTTCATCATTTGATTTTGCACTTGATCTTGTCAAAGAAGCGGGACTAGCTGTAGTTCCTGGAACAGCATTCTCTGAATACGGTGAAGGCTACCTTCGCTTGTCCTATGCGTATAGTATCGAAACTTTAAAAGAAGGCTGCGACCGATTAGAAGCCTTTCTAATGAAAAAAGCTAAGAGTTAAACTCTTAGCTTTTTTATGCATAATGATCACAAGTTTGACGTTTTAGTAATTTATGAGGGATAATGATACACTTTGCAGCGGATTCTGCATTCTCTACTTTATCAACTAAAGCTTTTGCTGCCTCATATCCTAGCTGATAAATATTCACATCAACTGTCGAAAGTGGAGGGCTCGCAATTTCTGATAATAAAGCATTATTAAAGCTTACAATAGAAACATCTTTCGGTACAACGAATCCTTTTTTAGAAAGAGCACTTAACACACCAAGTCCAATTAAGTCATCCGTTGCCATAATTGCCGTTGGCGGTTGCTGCAGTCCCATTAATTCCTCAACAGCTTGTTGACCACTTTCCCTCGAAAAATCAAAATGTAAAATATATTCTTTTGGTAATACAATGTCTGCTAATTTCAAGGCATCACTCATACCAGCTAAACGATCTCTCGTTACAAGTAAATCTGATCCACCACCAATGAACGCGATTTGCTTATGCCCTAATGAAATTAAATATTCTGCCACTTCTCTTGCAGCTGTATAATTGTCATTATCTACATATGTAATTTCATCTTTTCGATCATATGGTTTTCCTATTAAAACAAACGGGAAATTTTGTTCATGTAAATATTGAATAATCCGATCATTCTCCCTTGAATATAAAAGAATAATGCCACCAATTTGGCGTCCCTGTACCATCTTTACGACACCATTAAAAATTTCTTCTTCCGTTTCACCTGTCGACATGTAAAGCGCATAACCTTCTACGTGTGCAAATGAACTAATCCCTCTTATAACTTCTGGGAAAAATGGATTTTGAAAAGCTTTACTTGCAGAACTTGGCATAACAAGACCAAGTGTTTTCGTCGTTTGGTTCGCAAGATTTCTCGCATTTAAATTGGGATGATACCCTAATTCACTCATCACTTTCCTAACACGGCGCTTTGTCTTTTCACTTATACTTGGATTATCAGCAATTACACGAGAAACTGTTGATGGTGCAACATTCGCTTGCTTCGCCACATCTTTAATTGTAACTGTCATAAAAATCCCCCTCCTCTCATTTCTCTGCCATTTTTCATATATTTTATCTCGCACTCATTGCAAGTCATAAACTTTCATTTCTTATATCTTGCAAAACTAATCCTATTCTCCCTCTTCATGTATTGTAAGGGATATAGCTATTTTTTCCTATACTATAATATACTATTTATTTCACTTCTTTTCACATGTGATGTCAAATCTCTTTTCATCTCCCTATAAACTTATTTATAGGGAGATGAAAAGAAAAATGGGACGTAATGTCCCATTTTTCATCCTTTTGTACCTCCAGCTGTTAAACCAGAAATAAAGTATTTTTGTAGTGATAGGAATAAAATTGAAATTGGGATCGCAATTAACACAGAACCCGCTGCAAACGTTGTAAATTCATTACCGAATTTCTTCGCAACCATTTCATATAATCCAACTGCTAAAGTATAATTTTCTGGTGTTCGCAAAATAATACTCGCTAAAATGAAATCTGTAAATGGACCAATGAAAGTAAATAACGCTACAACCGCTACGATTGGCTTTGCAAGTGGCATAATGATTTGCCAAAAAATACGAAAATGTCCTGCTCCATCCATTCGAGCTGATTCATCCAGTTCTTTCGGAATCGTATCAAAATACCCTTTCATAAGCCATGTATTCATCGGAATAGCCCCGCCTACATAAATTAAAATTAATGCAAGGTGTGTATCAATTAATCCTGTTAATTGAGCTAATACGTATAAAGCAATTAACGCTGCAAAGTTTGGAATCATTTGCAGAATTAAAAATGTTAATAAACCATTTTTTCTTCCAACAAAACGATATCTCGAAAATGCATAAGCGGTAAAACTAATTGCTAACACTGAGAAAATCATCGTTAAAACACTTACTTTTAATGTGTTTTTATACCATAGTAAGTAATTACTATTCTCTAGATCTAATAACTTACGATAATGATCTAACGTTGCATTTTGTGGAATAATACTTGATCCAGATAAACTATCACCTGGATTAAACGATGAGCCAATAATCCATAATAACGGATAGAAAATGATGGCACACATTACGAAAATAACTAAATAACTTAATGAGAGACGTAACATCTTCTGTCTTTTAATATTCATTTACATCATATCCTCTTCTTGGAATGATTTTGTTCTCTTAAATTGCCATAACGCAACTGTAATAACAATTAACGATAATATCATTGTAAGAGCTGCTGCTTTTCCGTACTGCGCTGAAGTCATCGTTAACTTATAAATCCATGAAATTAAAATATCCGTTCCACCTGCGTCTTGTCCAGCTACAGCAGGACCTCCACCATTAAATAGATAGATGATACTAAAGTTATTAAAGTTAAACGTATATTGCGTAATTAATATTGGTGCTGTTGCATATAACACAAGTGGCAATGTAATTTTACGAAACTGTTGCCAAGCTGTCGCTCCATCTACTGTAGCCGCTTCATATAATTCTCCCGGAATCGATTGCAGTATACCTGTTGTCATCGCAAAGATAAACGGGAACCCAAGCCACGTTTGAATCATAATTAAAGCAATCTTCGCCCAAAATGGATCTGTCATCCAAGCAATCTTTTCAATTCCGAATAAAGCTAATACTTGATTGTTAATCGCTCCGAATGTTTCATTAAACATACCAGAGAAAACAAGAATAGATACGAATGCTGGAACCGCCCACGGTAAAATGAAGATTGTTCGAATAATCGCCTTTCCTTTAATACCAGGCTGATTTACGATAATCGCTAAGAAAATACCAAGTGCAACTTGTAATGTTGTTGCAACGAATGTCCAAATGACAGTCCAAGAGAATACACTTACAAATGTCTCTCTCCACATCGGTAAAGTGAAAATATCAATAAAGTTTTTAAAGCCCACCCAATCTACTAATTTAGCTGGAGGAGAATGATATAAATCATAGTTTGTAAATCCAATTAAAATTACGAAAATGATTGGAAATACGACAACAAAGATAAGTAGTAGAAAACCTGGTGAAACCATTAAATAAGGAAAACCTTGATCTAACAAATTACGGTATTGCTCTTTTACAGAATTTAACGGTGTTCCGATATCACGTTTCTTTCCATTTTGATATGCATCATATAAGTTAAATGCATATATGCCAAGCCCAAACGTGATAACGATAAGGGCCAAGATTCCTTCTACTAATAGAAAGACAGAATGGTCACGTGGAACTTCTGTGCCGAGCGTTACAATACCCCATAATCCCATATTCAATAAATCAGCAAAGGCTACAATAAATGAACCTGTTAATACTAGAAAAATAAGACCTTTTACAAATTGTTTATTATACATTTGGCCCACGCCTGGAATGATTGATAACATGGTTGCCATTTTCCTATGCTTTGAATGGTTTAACCCATTTGCTGGTTCCATAGATGTTTGCATGTTCCTTCCCCCTTTTTTCTTCCTACATGGAAGAGAGAGAATTCGTGCCTCTCATATTAGAGGCACGAATTTCACCTTATTTTTTATTGTTGTGATTTGCTTCAATATTTCCTTTAATTTGTTTTACAGCTTCATCAAGTGCCGGTTTTGCTTCCTGTTTTCCAGCTGCAAGTAATTCTAATGCAAATCTTGCAGGCTCCCATACTTCTTTCATTTCTGGAATATTCGGCATTGGAATACCTGTTTCAGCCTGTTTAGTTATTGCTTTTGCCGCTTCACTGTCTTTAATCATTGAATCTTCCATTAATGATTTCACAGGAGGAATTTCTTTTGATTTTTCATAACGGATTTTTGCATTTTCTTCATTTGTTACCCAATCAACAAATTTTGTTGCTAAATCTTTATTTTTTGAAAAACTTGTTACATGCCATCCTTTTACACCAACAAACGTTTTCATTGGTTGACCATTTGGTAATTTTGGCATCGGTGCTATCCCATAATCAATGCCTGCCTTTTCCATGGCTTGGAATGCCCATGGACCATTCATAATCGATGCAGCTTTTCCTTCATTGAACAATCCATCAGCTGCCGCCCCACCAGATTCACCAATAATACCTTTTGGGAATAAATTCTCCTTATACCATTTTTGGATATATTCCATTCCTTGGACCGCTCCGCTATTATTTAATCCGATATCATCTGTATTTAGTTTTCCATCCTTCTCACCAAATACATAACCGCCCATACCAGCCATAAATGCATTCGCAAAATACAAATTATCTCCTAATGCTAAAAATCCGTACTTACCATTTTTGGTGAAACCTTTCGAAAAATTATATAACTCATCCATTGTTTCAGGTGCCTTTGGCATAAGCTTTTTATTATAAATAAATACAGGTGTTTCAATAGCTTTTGGTAAACCATATAATTTCCCCTTATATGTTTGAGCTTCTATAGATAAATCCGTAAATTTACTCTTTACAGCATCATCAACTTTCACTTCATCAATTAACCCCTCAGTAACAACATTTCCAATATGGTCATGCGGTAATGTCACAACGTCAGGTCCTGTACCTGCCGGACCATCAAGACGTAGCTTTTTCGTTTGATCTGTCATTTGAATTTCAGCCACTTTGACTTTCACGTTATACTTCTTTTCAAAACTCTTTACAGCTGGTTCTAATGCAGTACCTTTTTTTAGATCTTCCCAAACAAGAAGATCATAATCTTTCTTCTCTTTACTCGCTTCCTTTTTCCCTGAATCTTTCGGTCCACATGCAGATAACATACCAATTGATAATGCTGAAATCGTTAATAGTGACAGTGCTTTCTTCATCCCAAAAACCTCCCTAAATTGTCTATGTACCTTAGTAACTGAAAACGTTTGCATTTAATAGTTTAATTGAAACGCAAACAATATCTCAAGTCTATGAAAACGTTTGCGCTATTTGTCTATCATTATACATTCTTTTATTCATTTTGCAAATGTTAATTTAAAAATTATGTCATTACACTCTTTATAGATTGACTTTATATAAAATGAATACTACTCTTATAAGCAATATTAAAGCTAAGAGAAAGGCAATCGTTTGCAATACAGACTTTATTATTACACTTAAGGGAATACTATGTATAGAGATATTGAAGGGGGATTTTCTATATGTTTAAAGAAGCCATTTATCATAGGCCGAAAGATAATTATGCATACGCTTATGATGAACAAACAATTCACATCCGAGTACGTACTAAGAGAGATGATATTCAAAGCGCCGATCTTATTTACGGTGATCCTTACGAATGGAAAGACGGGAAATGGATATCAGCAAGTACACCCATGAAAAAAACGGGTTCTACTGCATTATTTGATTATTGGTCCATTGCAATTGAACCGAAATTTAAGCGCTTACGTTATGGGTTTGAATTAAAATCTGAAACAGACACTCTTATTTATGCAGAGCGAGGATTCTTTTCTAGCATTCCAAATGATGATGTTGGTAACTTTTTCTGTTTTCCATTTATTCATGCAGATGATGTATTCAAAGCACCATCTTGGATTAAAGACACCATTTGGTATCAGATTTTCCCTGAGCGATTCGCTAATGGCGATAGTACGCTGAATCCAGAAAACACCCTTCCTTGGGGAAGTGCGAATCCAACTCCAACTAATTTTTTCGGCGGAGATTTTTCTGGTGTTATTCAAAACCTTGATTACCTTGTTAAGCTTGGCATTTCCGGAATATATTTCACACCTATTTTCAAAGCTCATTCAAACCATAAATATGACACAATTGACTATATGGAAATTGACCCACAATTTGGGACGAAAGAAACTTTTAAAGAGCTCGTTGAAGAATGTCATAAGCACGGTATAAAAGTAATGCTCGATGCTGTGTTTAATCATAGTGGATACTTTTTCGAGAAATTTCAAGACGTACTAGAGAATGGTGAGAAGTCCGCATATAAAGAGTGGTTCCACATTCATGAATTTCCGATTATAACAGAACCACTTCCAAATTATGATACTTTCGCCTTTACACCGTATATGCCAAAATTAAATACAGCTCATCCAGATGTAAAAGAATACTTACTTGAAGTAGGACGTTATTGGGTACGAGAATTCAATATAGATGGCTGGCGCCTTGATGTCGCCAATGAAGTCGATCACAACTTTTGGAGAGAATTCCGAACTGAAATAAAGACACTAAATCCTGAAGTATATATTTTGGGAGAAATTTGGCACGATGCCCTTCCGTGGCTACAAGGCGATCAATTTGATGCTGTCATGAGCTATCCTGTTACAAACGCTCTACTTTCTTACTTTGCTAACGATTCCATTAAAGCAAGTGAATTCATGAAGCAAATTACAGAATCTCTACATTCCTACTCTATGAATGTAAATGAAGCAGCATTTCATTTATTAGACAGCCATGATACTCCAAGAATTTTAACAACATGCAACGGAGATAAAAATAAGTTGAAATTGCTCTATGTATTCCATCTTTCTTTCATCGGCTCTCCTTGTATTTATTACGGAGATGAAATTGGTATGGATGGCGGCATGGACCCTGATTGCCGTAAATGTATGATTTGGGATACTAAAGAACAAGATCATGCATTATTTACCCATATACAAACATTGATTTTATTACGGAAACAACATAAAGCATTTGGAGGACATGGTACTTTTCAATTCATCGAAGCAAATGATGAACATAATTATATTTCTTATACGAAAACATATGAGGATGAAACTATCTTTTTCGTTTTAAACCCTACTAATAGTGAAGTTACAGTTTCACTCCCTCTTCATGTTACTGGTAAGAAAATAATTAACATTTATACAAACGAAGAATTTTCAGCAGAAGCAAGTGTATTACAAGTTACACTTCCTCCATATGGATTCTCCATATTAAAATGGTAATCCAAAAAAGCCTTATGCCAAGTTTGAAGTGGCATAAGGCTTTTTCTTATTTCAATTTGAACACTATCGCTTCATACGGACGTAATGGAATGTTATCTATTGATCCGATTTCTACATCGTAATTGTGTATAAATAACTCTGATTCACTATAACTAATATCCTTAGGCATTTCAAATACACTTTCATCCGCAGTAAAGTTTGCAATGACAAGTAGTTTTTCATCTCCATATGTTCTTACATAAGCAAAAATAGAAGGGTCATTATCTAATATTAAATCATATGATCCATACACAACTATTTCATTATTTTTGCGTAGTTCAATTAATTTCTTATAGTAATAAAAAATTGAACCTTCATCTTGGATTGCTTGTTTCACATTAATCTCTTTATAGTTAGGATTTACAGTAATCCAAGGTTCACCTTTTGTAAATCCAGCGTGATTCTGATCATTCCACTGCATCGGAGTTCTAGCATTATCACGACCCTTTATATAAATAGATTCCATTACTTTTTCTATATCTTCACCATGGTCTATCACTTTTTCTTTATACATATTTAACGTTTCAATATCTCGATATTCATCAATTGATTGGAACCGAACGTTCGTCATTCCGATTTCCTCTCCTTGATAAATATATGGCGTTCCTTTCATCATATGAAGAACTGTCGCTAACATTTTTGCTGATTCAATGCGATACATTCCATCATTACCAAAACGAGATACAACGCGAGGCTGATCATGATTATTCCAATAAAGGCTATTCCATCCGGTATGCTCTAATGCTTTTTGCCACTTTGTTAAATTCTCTTTTAAAGTAAGAAGTGAGCATGGTTTTACATCCCACTTTCCACCTTCTCCTGAATCTAAATCCATATGTTCAAATTGGAATACCATTTGCAATTCTTTTCGTTCTTCTCCAGTATACAATTTCGCTTCTTCTGTCGTTACACCAGGCATTTCACCAACCGTCATAATATCATAATGCGATAATACTTCCTCATTCATTTCATGTAAATATTTATGAATGTTTGGACCGTTCATAAAATGCTTATGACCTGAAACATACCCCTCTTCTTCTGTTTCAACAGCTGGTAATCCCTCTTCTTTAGAAATAAAATTAATAACATCCATACGGAAGCCATCAATTCCTTTTTCTAACCAAAACTTCATCATTTCATAAACATCTTGTCTTACCTTTTCATTATCCCAATTTAAATCTGGCTGTTTTTTAGAAAACAGATGTAAATAATATTCATCTGTCATTTCATCATACTGCCATGCTGATCCACTAAACGCTGCTCCCCAGTTATTCGGCTCTTTTCCTTCTTTTCCAGGGCGCCATATATAGTAATCTCTATATTTATTATCTTTTGATTTACGTGATTCAATAAACCAATTATGTTCATCCGAAGTATGATTAACAACTAAGTCCATCATAAGTTTCATATTACGTTCATGCATTTCATGTAATAGCTCATCCCAATCTTCCATTGTTCCGAACTCGTTCATAATTTTACAATAATCGCTTATATCATAACCATTATCATCATTTGGAGATTCATAGACTGGTGATAACCAAATCACATCAATCCCTAACTCTTTTAAGTAATCTAGCTTTGAAATAATCCCTTGAAGATCTCCTATACCATCACCATTACTATCCATAAAGCTACGAGGATAAATTTGATATACTACACTTTCTTTCCACCATTGTTTTTCCATTATGCTACCCCATTTCATTCATCATTCATTTTTCTCTTTTTTAAGGCGCAAACGTTTTCATTAATGAATGATAACAGATTCTATCTCAATTTAAAATAGCGCTTACAATTTTTATTGTTCTTTTTCTAAGAAAACATATGAAAACCACTAATAAATCTCCAATAAATGAAAACGTTTTATTTTTTTATTTATTTTTTGAATCTATTCGTTTATAATGAACTCAAAGAAAACGTTTGCATAATTATTTCTAGGGGGAAATACCATGGCAGAACTTAAATTAGAAAACATTTATAAAATATATGATAATAACGTAACAGCTGTAACTGATTTTAATTTACACATTCAAGATAAAGAATTTATTGTATTTGTCGGTCCTTCTGGATGCGGAAAATCTACAACATTACGAATGGTAGCTGGACTTGAAGATATTTCAAAAGGCGAGTTTTCAATTGATGGTAAACTAATGAATGATGTTCCTCCAAAAGATCGAGATATCGCTATGGTATTCCAAAACTACGCTCTTTATCCACATATGAGTGTATATGATAATATGGCATTTGGATTAAAACTTCGAAAAATACCAAAAGATGAAATCGATCGTCGTGTGAAAGATGCAGCAAAAATTTTAGGACTTGAACAATATTTAGATAGAAAACCGAAAGCATTATCAGGTGGACAGCGCCAACGTGTTGCTTTAGGTAGAGCAATCGTTCGAGATGCAAAAGTTTTCTTAATGGATGAACCATTATCAAACTTAGATGCTAAACTCCGTGTTGCAATGCGCTCAGAAATTTCTAAGCTACATCATCGTCTTGGAACAACAACAATTTATGTAACACATGATCAAACAGAAGCAATGACTATGGCTTCGCGTCTTGTCGTTATGAAGGATGGAAAAATCCAACAAATTGGAACTCCAAAAGAAGTATATGAAACACCAGAAAACATTTTCGTGGGTGGATTTATCGGCTCACCAGCTATGAACTTCTTCCGTGGTAAATTGACTGAAACCGATTTCGTTATAGACAATACTATAAAAATTAAAGTATCTGAAGGAAAAATGAAGATGCTACGTGAACAAGGCTATGTAAATAAGGAAATTGTTTTAGGTATTCGTCCAGAGGACATTCATGATGAACTACTATTTTTAGAAGCTTCACAATCTACTGCCTTCACAACAAAAATTGAAGTTGCTGAGTTATTAGGTGCTGAATCCATTTTATATATGAAACTTGGGAATCAAGATTTTGCGGCACGTGTAGATGCAAGACATACGTTTTCACCTGGTGACCAAATTAAATTAGCATTTGATATGAATAAAGCGCATTTCTTTGATAACCAAACTGAACAACGTATTCGCTAAAAAATTTATCTTTACTATACACATACAAAAAACCGTCCACATATATTGAGGGCGGTTTTCATTATTATACTAGGGCTTCTACTGTATGAAATGATTGTCCTTTCGTGCTAATAATACCGAAAATCGGTAAATCACTAAGCACCACTTCTTCTTGCTGTTTCATAAAAGATGACGTTAATTGTTTTATCTCTATCCAAACGTCATTAATACAAAGTACATTGGAATCGTTCTCTTGTTGGCGAGAAAAAATAGAATCTATTTTATATAAACCAGCATTTTGAAAAAGCATATCAATGCGACTGAATGCATTCAAAGTAATGCTAATAACGCGTTGCCAATCTCCTTGCTTTCCCATATCATAGGATACAAAAAGTGCTTCTCCGCCTAGATTCATAATTTCCTCCACTGTTGCTTGTCCACTCTCTTGATCAATGTCCGTCACAATAACTTTTGCGCCTTGTTTAGCCAACAAAAGAGCTGTATTACGTCCAATACCGATGCCACCGCCAGTTACGATAGCAACTTTTCCTGCAAGCTTCATTTTCATTACCCCTTCTATAAATCTTACCGTCATTCAGTATACTCCTTTATAAGATTAATCTGCAAGCAAGAAAAATTGCTATTTAATTTGTAAACGTTTACTTTTTATCCTTCTTTTTTCTTATTATTACGCTGATCGAAAACTAGACCGATAAAAATGAGAATACCCCAAAAAATTATGCTACCTCCTGTCATTTTAACTTCCCCCTTATTATATAAAGTGAAATTTTACTCAGCCCCAATATGGCGGAATAAAGATATTATTTTTAATCATTATATCATTTTCTTAATTTTCAATCTATTATAAATAGAAATAATACATTTTGGCTTTTCCTTACTGTAAACATTCCCCATATACTTATAAAATCAAAAAGACCCTTTTATATATAAAAAGGTCTTTTTTTCATTATACAAGACTTATTACTTTCGTTTTTGTAATTAAATCCTGAAAACCACAATTATCTTTGCGGAACAACATCATATATACATTACATATTAATGGAATTCCTAATAGCAATACGTTCGGTAATAACACTACAAAAAATCTTATAATTAATGTTTGCAATGTTAGCTTTTCACTCTTCAATGAAATTAGTTTTATTCTCGTTATCTTTTTTCCAAGTGTAACACCGTTCCAAAGAAAGGGTAATACAATAAAATATATCGCCATTAATATGAAAACTACTGCAAAATCATATCTAAAATCACCTAAGCTTATATTAAAGCGCTTAAACATAGCACTATAGTTTCCGGTCATAATAGCTACTACTGCACCATACATAACCGAGATTAAAAACATGTCAATTAGGGAAGCACCTATGCGATTCATTACAAGCGCTGGACGATGCATCTTTAACTTCATTTTATGTCGACTCCTTCATATCCTTCTTTACCCGTCTCATCGTACCACTTCTAAAAAACATTGTAAACTAGCGTTTCTCTTACTTTTCTTGTACAATTTGTTACAATAGCATTATAAAGGAGGTTCCCATATTGAAAAAATGGATAATCCTATTCGTCGCCTTCCTATTAACTGGTTGTGCAGGAAACACAAGTCACTTAACTTATACGGTTAACGATGAATACGAACTCATACGTACTTCTGGAAATGCATTTGAACTTTTCCCCTCGCAAGATGCTGTATATGCCACACAATACATCCCTGCAAAAATTACAGACATTGCTTGGGATGATAAATACATTATTGCAAAACAAACTGAGGAAAAATCAGATCCAAATAACCCTGACGCAGCAATTGCAAATAAAAAAAGTGAACATTATTGGATTATTGATGTAAAGCATAATAAACGTTTCGGTCCCTACAATGAAAAGCAATTTAATGAACAAAAAGATGCGTTTAAAATTAAGGTGCCTTTTCAAAATGTAGATTCATACATAAAAGAAATAAAAAAACAGTCAGCATAATATTTGTATGCTGACTGTTTTGTCTTACATTATTTTAGTGAGATGTTAAACGTTTGTGGCTCTTTTACAACATCTTGTGTTTCTGAATCTCCTGCAAGTAAATCATCAGTTGTAAACTGAATATCCTTTACCTTGTCTTTTCCATCGTCAAGTATTAAACCAATAATACCATCTCTTATTTCACCAGGCTTATAGTCTTCTCTTGATACATTTTTTGTACCAACTAACGTATCTTCGTCATATAAAAAGTTTTGAGTGGCTACTTTAAAATGTTGCTTACCATTAATCATAACATCATTCATAGAGAAAAATTGCATATTTTTATTTCCGCTATTCTCCACTTTATATGTAATCTCAACGTAACGAATTGTATTACTAATCTCTGTTCCACTTAGCGATGCATATAATTCTGCATCTTCTTGGCTTACTTTATCCCCTAATCTACGTTTTACTTCTTCAGGAGTTAGTGCCGTATATACTTTCAATGTATTTTTTGCCTTTTCACTCATTTGTGATAAAGAGATTACTTTCACATCTTGTACGTGAATTTTCATTGGCGCTACTTCAAATGTTTGATTCACAGAATGCATCTGCTCTAACTTGAAAGTACCCCATCCTGTTTCTTTCACTTTTTGTCCTACTTTTTTCAGCTCACGCCCACCATATTCTTTCGTTTCAGGAATAGATTCTTTCTTCTTCGGTTCAGCTTTCTTTTCTTCTTGATGGAAGCAACCACTTAACATAAGAAGAAAACTACATAAAACAAAAATACTTTTCCATGCTTTCATCATTTCATTTCTCCTAACGCTATCATTCATGAATATAAAATTAGTCCCTTGCTTTGTAAACTATAGAAACAATGACAATTCCACAAAATGAACTTGTCAATCCAGATACTATTATACCTCCAATTTGGAAAATATGAAAATAGGGATCTAGGAACGCATGCACGATAAATATAAAAGCTGTCACAATGATTATCGAAACCCAATACTTTCTTTTTTCTAAAGCTACAATCATATCTTTCCCTGTTTCATCTTTATACTTCCATAGTACGTATAATAGCAATAATAAGCCAACACATGTACTCCCATGTTGCATATATTTATACAATGGAATACTGCGTAATTCAATTTGTAACAATGCTATTTTCATAACGAAATAGCCTGTATTATGAGTAAATGCATCCCAAACAACATGCGTGAGCATACCGAATAATGCAGAATAGCAAAATACAAAGAATTCTTTCCAGGTATGTAGCCCCCACCTCTCATCTATTGCATATGAATAATAACCAGCAAACGGTTTAGGCAAATGCGTTATAAACGGCTTTTTTAAAATGTAATGATATATGTATGCGATTAGAAATACAAGCGGTAAATTTAAATATAAGAACCCAAGCCATGTATGGCCAATAACACCATAGGGTCTAAAGTGCAAAAAATATTCAAAGTCAGGCGCCATACTACCTAATATAAGAGCCGTTACTGAAATATGTTTAGAATGCTTTTTCGCAAAAGGAAGAACTGCTGCTGGATGTGCAAATGTAAACGGCATACTTTAACTCCTTCTCACATTTTCAATAGAATACCATATATCATAACGAGAGAATGGATCTCCATGCAATATTTATTTTCACATTGGAATATGATAGTTTAAATGATATAATCCACATAAAATATTCAGAAAACAAGAAGGGATTCAGTTGTCATTAACACTTGTATTTGCTGCCTTTTTAAATTCAAAATCCGTTATGAATTGAGGTTTATATATTGATTGACGTACCCTTTTTACAAAATGTCACATTAAAAAAAGAAAATATCCCTAGTTTTTCCGCATATCCTTACTGCTTACCCGCTATTCGAACATTACAATCACTAGCTTTCCATCCAAATGTAACATTCATTATTGGAGAAAACGGAACAGGTAAATCAACATTACTTGAAGGAATTGCAATTGCGTTAGGTTTTAACGCAGAAGGTGGAACGAAGAACTTCCGCTTTAGCACAAACGATTCCCATTCATCTTTACATGAATACCTTCGCATTTCAAAAAGTTTCAATACACCAAACGACGGTTTCTTTCTTCGCGCTGAATCATTTTATAACGTTGCTTCTTATATTGATGAAATAGATGCTGATAGAGAAGCACGTGGGAATCCGGTTATCAACTCTTATGGTGGTATCTCACTACACAAACAATCACACGGTGAATCATTCTTCTCATTATTTATGAACCGTTTTTCAGGACAAGGTTTATACATTTTAGATGAGCCTGAGGCAGCTTTATCACCAATGAGACAACTTTCCATGCTCATTCGAATGCACGAACTAGCTGAACAAGGTTCACAATTTGTTATCGCGACGCATTCTCCTATTTTAATGGCTTATCCTGAATCCACTATATATTCTTTAACACAAGAGGGAATTCACGAATCCACATTAGAAGAAACTGAGCATTACCAAACGACGAAACTTTTCTTTGAAAATCGCGATCGATTATTCCATCATCTATTTGAGTCGTAAAAAAAGAAGCAGCAATAGCTGCTTCTTTTTTATAGTGCTTCTATAAATAAGGCAACCCCGATACCGCCACCGACGCATAAAGAGGCAATTCCTTTTTCTAACCCACGTCTTTTTAATTCGTGAATTAAACTTACTGTAATACGAGCCCCTGTACAACCAATTGGATGCCCAAGTCCTACGCCACTACCGTTTACGTTCACTTTTTCACGGTCTAAGCCTAACTCTTTCTCTACAGCTAAATATTGAGCCGCGAAAGCTTCATTAATTTCAAGTAAATCTGCATCTTCCAATGACCAATCTACTTTTTCTAAACCTTTACGAATTGCTGGTGCTGGTCCAATACCCATAATTTTTGGATCTACTCCAGCTACTGAATATCCAACAATTCTAGCTAACGGTTGTAAACCTTTTTCTTTCGCTTTTTCTTCGCTCATTAATACTAGAACTGCACTCCCGTCATTAAGGCCAGATGCATTTCCAGCAGTCACTGATCCATCTTTACGGAATGCCGGCTTCAATCCAGCTAATTTTTCAGCTGTAATATCTGCACGTGGATGTTCATCCTTCGAAAATACAACTTCTTTTCTACGCTCTTTTATTGTAATAGGAACAATTTGATCGTCAAAGTATCCAGACTCGATTGCCTTCAGTGCCAATGTATGACTGCGAAGAGCAACTTCATCTTGTTCCTCTCTTGTAATTTCATATTGTTCAACTAAATTTTCCGCTGTTTCACCCATCATAATATGGTGAATCGGATCTTCTAACACTTCCCACACCGTATCACGAATTTCTCCGTGCTGTAGACGTTGTCCCCAGCGGTGCTGTTTCAATGCATAAGGGCTCGAACTCATCGCTTCTACCCCACCTGCAACAACAACATCACTTACACCTAATTGGATTTGCATTGCAGCTGACATAATTGCTTGCATACCTGAAGAACATTGACGTTGGATTGTATATCCCGTAACTGTGTCAGGAAATCCTGCCGCTAATGCAGCTGTTCTCGCCGTATTTGCTTCATCAGTTCTTTGAATACAATGACCTAAAATTACTTCATCAACTTCATGTGGTTCTACCCCGCCTCGTTTTACAGCTTCCTGAAGTACAGGAACAGCTAATTCTACTGGCGTTACATTTTTTAGCGCTCCTCCAAAAGTTCCAATTGGCGAACGAACTGCAGCTGTAATAACAACATTATGCATTTTGCACTTGCCCCTCTCTTATGTACCCTAGTCAGTTTTTAGGTGAAATTCCATAAGATGTATATCTATAACTATCATACTATAAACATACTAAAAAATCAAAATATTTAATATAATAAAAATAGAAGGAATTAACCTTCTATTCTGTCAGCGCATATAAAAACTTTTGTAAAATTTTCTCTGTCGTTTCATTCAATTTTGGCAACTTATCTACTGGAAAATATTGAAGTTTTAACCCTTCATGATCGAGCTTTAATTCCCCGCTCACATGATGTGCCTGATACAGATGAATAACATTGAAAATTTCATCGCCATTCGGATAACGGAAATATACTTCTTTTCCAGATAGAACACCAAGAAATTGCATTATTTTTGCAGTTAACCCCGTTTCCTCAAATAACTCTCTACGTGCAGTTTCTTCTGTCGTTTCGCCCAGTTCCATCGCCCCACCAGGTACACCCCAATCATATGTATCTGAACGATATTGAAGCAATACTTCTTGATTATCGTTTAATATAATAATTGCTGATCCTACGAGAATAAGCGGCCTTGTACCAACGACTTTTCGTAACTCTTCAATATACCCCATATGTAAATTCCCCTTTCCCTAACCTCCCTTATCATAACAAAATTTTGCTCTTTTTGTTCATGTAATTTTAAAGAAAAAAAGAAGCTTTCGCCTCCTTTTTTTCACCTTTATTTCTTAAAACTTTCATATTTTACAGCTTCAAAAGCTTCCTCAATTTCATCATTACGATAATGGACATATGTAAAACGCCCCAATTCTACTAATCTTGCTATTTCCTGTAACGCTTTATGCTGCTCATATGTTTCTTTCAGCTTAATATGTACATAAAACTTCATTAACGGATGTTCATATAAAGGTTCTCCCACCTCTACATATACATCTTCCACCCCTTGTACAACTCTTACATAACTCGCAAATTGATAAAGTGCTTCTCTGTCTGAAACGATTTTTAATGTATACATATATTCTCCCCCTTTCCTTTACTATATCAAAAAGATGATCACACTACGTTATAGAACTATGAAATTTTTTCGACTTGTCATCTATATATTCAATAAAGAAGGCGTTTATCCATACATGACATCTTTTTCCCACATATATTATAGGAAGAACTTTTTTCATTTGAGGTGTTCCTTATGGATCCATACGTCAATATATGTATTTGTATTACTCCCGGCGCCGATATTTCTGATGACCGCATCGCAAAAGATTTAGCTGTTGCAGAATCAATTTGGCACCCCATTACATTTCAAATTCAAGAAGTAATTGTATTAAATGAACTTTTCCGTTTTTTTGACCGTGAAATCAGTTATAAAAATTCCATTCAAAGTCAAGAAAAGCTGGCATCCTTTTTCCAAACATGTGTAAATGAAGCTCCTGAATGCGACCTTTATATTTGTTATATTGGCAGTGATTATTTCAAAGAAACAGCAGTAATTGCCTGCGCTTACTCTTTAGCAAAACAGCAACAACTTACAGGATATATCGTTTTAACAAACTCAGCTGCTCCTATGAAAAATATATATACGCTCGCTCACGAAATCGGTCATATCTTATTTACAAGACGTATTCACGGAAAACTTACTCATGCAGATCCTCATTCCCCAACTGGCTCGGAGCACCATCCTTCTCCAACCAATCTTATGTATCCGATAGTCCCTCGTCCAGAAAACGTTCATATTCATTCCTTATTAACAGCAGAACAAAAAGCGCTCTCTTTACAAAGCTCTTTATTACAAAGAAAAAAACAGTAACCCTCATGTTACTGTTTAAAACGACTTATTCCAATCAACAAACCAAATCCCGGCTGCTAGAAATAAAAATAGACAACTAAATGTAAATGTAATCCCTCTAAAAATCCCTATATAATATTTCTTTGGAAATAATTTTTGGTGTATCCAGAGCAGCCCTTTTCCAATAAAACCGAAGAACAGAATATAACCCGATGTGTCATCTAATAAAGTATCGAAATAGTCATCATGTACCTTTTTCAAAAAGGTAGTATAGAGCCCAAAAATCGTTAAACCTAAAAACACAATAGACAATATACCTAGAAATATACTTTGCATATTCGTTCCCCCCTTGATAAAAAATTCAGTTCGTTCACTTCACTATTAGTATAAAACTAGCTTACAGTTTTTTCCTCTTCATTTTTAAAAGACCATCTCATTAATACATATAAACTTCCGTACAGAAGTAAAGGCTCTAACATTCCCCAATATGGGTTTTGCTTCCCTAATTCTTTAAATACAAACATAATTAATAACGGTATGATAACAGCTAATATTCCAATCCATCCAAGTATGTACGCTTCACCAATTAGCAGTACTAATAAGATTATTCCAGCTAGTATATAACTTTGCATTGTAGTTAATTGCAATACAGGTGTCCCGTACCATTTATTCATAAACATTAATAACACTAATAATAAAATAGGTATCATTACTATTACATAAATAATTCCAAACTCTACTAATTTACTTTTAAAAGAAGACATTCTAAACGCAAAAACCGTTCCAATAATTGTAATAATTAAAACGATAGGATAACCAATTAACTGTACATTTGTTAACGTAAATTGTTGATTCGAATTTCCAAATAAAATATTGGTTAGTAACCAATACCCACCAATACCAATAATCATTCCTAAAACACTCTTTATACTTCCGCTTTTATCCTTCTCCATCTCTTTCGCTAATTCTTCCGCATACTCTTTTGGTGAGTCACCAAATATGTCCCTTACCGTCTTTCCCTTTTTTTCACCTTCTATTAAATGAAGTTCTGCATCTTCTAGAAAGGCGTTCACCTCTTCTTCTTTAATCCCTTTTGTTATTAAATATACTTTCGTATCGATTAAAAACTTTTCTCCTTCTTTAGAAACATTCATTATAACCCCTCCCTTATTTAACCATTTCTCTTCTATTCGTCTTCATCATAATTTCAAGGAAAATTAAAATAAACAAACTTCCGTATAAACATATAATTTGAAATAGCATTGGCATAAGATCTTCCGATGTAAATGTTTTAAACAGTAACATAATAGAAAGTGGAATGATTAAATATAAGTTTTTAAACCATCCTTCAAAATATATATTTATCGCTACTGTGATCATAAAAATCCCACCAGCTACTATATAACTTTGGACTTCGGTGAATGTGAGCATTTTTGTAGGATATATCACATCTAATATCGTAACAGCTCCTAATAAAAACAATGGAGCAATCATAACTAAAGACCACATGGAAAACCATGTTTTTGTAAAGCTTGTGACGAAGGTCATTTTGCGAAGTAGAAAATTAGGACCTATAACAACTAAAATCAATGAAAAACTGTAACCGATACACTGAATAAGTGAAATCTGTAACATTCCATGATTCACTATTAAGATAGAAGCAATAATCCAAAACGATACGATATTCATTACTGTAAAACCAATTTGCTTCCACGTTTCCTGTCTATCTCTTTCCATTACTTTGACAAGTTCATTTGCATATTCTTTCGGTGAGCTTCCGAAAATATCTTCTACACTTTTCCCATCACTCTCCCCCTCAATTAAATGGAGTTCCGCATCTTCTATAAAATTTTCAATATCGCTTTCTTTCACACTCTTTGCCGTCAAAAATAATCTCATATCTAACAAAAACTTTCGCGCTTCACTTGATAGCATTATTTTCTCCTTCCCTTCCCTTCAAGTAGACGTTCTACACTACTTTGCATCGTTTCCCAGCGATCCATAAATTCATCAAGTGCTTCCTCGCCTTTTTCTGTTAATGTATAATATTTTCTCTTTGGACCAGATGGAGATTCCTTCATTACGCTTGTTATTAGTCCTTCTTTTTGCATTCGTATTAATAACGGATAAATACTTCCCTCACTCGCCATTGTAAAACCATACTTCGCTAGCTTTTCACTCATTTCATAACCGTATATTTCGCCTTCAGAAATAATAGCAAGTAAGCATCCTTCTAAAATCCCTTTCAGCATTTGACTTGTCGACATAATTCAAATCCTCCTACTATCTTGCTTTACAAGATAGATAAGCGTAAGTATCTTGCTTTACAAAATAGTATAGCAAAGACTATTTTGCAAAACAAGATAGCTAACGATATTTTTTCCAAATGTTTGCAGGAATTTCATTATAGCTTCTCTAAATAGAGCACTATGAAAACTTTATTATGAAGGGATGTTTTTCATCATGGTTACAAATCGAGTTGTCTTTTTAACAGGTGCTGCAAGTGGCATTGGTTATGAAATGGGAAAGGCTTTTGCAAAAGAAGATGCAAAAGTTGTGATTACCGATCGGCTTGAAGAACGCGCAAAAGAAGCTGCTGAACAATTACAAAATGAAGGTTTTCAAGCTATCGGTTTAAAATGTGACGTTACATCTGAAGAGGAAATTACAGCAGCAATTTCTCAAACAGTTGATCATTTCGGTTCATTACATATATTAATTAACAACGCAGGAATGCAACACGTTTCACCCATTGAAGACTTTCCAACTGAAAAGTTCGAGCTACTAATTCAAATTATGCAAATTGCTCCGTTTATTGCAATTAAGCATGCCTTTCCGATTATGAAACAACAAAAATATGGTCGTATTATTAATATCGCTTCTATTAACGGCCTTGTCGGGTTTGCTGGAAAAGCTGCCTACAATAGTGCAAAACATGGCGTAATTGGATTAACAAAAGTTGCCGCTTTAGAAGGTGCTACGCATGGTATTACTGTTAATGCCCTTTGCCCTGGTTATGTTGATACCCCCCTTGTACGTAATCAACTACAAGACTTAGCTACTACACGAAATGTACCACTTGAAAATGTTTTAGAAGATGTTATTTATCCACTCGTTCCACAAAAGCGCTTATTACAAGTACAAGAAATTGCAGATTATGCGATGTTTTTAGCGAGTGAAAAAGCTAAAGGTATAACTGGTCAAGCTGTCGTTATCGATGGTGGTTATACCGCTCAATAAAAATAAAGTTTGCTCAAGAAGAGCAAACTTTATTTTTTATCCCGAGGATCTTCGTACTTTAGTAATTGCCGCGGGAGCTTCTCAATTGCAACAATTACCCCCTCTAATTTACTTTCAATACGGTGGAGTAAATATAATGTTACAACAATTGGAAACCCTACATTACCTATCATCTTGATCCACTCTTCCACCCTCTTCCCCTCCTTTCATTATATAAGTAAGAGAAAACACTGCATTTAGGCATAAAAAAACAAGCTATTATGTATTAGCTTGTTTTTCAAATAATGATGCAATTTCTCGTTTATAGTCCCCGCGTATAATACCTTTCTCAGTAATAATTCCTGTAATTAATTCATTCGGCGTTATGTCAAATGCTGGATTATAAACATCCGTTCCAATTGGTGCTACTTGTTTTCCAAAGATTTTCGTAACTTCTGTTTCATCTCTTTCTTCAATAATAATTTCGGCTCCAGTTTCTTTCGTAACATCAAATGTTGACAGTGGCGCAGCAACGTAAAATGGGATATTAAAGTACTTTGCTAAAATAGCTAAATTCATTGTCCCTATTTTATTGGCTGTATCTCCATTTGCGACAATTCGATCCGCCCCCACAATAATTGCGTTTATTTCTTTCGTTTGAATAGCATGAGCTGCAGTATTATCTGTTATAAGGGTCACATCAATATTTGCTTGCTTCAATTCCCACGTCGTTAAGCGACCACCTTGTAAAACTGGTCTCGTTTCACACGCATATGCATGTAAACGCACACCTTTCTCTTTTCCAATATAAAAGGGAGCTAATGCAGTTCCATATCTGGCAGTTGCGATACTTCCAGCGTTACAGATTGTTAAAATATTATCGCCATCTTTAAAACATGTTAACGCATATTCCCCAATATTTCGACACACCTCTTCATCTTCCTGTTGAATGCGAAGCGCTTCTTCTTCTAATATTTTTTGTGCTTCTTTTATTGTAGTAATCTCTCGAATAGATTCTCTCATACGATCAATTGCCCAAAATAAATTTACTGCCGTTGGGCGTGATGTCCCTAAATAGTTACAGTCTCTATTAAACTTCTTTTGAAATTCTTCGATATGTAAAGTATTATATTTTTTCGCTGCAAGCGCCAAGCCAAATGCAGCTACAATTCCAATTGCAGGCGCTCCACGTACTTCTAACATTATGATACTTTTCCAAACCCCTTCAATAGTCGTTAATGTTTTGTATTCTGTGCTATGTGGCAATTTCGTTTGATTTAATACTGCAATTGCATCACCTTTCCAACTTACAGATCTCGGAACAGTAACAATTGTACTCATGCTTTTACACCCCTTGAAACTGTCTGTTGAAATAATGTTCGAAACAGTTGAATATCAGCACTTTTAGATTCATATTTTATTAGTTCTTTACCTAAGGATAGCGCTTGTTTCTTAGCTTGAATTCTTGTTTCTTTATTTTCTATTTCATCTAAATCTGCTACATGAGCTAAACCAATTGTTCTACGAATCAGTTCACATCCGGCAAATCCAACTGCATCAGTAAAGATATTTTGCAAAATAATTGGTAACCATTGTTTTTCTTTCGTATATGCTTCTACACCTTCCCCAATCCATAACTTTGTAAAAGTCTCTACAAAATAACTCCACGTCTTTTCTATATGAAAAAATAGTACACTTCTCTTTTCTTCTTCTCTAGATAAAGCATTTAATAATAGATTTGCAATAAATTGACCTATATCAAATCCAAATGGGCCATATGTCGCAAATTCTGGATCAATCACTTTCGTTTCAGAAGGTGACGAAAAAATACTACCAGTATGTAAATCACCATGAATAAGAGTTTCTTTTCTTGTTAAGAACTTATATTTATATTGTGCTACTTTTAGTTTTAAAGTTTTATCACTCCAAAGTTCATCAACCACGAGCTGTAAATCTGGCTCATAATCATTTGTATCATAATGCCCAAAAGGATCTGTAAACACTAAATCCTCTGTAATTTTACATAGGTCCGGATTTACAAAGGTACCTTCTAGTATCCTCTTCTCTTCTGACTGTAAACCAAAATCTGAAGTGTAAAATAAAACATGTGCTAGAAAACGACCAATATGCTGGGATAAAAGCGGATATTCTTCTCCGTCTATTAATCCTTTTCTTGTAATTGTTAGTCTTGATAAGTCTTCTATTACCGTTATCGCTAACTCTTCATCATGACTGTACACTACTGGAACATAATCCGGTACATACTGCGCAAAAATTTGTAATGCCTTGCTTTCAATCGTTGCTCTTTTTATAGACAATGGCCAGCTTTCACCAACTACTTTAGCATAAGGCAGTGCTTGTTTTATTATAATGGATTTCTCTCCATCATCTAATTTGAACACGTAATTTAAGTTTCCATCTCCAATTTCATGACAAATGACATTTGCCTTCTCTTCAAAATAACCATGATCTTTCGCATATTGTACAGCTGTTATTTCTGTTAATAAATAATATCCCATCGTCTTCTCCCCCTTTTTAAATTCAGAGGTTTTTCTAACACAGAAAAACCTCTTTCCACTAAGAAAGAGGTTTGAAGTTTATCTTCTCCCCTCTTATCTGCCAGAAAGTTTTACTTTCTGCTGGAATTAGCACCGTGCCTTTTGGCGTAATAAACGCCCCATTTCACAATGGTATTACGGTCGGTTGCTGGGCTTCATCGGGCCAAATCCCTCCACCTGCTCTTGATAAGAGTTGTATAATTTTTTGAATTTTTAACTTTATGTTGATGACTATACCAAGAATAAAAATCAATTGTCAACATTTTATTTGTATAATTCTGGACGACGATCCGCAAAAACTGGAATTCCTTTTCGTACTTCTCTAATTTTCTCGAATACAAGCTCTCCAAATAAAATTGATTCCTCTTCATTCGCCTCTACTACAACTTCACCCCAAGGATCCACAATTAAAGAATGACCTGCAAACACATTATTCGGATCCTTTCCTGCTCTATTACACGCAACAACATAACACTGATTTTCAACTGCTCTTGCTTGCAATAGCAAACGCCAATGTGCTAAACGAACTAATGGCCATTCTGCTACAACAAATAATACTTTTGCCCCTTTAGCAGTATGAACACGCATCCACTCTGGAAAACGAATATCATAACAAATTGTTCCAGCGCATTCAACATCATCTAGCTTAAATTCGCCTGTACCATTACCAGCTATTAAATATTTATGTTCATCCATAAGCTGAAATAAATGTACTTTACTATATTCGTTGACTAACTGTCCTTCATTATTTACAACATACATCGTATTTGTAACGCCTTGCTCTGTTTGCTTTGCTATGGACCCACCAACAATATGTACATCATATTGCTTCGCCCATTCTATTAACTTTTCTTTCGTTTCCACTCCATCCCTATCTGCAATTTCAGAAAGTCTCGTTAAATCATATCCTGTTGTCCATAGTTCTGGTAAGACGATAACATCTGGCCTTTCCTTCATAGCTTCACTTATTTTATTTTTAGCATTCTCAATATTTTTTTCTACATCTCCAAAAACAATATCCATTTGAATACATGCGACTTTCATTTTTTCAGCCCCATTCTTATTTTTCTCTTTACAAAATACTGGAAAGATTATATCATTTGTCACTAGAATTGTAAC
Source organism: Bacillus sp. TE8-1 (assembly GCF_008368855.1). Classification (NCBI taxonomy): domain Bacteria; kingdom Bacillati; phylum Bacillota; class Bacilli; order Caryophanales; family Bacillaceae; genus Bacillus; species Bacillus sp. TE8-1. Next base: position 456,317 of record NZ_QPET01000014.1, on the reverse strand, counting down.
AACTTTCAAAAGAGGTGGAAAGTATGAAATTATTTCAACCTTCTGAGATAGTAACATCATTGCCAACACAATTTTTCGCTTCACTTGTTGCAAAAGTTAACAAAGTCGTTGCAGCTGGTCACGATGTTATTAATCTAGGTCAAGGTAATCCAGATCAACCAACACCGCAGCATATCGTAAAAGCTTTACAAGATGCTGCCGAAAAGACCATTCATCATAAATATCCGCCATTTCGCGGACATGAAAGCTTAAAGGAAGCCGTGGCTACATTCTATAAACGTGAATACGGCGTGGAATTAAACCCAAAAACTGAAATTGCTATTTTGTTTGGAGGGAAGGCTGGACTAGTAGAATTACCGATTTGTTTTACAAATCTCGGTGATACGATTCTCGTTCCGGATCCAGGTTATCCTGATTATTTATCCGGGGTTGCTTTAGCAAAAGCACACTTTGAAACAATGCCGCTTATTGCAGAAAATAACTTTTTACCAGATTATACGAACATTGATGACTCTATTGCAGAGCGTGCAAAATTAATGTTTTTAAACTATCCAAATAATCCTACCGGTGCTACTGCATCAAAAGATTTTTTTGATGCAACCATTCACTTTGCTAATAAACATAATATATTAGTTGTTCACGATTTTGCTTATGGCGCTATCGGATTTGATGGTCAAAAACCTGTTAGTTTCTTGCAAGCAGATGGTGCGAAAGATATAGGAATTGAAATTTACACATTATCAAAAACTTTCAATATGGCTGGCTGGCGCATCGCTTTTGCTGTAGGGAATGAAAGTGTGATTGAAACAATTAACCTATTACAAGATCATATGTATGTTAGTATATTCGGTGCAGTTCAAGATGCTGCTCGAGAAGCGCTATTAAGTTCACAGTCTTGTGTAATAGACCTTGTAAATAGTTACGAATCTCGAAGAAACGCTCTTATTTCAGCCTGTCACTCAATTGGTTGGAATGTAGACATTCCAACAGGATCATTCTTTGCATGGCTTCCCGTTCCAAAAGGATATACCTCTGAGCAATTTTCTAATATTTTACTAGAAAAAGCACATGTCGCAGTTGCTCCTGGTGTTGGATTTGGTGAGCATGGAGAAGGGTATGTCCGTGTTGGTCTCTTGCATACAGAAGATAGATTACGAGAAGCCATTCATCGAATTGATAAATTAAATTTTTTCAAAAAGTAATTGACAACACGAAAAATATCTGACAAAATTCAGTTATCTTAAAAATTTAAACATTTCTAAATACTTCTTATCAAGAGCAGGTGGAGGGACGAGCCCGACGAAACCCGGCAACCGATCTACAATTGTAGACACGGTGCTAATTCTCGCAGCATTACGCTGACAGATAAGGAGCTGGTTGTAAAAAAACCTCTCCTTAGCTGAGAGGTTTTTTTATTTAACTAGGAGGTTATAACAATGAGCGGAATTATAGCGACGTATTTAATCCATGATGATTCACATAACTTAGAAAAAAAAGCTGAGCAAATTGCACTCGGTTTAACAATTGGCTCTTGGACTCATTTGCCACACTTATTGCAAGAACAATTAAAGCAGCATAAAGGCAACGTCATTCATGTTGAGGAATTAGCTGAACATGAACATACCAATTCGTATTTACGTAAAAAAGTAAAACGCGGAATTATTAAAATCGAATATCCGCTATTAAACTTCAGTCCAGATTTACCAGCGATTTTAACGACTACATTTGGAAAGCTATCACTTGATGGCGAAGTAAAACTAATTGACTTAACTTTTTCAGACGAGTTAAAAAAACATTTTCCTGGTCCAAAATTCGGGATAGATGGTATTCGAAATCTTTTACAAGTGCATGATCGTCCCCTTTTAATGAGTATTTTTAAAGGAATGATTGGACGAAACATTGGGTATTTAAAAACGCAATTACGCGATCAAGCAATTGGTGGTGTAGATATAGTAAAAGATGATGAAATATTATTTAAAAATGCATTAACACCCCTTACGAAACGCATTGTATCTGGAAAAGAAGTTTTACAATCTGTCTACGAAACATACGGTCATAAAACGTTATATGCCGTAAATTTAACAGGGCGAACTTTTGATTTAAAAGAAAATGCGAAACGTGCAGTGCAAGCTGGAGCTGATATTCTATTATTTAACGTATTTGCTTACGGACTAGATGTACTACAATCACTTGCAGAAGATGATGAAATCCCAGTTCCTATTATGGCACATCCTGCTGTAAGTGGTGCTTATTCAGCATCCAAGTTATATGGAGTTTCATCTCCATTATTACTTGGAAAGCTACTACGTTATGCTGGGGCTGACTTTTCATTATTCCCATCTCCATACGGAAGTGTTGCGCTAGAAAAAGAGGAGGCTCTTGCTATCTCAAAATATTTAACTGAAGACGATGCATTTTTCAAGAAGAGCTTTTCTGTTCCGTCTGCTGGTATTCATCCTGGTTTCGTTCCCTTTATTGTACGAGATTTCGGTAAAGATGTTGTTATTAATGCTGGCGGCGGGATACACGGACATCCAAATGGAGCGCAAGGCGGCGGTAAAGCTTTTCGTACTGCAATTGATGCTACTTTGCAAAATAAACCACTCCATGAAGTAGACGACATAAATTTGCATAGTGCACTACAAATATGGGGAAATCCCTCTTATGAGGTGAAATTATGAGTATTCAAGTATTTTGTGATTTCGATGGCACGATTACAAATAATGATAACATTATGTCCATTATGGAAAAATTCGCACCACCAGAAGCCGAAGAAGTAAAGAATAAAATTTTATCACAAGAACTATCCATTCAAGAAGGTGTTTCTCAATTATTTCAATTAATACCTACTAATCTGCACGATGATATTATTCAATTTTTAATAGAAACTGCTGAAATCCGTAGTGGTTTTCATGAGTTTATACAATTCGTAAAGGAAAATAACATTTCTTTTTACGTGATATCAGGTGGAATGGATTTCTTCGTCTATCCACTCTTACAAGGAATCATTCCAAAAGAGCAAATTTATTGTAATGAAACAGACTTTTCAGCAGAGTTTATTACAGTTAAATGGCCTCATTCTTGTGATGATCATTGTCAAAATCATTGCGGATTATGTAAATCATCATTAATCCGTAAATTAAGTGATACAGATGACTTTCATATTGTAATTGGAGATTCTATTACTGATTTACAAGCCGCGAAACAAGCTGATAAAGTATTCGCTCGCGATTTTCTTATTACAAAGTGTGAAGAAAATCATATTGCTTATACACCGTTTGAAACATTTCAAGATGTGCAAGCTGAATTAAAACTTTTGTTGGAGGTGAAGGCATGAAACAACTTTTTCGTCAATGGTATGACTTAAGCGAGATAAAAAAAGAGTTAACAACACGAAATTGGTTCCCAGCAACAAGTGGTAATATTTCTATAAAGGTTAGTCATGAACCACTTACTTTTCTTATTACGGCAAGCGGTAAAGATAAAACAAAAACCACTCCAGATGATTTTCTATTAGTAGATCATGTAGGAGTTCCCGTTTTAGAGACTGAATTACGTCCTTCAGCAGAAACAATATTGCATACACACATTTATAACAATACGAATGCCGGTTGCGTACTTCATGTTCATACAACCGATAATAATGTCATCACAAATTTATATAGTGATGCAGTCACCCTTCAAAATCAAGAAATTATTAAAGCACTCGATATTTGGGAAGAAGGTGCAACAATTCACATTCCTATTATCGAAAACCATGCCCATATCCCAACGCTTGGAGAAAACTTCCGAAAGCATATACAAGGAGATTCGGGTGCAGTATTAATCCGTAACCACGGTATTACTGTATGGGGCCGAGATAGCTTTGATGCAAAGAAGAGATTAGAAGCTTATGAGTTTTTATTCCAATTTCATATAAAACTATTATCAATTCAGGGAGGCGTTTCTAATGGCGCAAATTCGTATTCATGAAGTAAATACTCGTATTGAAAATGAAGTGGAAGTATCTAAATTTCTACAAGAGGAAGGCGTTTTATATGAGAAATGGAATATTTCTAAACTTCCTACTCATTTAAATGAAAATTATTCGTTAACAGATGAAAACAAAGCTGAAATATTAGCTATTTTTTCAAAAGAAATCGCTGATGTTTCAGCACGCCGTGGTTATAAAGCACATGATGTAATTTCACTTTCAAATAGCACCCCTAACCTTGACGAATTATTAATTAATTTCCAAAAGGAACACCATCATACAGATGACGAAGTTCGCTTTATCGTCAGTGGTCATGGCATTTTCGCTATTGAAGGTAAAGATGGGAAATTCTTTGATGTTGAACTTGAGCCAGGCGATTTAATATCTGTTCCTGAAAATGCAAGACATTATTTTACCTTGCAAGATGATCGCCAAGTTGTAGCTATTCGTATTTTTGTGACAACTGAAGGCTGGGTTCCAATCTATTAAGGTAGTTAGTTGAATAAAAGGACTTGGACCCCCTTTTCCAAACTTTTATTCACTCTATATATATACATCCTCCTATGGAACAGGCTTATTTCATTTTGAAATAAGCCTGATTTTTTATTTACTTGAAAGTACCATTTCATCACAAATTTAACACCTTGATTTTTCAAGTGCATTTTTCGAACATTTTTTGAACATTTATTGAATTTTTTCTGAAAATTCTGTTTTATGTGTGATATACTACAATTAACTAAGAAGGAAAATAATATCGCAAACAGAGGGAGATAATCATGAGCTTACTTATCGCACTTATACTTGGAGTTACATGTGGAGCATTTCCTGTTATTTTAGGAGCTATTATGGAAGAGTTAGAAATTGGTGTTTTAGGATTTGTCGCATCTTGTGTAAGCGCTTTATTATTTGGTTTATTCGGCGCTATTCCTGTTTCAATTCTGTGTGCTTTTTATATAATACGCCATGCTCGTACAAAACAATTTGGTCCTAATCACATCGCACAAATTATCCCGTTCCCGGTTGAACGATGCCGCCGGGCTTCTAACTTATAATTATAAAAATTAAAGATGACTAAATAAATAAAAGTCCTCATTTGAGGACTTTTATTTATTTTCTTCTAGAAATTGAAACAATTCTTGTAGATGTAGGGCATCTTCACCATAGCTAATAGATACATAAAATATGCCGTCAATCTCAGCTTGCATATAAAGATCCACTCCATCACGATCATATTTCAATGCTAAATAAAACTCCATTTCTTCTAACATCTTTTTTGAGGTTCGAATTACATAATGCCCCTTCTCATCTCTTCCATATTCAAATTCTGGTTCAAAATCATATTTTTGTTTAAAAGCTTCTTTTTGTTTTTCATTAATTTGCATACAAGTAGCTCGCTGTACAGTATCAATCATCTCATCAAACTTTTGAAGGTCCACCTCGTTTACCCCCTTATATATTTTTTATATAGTACTTGTGTTCCACTATTTTCTTCGCCATCCTTAATTAACTCTTCATACAATTCTTTCGCCAAACTTAAGCCTGGGACTGGTAATTGTAATTTTTCTGCTTCCTCTAAAGCAATTTTCATATCTTTCATAAAATGCTTTACATAAAATCCTGGCTCAAAGTCTCCTTTTAACATTCGAGGAGCTAAATTACTTAATGACCAGCTACCTGCTGCCCCTGTTGAAATACTCTCTAACACTTTATCTGGATTCAGTCCAGCCTTCTTCGCGTAAGCAACAGCTTCACATACTCCAATCATATTGGAAGCAATCGCAATTTGATTGCACATTTTTGTATGTTGTCCACTCCCAGCTGGTCCTTGTAATTGAATGTTTGTTCCTAACTTTTCAAGTAAAGGTAAGCATCTATCATATATTTCTTTCTCCCCACCTACCATAATTGCGAGTTTTGCCTCTTTCGCACCAACATCTCCTCCTGAGACAGGTGCATCTAACGTATATATATTTTTGCTTTTTGCAACTTCATTAATCCGTTTTGCTAAAGTAGGTGTAGATGTCGTAAAGTCAATTGCTATCGTACCTTCTTTTGCATGTTCTATAATTCCTTCTATACCAAAATACACTTCTTCTACATCATGTGGATATCCAACCATTGTCATTACAATATCAACTTGCTTCACTAACTCTTTTGGCGTATTACACCAATTTGCACCATCTTGCACTAAAGAATCTGTTTTTGCTTTCGTTCTATTATATACATATACTTTATGACCATCTTGCATTAAGTGATAAACCATACTTTTTCCCATTACGCCAATCCCAATGAAACCTATTGATAAAGTTTTATGTTCCATTTTCTCATCCCCTTTGTTCTAATAAATCATTTACCATCTTTCGGAACTCTTTATTAAAGTCATCATCCATACTATTTTTCACATTTGAAAATAAAATAACAAAAGTTCCTTTTTCTTTATTAAAATTATTGAAAGTGTTCCAACCAGATAATACACCATGATTATGAAAATAATCTGGATATATATAAAAACTAAATGCATATTTCCGTTCTGCTGAAGGTGAAAACATTGCTTGTATACTTTGTTCAGAAAGAAGTTTTCCATTTATAATTGCTTCGTCTAATTTCTTCATATCTCCAACTGTCGTATACATCTCACCACAACCATATAGCCAATCCATGCCTAACTTCTGCGCTGGTACAAGCTCTTGATCTTTTTTCACATAACCCTTTGTAAAATTTTTATCTCCAGGTACCATATTCCCCATACCGGATTCATGCATATCTGCTTTTACAAATATGTTTTCTTTTATGTAATCTCCTAAAGGTTTTTTCGATATATGTTCTATTATATAAGCAAGCACCATATAATTATAATCTGTATATCTCCAACCTGTTCCTGCAGGAAATTCTAAATTTTGACGTCCAATCCAATTAATTAATTGTAAGCGGGAAGCCGCATTAATATTGCCTTTTGCGTGTTCAGGTAAACCAGAGGTATGCGTTAATAAATGATATAGCGTAATATTTTTATTCTCCGGAAATGAAGGAATATATTTATTTACATTATCTTGAATATTCAATTTCCCTTGTTCTTGCAGCTGTAAAATAGATGTGGCAACGACTGTTTTCGTAATAGAACCGATACGATATTTTGTTTGAGGTGTATTTTCTATTTTATTTTGAACATCAGCATACCCATATCCTTTATTCAATATAACATGCTCTTTATCTGTTACCAAAACTGTTCCATTGAATTGCTTTCCGACTAAATATTGATCTAATTTTTGAGATATGCTAGCATAATCAATTTGTTGCTCTTCTTTTTCTTCTATATTCCCTTGTACTTCCGATTCAATAGTAGGATTCACTTTAGTTGTTAATACAGTGTTTTCCTTTATATTGGGGCTAACAAGAAAATAGTATACTCCGCCGCCAACTATAGCAGACAGTGAAGCCACCACCATTACTTTTTTTATCATATTGATCCTCCATAATTCCTTCGCTAAAAATTGTCCCCCTATTCTATTATCAAACAATAAAAAAAAATCGCAACAATTTGTTGCGAAAAATCACATTTTTTCTTTTCTATACACACATACTTGATTCTTTCCATTTTTTTTCGCTTCATATAATGCAATATCCGCTCGTTGCATTAATTCTTCTCTTGTAGTTCCTTGTTCATATAACGCAACTCCAAAGCTAGCTGTTAACTTCGAAATTCCAGTGAATTGCTTTGTTTCAATGAAGAATCGTAATGATTCCGCAACTTGAAATGCTTCCTTTTCTACTGTATTTGTCACTAATATAATGAATTCTTCCCCTCCCCATCTTGCAAATACATGTTGCTGCTCCACTTTAGATTTCATAAGCTCTGCAAGTTGTATTAATGCCAAATCGCCAAAATCATGACCATATGTGTCATTAACTGTTTTAAAATTATCTATATCAAATAAAATAATTGCTATTTTCTCATCATTACGTATTATCTTTTCCCATTCTACCTCTAGTATTTGTTGAAACTTTAAACGATTATAAATCTCTGTCAATGAATCTATCATAGCAAGTCTTTCTTGTTCTTGATAGATTTCATCTAATTCTGTAATTTCCGTGCACTTTACAATAAATCTTGATAAATCTTCTGGCAATGGTGTCGCACGTAATAGAAAAGTAGATACTGCCCCTTCATAATTTGACATCTTAATTCTTCTACCGCTTGATAAAGTATCGTCTAGCCATGTTATATCATGCGTCGTCGAGTAGTATCCATTTTCTCTAATAAAATGTTCAGCAAATACTAAATGTTGCTCGCGATAGGCAAACAAATTTTCATATCCGAAAAACGTTAAAAAATTTGTATTACAATCAACAATTTCATCATCTTCTACTATAAATAATAAATCATTTTGAAAATCAAACATCGTTTGAAGCAGTTCCTGTTGTAAACTAACTTGCCTTACCAAAGAAAGTTGATACAAACTCTTATTCACTTCTTCTAACACTGCTTGCGGAGTTACAGGGGCTATTACAATATTACGTATTCCTAATGCAAGTACATCTGTAAATTCTTTTGTTATTTGTTGATCCCAAATGACAATGAATGTACTTTGCGAGGTATACATATTCTTTATATATTTTATTTGAGAATAATCTGTTACATACATAATTATAATGTGCGGTTTCGTTCTTTGAAATAATAGTTCGCCCTCTTCAAAACTATTTGCTATAAACATACATTTTGGATGGATATTTTCTATCGTTTGTTGATGTTTACATCCATTTTCTATATAAAGGACATTTAACTGCAGATCTTGTAACACATTTTGGAAAACCGTATTCTCTAATAAAAAATGTAGTATGTTCATCACTAGTCTTCACTCACTTCATATATCTTGTTCTACTGAATTCCTCACAAATATTTTTAAAAGACTGTTCTCCAATAAACTTTAATTTGTGAGAAATACATATTAACAAGCTAATTGAGAATGTTATCTTCCCTTTTCACTCTATAAATTCCTTTTTTAGTGTATGATTATAGGAATTATATCGTTTGTATGAATGCCCTAGCTTATTTCTTAAAACTTGACAATTAAAATAAAGATATTATATTCTTAAATTCGATAACTTACAAAATGTAAGTAATATACATTACGTTTTCCCGATAATTTTATATACAATTTGGAGGATATATTATGACAAACGACAACTTTTTTAACGTTCTATATGAACGCACATCTACACGTGCATTCAACCCAAATAAAGAAATCTCATCTACAGAATTACATGAGATTTTAAAAGCAGCAGCACAAGCACCTTCCGCTTGGAACTTACAACACTGGAAATTCCTTGTTTTTCAAGGTGAAGATGTACAAAAACGATTACATCCAATAGCTTATAACCAACAACAAATTCTTGATGCTTCTGCAGTAGTCGCTATTTTAGGTGATTTAGAAGCTTATAAAAATGTTGAGCCAGTATATGGTCCAATTGTAGAACAAGGATTTATGAAAGAAGAAGCAAAAGAACGCTTAGCTAAAAATATTGAATCTGCATATGCTCGTGAACAATTCCCAAGAGATGCTGCCTTTTCAAATGCATCTTTAGCAGCAATGCAACTTATGCTTGCAGCTAAAGCAACTGGTTGGGATACTTGTGCTATTGGTGGCTTCAATCCACAAGCACTGACAGACGAATTTAACGTTTCATCTCGTTACGTTCCAATTATGCTTATTACAATTGGTGAATCAACTTTAAAAGGCCACCCTGCACCTCGCATGAGCGTAGAGCAAGTGAGCGAGTGGGCAAAATAATAAAAAACGAAGGCAACTACATTGCCTTCGTTTTTTTTATTCCCTGTCATACTTTTGTAATATTACTACAAATCATTCGACATTTATACTTATGGAAAAGTATATTCTATTCCCTTCTCATAAATAAACGTGACGTTTCGTGTCGAATTTTGTTAAGGTCTTGAAATATACCCGTGTGTTTTTGTTACAATTGTGATACAATGATAACAAATAGATAACAAGAGAGGGATTTTCATTGAGTTCATACGGAAGCTTTATCGCACTTTTATGTTACATAGTAACTGTACTGCTTCTATATTTTATTGGTGATGCCGCAAACATCTCCATTTTACAATTTCCAAAAGAAGAAGCATTCCAATTAGAATCAGAAAAACATACTGCACGATCCATTGTACCACTACTCCTAGCTCTTCCTGTATATATCATCGTTTTATATAAAAGTAAAAAAGTGTAAAGGCTACCCATTTCATTTATTTCGGTGGTTTTTACATTTTTTTGTTATATTCTCCTTATTTTAAACATCATTCCATACTAAACACCCAGCTAGTCATTTAAAATGAGAAAATCCCCTAGAAAAAATTCCACTCTCTGTCCAGTCACTAACTACTGAACTTACATAGATTATAAGTGTGAAGGGGGTGATGAGGATTATGTTTGGATCATTTGGATGCTGTGATAACTTTAGAGAATGTCATCATCATGAAAGAGAGCGCGACCATCGCGAGAAAGAGAGAGAGAGAGAGGTTAGACCACAACAACCAGCTGTATGTAACGTACTTGCTAACATTTCAGTTGGAACAGAACTTTCTCTTTTAAGCATTAGAGGTAACGGCACATTCAACAATGTTATTTTTGAAGGTTTCGCTAACGGTGTTGCTCTTTTCTCTGCTTTAGCTCGTAATGACAAAGACAACAAAGATAACAATAAAGACGATAAGAACAATCAAAATCGAAATACTTTTACTGGTATTTTACGTGTATGCCCAACTGATATCGTTGCAATCGCTATCTAATTCTGTCTCTTATCCTCGATAGTAAGCAAATAAGATTTACTTTTCTCATAGAAAAAACCTGAGACCGATTTCAAATCGACTCAGGTTTTTTTATTAATTATATGCTTTTAACTAGTTCAACAACTTCTTCAGCAGTTGACATCATTAATGCTTTTTCTGCTAATGTTTCCATTTCTGCTTTTGACAACTTGCTTAGCTGTGTTCTTGCAGGAAGAATAGATGTTGCACTCATACTGAACTCATCTAAACCTAATCCTAATAATAATGGGATAGCAAGTGAATCGCCCGCCATCTCACCACACATACCAGCCCATTTGCCTTCTTTATGAGCAGCATCGATAACCATTTTTACAAGACGTAAAATAGATGGGTTATATGGTTGGTATAAGTATGATACTTGTTCGTTCATACGGTCTGCAGCCATTGTGTATTGGATTAAATCATTTGTTCCGATAGAGAAGAAGTCAACTTCTTTCGCGAATTGATCTGCTAATACTGCTGAAGCTGGGATTTCAACCATCATACCAACTTCAATAGAATCAGAAACAGTTGTACCCGCTTCTACAAGTTTCGCTTTCTCTTCTAATAAAATCGCTTTCGCTTGACGGAACTCATCAAGAGTTGCAATCATTGGGAACATAATTTTTAAGTTACCGTATACGCTAGCACGAAGTAATGCACGAAGTTGTGTACGGAACACATCTTGCTCATCAAGACATAAGCGAATTGCACGGTATCCTAAGAATGGGTTCATTTCTTTTGGTAAATGTAAGTATGGAAGCTCTTTATCTCCACCGATGTCAAGTGTACGAACAACGACTGGTTGACCTTCTTTTACACCTTCAAGAACTGCTTTATACGCTTCGAACTGCTCTTCTTCTGTTGGAAGATTGTCACGGCCCATGTATAAGAATTCTGTACGGTATAAGCCAACGCCTTCTCCGCCATTATCGATAATACCTTGTACATCATTTGGTGTTCCGATATTTGCAACAAGCTCAACGTGATGTCCGTCACTTGTTACAGTAGCTTGGTCTTTTAATTTAGCCCATTCAGCTTTTTGCTCTTCAAATTTCGCTTTCTTTTCTTCAAACGAACGAAGAGTTTCTTCTGATGGGTTTACAATTACTTCTCCATCTAAACCGTCAATGATAACGATATCGCCGTTTTGGATTTTCTCCATAACAACTTTCGTACCAACAACAGCTGGAATTTCCATAGAACGAGCCATAATTGCAGAGTGAGATGTACGTCCACCGATATCAGTAGTGAAACCTTTTGCATACTTACGGTTTAATTGAGCTGTATCAGATGGTGTTAAATCTTCAGCAATGATGATTACCTCTTCAGAAATTGTACCAGGATTTGAGAAGTTAATTCCTAGTAAATGTGCAAGAACGCGTTTTGTTACGTCACGAATGTCCGCAGCACGTTCTTTCATATATTCGTTATCCATGTTTTCAAACATAGAAATAAACATTGATGCAACTTCATCCATTGCAAATTCAGCATTTACTTTTTCGCTATTTACTTTATCTTTTACTGGGTTTACTAGTTCTGGATCATTTAACACTAATAAATGTGCTTCAAAGATCGCAGCTTTGTCAGCACCTAGCTCAGCAAATGCGTGGTCCTTAATAGCTTCTAATTCAGTTTTTGCTTTCTCAAGCGCAGCGTCTAAGCGTGCAATTTCTGCAGCTTCGTTTGTAATTGATTTCTTTTCGATGTTAAATTCAGGATTTTCAAGTCTGAAAGCCTTTGCAATAGCAATCCCACTTGATGCAGCGATCCCTTGAATGTTAAGAGTCATTATTCTCCTAATCCTTCGTTTTTCATAGTTTCTTCGATAGCTGCTAGTGCTTGAGCTGCATCATCACCATTTGCAGTGATTTTAATTTCTGCGTTTTGTTGAATGCCTAAAGACATAACGCCCATGATTGATTTTAAGTTAACGTTTTTTCCGTTATACTCTAAGTTAATGTCAGAACCGAATTTGCTTGCAGTGTTTACAAGTAGAGTTGCTGGACGAGCATGAATTCCTGAGTCGCTAGTTACTTTAAAGATTTTTTCCATGATAATTTATCTCCTTTAAATTACAGTATTTTTTAGTTGTATAGACGTGAGTACTACATCATCTATTGTATATAATAGGCGATGTTCGGTCAACCACATCGCCTATTATAATTATAAACATTTTGCGTCAAATTCCTACTGAATGTCAATAATAGCGGTTTCGCCCTTCTTAACATTTCCATCTTTTTTCAATTCGACTTGTTGCCCTTGTTGTAAGTTTGTAAAGACAATTGGTGTAATGATAGATGGTGCATTTTCTTTTACAAATGCAAGATCTACTTTTAATAATGGTTGGCCTTGTTTCACCTTGTCGCCTTGTGCTACAAGCGCTTCAAAACCTTCACCATTTAATTTTACAGTATCAATACCGAAGTGGATTAAAATTTCTTTTCCGCCTTCAGATTGAATACCAATCGCATGTTTTGTAGGGAATACATTGACAATCTCACCGTTCACTGGAGAAACTACTGTTCCTTCAGTTGGCTCAATTGCAAATCCGTCTCCCATCATTTTTCCTGAGAATACTTGGTCAGGCACTTCTGTAATTGGTAAGATTTTCCCTTCGATTGGTGATACAATTGTTTCATTTTCATCAACTTTTTGAGGAGTTTCTTCCACTTTTACAGGTTCTTCTTTTTCAACATGAGGTGTACGACCTGACATAATATCATGAATTTGTGATTTTAATGTGTCAGATTTCGGTCCGAAAATAGCTTGAATGTTATTTCCAACTTCAAGTACACCAGCTGCTCCAAGTTCTTTTAAGCGGTCTTTGTTTACATTCTTTTGTTCGTTAACTTGAACACGTAAACGAGTAATACAAGCATCTAAAGAAGCAATGTTTTCTTTACCACCAAGTGCTACTAATACTTCACGAGGAAGTTCGCCTGCTTCTGCTTTTCCTGCGCCGTCATTTGCATTTGCCACTTCACGGCCAGGTGTTTTTAGATTCCATTTACGAATTGCAAAGCGGAATCCGAAGTAGTAAATAACTGCTAGTACAAGACCAACAATAATTACCCACCACCATGCTGTACGGCCTGGTAGTACACCGAATAATAGGAAGTCAATTAAACCACCAGAGAATGTCATACCAATTTTAACACCTAAAATTTGCATTGTCATAAATGATAGACCAGCAAATACAGCGTGAATTCCGAATAATACTGGTGCTACGAATAAGAATGAAAATTCAAGTGGCTCTGTAATACCTGTTAAGAAAGATGTTAATGCTGCAGAACCTAAAATACCTGCTGCTAATTTTTTATTTTCTGGACGTGCTTCATGGTACATTGCTAAAGCTGCTGCTGGAAGACCGAACATCATGAACGGATACTTACCAGTTGTAAATGTACCTGCTGTTAATTCTACACCGTCTTTTAACTGTGCCATAAAGATTTTTTGGTCACCACGGATTAATTCGCCAGCTGCATTTGTATACTGACCGAATTCGAACCAGAACGGTGAATAGAAAATGTGATGTAATCCAAATGGAATTAATGAACGTTCAATTAAACCGAATATAAATGCTGCGATTGTTCTATTTGCATCAATCATTTGATGTGAGAACGTGTTTAAGCCACCTTGAATGTATGGCCAAACGAAGCACATGATAATACCTACTATTAAAGAGAATGTTGCAGTTGCGATCGGTACGAAACGCTTACCTGCAAAGAAACCTAAGTATGATGGTAATTCAATGTTGAAGTATTTATTATAGCAATATGCCGCTACTATACCGACGATAATACCACCAAATACCCCTGTTTGTAGCGTTGGAATACCTAATACGTTTGCATACGCTGGATCTGCAAATCCAATTTTTACTGGGTCTGCTCCAGAACTTGTTACTTTCACTAGCTTATCTACTTCTAAGAACACACTCATCGTTTTGTTCATAATTAAGTAGCCGACGAATGCTGCTAAACCAGCTACTCCGTCTCCACCAGCTAAACCAATTGCTACCCCAACTGCGAATAATAATGCAAGGTTAGCGAAAATAATATCACCAGATTGTTCCATAATTTTTGCTACCATTACGAACCAATCTGCTTTTAAAGCAGGAATAACATTTGTTAACTGTGGATTTTGAAATGCATTACCAAATCCAAGTAAAATACCTGCCGCCGGTAAAATCGCTACTGGAAGCATTAACGCTTTTCCGACTTTTTGAAGAACACCAAAGATATTCTTAAACATGGAAACCCTTCCTCTCTTATCTATATTGATACCTTCCGACAAACGCCAAAAAGACATGAGGAAAAAAAGATAGAACGATAGCTATACAAAGGGTAGTATATCCCTTTCTCTAGCTTACATTCCTTACTTTTCTCCACTCATGCCTGATCGAATCAGTAACACGTGTCAAAAATAGGTTTACGTATAAGTTCACTATAATTAAGGCAAACGTTTTCGTTACTTACCTTAATGTGTTTGTCGAAATTTGTATAACTTTGCAATAGTTATTATACATAACTATTGTAAGCGATTCAATCATTTTTTTTAACGTTTTCATTTTAGACAAAAATATATGACTTTTTACACATGCTCTGCCTTTACTAAGCGTTGCAAGTGCATCGTTAAATAAATACTTTCAGCTTCATATACAGGTAGTTGCAGCTCTTTTTGCATGACCTTAACTAGCTTCCAAGCCAAGTTATAGCAAACTGGATACTCCGCCTTTAATAAATCAGCAAAACTTTGCGATTCCTCTACTTTTTCTCCTTTTTTCACCCTCTCAATAGCATATTGAAGATGACGAATAAGACGTAAATAATGAATGCTCTCTTGATCTAATGTAATTTGTAAGTTTGTCTCAATTAAAGATACAAGTTGTGCAATGAGACGGGAGTTTTGATTAACTGAAGATAAATCAGAATTTGTAAGCGAACTGTAAATGTGAAGTGCAATAAAACCAATTTCTCCTTCAGGCAATGTAATTTGCAAACGAGAATTTAAAAGTTCTACAACACCTTCCGCAATTTCATATTCCTCTGGATAGAGCATTTTTGTTTCAACTAAAAAAGGGTTATCAATTGTAAGTCCTTGTTTTAACCTTTTAATCGCAAATGAAATATGATCTGTTAACGCAATATGAATATGTTCATTTAGTGGCGATTTCGCTTTTCCTTGAATGTACAGCATAATATCGTTCATCAATTCAATTAATTTTTCACTAATATGCGGCACTAATAATTTGTATTGTTCACGATCACGTTCATTTTTTAAGACAAACATTTTTTCGATTTGTTCTTGCTCCAATACATCTTTCGCTTTTTTCCCAAATCCAATTCCTTTACCAATCACTACTACTTCCTCGTGTTCCGGATGGCTAGCAATGATGACATTATTATTTAAAACTTTTTTAATTTCTAGATAATTACTCATATAACACCACCCTCGTACTTAAATAGCCTACTTTTATGTTACAGAATATTCTTCTTTGTCGTCAATGTAAAACATCTGCCATTTAATAAAAATTCATTTTTTAGACATGTTTATATATGATGCGTATAATGTAAGAGCAACTGTACATAGAAAGGAGATAACAGCATGATTAAAATGTTTGTAAGTGATATCGATGGTACAATGATGCAACACGGAGGTCTTATTGATGAACAAGATGTTGCGGCACTGCGCAGCCTTGCCGAACAAAATGTTATTCTTTGCTTCGCTTCCGGAAGACTTGATAATGAAATTGCAGACTTAATGAAAGCTGTAAATACAAATTTTCATCGTATTAGTGTAAATGGTGTTTTTGTATATACACATGAAAATAAACAACTATTATCTGCAACTTTTGATTCCAGCATACTCCCCGATTTGTTAGCTATGACGAATGAAGATCCTTATTTCCGTTATGTAAGTGATGAGCATAATTATTACATTGAAGAGAAAACACCTTTTATTCAAGAACTTGAACAACAAGTAACTATGACTTCTGTTGAAGAACCAAACTTACTACAGAAGATTGATAATACAATTTTCCCAAATAAAATTTCTGTCGGCGGAACAAAGGAGAGCTTACAACTCCTTCAGAAAAAAATTGATGAAAAATTCCACGGGAAAGTTAGTACTTTCATCTCAGCAGAACAATGTTTAGATGTAATGCCACCGAATGTTAGTAAAGGCTCTGCCATTTCTGTTTTATTAAATGAGTTTCAAATAAAACCTGAGGAAATTGCTTGTATAGGGGATTCTTATAATGACATTCCTATGTTTTCTTTAACTCCTCACAGTTTTGCTATGTCACAAGCAGATGATGCAGTAAAAAATCACGCTCACTATGTAGTAAATCACGTCAAAGATGCTGTTAACCACGTAATTGCTCATAATAAAAATACGACTCATTCCTTATAAGGATGAGTCGTATTTTTATTTCTTTACATGTTAACCATTTTCAATTCCACTGTACTTCACAAACTGAAATATACTATTTGTTACGTGCGATATTCGTAATAAATTTATAACGATCTCCACGATAAATACATTTCACGTACTCTAGCGGTACCTCGCCTTCTGAATATGACCATTGACGCATTACAAGTACAGGCGCCTTTTTAGGAATATGCAGATGTTCAGCTTCATTTTCCGTCGCAACGGAAGCTTCAATTGACTGAGTAGCGCTAACAAGTTTAAAGCCCAGTTTTTTCTCTAAATGTTCATATAAAGATTGTTGCAATATCTCTTCGTTAATATCTTTTACAAGAGCTGGCGACAAATATGTCGTCTCAAAAGCAATCGGTTCATCATCAGCTAAGCGAATACGCCTCACTTCATAAACCGATTCCCCCTCCTGTATTCTCAACCGGTCTGCTATTTTAGCAGTAGCTGGAACTAGGCGGAAACTAAGTAATTGACTACTTGGGTTCATCCCACGAGAAATCATGTCTTCTGTGAATCCCGTCATTCCTTGCAATTTTTGTTCCACTTTCGGAAGTTGGACAAATGTTCCAATTCCACGCTTCCGATATAAATAGCCTTGTTCCACTAAATTATTAATCGCCTGTCTGATTGTCATTCGACTCACTTCGAACTTATCACAAAGTTCATTCTCAGATGGGATTTTATCTCCCGGCTTCCATTCGCCGTCCTCAATTAGCTGTTTCACCCACTCTTGAATCTGATAATAGATCGGAAATGGTGAATACTTGTCGATGTTCATCAGCAATCGCCTCACTGCATAAAGATAGAGCTTCTTGATCAGCGATTACGGTTACATTCGGATGACGTTGTAAAACTGTAGCCGGACACTCTTCACTATATTCACCTTGCAATAATTCTTTAACAGCTTCTGCCTTTTTAGAACCCATCGCAACAAGTAGAACTTGTTTCGCTTTCATAATGCTTCCAATTCCCATTGTAATCGCATGAGTTGGCACATCTTCTTCTTTTTCGAAGAAGCGAAGGTTTGCTTGTCGTGTAGATTCTGTTAATTCAACAATGTTTGTTGGAGAATTAAACGGTGTTCCTGGCTCATTAAATCCGATGTGACCGTTTTCACCGATTCCAAGAATCTGTAGGTCAACTGGGTTAGCAGCTAGAATGCTCTCGTAACGTTTGCACTCTTCCTCTAAATCACTTGCCATCCCGTTTGGTACATAAGTTTGTTTAAATGGAAGATGATCAAACAACTGTTCTTGCATGAAATAGTGATAGCTGTTTTTATCTTCATGTGGTAAATTTACGTACTCATCTAAGTTTACAGTGGTTACACGGCTTGTATCAAGTTTATTTTTTCGCATTTCTGCATAAATACCTAATGGAGAGCTTCCTGTAGCCATTCCTAATGTTGGATTTTCTTTTGTTTTTACAACTTCTTTAATTAATTTATAACCTGCTTCTGCTAGTTCTTCTGGAGTTTTTACAACAAGAATATTCATTTAATTACTTCCCTTCCTTCATATGAATTCCTAAACGAACCGTATCATATACATGTAAATCTTCATTCATCACAACAAAGTCTGCATCTTTTCCTACCGCTAATGCACCTTTATTATTTAATCCAAACTCTTCTGCTTGGTTAACTGATGTCATCAGTACTGCATCTTCGATTGAACAACCTGTAAATTCAATTACATTTCGGAAAGCTTGATCCATTTTTAAAATACTACCAGCTAACGTTCCATCTTCTAATCGAGCACTACCATCTTTTACATGTACTGGCTGTCCGCCAAGCTCATATAATCCATCTTCAAGACCTTTTGCACGCATTGCGTCAGTAATAACACTTACTTTTTTTGGTCCTTTTAACTTATATGCTAATTTCACCATATCAGGGTGAATATGAATACCATCTGTAATTACTTCAACCATTACATCTGGATTTAATAACACATGACCAACAACTCCTGGTTCACGGTGATGTAATCCACGCATTTGATTGTATAAATGTGTTGCATGTGTAATTTTTCTATTTTTTAGTTGCGCATCAATTGCATCTGTATGCCCCATTGTGCCAACTACACCAGTTTCAGCAAGATATTGTTCAAACTCTAATGCTCCCTCTTCTTCTGGTGCATATGTTACTAATTTAATTAAATTCCCACTTGCTTCTTGCCATTGTTTAAATTGCTCAATATTTGCAGGAACGATATGTTCAAGTGGTTGTGCACCTGCACGTTTCTTTGAAACATAAGGTCCTTCTAAGTGAATATATTCGAAATGCGCTCCTTTTTCTTTTGCTTCTTTTGCAGCAGTTAACGCTGCTTCAATTGCCTCTGGAGCTTGTGTCATTGTTGTTGGGAAGTAAGTTGTAACCCCTTCTTTTAACATTTCTTTACCTAGAGTTACTAACCCATCGCTATTTGCATCCATCGCATCAATATCGTATCCACCATGAATATGAACATCGATCATACCTGGAATTACAATCTTCCCTGTAGCATCAAAAACAGTTTCATTTTCTTGTGGTACATATTGAGCCATCAAACCAATTTCTTTAATGGTTTCTGCGTAACGAATAAATCCGTTTTCCACTATTTCTTGACCTGTGTAAATTTTGGCATTGATGACAATTTGCGTTTTCATTTTCATCGATCCTTTCCCATGAATTACCTACTTGTTATTATTACCTTATTCGCCTAGTTCCATCTTAATATACGCACGAGTAGTTGTCTATACATTCTAATGAAATTTCCTTTTTATTCAACAGAAAAGGAAATTTCTTACGTCTCTTATAATTATAATATATATTATTCATTTTTCCAAAAAGGGACAGTATCGCCCCCTAATCTAGAAATCACTTCAATAATGGCATTAACCCGCTAGACTCTAACATAATATGTTCACCATCTGTTTCCATTTCTACTGTACGTTTATTCGTTCTATATACCATTATACCGTGCCTTTTTAAGCGTTTCACTACACTTTGGTGAGGATGTCCATACGGATTACTACTCCCGTACGACAAAATAGCAAACTGCGGTTCCACTTTTTTTATAAACGTTTCACTTGTTGAAGTATATGAGCCGTGATGCCCCACTTTTAACACATCTGCATGGACATCAAATTGTTTTAATATTTCATGTTCTGTCCGTACATCCGCGTCACCCATTAATAAAAAATCCGCTTTTCCATATCGCACCTTTAAAACAATTGAGGATTCATTATTTTCATCTTTTGATTTCCCGTTGTTTAATACTTGTATAGAAACATGTGGATCCAGCGGTATATATTGTCCTTCCTTTACTGAAACGAAAGGTATCCCTCTTTTTTTAATATTATTCCGATACGTATGATAAGTAAGAGAACTATATGTTTTTCCGCTATCTAATATAAGCGATACCGGCATTTGCTCTACAATTGGAATTAACCCCCCTATATGATCCATATCGGGATGCGTACTGACAATTACATCTAAATGATTAATCCCTTTCTCAATTAATTTCTGAATAATAACCTCTCCTGCTTCATAAGGTCCTCCATCAATTAACATTGTTTGTCCATTTGGCATTATAATAAGTGTTGCGTCACCTTGCCCCACTTTTAAAAAGCTCACTTTCATTTTACTAAGATGTTGCCGATGCATATGTAAAGGAGACGTAGTATGAATGGACATCATATACCTTTTAGCTGATGCGCTATTTAAAGAAAAACATAATAAAACAGAAACTAATAATAAAATAATCCGCATACCTCTCATAACTCGTCTCCTTTTTTCATTTAGTATGGCACTGTAAATAATTGATATACAAAAAAAGCTTAGCAAAATGCTAAGCTTTTATTTCGATATCTCTTGTAAGGAACCGAAGAATAAATCTGCTTCATTCATTTGTTCATTCTCTTCAGAAAGCGGTGGTAAATCATCTAATGTTTTCAATCCAAATGTGTCTAAAAATTCTTTTGTTGTTCCGTATAAAATAGGACGTCCTGGTCCTTCTGCTCTTCCCATTTCTTTTATAAGTAAATGTGAAACCAACGTTTGTAACGCCTTATCAGTTTTAACTCCTCTAATCTCTTCCATTTCAGTCCTTGTGATTGGTTGGCGATATGCAACAATCGCTAACGTTTCGAGGGCAGCTTGTGAGAGTGAAGCAGCTGTTGGTGTATCTATTAATTTTTGATAATATGAAGCATGTTCTTTCTTTGTAGCAAAACGATATACTTTTGCATACTGTACAATTTGCAAACCACGGTTTGCACCTTCACATTCTTGTTGCATTTCTTCTAAAATATTAATTGCTTCATTCATTTCAATTTCAAGAACTTTCGCTATTTGTTCTGGATAAATCCCTTCATCACCAGAAACAAATAAAAGGCCTTCAATAATTGACTTTTGTTCTTTCCTATCCATTTCACGAGCTCCTTCCTTCTATTTTCTCATAAAAATACACATCAAAAAACCGAATCACAATTAATGCGTTCGGTTCAATATTTTTTCTCTTGTTCCAAACGATACATTAAAACATAGCATGAGATAAAATGTTGCTATCCCATTTTCACATACTTGCTCTATGCAGATTTATTAGAGCTTGATACGAAAATTTCATCAAAATTATGTTCTTGCTCAATTATGATTTGTTGATTTTTCATAAGTTCCAGAACTGCTAAAAATGTTACAACCATTATTTCACGTTCATCATCAACAAACAAATCATAAAAACTTTGGCGACCACCCTTTATTTTTAACTGTTTTAAAATATCAGTCATTCGCTGTTCAATTGGTATTTCTTGACGAGTAATACGTGTTGTTACAGGTTTTTTTGCCTTTTTACGGCGCATTAATTTTTGAAATGCTGCTAGCATATCATATAACGTAACATCAAGAGGTAAGCTTGTCTCCTCTTCTTGTTGCAACGATGTAAAGTCAATTGGTGGACGTGTATATAGCTGTGCTCTTTCTTGTTCTCTTTCTTTTAACTCAGTAGCAACTTGCTTATATTTCTTATATTCAATTAACCTCTCCATCAATTCTTGACGAGGATCATCTATAAAATCATCACCGTTATCAAGTACATCTTCTTCATGTTTCGGCAACAACATCTTACTTTTAATTTGTAATAACGTTGCAGCCATTACTAAATACTCACTTGCAACATCTAATTGAAGTTCTTTCATCGTATGAACATAAGATAAATATTGCTCTGTAATATCTGCTACAGGAATATTATATATATCAATTTCATAACGATGTATTAAATGTAACAATAGATCTAACGGCCCTTCAAAAGCCTCTACTTTAAAATTATATTGCACAAAGCATCCCACCACATTTTTTCTATAACAACATAAGTATAGAGCATACTCATGTTCTATCCAACCTTTTTAAGAAATTTAATTAAAAATAGACCGATGCCTATGCCATCATGCCCACCACTTCATATGATAACAGTGTAGTAAGAACAATGTAGGAGGTCAAAAAACTATGGGTCACGTTGATTGTGGTTTTAGCGGTGGGTTCGCATTACTTGTTGTACTGTTTATTTTACTAATTATTGTAGGAGCAGCTTGCTTCTGCTAATATGAACAATAACGGCTAGGGGGAAACCTCCTAGTCGTTTATTGTTCATATTTCTATGATACACTTATATGTATAACCGTTAGATAGGAGCGAGAAAACATGTATCCTACCGAATACATACAATTTTTAATTCATTTCCATGGAGATTATGACTATTTTGAATGCCACGAAATACTAGAAGAGTATTGGAAGACAAAACCAAGAGGTAATCGTGATCATTACTTAGTTGGTCTCATTCAAATTGCAGTTTCTTTATACCACCAAAGACGTGCTAATTGGAATGGTTCTACAAAAATGATGAAAAGCGCAATTACAATTTTAGAAAAAAGCGGTGTGCCTTTACAACGTTTAGGAATTAATCAAGTACAACTTCTTTCCTTGCTCAATGAAAGATTGCAATCTATCCATAAAAAAGAACGTTTTGTACCTTTATTTTTACCCTTATCAGATTCATCGTTAGAGAAGCAGTGCATAGAGTTATGTCAAAAACAAAACCTCTCTTGGAAAGACTTGAATGCTATCCCAGGTGAATATATTATAAACAAGCACACTTTGCGTGATCGCACAGAGGTCATTACTGAACGAAACGAACAATTACAAAAAAGAAAGCAGAGATAATAAACTACTTATCTCTGCTTTCACGAATGTATATTTTGTTCTAGCCCTTTACATTTTTCGCAAAAACTTGCTGTTTGCTCATTTCCGCAAATTGTAAACTCAAGAAATTTACTCTTTAACTCTTGAACCATCTTCGTCCCAATCCCCACATGACGGTGAGACGGGTTCACACTCAAATGCTGAATTTCTAATACTTGATTCTCTTTTTTTACAATCCCCATTATTCCAACAAAATCTTCATTTTCTTTCCACAAATACAATTGCCAATCATCTTTTGCTTCATATTCTTTCATTGTCAATTGTAATGTTTTCACATCTTTTTCAGTTGGCATAAACGAAAGAAGCCCCATTGCAATTTTTTCATAACTTTTTTTAAAACGAATTAACATAACCCTTATCCCTTCTTACAAAAGTTACAAACTAGTAATCCCCTCAATCACTCTTTTCATATCACATTCATTTTACAATATTTTCAACAGAGTGAGAAGAGTCTAAAACAACTTGATAATCATACAAAGCGAAAAGAAGAAAGTCAAATCTATGTTTCAGCACTATTCCTTTAATAAATAGAGTTAAAAAAAGAAAATTTTATATGGAATGGAAAGAAACATATCATTCAACCGCACTTCATTTATAGTTACTCTAAAGCAGCACAATTCTAGCAAAATTAATATAACAAAAAATATTTATTGAAACATATAATGTAATGTATTCTATGTAATTGGTTAAAGGTTTGTTCTCACAAGCAATATATTTTAGCAACAATACTACTTGTATGATGAGCTGTAGAAGTAGTACTCAATCTCATTAAAAATAAAAAAGAGAGCAAAAGCTCTCTTTTTCCTTACCTTATTCTTCCCAAACTTTAACTTCTTTCATTACATCGCCTTGACGCATTTTTAATACTGTTTCAATACCGCTTGTTGCTTTACCGAATACAGTATGAACACCATCTAAATGCGGCTGTGGCTCATGAACGATAAAGAATTGGCTACCGCCTGTGTTACGGCCAGCGTGAGCCATAGAAAGTGATCCTACAAGGTGTCTATGAGGGTTTCCATCAGTTTCACATGGAATAGAGTAACCTGGGCCACCTGCACCTGTACCTGTTGGGTCTCCACCTTGGCTTACGAAGCCAGGAATAACACGGTGGAATGTAACACCGTCATAAAATCCTTGCTCTGCTAATTTTTTAAAGTTTTCTACTGTTTTCGGTGCTTCTTCTGGGAAAAATTCCAAGTCGATTTTTTCACCGTTTTCCATTAATATGTATCCTAAAGTTTTCATACGTATATGTCTCCTTTCAACTATCTCAGCACTATATTACCACATTCATGACTAGAAACAAAAAGAATCCGACAATCTAGATACTTCTTTTTTGAAATGTGGAAAAAGCTAGGTGACAAATAAGAAATATATACTATAATAACTTTGTTGCCCGAAAATTTTAGAAAGAGAAAGGGAGCGATTTTTCGTGAAAACGAAATTACTAGCTCTGCTATTAGCTGTAACGGTATTTATGATGCCAACAGCTTCGTTTGCAGACATCATCGAGGGAGAATCAATTGTTACATTAGGAGAGAACTTATCTGAACAACAAAAACAAGATCTGTTAAAAGAAATGAAAGCACCAAAAGATGCTACAATTATCACTGTATCTAATGCGGAAGAACATAAATTTCTAGAAGGCATTGTTCCAAAAGCACAAATTGGTACGAGAGCAATTTCTTCTTCTATGATTACATACACAAAACCAGGATCTGGTCTTATCGTACGATCAAAGAACATTAACTGGGTAACAGATGCAATGTACACTAACGCTTTGATTACAGCAGGTGTAAAAGATGCAGAAATTCAAATTACTGCACCTTTTAAAGTTTCAGGAACTGCAGCTTTAACTGGATTAATGAAAGCATACGAAACTGCGTCCAATAAACAAATTCCTGAAGAAGTTAAAAAAGTAGCGAATGAAGAAATGGTACAAACAGCCCAGCTTGGTGATAAAATTGGTGAAGAAAAAGCAGTTCAACTTGTTGCAAAAATTAAAGAAGAAATTGCAAAAGAACAGCCAAAAACAACAGAAGATTTACGTTCATTAATTAAAAAAATTGCTGACCAACTCGGCATTACATTAACAGATGAACAGTTAGATAACTTAGTATCGTTATTTGATAAAATGAAGAATCTTAATATCGATTGGAATCAAGTTGGTAGTCAATTAAACAAAGCAAAAGAACATGTTTCTGCCTTTTTAGGATCTGAAGAAGGGCAAAGTTTTCTAGATAAAGTGAAAGATTTCTTCTCAAGTATCATTGATTTTGTTAAATCTTTATTCAAGTAAAAAAGAAGCCCGCCAATGACGGGCTTCTTTTTTATACAAGTAACGGTAATTTCATAACAGCCTCTTCAACCGAACGCACTATATGATTTGCTTTCTCCTTTACATATGGATGGGCATGATGAAGAGTAAATGAATGTGGGGTTACTTCAAACATAGAAATATCATTGAAAGAATCTCCAATACAAGCAACTTCATTTGCTTCAATTTGCAAATGGTCCATTAGTCGCTTTAGAGCACTCCCCTTACTCACGCCTCTTGGCATAATATCAACATAGCGTTTACCTGATATAAAAACTTCCGCTTCGCCTTGAAACGTATCTCGTAGCTCTTGATCTAACGTCACAATTTTCTCTTCTTCTCCAAAAACAAACAATTTTGCAGGGTGTACAGTCTTACCAAACTCTTCTTCTAACGCTTCAATTTCAGCGATATGCACGCCCATATATGCTTCAAAATTATGGTGATGTTCATTCTTCCTTTTTGTATATCGCTGCTCATTTGCACAAACAATATCCGCTAGTCCTTTTTTATGTATATATCGATATATTTCCTGGGCAACCACATTTTCAAAACTCGATTCATGAAATAAATTTCCATCCGGAAGTAACATTGTCGCTCCATTTAAGCCAGTTGTGTAATATGGGAATGCAAACCTTTTTACAACTTCATCAATTCTGTGTGTAAAGCGGCCAGAGGCAAAACAAATATTTGTCCCTTTCTCAGCTAACCAACACAGCGCACGTTCATCTTCTTTTTGCATATGATTCACATCGTAAACGAGCGTGTCATCTAAATCACTTACAAATAATTTAATCATGTCCTCTTCCCCTTTCATACACAATATCTACTCTAAGTGTACACAAAAAATGTTTGATTTTTGTTAAAAAATAATAAATTTTTGCTAAAAAAAATAAACGGGTGTATAATCCCGTTTATTTTTGTCTTTTTACATTTTGAGGTCTTACAATACTTGGTCGTACTTTTAAACTAGACATCGTTGGACGGAGTAAAATTTTTGTTAACGCGCCCCAATCAAATGGTAAAAACGGCCATAAATAAGGTGTTTGTAAACTTTTTATAGACGTTAAAAATAAAATTAATATCGTCATACCAATTACAAATCCCATCTCATGGAAGAGACCTGTTAAAATAATAACAAACAATTTCCCAACCTTATTCCCTAATCCTAATTCATAACTCGGTGTTGCATATGCACCAACCATCGAAACTGCTACATACAAAATTACTTCTGGCACAAACAAACCTACATCAATTGCAATTTGACCAATTAATATAGCGGAAATCAACCCTGCTGCAGACGATAACGGCGTTGGAGTATGAATGGCTGCCATCCTTAAAAACTCAAGTCCGACCTCTGCCATTAACACCTGTAATAAAATTGGTAAATGCGTCATCTTAGTCGGTCCAATAAAAGCAAGATTTGCTGGCAAAAGAGTTGGATCAAATACAAACACTAACCAAAATGGTAATAAAAATAACGAGAATATAACACCTAAAAAGCGCACCCAGCGTAAAAATGTACCGACAGCTGGATTTTGTCTAAACTCTTCCGCGTGCTGTAAATGATGAAAATATGTTGTCGGTGTAATCATAGCACTTGGCGATGTGTCAACAAGTACTAACACATGTCCTTCTAGTAGATGATTTGCTGCTACATCTGGCCTTTCTGTATATCGAATAAGTGGGAATGGGTTATAGCTTTGCTTTACAACAAATTCTTCTACTGTTTTATCCGCCATCGTAATTCCATCTACATCGATGTTATTTAATTCTTGTTTTATAATCTTTACTAAATCTGGATTTGCAACATCTTGAACGTATGTAATACAAATATCCGTTTGCGATCTATCTCCTACTCGAACCATTTCATTTCGAAGACGTGGATCTCGAATTCTCCTACGAATTAACGCTGTATTTACAACGATATTTTCAACAAATCCATCCCTCGCACCTCGTACTACCTTTTCGGTATCTGGTTCTGTCGGTGTTCGCCCTGGATAACTACGAACATCGATCGCGAACGCTTCCGTTTCACCTTCCACAAATATCACGATGAGTCCTGATAATACTTGGAGCATTACCTCATCCATCGTTTTCACTTTACTTACTTGTTGATGGATTAAGCGATTCTCTAAAAGCTTCACTGTATCTTCTTCTACATCCCTTATCTCATTTGTATCCACCGCTTCTTCTAAAATAGGGATAATATAATTTGTATCACAAAGTCCGTTTACAAATAACACACCAATTTCTTTATTCAAAATTTGAAATTTACGAATGCCGACATCGTATGTAACGCCTAGTCCAACTGTCTGCTTTAAATAATTTTCATTGTCACTTATGAAAGTTGATATAGGGATATCCACTTTTTTAGGCTTCGTCATAAAAACCACTCCTTTCCAAAATTAATTGAATTGCTTTCTTCGTAATAGGTGATCCCCTCTCCCATTCATCATTTCCACACATCTTACCAATGTCACCGACTCCAACAATGACAGGAACATTTAAATCGTCTAAACAATATATTGTATCTCCGCTAATCCTGCCAATTTCACCATCTGGAAGTCCAAATTTATCAACACCGTATTCGGTTAAATTCCCGTTCCGATCTACACTTACATCTACACGTGCCCATTCCCAATGATGCGTATTAGACGCTACCGCTAAAATACCGAGCACATCAATTTGTTTATGGGTAGCCACATATTTTAAAGCCTTTTCACCAGATCCTTCTCCAATAAATCCACTGTCATCAAACATGACAAATACAGGGTCATATGGCGTTTGCATAATAAGCTCAACAACTTTTTTCCCTGTCAATTTGGTTGGATTACTTTGTGATGCTGAAATACACCTTCCCCCAAATTCCTTCGTTAAAAGCTCAATTGTCCGCTTTGCATATTCATCTCCATCTGTGACCAAAACAACCCTTCGTCTCATTTGATTTATCCTTTCGGTTTACATATAAGTGCTATAAAAAACGAAAACAATATCGCTGCGGAAATGCCCGCAGACGTTAAACTAAACATGCCAATACCAATTCCTAAATATCCATGTTTTTCTGCTGCATGCATTGCTCCGTGCAATAGTGAATGTCCAAAACTTGTAATAGGGACTGTTGCTCCAGCACCTGCAAACTTTATTAGTTTATCGTACAATCCAAATCCATCTAAAATTGCTCCGATGACTACAAAAGTTGCCATTAAATGAGCTGGTGTTAACTTTACGAAATCTAACAATAGTTGCCCAATTAAACAAATAACTCCACCTACAAGAAATGCATATATAAAATCCACAATTCACTCTCCTTTAACTCTCTCAAATACGACACCATGTGCAATTGTTGGAATCGTTTCCTTCTGTTGCATCATCATCGGGCTTAATAATGCACCAGTCGCAACGACAAAAATTCGTTGTAAATTCCCTTTTTGCATCTCGTGTAATAAATGACCATATGTGACAACTGCTGAACAAGCGCAACCACTACCACCTGCAAACACTTCTTCTTGACTTGATTCATAAATCATCAATCCACAATCATTGTATATATGCCCAAGATCATAACCTTCCTCAAGTAAAAGTTGTTTCGCAATCGGCGTCCCAACAGCTGATAAATCACCCGTAACAATCAAATCATAATCATCGGCACTTCTTCTTAAATCTTCAAAATGTTGTTGAATTGTATGAGCTGCTGCTGGAGCCATCGCTGCCCCCATATCCAAAGGATTTGTGATTCCTAAATCTTGCACTTTTCCAATTGTAGCCGACGTAATTTTAATTGCACTTTTTTCATTGCTAATTAATATAGATCCTGCACCAGTCACAGTTGAATTTGCTGTCCCTGGCTTTTGTCCACCGTACTCTGTTGGATAGCGAAATTGTCTTTCAGCCGTTGCATTATGACTACTTACTGTAGCTAAGACACGATTTGCAAATCCACCGTCTATAAAAGCTGAGCCAACTGCTAAAGTCTCCATAGACGTCGCACAAGCGCTAAACATTCCTAAAAAAGGAATGCCCCACTTACGCGCAACATAATTTGCTGTCACTGTTTGATTTAATAAATCTCCCGCTAAAAAGAAATCAATTTGCGATGTTTTTATATTCCCTTTTTGCACTGCTTGTTGAATTGAGTCTGACATTAATCTTCGTTCGGCGAGCTCCCAATTTTCTTCTCCACAATGCAAGTCATCATATGAAATATCAAATTTTTTCCCAAGAGGGCCCTCAGCTTCTTTCGGACCGACAGCAGTACCCGTTGCATTCACATATATATCATTTTGAAATACCCACGTTTGTTTTCCGGTCAACCTCATACTAGCCCTCCTTTAAGACATAAAAATTTTAAAGGTATACCTTATTAACCCAATGATATATGCACCAACAACCCCAAATACAATCACACTTCCTGCCAGTTTAAACATATTTGTAGCAATCCCTAGAACAACTCCTTCGCTCTTATGTTCTAAGGCAGCGCTCGCCATAGAATTTGCAAATCCTGTTACCGGTACCGCTGATCCTGCTCCAGCAAATTGACCGATTTTATCATATACACCACACCCTGTTAAAATCGCGGATAATAAAACAAGGGTTGCAACAGTTGGGTTTCCTGCCTCTTGTTCACTGAAGTGAAAATAATGTATATAAAATTTCATCAATACTTCTCCAACTGTGCAAATGAGTCCACCTACAAGAAATGCTTTGATACAATTTAGTAAATAGTTTGGCTTTGGATGATACTCCTTCACTTTATTTACGTAATCATCCTTCAATTTCTGACTTGTCATTTATATACTGCCTCCTACTTTACGAAATAAATCCAGTGAAACAACGATCCTATTACTTTCCCAAGTACAAGAGCAACGAGTAAAACAATAATCTTCCCCTCTACCCCTACTCGTTTCGCTAAAATAGGTAGAACATTTAACACCTCTGTTAATGCCGCAGCAAGCATTCCAATGAACGTGCCACAAAATATCCCTAATATAACGAGCCAATATTGCGACGTTTGAAATGTAATGTTTTTCAAACTGCACCAAGCCCCTGTTAAAGTACCTGCAATGACTGCCCACTCAAAATATTGAATATGCTTTCCACTTCTCGTTAATTGAGCTAAACGGGGGATTATACCAAGTACAGCTAAAAATGCGACATATCCGCTACCTACCGCAATCCCTCCAGCTAAACCAATTAAAATAACAAATCCAGACTCAATCATCGGCAAGTTGTTTCATATTATCCTTGTTTTCATTAACGATTACATACTGATCAAGTGACTGTTGGTATTGAAACATCTCAACTTCTAACGGACTCGGCTCTTCATTAATTCGCTTTTGAAATACATGATTAAAGAATAAAACCATCCCTAAGCCAAGACCTAAAGAATAAGGAATTTGAAATAAAAGTGGTTGTGCATTAAATTCTCCAGTAATCATGTAATATAACCGTTGATGTACTTGTTGCATACTTACATCTTCATGGAAATAAATGATCGCAAGGGCCGCTCCAATGAACAGTAACAGCCATACAAGCCCGAAAAAAATTGGGTGTGTCTTCTTTTTTTCGTATATAATTTCAACAAGAGTTTGTCCAGAACCGAGTAAATTAATTTGTACGTGAGATGCTTTCTGTTGAATAATCTCAATTACTTTCATAACATCAATTACAACATGCGTCTTATCATGCGCTGTTATTTTGTAAACTATCTCATTTTGTAACAACTCAACTACGGAAGAATCTCCGGCAAGTTGAGCAACATCGCCCAGCTTTACTTCATAAGTAGGAGAAACTTTTAAACGATTGCGCATTTTAATATAAATCGTTTGTTCCAACTTTCATTCACCCCTTCACTCTTCCTCGTAGTTGTAGTATGGTTATTGAATTTTTTTCTAATACAATTTTTTCATAAAAAAACATCTGCACCATTTCGGTACAGATGTTTTTTACTTATGCCTTTTTCTTAAATAAGTTTGCAATACTTAATGCAAGCCCTCCCCAAATGACTACTATTCCAATAACCATCATCATAATCGCTGATCCACTCATTATGAAACACCTCGATCTTTCCATTCTTTTTCAAGCTTGGCAGAATCCGAATGAATTTGTGCATCCCATTTTTTCAGGCCAATGATTATTGCAACTATGAGGAATGCTGCCGCTATCGACCAACCATACGTTACAACAAACTCAGTCGGATAATCTCCGTAGTTCTTTTTAATATTTTGGATTGTACCATCAATTAGCATATACCCTAACATAAGCGGAGTAATAACGAGTAAACTCACTCTCCAAAACGTTCCTAATTTAATATCAGATACAAAGTTTGCATGATTTTGATAAACTGGTAAACGGCGTAAAATGAGTCCTATCGTAACTACTTCCGCAAGTGCAATTGTAATTAATCCGAAATTATTAGCGAAATAGTCGACAACATCTAAGAACATAAGTCCACCACGTGTTGCAAAAACAAGAGAAACTAACACGAGAAGGGTTCCCATAATTCCAATAGTTTTTTCCCGACTTAAACTGAATTTTTCAGATACAGCGGCAAAGCATACTTCCGCGAGTGAAATAAGTGATGTAATTCCAGCAACCGTTAACGATAAGAAAAATAAAACACCAAACAACGGTGACATCGGCAATTCATTAATAATTTGGGGAAATACTACGAACGCAAGCCCAACGCCAGCACTTGCTACTTTATCAACCGGTACTCCCATATTATTTGCCATGAATCCAAGAGCTGCAAAGACCCCAATACCTGCTAATAATTCAAATCCTGAGTTTGCAAATCCAGTAATAAAGGCATTATTTGTTGTATCCGAGTTTTTCGGTAAATAACTAGAATACGTAATCATAATTCCAAATGCTAAAGATAAACTAAAGA
Organism: Bacillus sp. TE8-1; assembly: GCF_008368855.1. Classification (NCBI taxonomy): domain Bacteria; kingdom Bacillati; phylum Bacillota; class Bacilli; order Caryophanales; family Bacillaceae; genus Bacillus; species Bacillus sp. TE8-1. Next base: position 423,642 of record NZ_QPET01000014.1, on the reverse strand, counting down.
ATATTTGACCATAAGCAGCAAGCCATACTTTCCCATCAAAAATACGACTCCAATCTGGTTTAAAGAATGCATCTAGTCCTTGCATAGCGCCTTCCATCGTCACTGCACGAACGACGATAATAAGAAACATAACAACTAATAAAGGAATAAATATACGGTTAACAACCTCGATTCCTTTTTTAACTCCTTTAAATGCAACGCCAAGCACAATAATCCAAACGAGAGCTAACGGAATTAATACTTCCGGTACAAGTCCTCCAAATTGTCCTGGCTTATCTGCAACATGTAAGTACTCTTTAAATAAAAATGATTGCGTGTCTTTTCCCCATGCTCCAGTAATTGCAAAGTATGTATACGATATAGACCAAGCAATAATCACTGCATAATATGTTGAAACGATAAATGTTACGCACATTTGCCACCATCCAATAAATTCGGCACGCGGGCTAATACGGAAAAATGTAAGTGGTGCTGAACCACGATGACGATGACCAAGGGCAAACTCAAACGCTAACAATGAAATACCAGTCGTTAATAATGCAAATAAGTACGGTAAAAAAAATGCTCCTCCTCCATTTTCATACGCTGTATAAGGAAAACGCCATATGTTTCCTAATCCAACGGCAGATCCGACCGCTGCGAAAATAAATCCAGCTCTCGTTCCCCATTGTTGCCTCGTTTCCATGTTTCCTTCCCCCTTTATGACAAGTTCATACTTGGATTATATTTTAAATTGACCAAATTATCAATAAATTCTGTAAATTTTTTCGAAAATTTACATCTCTCTCCTATTAACAGCATAAAAAAATCGAATAGACAATTATTCGTCTATTCGATCTTTCATCTGTTTTAATATTTTCTTTTCAAGTCTTGAAACTTGTACTTGCGAAATGCCTATGCGCTCTGCTACTTCTGATTGTGTCTGATCTTTATAGTAACGCAAGTATACAATTAAGCGCTCTCGTTCATCTAGTTCTCTAATCGCTTCTTTTAAAGCAATTTTATCGAACCATTTCGTTTCAGATTGATCTGCAATTTGATCTAAAATAGTGATTGGATCTCCATCGTTTTCATATACAGTTTCATGTATAGATGAAGGCGCACGGCTCGCTTCTTGCGCTAGAACAACTTCCTCTGGCGTTAGTTCTAGTGCCTCTGCCACTTCATTAATCGTTGGAGCCCTTCCGAATTCTTTCGAAAGCTCATCTCTCATCTTTCGAATTTTGTTTCCTGTTTCTTTTAAAGACCTACTAACTTTCACTGATCCATCATCACGTAAGAAACGTTGTATTTCACCAATAATCATTGGAACTGCATATGTTGAAAATTTCACGTCGAAAGATAAATCAAATTTATCTACCGATTTTAAGAGCCCAATACATCCAATTTGAAATAGGTCGTCTGGTTCGTATCCTCGATTAAGAAACCGCTGTACAACCGACCAAACGAGGCGCATATTACTTTGAACGATTGTATCTCTCGCTTGTTGATCTCCATCTTGACTTTTTTGAATTAACGCTTTTAGCTCGTGGTCCTTTAACTGAGGTTTCTTCTTCTCATTTTTGACCTCTATGTCCATAGGCTATTCTCCTTAATTGCATAGAGCGTTACTATTTGATAAGTATTTTGTCAAATGGATTGTTGTCCCGAAAGATTCGTTTGAAATAACTTCTACTTCATCCATAAAATTTTCCATGATAGTAAATCCCATTCCGGAACGCTCTAATTCAGGTTTAGTTGTAAAAAGGGGTTGTCTCGCTTCATCTAAGTTAAAGATTCCAATCCCTTCATCTCGAATCGTGAGTTTCACCATTGCTTCTTCCAAAATTACAGAAATATAAACAATACCTTCTGCATTTCCTTCGTATCCATGAATAATTGCATTTGTAACCGCTTCTGACACAACTGTTTTAATCTCCGTTAACTCTTCCATCGTTGGATCTAGTTGTGCAATGAAAGCCGCCACAGTAACGCGAGCGAACGATTCATTTTGACTTAATGCTGAAAATTGAAGGTTCATTTCATTTCTCATCTATGCCACCCCCAACGTCGCGAGCGCGTGCGCTTCACTTTCTTCTAAGCGAACGATTTTGAATAAGCCCGACATTTCAAATAAACGCTTAACAGGCGGTGAAATTGCACAAACAACCATTTCTCCACCTAATCCCTTTACGTGTTTATATCGGCCTAATATAACACCTAGACCAGAACTATCCATAAAAGATAAGTTCTCTAGGCTCAAAACAATATGATGAACACCATGTGTCTCAATCATATCTGTTACTTTCGTTCGCAACTCTTCAGCCGTATGATGATCTAATTCACCCTCTAGTCTCACACATAGGACGTCACGTTTTACTTCTAATTGCATGGAAAGACTCACACGATTTCCTCCTTATGCTCAAACTTTACTTATTCACATACATAAAGATTTTCGTGATATAAAATAAGAATCCTTCCTGCTGACAAAAGAAGAACTATTTCGTCATAAAGTGAAACCTTTCAGCATTATTCACTTATATACGAATAGAAAAGCGGCAAAATATTTGCCGCTATTTTGATGTTGAAAACATCCCAAAACTTCTTTTAAATAACTCCCACCAGCTCGCTGCAGCAACATCTTCTTTTGCTATAATTGTTTGTTTTAATAAAACATCTTTATCTTTTTTTATAACAAGGGTGCCAAGCGCGTCACCTTTTTTAATCGGTGCTTTTACTTTCTTTTCAGCAATTACTTCTTGTTTTACCTTGTCCATATTCTCGCCCTTCTTCATAAGAAGAGAAACATTATCTGACGCAACTAAATCTACTTTTTCTTTTTTCCCTTTTCCTACTTGAACTGTCTTAATTTTTTCGCCGCGCGTATACAATTTCTTTGTCATATATTGTCCAAATGCATAGTCAAGAAGCTTCGTCACTTGGTTGTTCCGTTCTTTTGATGTTGGTGCTCCCATGACAACTGAAATGACACGCATGCCATTTTTTTCAGCCGATGCTGTTAAACAATATTTCGCTTCTGTCGTAAAACCTGTTTTTACTCCATCTACGCCAGGATAAAAACGTACTAGTTTATTCGTATTAACGAGCCAAAACTTTTTATCCGTATCTTCACGTAAATAATCTTCGTACTTACCTGTGTATTTACGAATAAGTGGATACTTCATCAATTCTCTCGCCATTATAGCCATATCATTTGCTGTCGAATAATGGTCTTTGGCCGGAAGACCTGTTGGGTTTTGAAAATGTGTATTTTTCAGCCCTAAATCTTTCGCCTTTTTGTTCATCATATTTACAAATCCTTCTTCTGAACCTGCGATGTGCTCGGCTACTGCAACAGATGCGTCATTTCCAGATGCAATTGCAATACCCTTTAACATCTCATTTACAGTCATCTCTTCCCCAGGTTCTAAAAAGATTTGCGATCCACCCATTGAAGCTGCATGTTCACTCGCTCTAACTTTATCGGTCAGTTTTAGTTTTCCTTTTTCAACTTGTTCCATAATTAAAAGCATTGTCATAATCTTTGTCATACTAGCAGGTGGTAATTTTTCATTTGGGTTTTTATCAAATAAAACTTTACCTGTATCTTGCTCAATTACGATTGCTGACGACGCTTGTTCCGCTAACTTCGGCGTTGTTTCTTCTGTTTTCTCCTGCTTCGTTTTTTCAGATTGCGCAAAACTCACTGAAGTTCCAGAAAGCAATAACATGAAACAAACAAGTATTCCAAAAACTCGCTTCATGACTAACCCTCCATTCTATATCAGACCTATTTTTTCCAATTCTCCTTTTTTTAATACCAATTTTTTCTATTATTTTCAGTTGACAAATACATTCGTCCCCTATATTGTATTAAGTGTATTATATATAGTAGTACACTTAATACATATGAGGAAGGAGACATTGCTCTTGCATATTCAACTTGACCCAAGAAGCAACACTCCGATATGGGAACAAATTGTTCAAAATATAAAAGAACTCGTATTGAAAAACATGTTGGCTCCAAGTGATAAACTTCCTTCTGTACGCGAACTCGCTTCTTTACTCGTTATAAATCCAAATACAGTGAGTAAAGCGTATCAAGAGTTAGAGAGACAAGGAATTATTGAAACGTTACGAGGAAAAGGAACATTTGTATCCCAATCGATTACCCCAACATTAGACGAAAGGAAAATCGCTATGGTTGAAAAGCAATTTCATCAATTACTATTAGAAGCCTCTTATCTTGGTATTACGAAAAATAAAATTCATGATTGGATAGATTCATACTATAAAGAGATTGGAGGGAATACGGATGTTGAAAGTGACAAGCTTGAAGAAAACAATTGATAATCAAACAATTTTAGACGATGTTTCTTTCACATTACAAAAAGGTAGTATCGTCGGATTACTTGGAAGAAACGGCGCGGGAAAAACAACTTTATTACGAACGATGGTCGGCATTTTAGACCCAGACGAGGGAACTGTTACATATGAGGATATCGACATCCATAAAAATCCTGAAACGAAACAAAAAATCGTATATGTTCCGGATTCTACTAACATACTGAACGGTTATACAGTAAAAGAAATCGTGAAGTTTTATAAAGCAGTTTATACAGCATTTGATGAACCATATTTCTACGAACTACTAGAACGTTTCAACTTACCAAACAAACGAATTCGTAGTTATTCAAAAGGAATGAAAGCACTGCTCGCCATCATTTTAGCCGTTTCTACAAAGGCAGAATATATCATTTTAGATGAACCGACAAATGGACTTGATCCTATCGTGAAAAGGAAAATTTTACAGTTTCTCGTTGGAGAAGTTGCAGAAAAAGAGATTACCATTTTCATCTCCACTCACCATTTAGATGAAGTAGAACAAATTGCAGATACAATCATTATGTTAAAAGGACATACTGTAGCATCTATTACGTCACTAGACGATGCAAAATCACAATTTGCAAAAATACAAGTAGCTTACGAGCGTTCATTACCTCAAAAACTAGAAAACTTAAGCAATATTAAAATATTAAATCAAACAGGAAAAGTATATACGATTTTAATTGAGGGAAATGTGGCTACAACACTGGAGAAGTTTTATAAAGAGCAACCACTGCTCATTGAAGAATTAACAATGTCACTTGAAGATGTCTTCGTTACGACACTGGAGGAGGATGGATATGTTTCATAAAGCGTTGTGGATGTGGAATTGGAAGCGCGGGAAATATGCTGCGTTACTTTTTCTCTTCAGTTCACTTTATCTTCTATCTCTCGGATACTATAGAAGTGCTCAGATGGAACTCGATAAATATTACGAATTACAAGAAAAAGGGAAACAGTATTATTATTTTTATACCTTTTCTTCAGGAGAAGGTAATAGTTTTTGGTTAACTGTTCTTATCATTGCTTTAGCCTGCTTATTGATAGGATGGGAACGTAGCAACCAATCGAATACACTACTTATGACGATGCCATTTAAAAGAAAACATGTTTTCTTATCTAAATGGGCTTTCGGTTCTTTCTGTATTGTGAGCTCGTTACTTATAAATTGGATTATTATGTATGTTATTTATAGAACAACTATCCATTTTGATTATCAATCATTTAGTCCACTTCACCGATACTTTCTTTATGCAATAGTTTCTTATGTTGCAGTCTATACAGCTGCTCTATGTATCGGTACTTTTACTGGAAGTATTGTTTCACAGGTCATTTTTTGCATTCCATGGCTACTAATGGGCCTTACATTTATTCCACTAGTGTACACTTTTACACTAAACCATTTAGGGGCTACCGATACTAAAAATAATAAATTAGATCAACAACTATATGAAATCAATCAAAAAACAAATATAGTTGTACCAATATATCGCTTTTCTATTGATTATAACTATCAGCCAGATTCTCGGAAGAGGGACAACGATCCAACTACTTTAAGAAATCCAGCATCTCACGTATATTATTCAGCCAAATCAATGTTAGTCCCTATTTTCTATACAATATTTTATTTACTACTTGGGACATATTTATATGTGCGTTCACCAAATGAAAATAGTCAAAGGATATTTATTTTCCAAAAACATTTAAAAATATGTATATGGGGGACAACCATTTACTTTTCATTACTAGGTGGCTATAAAATCAATCAATTTTATTTCTTACCTAACTACTATATCAGTTTGTTTCTCGCTGGAATCATTACTTATGTTGTATTATCACGCCTAACAAATTATAAAGTTTTTTAAAGGAGAGATCCTATGTTTCAAAAAGCACTGTGGCTAAGAACGTATCAACAAAGTAAATATGTTGTATGGTTATTTTGGCTCGTCAGCTTCTATAGTTTGTCATATAAATACTATATGACTTCTATTCAACAGCAATATTTTCTAAATATGAATAAAAAATGGAAAGCTATATATCATTACAGTTTTGATTTAACACTTCTAGATTCTATCATGCTGTTAGGTAGTTTGCTAATCGTTCTAGCTTGTACGTTAATTGGATGGGAAAGACAAAATAACACTAGCGACTTGTTATGGTCTATGCCCTTTAAACGTTCGCACCTCTATATAACAAAGTGGTTGTTTGGAATCTGTAATATCGCGGCTGTTGTCGTTTTAAACTGGGGACTATTTGCTATTATGAAAAAGTTGACTTTTCATAATAAATATCAAGTATTCTCCCCCTTTCATAGTTACTTTATATACATGTTAATTGTATTAATTGCTATTTATACACTTGCCTTATGTATAGGAACAATCGCTGGAAATGTGATATCGCAAGGATTTCTTACTGCAGCTATATTAATCTTCCCAGTGTTACTTCCATCTCTAATATCAGGAGTTATTGCTGTTCACTCGAATGCCGACTTTCATGAGAACAATGGCATTATACATGATGTTATGGAAAACATACGTATTTCTAGTCCAGCAGAAGATTTTAATATTTACTTTAATTATGATCCACAAAGCGCTTATACTGATCAAAATGGAGTGCGTCATAACGAGCCAAACTTTACAAAGATTCCACCGGTCAAAACATTGATTGGACCTATTGCACATATCCTTATTTTATTACCACTCGGTATATATTTATATGCCCGTTCAGTCAATGAGCGAAATGGTAACTACTTATTATATCCAAAACTACAAAAAGTAGTTTTAGCTTGTGCGATTTTCTTTGGGGGAATCATCGGAGGTTTAATACTAAGTCATGAGCAGTCATTGTCTAGCTTTTACATCGGATTTTTAGTGACTAGTTTCATTACGTATTTCCTCCTACCTAAAATATTAAAATGGAAAGTCTCTTGGAATTTTAAATAAAATAACCTCCTCTCGATGAGGAGGTTATTTCACATTCTCTCTCCTATCCCCATACACCATCTCTTCTTTCATCCCAAATCCATCACCATTTTGCACAATTTGCTCTGTCGGGGCAACTACACTTTCAGCAATTTTCCATTCCCCACGCTCTTTTACGAATACTTGTAGAAAATAGTTCATGCCATCTAATTGATATGCATTTTCTTTTTTTACATTATAGTGAATCGCAATGTAGTACACTTGAATATTTTCTTTTCCTATTTTTGATACGTATTGCGATAGTCTCGGTATATAGAGTGCTGCTTTCTGAAAAGATAGTTGCTTCGCTTTAACAAGCGATGAACTTGTTACATTACGTAATGTGTCCTGATTGCGAATATTATCGCTATGGTGGAATAATACTGCGTTTTGCATAGAACGAACCCATAATTTCGAATATAAGACTGTATTATCGTTTTCAATGTACTTCACTTCTTTTCGCACCACTTGGATAGGTGTATCTGCGTACGTGAATGTTTGAAAATAGAAAAAACCACCAAATAAAATGGTAAGTGCCGCAATATATTTCATAATCTTTCCTCCGATCTTTTAATTAAAGTATCGGAGTTTCAAAATATTTTTATTCAAAAGAAAAAGGATAGGAATGCTTTCGCTTCCTATCCTCATTTATTATAATACGCGGCCAAATAGTTCTAAGACCATTTCTATTTCTTGGTCGCTCCAACCTTTAAATCTCTCTTTATAATATTCTTTACGCACAGCTTCAAGTTTTTCAGTTACTTCTCTTCCGTGCTCTGTAATTTCTAAGTACACGATTCGACGATCTGAATTAGAACGTTTTCTTTCTACTAATCCTTTTCGTACGAGACGATCTGTAACAGCTGTAATATGACTGGAGGTTACGTTTACTTCACTCGCAATTTGCGAAGCCATCTGTGGACTCTTTAAAAATAACGCACGTAATACAGAAAATTCATTATATGGCATATGTTCTGCAAAACGTGTATTAATATCATTTTGTAATAAACGTATCATTTTTCGAAATGATGCAGATAAATCTAAAATCAGTGTTTCTCTTTTTTCGTTCAATAGCCTCGTCCCTTTTTTATCATATTTACACATATTATAATCTATAAATACCTATGTTGTATATGCTTTCTTTCCTCAACATTCTCATTTATGTAACTTTTTTCATATAAATTTCTTTTTTGTTCACACATATACATATAAAAAGGATGGTGATGGAAAATGCAGGGTGGAATGAATCCTTATTTACACAACGTACGCACAGCTAATACTGGTAAAGAAGCTACTATTACTGTACAAGGGGAAGGCGTCGTTAAAGCAAAACCGAATGTTGTTATATTAACGCTTGGCATTCGAACAGATGATAAAAATGTAAAACAGGCTCAAGAAGAAAATGCAGTGCAATCCAAACAATTGCTGGATGCACTTAAACAGCTTGGTATTGCCGATAAAGATATAGAAACGATTTCTTATACGATCACTCCTCAATACGAATATGTAAATGATAAAGCATTGCTACAAGGATACCGCGTGGAGCATTTGTATGAAATTACCGTTTTAAATGTACAAAAAGCTGGGGAAGTATATGATATAGCCGTTTCAAATGGTGCAAATGTAGCAAAAGGTTTACGTTTCCGAGTATCTCATCCAAATAAATATTATGAGCAAGCTCTCATTCAAGCTCTGCACCAAGCAGTAGAAAAAGCTCGTGCTATTGCGAGTACATATAATTTAAATATTAATCCTGTTCCCCTCTCATTCGTTGAAGAATCTGCCCAATTACCAAGGGAGGTTACGTCTTATGCTACTTTACATGCACAAGCAGCCCCGCCTATTCAATCGGGTGAATTAGAAATCATTTCATCCATACGGGCTATTTTTACGTATTTATAACGAATTCTCTTTACAAGTAAACGTTATCATTTTACTTGTTGTAAAAACATGATGTTCTGATATAATAAAGAACGGTGAGCTCTTACAAAAGAGATATCACGGGTGGGAGAGGGATATGAAAAAGAAGGTTTAACATGAAAGGAATACTTGAAAGAACATTTAAATTAGGTTTACACGAAACATCACCAAAACAAGAAGTTTTAGCTGGAGTTACGTCATTTTTCACAATCGTATATATTATGATTGTAAATGCGTCAATCTTATCAGATGCTGGCATTCCTCTTGAAGCTGGAATTTTAGCAACTGTTTTTAGTTCATTTGTCGGATGTCTACTCATGGCATTTTGGGCAAATGCACCTGCTATTCTTGTCCCGGGTATGGGTGTAAATGCATTCTTCACGTACACAGCTGTGCATACACTTGGACTAACTTGGCAAGAAGCATTGGCTGCTGTCTTTATCTCTGGTATTATTTTTGCAATTGCCGCTTTTACACCAATCGCTCGCGTGCTATCAATATCAATTCCAAAGTCATTAAAGGAAGCGATTACTGTCGGCATCGGATTATTTTTAGCGTTTATCGGATTGCAAAAAGGTGGTTTAGTCGTTTCGAACCCAAATACTGCTGTGGCAATGGGGAAATTAAGTAATCCTGTCGTTCTTGCGACATTACTTACTCTTATCATTGCACTTGTATTATTTATTCGTAACGTACGTGGAAACTTTTTATGGACGATTGCAATAGGAACTGGTATCGCATGGTTATTTGGTCTTGTGGATACGAGTCAAGTGGGAAATAGTTCATTCTCATTCGCTAATTACGGTGATGTGTTTGGAGCTATGTCATTTGGGAAACTTTCTTCCTTACCGTTTTGGATTGCAACATTCTCCTTAAGCATGGTGCTTATTTTTGAGAACATGGGACTTCTGCACGGTTTATTAGAAGATGACCGTAAATTCCCACGTGCTTACCAAGCCAATGCAATTTCAGCAATGACATGTGGTCTATTTGGCACAAGCCCTACCGTATCAACAGTAGAAAGTGCCGCAGGTATTACTGCAGGCGGAAAGACAGGTCTGACGTCTATCGTTACTGGGTTGCTATTCTTTGCATCACTGTTTGCTCTTCCATTTGTCAAATTAATTCCTGATAGTGCCATTGCACCAATCTTAATTATTATTGGCGGGCTGATGATTACAAGCATCCAACAAATTCCTCTGAATGACTTTTCAGAAGGATTTCCAGCATTCTTAATTATCGTTATGATCCCGCTCACATATAGTATCGCTGATGGCATTGCGTTCGGATTTATCGCTTACCCTATCTTAAAAGTTGCTCTTGGAAAGCGTAAAGAAGTCGCACCATCTATGTATATCATTACATGCTTATTCTTAGCTATGTTTGTATTACATGCTATTGGTTAAAAAAACACCGAGGAAATCCTCGGTGTTTTTTTTACTTAAACCATCCTTTTTTATAAAACCAGGCCATCATTCCGCCGCCAATTAGTGCCATGATAAGTAGACAAATAAAATAACTATATTGTCCACCAAGCTCTGGCATATGCGTAAAGTTCATTCCATATACTCCCGCAATAAATGTTAATGGCATGAAAATAGTCGAGAATACAGTTAATGTTTTCATAATGTTATTCATATGATGTGAGTTTAATGAAAAATAACTATCCCGAATATCTGCTGTTAACTCTCGACTTGCCTCAATCATTTCTGTTAGTTTAAGCAAATGATCATGTATATCTTTAAAGTAAATTTCATGATCGCTTATACCATAAAAACGAGTCGAATTTAAAATACGATATAATAAATCACGCATTGGAATGATTGTACGCCTTAGCTTTGATAAATCTGCACGTATATCAAATACCTCTTCTAATACGCTTCCTGCTGTCTCCCCGGTTAAATTATCATCAATTGCATTTAAATGATCCTCAATGTAATATACAGGCGCAAAATAGTCATCTACAATTTGGTCAATAATTGTATGAGCTACGTGTAAAGGACTATTTTTAATACGCTTCTTTTCTCCAAGTGTTTTCCATACTCTTTCGATTGCATTGTTATGAGAAAAGTGGAAAGAAACAATATAACGATCACTAATAAATAAATCGATTTCGTGCGGTTCTAGTCCATCTTCCCCAAATGCATGAAGAACTAAAAAGTTATATCCATCATAAAAATCAACTTTTGGCCTCTGTACGTATTCTATACAGTCTTCAATTGCAAGGGGATGGAACTTAAAATGGTCCTGCAGAATATATGTATACTCTTCTTTCGTTGGCTTATATAAATCTAGCCAATACCATACAATATGGTCTTTCTTTGTTTCTTCTAGAGAAACATCATATAATACTTCATCTGTTTTTGTTACTGCACAAATTCTAATCATAATTTCACCCATTATTATTATAAACAAAAAATAGTAAAAAAAGCCAAGGAGAAACCTCCTCAGCTTTTTTTATTACTTCGTTACGATACCGTGTACTAAAGTTGGTGCATCTACGTGTTCTTTAGAGATCTTCATGTTCTCATAAATTTTCGCTTTTACATCTTCAACATTTTCGCGGTTTGCGTAAATTGTAACGAGAGATTCACCTTGCTTCACGCTATCGCCTACTTTTTTGCGCAGCATTAGACCAACTGCTAAATCAATTTCAGACTCTTTCGTTGCACGTCCTGCTCCTAAAAGCATTGCTGCTGTTCCGATTTCGTCTGCAACGATTTCTGATACATATCCGTCTTCTTTCGCTTCCACTTCAATTTTAAATTGTGCTTGTGGCAATTTAGAAGGGTCATCAACAACAGATGCGTCACCGCCTTGCGCTGATAAGAACGTTTTAAATGATTCTAGCGCTTTTCCGTTGTTCATTACTTCAATTAGCTTTTCACGTGCATCTTCTAAAGATGAAGCTTGCCCAGCAAGGTACACCATTTGACTTCCAAGTGTTAAACATAGCTCTTCTAAATCTTTCGGCCCTTTACCTTGTAATGTATCAATTGCTTCTTGAACTTCTAATGCGTTACCGATAGCTTCACCGAGTGGTTGACTCATATCAGAAATAACTGCCATCGTATTACGACCAACGTTATTACCGATACGTACCATTGCTTCTGCTAAACGTTTTGCATCTTCATCCGTTTTCATAAATGCACCTGCTCCAGTTTTTACATCAAGAACAATTGCATCTGCACCAGCAGCAATTTTTTTACTCATAATCGAACTTGCAATAAGCGGAATTGAGTTTACTGTTGCTGTTACATCACGAAGTGCATATAGCTTTTTATCAGCAGGTGTTAAGTTACCACTTTGGCCGATAACAGCGATTTTGTTTTCATTTACAAGACGCATGAATTCATCGTTTTCAATTTCCACATGGAATCCTGGAACTGCTTCTAATTTATCAATTGTACCACCAGTATGTCCTAAACCGCGTCCAGACATTTTCGCTACTGGTACATCTAAAGCAGCTACTAATGGACCTAATACAAGTGTCGTTGTATCACCAACACCACCTGTTGAATGCTTATCTACTTTTACACCTTCAATAGCCGATAAGTCGATTGTATCACCGCTATTTACCATTGCCATCGTTAAATCAGCACGCTCTTGATCGTTCATATCTTGGAAGAAAATTGCCATTGCAAGTGAACTTACTTGATAATCAGGAATATCACCATTCGTATATCCTTCAACAATAAAGTTAATTTCTTCTGTCGTTAATGCATGTCCGTCACGTTTTTTTGCAATTAGGTCCACCATTCTCATTGTGAAGTCACCCCTTCATTTGTTTTACGATTGCTTTTACTAATGCTAAGAAGTTAGCTTTAACACGTTCTGTCGTTTCAATTACTTCATCGTGATGAAGTGGTTGATCTAAAATACCAGCTGCCATATTTGAAATACAAGAAATACCTAATACTTTCATACCAGCATGACGCGCTACAATTACTTCAGGTACTGTTGACATACCAACTGCATCTCCGCCAAGTGTACGAAGCATACGAATTTCAGCAGGTGTTTCATATACAGGACCTGTCATTCCCACGTATACACCTTCTTGTACTTTAATATTTAAGTCTGCTGCAACTTGTTTCGCCATTTCGCGAAGTTCTACTGTATATGATGTAGACATATCAGGGAAACGTACGCCCATTTCAGAATCATTCGGTCCGATTAATGGATTCGTACCCATGAAGTTAATGTGGTCTGAAATTAACATAAGATCGCCTGGCTCAAATGATGTATTTACACCACCAGCTGCGTTTGTTACAACTACTGTTTCTACACCTAGTTCTTTCATAACACGAACTGGGAATGTTACTTTTTGCATGTCGTATCCTTCATAGAAGTGGAAACGTCCTTGCATTGCTACTACTGTTACACCTTGAAGTGTACCAAATACTAGTTGACCTGCATGGCCTTCTACAGTTGATACTGGGAATTCAGGGATTTCACTGTACGGTACTGTTACTGCGTTCTCAATTTCGTCTGCTAATACACCTAGTCCTGATCCAAGGATTAGTCCTACTTGTGGTGTCTCTTGAAATTTCTCTTTTAAGTATGAAGCTGATTTTGTAATAAGTTCACGATTCATTTGTTTATCCCCCTATTTCTTTAGCTCATTTAAGAAGCTTGTTCCGTATTCTGGCATTTTCACACCGAAGTTTTCTGCTACTGTTGCACCAATATCAGCAAATGTTTGACGAAGTGGTAACTCTTGTCCGCCTTCTTTCATGCTTGGGCTATATGCTAATAATGGTACATATTCACGTGTATGGTCAGTACCAGGGTGAATTGGATCATTACCGTGGTCTGCTGTAATTAATAATAGATCATCTTCTTTTAGTTTTGCGAATACTTCTGGAAGACGTGCATCATATTCTTGCAGAGCTTCTCCGTATCCTTGTGGATCACGGCGGTGGCCGAATAATGCATCAAAGTCAACTAAGTTTAAGAAGCTAAGACCTGTAAAGTCCATATTTAATGTATCTACAAGCTTATCCATTCCATCCATGTTAGACTTCGTACGAAGTGATTCCGTTACCCCTTCGCCATCATAAATATCAGAGATTTTACCGATAGCAATTACATCGTAGTCACTATCTTTTAATTCGTTCATTACTGTACGGCCGAATGGTTTTAATGCATAGTCATGACGATTTGGTGTACGTGTAAAGTTTCCAGGTTCACCAACGAATGGACGAGCAATAACACGACCTACCATGTATTTCTCATCTAATGTTAATTCACGTGCAATTTTACAGATTTTATATAACTCATCAAGTGGCACTACTTCTTCGTGTGCTGCAATTTGCAATACGCTATCAGCAGAAGTATAAACGATTAAAGAACCTGTTTCCATTTGCTCTTGACCAAGTTCATCAAGAATCTCAGTTCCAGAAGCTGGCTTATTACCGATAATTTTACGGCCTGTTTTTTCTTCTAATTCATCAAGTAATTCTTTCGGGAATCCTTCCGGGAACACTTGGAATGGTGTATCAATGTAAAGGCCCATGATTTCCCAGTGACCTGTCATTGTATCTTTACCAGTAGATTTCTCTTGCATTTTTGTGTAATATCCAAGTGGTTTCTCTACTTTAGAGATACCTTTCATTTCTCGAATGTTACCAAGACCTAATTTCACCATGTTAGGCATTTGTAACCCATTCATATGTTCAGCAATGTGACCAATTGTGTCAGATCCTAAATCACCAAATTGCTCAGCATCTGGTGCTTCACCGATTCCCACAGAGTCCATTACGACTAGGAATATACGTTTATATTTATTCATAACTGCGACCTCCTATAAGTTCAGTTCTACTTCTTGTAGTATGTTCAAAACGCTATAAAGTGAAACTGTTATCCAAAAGAATTCTCATTGTCAAACAGTACTTCTTTAAATCATTTTCTAACCTATTTCGTTTACTTGAAACGATTCAAAAACATTTCTAGTTTTTTCTAAGTCAGATGTCAGACATCTGATACTGATATCATAACATGTTTACGCTTTCTTTTTAATACATTTTCGTAGAATTTCTCATTTTCTTCACACTTCTATTGTAATCCATTCTGCAACGAAGTGCTAATTTTTTTATGATTTATTTCTTCATATTAAAAATAAAAAGTAGCTCTAAAGAGCTACTTTTTATTTTACTTCTATTGTTTCCTCTTTATGTTCATGCAATTCGCCTTTTCTTACATGTACTTTCACTTTGTAAGCACCGTTCTCTTTGAAAGTATGTTTCGTTTCATACTCTCCTTTATTCCCTTCTTTCGCTGGAATAAATTCGTGTTTTTCAACACCATCTTTCCAAATCTCTAGTTGTACTTCAGCACCAGTTAGGGCTTCTTCTTTTTGTTTTAAATGAACTTTCATTGTAGATTCAGCATTTGCCTTTATGTCTCCAGCCATAAGATGGATCATTGTGTCACTTTTATGATCTCCATGTCCTGCACTGTGATCACTATTTTCTTTTTTCGCATCTTCTACTTTCGCATTTCCTACAGCAACTTTCACTTCTGGCATAACGTGCATTTCACGTGCATTTGTGTGAGCGATAATATGGTATACTCCATCCGTTTCGAATGTTTTCTCTACTGCATAAACACCTTTTCCTTTATGCTTACCATCTAACATCTCGTGCTTTTCGTCGCCATCTTTCCAAATTTCAAACTTTACATCATCGGCATCCGTTACTTTTTCTTTCCCTTGTGTAACAAGTGCTTGTACTTCTGTTTTTTCACCTGGTTTAATTTCTTTCGGATTTGTTTGGACTGCTACTTTTACAGCTTCAAGTTTCTGTTCTTTTTTCGGTTCTTCTTTGTTTGTATTACAGCCAGCCAACGCTAGCATCGCGATAAATAAAGTTATAATCAGTTTTTTCATCATCATTTCCTCCTTTATACTTTATTTAGTATAGAGGAAATACATTGTAATATTCCAGTCTTCTGCTGAAAACAATATACGAAATGTTTGTGAAGTTTCTGTGAAACTGTCTTTCCCTCTTAATCTATGAAAAAAAGAGCATAGTAACTATGCTCTCGGATGAAACTGTTTATATACATCTTTTAATCTAGTTTTTGAAACGTGCGTATAGATTTGCGTCGTTGAAATATCTGCATGTCCAAGCATTTCTTGTACAGCACGTAAATCTGCTCCATTTTCTAATAAGTGCGTAGCAAACGAATGACGCAACGTATGAGGTGTAAGCTCTTTTTCAATGTTTGCTTCTTTCGCTAATCGTTTTAATATTTTCCAAAATCCTTGTCTTGATAATCGATTACCATGATGGTTTAAAAAGAGTGCATCTACTACTTTTTTCCCCATTAATTCTCTTCTTCCTTTTTCAATATACTTTTGAATCGCTTCCGTTGCTAAACTTCCTAGTGGAATAATTCTTTCTTTATTCCCTTTCCCTATGCAACGAACAAATCCCATCGTTAAATGTACATCTTCTAAATTGAGTGCAATCAATTCTGAAACACGAAGTCCTGTCGCATACAGTAACTCTAGCATCGCCTTATCACGAATACCAAAAGCACTTGTCATTTTTGGTGTTTGAAGTAACGCCTCTACTTCATCAACTGATAATACTTTTGGTAATTTCCGTTCCCCTTGTGGCGTTTCAATATGTACGGATGGGTCGTGTTCTACCGCTCGTTCACGAAGTAAAAATTGGTGGAACGAACGAATTGATGCGATATGACGCGCCAATGTTTTCGAAGATTTTCCGTTCTCTTTTAAATACTGCAAAAAGTTAACAATGTGTAAACGGGTCACTTCATGAAAAGTTTTCGTCTGTTCCACATTTTGCAAATACTTTACGTAGCTTTTTAAATCCCGTTCATACGATACTACTGTATTCTTTGCTAATCCTTTTTCGACAACCATATAATGAATAAAATCTTTTAATTGATCTTCCACTCTACACTACTCCCCATTTTCATAGAAAAACATCATTCTATTTACGAAAGCATCCTTTGCCGGTTCTTCATTCCCTGATACTTTTTCTACAGTCTCTTCTTTAGGTTTTTCATAACGATGATAGCTTTCATATTCTTCATTTATCCATAGTATAGCGAAATAAAACAAAATCGTACAACTTGTAAATAATAAAAATACTTTTATTCCATCAAAAGTTAATTTTAAAGCTCGGCGCATTGTAAATTCCTCCAAAATATAAGTTATTACAACATATGCCAAGCTTTCACCAATTTATACCTTATTCAAATAAAAAACCTCTTCCTAGATAAATAGGAAAAGGTTATTTTTCATCCGTTTCATTTTCTTGACAATTTTTACAAATCCCATGGAATGTTAAACGATGATCTTTCACCTTAAAGCTCCAGTCTCGTTCTACTTTCCTTTCCACTTCACCAAGTAAATCTTCTTGTATTTCTTGTACAGCACCACATTGTGTACAAATCAAATGATGGTGGAAACGCTGCGCACCTTCTTGGCGTAAGTCATAGCGTGAAACACCGTCTCCGAAGTTAATCTTATCGACAACTTTTAACTCAGATAATAGTTCTAAAGTTCGATAGACGGTTGCTAATCCGATCTCTGGCGACTTTTCTTTTACAAGGAGGTAAACATCTTCTGCGCTTAAATGATCTTCTTCATTTTCTAGCAGCACACGAACTGTTGCTTCACGTTGCGGTGTTAATTTGTAGCTCGCTGCATGTAATTGCTTCTTAATTCGTTCAATTCTTTCTTCCATTCGGTACTACTCCCTCCTCGCCACTCTTACACCATTATATCAGAAGAAGGGCTTCTGTCAAAAGAAAAAACAATAAAAACAAATTGATAATTATTCTCAAAAAGTATTTATTTTTTATTAATAGCCTCAACGACTTCTTTCATTAAAACTGGTGATGCGTAAGCCTCCACACTAGAAGCAAGTGCTAACACCACTCCAATTACGAGAAAGAAGCATGTATAACGGATTAATAATGGTAATAGTGGCTCGGTTATTTTTCTAATAAATTGATGCCTAATCATCCGTAAAGAAAAACTTGCAGCAATGGTTGTCATAACGAGAAAGACTGGAATGATAATTAAATTTTGTGGCAAAACAGATACAAATGCTAATAATAGTCCATTCCATCCATGCTGACTTACTAAAAAACCAACTGTAAATCCAACGACAACTCCTTTTACAAATAATAAAATAAAAATAAGTGGTAATCCAATAATTGAAATTCCTAAAATCCAAATAAATCCGATGTATTTTAATTGCGAAAAGTAACTTTCTCGAAACATTTCGCCCGCAATGGCAAATTCTCCTTTAGAGACTTGTCCAAAAAAACGTTGTAAATAAAATGATAAATCTTGTTTTTGATTGATTTGTAAACTATTCACGAGAATGGCTCCGAATATTACTCCCATCAATAATAAAACAGCGTTAAATATATATAATGAAGAGTTTTCCTGTATGTGAGACATTACACGGTCTTGCCAATTTTTTCGCCACATTTTTCTTCCCTCCGTTCACACTCTTATTAAAAATGTATGAAAGAAAGAAAAAAGTATGACGAATTAACATTGAAATTCCGCTCTACTTTGCTAAACTAAAAAGTAGAGAATAGGAGGGATTTCTCTTGAAACCATTATTATTAGATTTTCCAACATTATTTCAAACTGAACGCTTGCAAGTTCGTAAACCATTTCCAGGTGATGGTGCAGAAGTATATGAAGCAATCCAAGCTTCTCTAGAAGACTTAGTACCGTGGATACCAATTAACGCTGAAACAGAAGAGAGTGCTGAAGAAATTGTTCGCGAAGCTCACGGACAGTTTTTACTTCGTGAAACACTTGATTTTCACTTATACGATAAAGTATCTGGTACATTCATCGGAGCAATTACACTAAAGCCTGAAAACTGGGATATTCCAAAGTTTTCACTTCACTTCTGGCTACATAGTGCCTATACAAAACAAGGCTATATGACCGAAGCTGTTAAAGGTGCAATTCAGTTCGCCTTTGATAAACTAGGCGCTAGAAGAATTGAAATTCGTACTGATGCAACAAATATAAATGCATGTAGCTTAGCAGAACGTCTAGAATTCATTCTAGAAGGGACAATGGAAAATGATTTCCTAGCACCAGATGGTAGCTTACGTGATGCACGTGTATATGCAAAAATCAATTAAAAAACACTCGCCTTTGGCGAGTGTTTATTTTTGTAGTTGTAAATATTGTACTGCAAACATCGTCTTCGCATCATGAATACGAAGATCTTTCATAAGAGTAATCGCTTCTTCTAACGATACTTCCATTAATTCCACAAACTCATCTTCATCTAACTCAGCTTTATTTTCTTTTCTTGTCAAACCTGTCGCTTTATATACATATAAAATTTCATCTGCGAATCCTGGAGATGTATAGAAAGAAGTAATGAGCTCCATATTTTCACATACATATCCTGTTTCCTCTTCTAATTCACGAACTGCTGTTACCTCAGGTTTTTCACCAGGTTCTAACTTGCCAGCCGGAATTTCTATAATCGCCTTTTCAAGTGCTTTACGATACTGCTCAACAAGCACAATTTTCCCCTCATCAGTAATAGCAATAATAGCAACTGCACCAGGGTGATTTACAATTTCACGTTTACTCATTGCTCCATTTGGTAATACTACATCATCAACACGAACTTTTATAACTCTACCATCAAAAATTGGCTCAGTTTTTACTGTTCTCTCTGCAAGATTACTCATACTACTTCATCTCCCTGTTCTATTTCCTATTCTTTCCTCATACATTTTACCACATTGAAAGGAGCGTGATAGAAATGAAAGTTTATATTTTACCAAATCGCGTCACTTTAGTCGGAAAAGCATGGCAAATTCGCCATAAGCTAAAGCAATATAGCAAAGAGTATACAACTGTACAAGAGTGGATTACAGCAAATAAAGTGAAACATTAATCATGCTTTTACGGGCAGTTAATGCGAAGCGGAAAGTAAACGTTTGTCAACCTCTTTTCCCTCTCGTACAATAAAGGTAAGGAGGTTGACCTATGAAAAAACGTCAATTAGGAAACTCAGATTTGTTTGTTACAGAAATGGGCCTTGGCTGTATGTCTCTCGGTACATCTGAAACAGAAGCTATGCATATTATCGATGAAGCGATCGATTTAGGAATTAATTTTTTTGATACAGCAGATTTATATGATTACGGATTAAATGAAGAATTTGTTGGAAAAGCCTTGAAGGGAAGAAGAGACCAAATTGTACTTACAACGAAGGTTGGAAATCGTTGGACAGAAGAAAAAAATGGCTGGTCTTGGGATCCTTCTAAAGCTTACATAAAGACTGAAGTAAAGGAAAGTTTACGTAGACTTCAAACTGATTATATTGACCTTTACCAACTTCATGGCGGAACAATTGAAGATCCAATAGATGAAACAATTGAAGCTTTTGAAGAATTGAAAAAGGAAGGTATTATTCGCCATTACGGTATTTCTTCTATACGCCCAAATGTCGTTCGTGAATATGCAAAACGCTCAAACATCGTTAGTGTACTAATGGAATATAACCTTTTAAATCGTCGTCCAGAAGAATGGTTCCCCCTTCTAAATGAACACCAAATTAGCGTCATTGCCCGCGGGCCACTTGCAAAAGGAATTTTAACTGACAATAATGCAAGAAAGATAGAAAGAGTAAAGGAAAAGGATTATCTCTCTTATTCTTACGATGAATTACATGCAACTCTAGCAAGTGTAAAAGAAATAATTGGAGAACGCTCTTTAACAGGAACAGCTATTCAATATTGCTTACATAATAAGACTGTTGCAGCTATTATACCTGGTGCAAGCTCTCTTCAACAATTACAGGAAAATATACGAGCTAGTCAACAGTTACCTTTAACGAAAGAAGAATATATACAACTTCAAAAGATTGTTAAATATGACACATATGCTTTGCATCGTTAAAAATATCGAATTACCGATAAAACAGAAGACTGTCTCCAGTATTAGGAGACAGTCTTTTTTATAACGTATCATATTTATCAGGATTCGTTCCTACATGTAAATCACGATTCAACGTGTTAATTTGACGTATCTCTTCTTCAGTTAGTGCAAAATCAAAAATAGTAAAGTTTTCTTTAATACGAGATGGTGTAACAGATTTAGGAATTGTAACAATCCCGCTTTGAATATCCCACCTTAATATAACTTGTGCAGGTGTTTTTTCATATTTGTTAGCAATAGCCTGAATGATTGGATGCTGGAATACTTCTCCGCCCCTCATTAACGGACTCCATGCTTCCATTTGAATTTGCTCATCTTGACAATAATTTCGCAACTCAAATTGCGTCAACATCGGATGAAGTTCCACTTGGTTTACCATCGGCTTCACTTTGCAATTTGGTAATAATAGTTCTAAATGATGTTTATGAAAATTAGAAACACCAATCGCACGCACTTTACCTTCTTCATACAATTTCTCTAAAGCTCGGTACGTATCAACATACTTCCCTCTTACCGGCCAATGTATTAAATATAAATCTACATAGTCCATTTGTAATTTTTTCAAACTCTTTTCAAACGCCTCGAGTGTCTCCTCATATCCTTGATCGTCGTTCCATACTTTTGTTGTAATAAATATATCTTCTCTTGGAATTCCTGATTCACGTATCGCCTCTCCGACACCGCTTTCATTTTCATATACAGTTGCTGTATCAATCGAACGGTATCCAACTTCTAACGCTGTTTTTACTGCTTGCTTTACTTCGTCTCCTTCTTTCGCTTTATATACGCCTAGACCAATCATCGGCATTTTCACGCCATTATGAAGTGTAGTTGTTGGAATATGCACAGTCGTCTCCCTTTCATTGTTACATTTTTTATAAGCCACAATTTTATTTCAACAAGATTCATCCCAAAAGTCAAAACATACGTACAGTTTACATAACACTTTTATATAGCTAAAAAATAGCGTGAACTCATTCATTCACGTTATTTTTTCTCCATTCTTTCGCTTTTTCATCCACATTGCGCACAAACTCATTTTTTCCTTCCGTATATAACGCGCCATCATATGTATACTTTTCGGCTAATTCTTTCTTTAAGGTTGCATATGCCTCTGCTTCTTCACAATGAGCCATCATATAATCACGAAATGCTAAATGCCTTACTATCTCTGGATTTCCTTTTTCAAACACGTGTAAATGATACGAGCGTTTTTCTTCAGTTCCATGAATAAAATATCGGCGTCTTGAAATACCATTTTCCCCTTTTACGATGTAACCAAGCTCTATAAATCGTTCATTCCACCCATCTACTCTTTCGATATTTTCTACTTCCATGATCATATCAATAATAGGTTTAGCTGCCAGTCCGGGAACTGACGTACTTCCAATATGATGAATTTTTACCGTTTCTGGCATCGCTGATTTTAATCTTTTAGCCTCCATTTGAAATTTTTCACTCCAATGGTTTTCATGTGGAACAACGACAATTTTTCTCATTCTAACTCCCCTTTTCTTACAAGCTCGTCAAAAAATGATCAGTGGTATTTCACTGATCATTTTTTTATTATTTAAAGTCTTTCCAAGTAAGGTTACTTTCACTTAGCAGTTCTTCAAATGATTTATTCTTTTCACGTTCTTTTTGTTCTTGGCGCTTTCTTTCCAGTTCAGCTGCCTCTTTTTCCTCTTCCCTCACTTGCAACTCTTTCTTCTTACTCTTTAATTGTTGCATGAGTGAATCATTTAATTGATCGCCTAATGTAAGTGTTTCTTTCTTTGGTTGATTCACTTGTGATTGTCTTTGCATTTGTCTTTGTTTCTTTTTCTTCATGCTACTCACCTTTTACTTTTTTCTCCATTATAGTAGATACACAATGAAATCGACAATAAAAAAGGGTCTTTACTCTATTATTCACTTTTTGTAAATATGTTAATTTTTCGAAAAGACTAAATTTTTATGTAGCTATAATCCTATGAATCTATTAAAATTATGTCGTATGATGTCAGATTATAAAAAAGGAGAATTATATTATGTGGAAAAAAATTATTCCTGCCGTTGCTGTTTTAAGCACCATTACTTTTTCAAGCGTATTTGCCGCTCCCCCATCTCAGAATCCAGCTGAACAAAACCGCTACATAGACGTACAAATGCTTGGTATTAATGATCTCCATGGACAACTAGATACTGTTAAAAAAATCAATAATAAAGAAGCTGGTGGCGCTGATTACTTAGCTACTTATTTAAAAGAACATAAAAAACAAAACCCTAATACACTTCTCGTACATGCTGGTGATATCGTCGGAGCTAGTCCACCAGTTTCAGCATTATTACAAGATGAACCGACGATTGAATTTTTAAATGACTTAAAATTTGATGTCGGTACAATCGGGAACCATGAATTTGATGAAGGCATTGATGAAATGAAACGCCTCATTTACGGTGGATATCATGAAAAAACAGGAAATTTCAAAGGGGCTAACTTCCCCTATGTAGCTGCTAATTTCTATAACAAATCAACTGGCCGCTTATTTTTACCACCATTTACTGTAAAAATGGTAGATGGTGTTCCTGTAGGATTCATTGGGGTTGTTACAACTGATACACCAAATGTTGTTATGCCTACGATGCTTAACAATGTACAAATTACTGATGAAGTAGAAGCAATTAATAAATCAACACAACAATTAAAACGCCTCGGCGTTAAATCTATCGTCGTTCTTGCTCATGTCGGTGGAACAACCGATGAGTCTGGGGTAACAAATGGCGACCTTACTCGAATTGCAAATGAAACAGACCCAGAAGTTGATGTTATCTTCGGTGGACATAGTCATACGTATGTAAATGGTACAGTAAATAATAAACTAATTGTCCAAGCAAATTCATATGGAATGGCTTTCTCAGACGTCGATGTAACAATTGATCGTAAAACAAAGGATATTGTAAAGAAAAAAGCTGAAGTTGTTACAACGTATCATGAAGGTGTAGAACCTGATAAACAAGTAAAGAAAAAACTAGATCAATATAAAGAAAAAATCGCACCACTTGTAAATGAAGTGGTCGGAAAATCTACAGCACCTATCGACCGTAAACAAAATGATGCTGGTGAGTCCACTCTTGGAAATTTAGTTGCCGATGCTCAGCGTCAAACGATGCAAACTCAAATCTCCCTCATGAATCCTGGTGGCATTCGTAATGACTTAGATGCTGGTGATATTACGTGGGGTGAGTTATACGGCATTCAACCTTTTGGAAATCAATTGATTAAAGTAAATTTAACAGGTCAAGACATTCGCGATATTTTAAATCAGCAATGGCAAAAGGGAACAACAAGAATGCTTCAAATTTCAGGTATTCAATATACGTGGGATGCAAATAAACCAAACGGTGAAAAAGTTACAAATATACGTTTAACAAACGGAGAAGAATTATCTCCATCTACAACGTATAGCGTAGTTGCAAATGCCTTCTTAGCTTCTGGCGGTGATGGATTCGTATCATTTAAAAATGGTAAAAATGCAGAAACTGGGCCAAACGACTTTGAAGCGTTAGTCAATTACGTAAAACAATTAAAAGAACCAATTCAGCCAGTTATTGATGGAAGAATTCAAAAAGTAAATTAAGTGTTTCTCTAATAATAAATTTCATTTTTCACGCATAAAGGATTTGTACTGATCCTCTATTTTATACGTAATATACATCATAAAAAGGATACTCGTTCTTCTAATGAACACAGTATCCTTTTCTTTAGTTATCAAAATGTGATGTTTTGTCAACTTCATATTGCTGTAAAAATTGTTGCAACGCCTCTTCTACAAGTTTAGATTTTTGAATTCCTTTCGATTCTGA
Source organism: Bacillus sp. TE8-1 (assembly GCF_008368855.1). Lineage (NCBI taxonomy): Bacteria > Bacillati > Bacillota > Bacilli > Caryophanales > Bacillaceae > Bacillus > Bacillus sp. TE8-1. Next base: position 398,580 of record NZ_QPET01000014.1, on the reverse strand, counting down.
TATAAGGTCCAATCTTGCTAATATTTCTGTATTAATAGAAAAGGTCCGTCTCTTTTTCTCTGTACTTTTACTCACAATTGGTGCAATTACTTCTTCTCTTTTTCTTAATAACTCATAAATGCTTTGTAATTGCTCATAAATTAATAATTGATAATCTGTTTTCTCATATTGAAGGGCGGTCGCTTCTTGGAGTTGTAAGTGACGTGGTTCTTCTCCATCTCCTACAAAAATACGTTTCTTCTGCTCTCCATCATATTCGTATCCAATCAATCTTAATTTCTTCGATAATGTATACGGGCTTATTTCAAGACGTTTTGCTATAATAGCGATGGATTCACGTCTATTTAAACCATCTATAATTTCTCCAATCGTCACAATTTCCCTCCTCCCGTGTTGAAATGACACTAGTATGGTATGTTACAATGATTTTCTAACAGTATATGCAAAATGAATAGCCTGTGCGATTCATACGATTTCACAAAAGGAGGTTTTCAATATGCTTTTTCGTAGCTACACCCCTCAGTTCTATAACGAAAACAAACAACTTATTCCTAATAGTATCGCTACGATAGAAAGCGTTATGATTAATAATCGAAAACAAACTCTCCTTATGCGTGGACAAAACGTAGAGCAACCTATTTTATTATGCTGTCACGGCGGACCTGGGATGGCACAAATCGGATTTATTCGCCATTTTCAAAAAGAATTAGAGAAGCAATTTATTGTTATTAATTGGGATCAGCGCGGGGCTGGTAAATCCTTTTCAATGAAAGATTTCGGAGCAAATTTCACAATCGAACAATTCGTTTCCGATGCAAAAGAAGTGATTCAATATGTACTTAAAAGGTTCAACAAACAAAAACTATTTCTCGCTGGTCATTCTTGGGGAAGTATTATTGGGCTTAACATAGCACATCAATATCCAAAGTATATCGAGGCTTACATCGGTATTGGGCAAATTGTACATATGAAACAAAATGAAGAATTGCTATATCAACATTTAATTCATTCTGCAAAAAAACATGATCATAAAAAAGCATTAGCTTCCCTTTTAAAATTAGGCAAACCACCATTTTTAGATACGAGACGTCTCATTATTCAAAGAAAGTGGCTTGGCACATTTGGAGGCGCAATCCAAAACGGATCTTCCTTTTCTTTCATACGAAAAGGTTTCTTTTCTCCTGAATATACGCTATTAGATTGGTTCAAGTTTCTCGCAGGAAATTTAAAATCTGGTGTTTTATGGGAAGAAATGCTGACAATCGATTTCTTTTCTTCTATTTCAAGTTTATCTATTCCAGTTTATTTTTGTTCTGGTCGCTATGATTATCAAACTCCTTATGCACTCGTTCAGGAATATTGCGATATTATTGAAGCGCCTATAAAAAAGATGATTTGGTTCCCAAATTCAGCACATTCTCCTGATTTAGAAGAACCAGAATTATTCGCTAATTCTTTACAATCAATTAAACAAGAGCTAGCTTTTCAGCATTAGTAACAAAAGGCTCTTTTACATTTCATAGAAAACATTTTATAATAATATGTCGCAAGCATGTATAAACATAGCAAAATGTTTCATATTTACTTGTCTTAACAGAATAAAAATTTAGGGAGATTACATTTATTATGAACGCTGTACTCGTCGCAGTAGCAATTATGCTATTGCTTAGTTTGTTACGTGTCCAGGTCATTGTCGCCATCATTGTTGGAGCTTTAACAGGCGGACTTATCGGCGGACTCGGTATTTCAGAAACGATTAACACTTTTACAACTGGTCTTGGAAACAGTGCTCCAATCGCTTTAAGTTATGCAATGCTTGGTGGTTTCGCTATTTCCCTTTCCAAAACAGGACTTCCAGATGCTATGATTCAAACTGCATTAAAATGGATTGGCAATGAACAAGACACGAAAAAACAAGTTTATTCTAAAATACTTATTTTATTCATTATTTTAACGATGGCTTGTTTCTCACAAAATGTGATTCCTGTTCACATTGCTTTCATCCCCATCTTAATTCCAGCACTTTTAAAAGTATTAAATGAGCTGAAAGTGGATCGCAGACTTGTCACATGTATTATTACATTTGGATTGATTACTCCTTATATGTGGATCCCTGCAGGATTCGGAAAAATTTATCATGACGTATTACAAACCAACGCTGCGCAAAGCGGCCTTACATTTGATGTCACACTTATTCCAAAAGCAATGACTATTCCAGCAATTGGTATGATTATTGGATTATGTGTAGCGGTATTCATTACGTACCGAAAACCTCGTACGTATGAAACAGAACAAATTCATACTACCGAAAATGAAATCGTTCCCTATACAAAACGTAGCATTACTTTCGGGTTATTATCTATCATTGCTACATTAACTGTTCAATTAACAACAGAATCAATGATTTTCGGTGCTTTAGCAGGTATTATCGTCTTATCAGTTAGTGGCAGTCTACCACTTAAAGAAGCAGATGCGATATTAACAAGCGGAATGCGTATGATGTCCTTTATTGGCTTTGTTATGATTGCTGCCGCTGGATTCGGCGCTGTTCTTCGAAAAACAGGACATGTTGAATCTCTGGTGCAAACGAGTGCACATATAATTGGAAATAACAAACCACTCGCTGCATTTCTTATGCTCGTTATTGGACTTCTCGTTACGATGGGAATTGGTTCATCCTTTTCAACCATCCCTATCTTAACAACCATTTTTGTACCTCTTTGCATTCAGCTTGGATTTAGTCCAATGGCCACAATTGTAATTATCGGTACAGCCGGAGCACTAGGTGACGCAGGATCTCCAGCATCGGATAGTACCCTTGGACCAACATCCGGTTTAAATGCTGATGGTCAGCACCATCATATATGGGATACATGTGTACCCACTTTTCTACATTACAATATACCGTTACTTATATTTGGCTTTATTGCCGCAATTACATTATAAAAAGGTGCGTATAAAACGCACCTTTTACTTTTTTATTTTTCCTTTTAATTGTTGAAAAGCTACTTTTCCGTTATCTTTGACATAGCTTTCAATTGTCGGTAGTGATGAACCTATCCATTCACACTCTATACTCCCATTCGGTCCAACAATTTTTAATTTATCTGGTATATGTATATTTAGAAATCTCGCTGACCGAATTAACTCAATAGCAATCTGATCACTTGAGGCTACAATTCCATCTATATACGGATTGTTTTGCAATAATGTAATAAATTGTTTATTTGTATACCCTTGTACACATTCTTCTCGATAAGAGATTCCTTCATCCCAAACAGCGTCTAAAAACCCTGCTATATGATCTTCCATTTCTTCACTTTCTTCTCCCTCACCGAAATATGCAAGAAAATGACACCCTTTCTCTTTTAATAAAGAAACAGCTCTCTGTCCACTTTCATAATAATTTCCATGTGATTGTTGCTCATCGATCACAACAAACGGAAATGGAATTTCTCCTACACTTTTAAAAACTGCTCTCGTCAAAATAACACCTGCAATGTTATTTTGCTTCAGCATATGTATGTATCTATCTTTATTCTCTATATTACAAATAATGATTTGATAGCCTTCTTTATATGCTATTTCCTCAATACAATGTAGCAAAGTGATGTTTGATTGGTTACATAAATTATCTACAAGTAATGCAATTATCGTTGAATTCTCTTTAAATAGTGGCTTCGCTGCACTGTTTGGCCTATAACGTAATTCTTCAATTGCTTCCTTTACTTGTTTTACTGTGTCCTCATGAACGTATCCTTTTTCATTAATAACTCGTGAAACGGTTGCGACTGAAACACCTGCCAATTTTGCAACATCACGTATAGTTGCCACATCGTCACCCCTTAATATGGTAATAGATTACAATTTTACGGTAACCTAAATTACACTATCCGTCAAGATTAATAACTCACATTTCTGAAAATTGTTACATCATTTCACTAAACGATACTCCAACTGAATTTCATGTAAAATTGGGATATTATCATATCCCATACGTGGAATTTCTTTCTTTATTTTTCGTGCCTCCTCTACCGCATTCACATATAAATTAGTCATTACAAAATTACGCTTTTGGTAAAATCGTAACGCATTCATATTATCATTTGTTGTAATAAGCCAAACCTGTCTGCACCGTTCTTCTTCTGCAACTTGTAATACACAATCCACAAGTTTCGTCCCTATTCCTTTTCTTTCTTCAAAGCTATCTAGCGATACAATTTCGCATATATTTCCGGTCACTTCATACGTTATAATTCCGATTATTCTGTCATCTGAGAGCGCAACAAATCCTGGCAACTCTTCTAACTGATGTCCCTTACCACGTGAAACCATCAATGAACTTCCCCAGTTCTCACACATGAACATTCGGATTGTTTCTTTCATCGCTGGCGTAATTTTTTGTATATGCAGCATTTCCTATTTCTCCCCTTTTATATCATTGTGATACAATATAAGTGTATCACATGTAACGGTATTTGGAGGATGAGGTAAAGTATGAAACGTTTTTTTGCAGCATTGTTTACTATACTAGGTGCAATAACTGCCCTTGGGATTTTCTTTACAAATAAAGTGATGTACTTAAAGAAAAAAACAGAGGAAGAAGTACTCGAAAGAGAAACGAAAAAACATTTTCGTATAGAGGATTTTGATGCTCTTCATAAAGAAGAAATTCATATCCCTTCACAATTCGGATACGACCTTCACGGATATTACATTCCTGCTGGTCATTCCACCAATAAGTTTATGGTTTTTTGCCACGGTGTAACTGTAAATAAAATAAACTCTGTAAAATATGCAAACTTATTCTTAAAAAGGGGATATAACGTCCTCATTTACGATCATCGTCGTCATGGTAAAACTGGCGGAAAAACAACAAGCTATGGATACTATGAAAAACATGATTTAAAATCCGTAGTTGACTGGCTAAAAAACCGTTTTGGCACCAATATTACACTTGGTATTCATGGTGAATCTATGGGAGCTGCAACACTTCTTCAATACGCAGGACTTGTAGAAGATGGTGCTGATTTCTATATTGCAGATTGTCCTTTCTCTGATTTTCACGGACAATTACAGCACCGTTTAAAGGTTGAATTCCATCTACCAAAATGGCCTTTATTACCTTTAGCAAACGCATTTTTAAAAGTTCGTGACGGTTATACAATTCGTGAAGTTTCACCAATCGACTGTATAAAAAACATTAACAATCCCGTTCTCTTTATTCATAGTAAAGATGACGACTATATTTTAGCTGATATGACAAAAGCGTTATATGAAGCGAAAGAAAATAATAAGCAGCTTTATATTGCAGAACACGGTGCACACGCTTGCTCTTATAACGAAAATAAAGAAGAGTACGAAGCAGCCGTCGATCAATTTTTAAACACATATGTGAAAGAAACAAAAAACAGGCTTGCATAAGCCTGTTTTTTATTGCGCTAAAACGTCTGTAACTTGTTCCATATTTTCAGAAATCCATTGCATTGCATCATCTAACGTTGGGAATTCTGTCGTTTGAAATGTTACTTCATCTTGAAGTAACCAAACATCCTTTGCCTCTTGCCCTACACCTGCAATGGACCAATGTAACAAACTATATGGATGATTATCATTCAAAAATGATGCCCACGTGCGCTCATTTGCAATGTTTCGTAATGTATGTAATTGTTTATCCATCTCTCGTCACCTTACTCTAGTCAGTTATGAAAACTATTATAACACTCTCTTCTTTCTCAAACAAAGTGCTCTTTTTATATTGTCAAGCACTTCCCTTGATTATATGATGAAATTAAGCGTTTGGGAAGGAGGGATAACGTTGGCAAAAGTACAAATTAAAGTAAATGATAATGGCTCTTTTCGCGTTACAGGGGACGTGGAATTAGTCGACTCACAAGGGAATGTATTCCCAGCAAAACCGGCATTTTCTTTATGCCGTTGTGGTTTATCAAAAAATATGCCTTATTGCGACGCTTCGCATAAAGGTAAATTCGAGTCTGTTGTTAGAGCACCAGAGGCAGAATAATTTTACATGTGACATGCACATTTTTTTGTGCATGTTTTTTCTTTTTAGCAACTCCGTTATATCCCTTCTCCTTACAACATTTCTAATACTTTTATTTCCATTCCAGCCTGCATATATTTTCACACAATTCTTCACATTCGAATATTTTTTACTAGCCTTTTATTTTTTTTGTGCTATAATTTGAGCAAACAGCATCCTTCGGGGTCGGGTGAAATTCCCAACCGGCGGTGATGAAGTGAAAACTTCTAAGTCCGTGACCCGTTTTCAACTCGAAAACGGTGGATCTAGTGAAACTCTAGGGCCGACAGTATAGTCTGGATGGGAGAAGGATATGTTTCTAGTTTTTTATATAGTGAATACACTTTTATTTCAGTATGCATATTTTTAAAGATTCATTTTGATTCTTTATATATGTTTAATTTTCTATACTTATTTTTTATACTGAAATAAAAAGAGACAACTAGCGTTTAAAAATTCGATATTTTGCTAGGTTTTTTCCTTATGCAGAAATATCAATTATCGTTAGGTTTCTTTCCTATGCTTTCGTATTCAAACTATATTTCTAGAAATCACGTCTCCCAAACCCCAAGGATATTAAATCCTTGGGGTTTTTTGATTTTTTTAGGAGAGGTGAAGAAAATGACAGATCAAGAATATATGAGGATTGCCCTGCAGTTAGCAGAAGGGACATCAGGACAAACAAGTCCAAATCCTATGGTTGGTGCTGTTGTTGTAAAAGATGGAAACATCGTTGGTATGGGGGCTCATTTACGAGCTGGTGAAGAACACGCAGAAGTTCATGCCCTTCAAATGGCTGGTCAGAACGCCAAAGACGCTACCGTTTATGTAACACTGGAACCGTGTAGCCACTTTGGAAAAACACCACCTTGTTGTGAATTGCTCATCGAAAAAGGAGTTAAGCGTGTTGTAATTGCTACTCTCGATTGTAATCCGCTCGTTTCTGGTAACGGAAAAAGAAGATTAGAGGAAGCTAGAATTGAAGTAACTACCGGTGTTCTTGAAGCAGAAGCAGTTTTATTAAATCGCTACTTTTTTCACTACATGAAAACGAAGCGCCCTTTTGTAACAATCAAAACAGCGATGAGCTTAGATGGAAAAACAGCAACTGTAACTGGTGAAAGTAAGTGGATTACAGGTGAAGAAGCACGTGCTGATGTTCACCAATATCGCCATACACATGATGCAATTCTTGTTGGAGTGAATACAGTTATAGCTGATAATCCTCATTTAACAACAAGAATTCCAAATGGTGGGAAACATCCTATTCGCGTTGTTTTAGATACCCATTTACGAACGCCACCATCTTCTCATGTTATAACAGATGGTTTAGCACCGACATGGATTATTGTCGGTAAGGATGTAAAGAAAGAGAAGATATCTTCTTATGAATCTAAAAATATAGCTATATTCCAAATGGAAACGAAGCATATAGAAATCGAGGACCTTCTTTCCTTTCTTGGAGAGAAACAAATTCTTTCTCTATTCGTTGAAGGTGGCCAATCGATTCATGCAAGTTTCTTAAAAACAAACAATTTTAATGAAATTGTAACCTATATAAGCCCGAAATTAATTGGTGGGAAAGATGCTCCTACTTTATTTGGAGGAAATGGTTTTTCAAAATTACAAGATGCGCTTCCCTTGAAAATTCAAGAGATGAAACAAATTGGTGATGATATAAAAATCGTTGCGAATGCCCGAAACGAGGTGACGAAATGTTTACAGGAATTGTAGAAGAATTAGGAACGATAGCAAACATGCAACAAAGCGGAGAAGCGATGAAATTAACGATTCATGCAAAGAAAATTTTATCAGATGTTCACTTAGGTGATAGTATCGCGGTTAACGGTATTTGCTTAACTGTAACAAACTTTACAACTACTTCATTTACAGTTGATGCAATGCCTGAAACGATGCAGTCGACATCACTTCGCATGCTTAAACCGCACTCTAAAGTAAATTTAGAGCGAGCAATGGCTGCAAACGGACGATTCGGTGGACATTTCGTTTCAGGACATATTGATGGAATCGGAACGATTTTAAATAAAAAACAACATTACAATGCCGTCTATTACAAAATAGCAATTTCTGATGACCTGCTGCGCTATTGTTTGCAGAAAGGGTCCATTGCTGTTGATGGAACGAGTTTAACGATATTTGATATAGACGAATCTTCCATAACGATTTCACTCATCCCGCACACAGTAAGCGAATCTGTCATTGGAGAAAAAAATGCCGGAGATATCGTAAACATTGAGTGTGACATGATTGGTAAATATATCGAACGCTTTATTACTAAACCTACAAAACGAGTAGGTTCAATGACCGAAAGCTTTTTACAAGAAAACGGATTTCTATAAGGGGGAAGCACAATGTTTCATCGTATTGAAGAAGCTCTAGAAGATTTAAAAAAAGGTAAAGTCGTTATCGTATGTGATGATGAAAACCGAGAAAATGAAGGCGATTTTATTGCTTTAGCAGAGTACATTACACCAGAAACAATTAATTTTATGATTACACATGGCCGTGGTCTCGTTTGTGTACCGATTACGGAAGGGTACGCAGAACGTCTACAATTAGAACCAATGGTATCTCATAATACAGATTCACATCATACTGCGTTTACAGTGAGCATTGACCATGTCTCTACAACAACAGGGATTAGCGCTCACGAACGTGCAACTACGATACAAGAATTGTTAAACCCCGCATCAAAAGGCGCTGATTTCAATCGACCTGGACATATCTTTCCATTAATTGCGAAAGAAGGCGGTGTCCTGCGTCGTGCAGGTCATACAGAAGCTGCTGTTGATTTAGCAAAGCTATGCGGTGCCGAACCAGCTGGAGTTATTTGCGAGATTATAAATGAGGACGGCACGATGGCACGTGTACCTGATTTAATAGAATGCGCAAAACAATTTGATATAAAAATGATTACAATAGAAGATTTAATTGCTTACCGCCGCCATCATGAAACACTTGTGACGAGAGAAGTGGAAATTACATTACCTACAGATTTCGGTACTTTCCACGCAATTGGCTATTCTAACTCATTAGATACGAAAGAACATATCGCACTTGTAAAAGGTGATATTTCAACAGGTGAACCGGTACTTGTGCGTGTTCATTCTGAATGCTTAACAGGAGATGTATTCGGTTCACATCGCTGCGATTGCGGACCACAACTCCATGCAGCACTTGCTCAAATTGAGCGTGAAGGAAAAGGTGTTCTTCTTTATATGAGGCAAGAAGGAAGAGGCATTGGGCTTCTTAATAAGCTTCGTGCTTATAAATTACAAGAAGAAGGATTCGATACTGTAGAAGCAAATGAAAAACTCGGCTTCCCTGCTGATCTTCGTGATTACGGTATCGGTGCTCAAATATTAAAAGATTTAGGTTTACAGAGTTTACGATTATTAACGAATAACCCAAGAAAAATTGCTGGCTTACAAGGTTACGATTTAGAAGTAGTCGAGCGTGTACCGTTGCAAATGCCAGCAAAAGAAGAGAATAAATCGTATTTACAAACGAAAGTAAACAAATTAGGACACTTACTAAACTTATAATTAAAGGAGAGATTTATTATGGTATTCGAAGGTCATTTAGTTGGTACAGGATTAAAAGTTGGAGTTGTTGTTGGACGTTTTAACGAATTTATTACAAGTAAGTTACTTGGCGGCGCTTTAGACGGATTAAAGCGTCACGGTGTAGAAGAAAGTGATATTGATGTTGCTTGGGTTCCTGGTGCATTTGAAATTCCTTTAATCGCTAAAAAGATGGCTAGTAGCGGAAAGTATGATGCTGTTATTACATTAGGTACTGTAATCCGAGGTGCTACAACTCACTACGATTACGTTTGTAATGAAGTAGCAAAAGGTGTTGCGTCTTTATCACTACAAATGGACATCCCAGTTATTTTCGGCGTATTAACGACAGAAACAATTGAACAAGCGATTGAACGCGCAGGTACGAAAGCTGGTAATAAAGGATATGAATCAGCTGTTGCTGCAATTGAAATGGCTCACTTATCAAAACAATGGGCATAAAAAAAGAGGCTGCGGCCTCTTTTTATTTTTTCACCTTTTTTTGTACATCTTTTATTAATTCATTCATCGTTTTTCCTTCTGTTTTTATATGAAGAGCTTGTGCTGTTCTCCATACATTCTCTCTTTTTTTCGCTTCTTCTATAATAGTAATTTCTTTTCTAACTTCCTTTAAATCTTTTCCTTCCGTTTTCAATCCAAAATGTTCAGCTTTCGTTCGAAAGTGTTGTTCGATTCTTTGTTGCATCTCTTTTTGTTCAGGATTTTCAGCAGCCTTAACTGGATCAGAACTTATTGCTTTTATTAAAATTAAACAAGTCATAATCGCTAATATGTATTTGTACATGTAAAATCCTCCAACCCAATATAAATTACATATTTACTATGTACAACTAGGGCTTGGAAAATTCGTCCACAAAAATTCTTTTTTTCGTTCAAAAACCAATAGTAACAGGCGTTCACAACTATTTATTACATTTTATTTACAAAAAAAGCAAACCCTTTTACAAGTTTGCTTTTTCATCTATCTTATAATGCACACTCTTCAATCTCAAATCCTAAATCTGCAATCATACCCCAGTCTGCAGTCGGCTCTTGTCCAGCTGTCGTTAAGTAGTCCCCGACAAAAATAGAATTCGCTGCAAATAAACCGATTGGCTGTACAGAACGTAAATTGATTTCACGTCCTCCTGAAATACGAATTTCTTTTGTCGGGTTTACAAAACGCATCATTGCCAGTACTTTTAAACATTCTACTGGCGTTAACTCTTTTTGCCCTTCAAGAGGTGTCCCCTTTACAGCAACAAGGAAATTACAAGGGATAGAATCTGCATCTATACGTTGTAATTCAAATGCAATTTCAGCACGCTCTTCAATTGTTTCTCCCATGCCAAAAATCGCTCCAGAGCATGGGGAAATGCCCGCTTGTTTTGCTTTTTGAACTGTATCAACACGATCATCATACGTATGAGTTGAACAAATACTATCGTAATTATTTGCATGTGTATTTAAGTTGTGGTTATAACGGTGCACGCCTGCTTCCGCTAAACGTCCTGCTTGATCTTCATTTAAGAAACCTAAACAACAACAAATCTTCAAGTCTGTCGTTTCACGAATTTCCTTAACTGCTCCAATTACGTGATTTACCTCTTTATCCGTCGGACGACGACCAGACGCTACAATACAATATGTACCTGCTTTACGGCGTATTGCTTCATGTGCCCCTTCTACAATCTTCTCCTGCGTTAACCATGCATATTTATCAATCGGTGCTTCTGAAATAATAGACTGTGAGCAATATCCACAATCTTCAGGACATAATCCAGATTTCGTATTAATAATCATATTCAATTTTACTTTCTTACCAAAGTGATGATGGCGAATAATGTAAGCTGCATTCATAATTTCTAAAACTTCTGTATCATCAGCTTCTAATATCGCTATTGCATCTTCTTTCGTAATCATTTTCTCTTCCACTACGTCGTATGCAAGTTTTTTCCAATCCCTTTTTGTTTGTACTTGTTTCATTTCATCTCTTCCCCTCTTTTGTTATATGTATAAATAAAGCATGATACGTTGCCATTATCCCTTCATTTCCCGTGAAGTCTCTTTCGTATATGCGTAGCATCGCACGAAAGAGTGAGGGACTTTGACAATATGATCCTTCATTGCTATTAGTTGCTCCTACTTTTCGAATAGAATGCAGAAACTCCTTAACTTCTGTAAAACTCTCTATGTAACATGTTTCAGAAACATGCACATCTCCTGTTTCTATCTTACATATATGAAGCAACTGATCTTTTGAATAAAAACGTTGACCAATCGATGTTTCATTTTTTATATTTCTTTCTTCTTTCGCACGTTGGAACGAAGCATGCAATTCTTGAAATGTTTCATGTCCAAACGTTGAAAAGAGTAATATCCCATCTATAGACAAATGTTGAAATAAATTTCTTAACACTTGTTGTAAATTATTTAACCATTGAAATGTAGCATTTGAAATAATGACATCATATGATTCTTCTAATCGTAATCGCTCAATATCTTCACAGTGAAACGTTACATTTTTTACATTTTGTCTAGTTTGCGCAATCGCAATCATACTTTCAGCAAAATCAACTGCTGTAATATGTGATTTCGGAAATAACTTTGATAATTGCTCTGTTACATACCCCGTCCCGCATCCTAGTTCTAAAATACGTATTGATGCCGTTTCACTATATCGTTCCTTTAAGATTGAAAGTAATGAATGTGCCATCTTTTTTTGTACATTTGCATATCGATCGTAAGATACGGCTGCCCCATTAAACCGTTTTTGTAGTAACGTTTTGTTGATCATGTCGTATCCCCTCTACAAATTGAATTATTTCATTTGCGCAATATTCAAAATTCGTCACACATAATGCATGCCCTGCTTCACTTACTACTTTCAGCTCGCTGCTGCTATTTTCCGTCATACTACGTGCCGCAGACAATGGGCATATTACATCCTGTTCTCCGTGAATAAGTAGTATAGGTACTTTAATTTCTTTTAGTTCTTCTCTCATATCTGTTTCTATTAAATAATCTAAACCTAGTTGTAAAGACTGAATAGAATCACCTTTAAAACGGTCTACAATGTCTTCAAAGTTTTTATTCTCTTTTAGCTCATCTTTCGTAAACATATTTTCATAAAACCGCTTGAGCGTATCTTCTTTCCTTCTCGCCAAATTCCTTTTCAGCCGTTCTACATGCAAAGCATTCCATCCGTTACTGTAATCGCTCGTATTTGTAAATTTAGCAGTACCACCAATTAATACGATGCCTTTTGCCTGAATCTTTTTATAAGCTTCAACTGCTGCTAACGCTCCTAGTGACCATCCAACCAATATTACGTTGTCATTATGCGCTACATCTATAATTCGTTCCGCAAATTCACTTCGTTCTTTCACATTACGCCAATCTATGCATTGAACAGAATATCCTTTAAAATACGGAAGTACTAAATCCCAAATATTCTCTTCCATTCCCCATCCGGGGATAAAAATAATCTTTAGCTCATTCATACGAAAAGCTCCTCTTCTTTCGCAATGTGGATAATTCGGTCAATAGCCCATTTTAAATCAGCTATTGTATGTTGCGATGTAACTGCAAAGCGAATTCGAGAACTATGAACCGGCACAGTTGGCGGACGAATTGCAATGGCCGCAATCCCTGCCCCTTGCAACCTTTTACTAAACCGTAAAGCATGTTCATTTGAACCGACTACAATCGGTACAATATGAGTTGAACTATTCCCAATATCAAAACCAGCATCCCTTAATTTAGTTCTGAAGTATTCTCCGTTTGCTATAAGGTTCTCTCTTCTTTCGTTATCTTCTTTTACAATTTCAATTGCTTTTTGCACCGCTCCTAACGTACTTGGTGGTAAAGCTGTAGTAAAAATAAAGCTTCTCATCATATTTTGTAAATACTCTATATAAATTTCATCACCTGTCAAATACGCACCATAACACCCTAAAGCCTTGCTAAACGTCCCCATATGTATATCAATTTTTTGAGAAAGATTTTTTTCTATATGAGATAACCCAGCTCCGCCGATTCCATATATTCCACTCGCATGTGCTTCATCGACTATAATGATTGCCCCGTATTTCTCTTTCAGCTGTACTAAATCTCTCAAATACGCAGTATCACCGTCCATACTAAAAACGGTATCTGTTACGATTAATTTCCTTTTTTCAGGCGAAGCCATTTTCAACAACTTCTCTAAATGATCCAAATCATTATGACGATACCTTTTATGCTCTGCCCCGCTTAATATGATTCCATCAACAATACTTGCGTGATTTAACTTATCACTAAAAACAATATCGTGCCGAGAGGCTAAAGAAGATATGGCACCTATATTTGCCGTATACCCACTATTTACAATTAAAGCTCTTTCAGTACCTTTCCAGTCACATATGCTTCTCTCAACCTCTTCATATAATAGATGATTTCCTACAACGAGACGAGAGGCAGTCGCTCCAGTTCCATATCTTTTTGTACAGGCAATAGCAGCTTCTTTTAACCTTTCATCTCCAGCTAACCCTAAATAATTATTTGACGCTAAATTTAACATCCTTTTTTTATCTCGAATAAGCCAAGTCTCTTCTGCCTTCTCTGTTACATGCAAATCACGATACTGCCCTTGCTCATGTAATTGTTGTAATTTACATTGAAGGTGCGCCCGCCACGTTTGATTCATTTTGGATAAACTCCTCTAATTTTGAAATCATAATATGTTCTTTTGCAGATTCTAATACTTCTTCTTTCGTAAACTCACCTTCAAAGAATGGTAATAATCCTAAAACTGGTACCCCGCTCAGCTCTTCAATCATCTCTTTATTTTCTTGCACTCTTTCCATTTCACATTCTTTGCAACCTGATAAAATGACACCCGCTACGGTTAAGCCATGCGCCTTTGCGTAAGCAATCGTTAACACTGTATGATTTACTGTTCCTAATATAGGACGAGCTACTACAATAAGAGGCAACTGTAATTCTTTTGCAAAATCAATTACTAAAGCATCTTCTGTATATGGGACAGCAAGCCCACCTGCCCCTTCTACAAATAAGCTATTAAACTCTTTTAATAGTTCATTATAGTAATCAGTAATTTCTTTTAACTTTACTACTCTTCCAGCTCTTTTCATCGCAAGTCTCGGAGCAAGTGGTTCTTCAATAGAATAAGGGCAAATTTCATTTTCTTGTGTCGGCACACCTGATAATGCTTTTAACCTTGCCGCATCTCCCTCAGGGTTTGATGCAACATGCCCACTTTGCAACGGTTTATATACTCCGATGTTATATCCCAATTCTCTAAATACACCGGCTAATGCACCGGCAACGACAGTTTTCCCCACTTCAGTATCTGTTGCTGTTATAAAAAAACCGCTCATTATTCTCCCTCCGTAACATCCGAGATTGCTTTATACAAAATACGTAACATATCATCAATCTCCTCAATTGTAGAAGCAAGAGGTGGCATAAATACAATCGTATTACCGAGCGGTCGCAAGATCATACCCAGCTCTCTTGCGCGTTTACATACTTGAACACCAACTCTTTCTGTCCAGTCAAACGCTTCTTTCGTTTCCTTATTCTTCACAAGCTCAATACCAACCATTAATCCGCACTGACGAATATCACCTACATGTTTATACGCAAAGAGCTTTTCTAATTGCGCTGCCACATAATCCGTTTTATGTGTCACTTCTTCTATTAAATTTGTTTTTTCATATAGCTCTAAATTCGCGATTGCTACGGCACACCCTAACGGATTGCCTGTGTAGCTATGTCCATGGAAAAATGTTTTTTGTTCTTCATATTCTCCTAAGAAGGCATTATATATTTCATCTGTCGTTACCGTAACTGCAATTGGTAAATATCCACCTGTTAAACCTTTCCCGGCAGTTAAAATGTCTGGCGTCACATTTTCATGTTCACAAGCAAACATTTTCCCTGTACGCCCAAATCCAGTCGCTACCTCATCTGTAATAAATAATACATTGTACTTAGTACATAAATCGCGCAGTCCTTTTAAATATCCTTTTGGCATTGTAATCATCCCGCCAGCACCTTGCATTAATGGCTCTACAATGATGGCAGCTACTTCTTCATGCTTTTCTTTCAACAATTCTTCCATTTCTTCTAAATGGCTTTTTACAATTTCCTCCTTATTATTTCCGTAAGGAGAACGATACGTATATGGATACGGCATTTTAATCGCATCAAATAAGAGCGAACTATACACTTGGTGAAACAAGTCTATTGCTCCTACCGAAACAGCTCCAATTGTATCACCGTGATATGCTTCTTTTAATGTAACGAATCTTTGTTTCTTTCGTTTCCCTTTATGCTGCCAATATTGGAAAGCCATCTTAATTGCAATTTCAACAGCGGTAGAACCTGAATCAGAATAGAATACCTTCTTCAATCCATCTGGTACAACCTCAATAATTTTTTCTGCTAATAAAATAGATGGAACGTTAGCAAGTCCTAGCATAGTAGAATGAGCAATTTTATTTAATTGCTCACGAATTGCTTCATCTAATTCCGGTACTTGATGTCCGTGAACATTTAACCATATAGATGAAACACCATCCCAATATTCATTACCATTTACATCGTATAGCTTTCTTCCCTCTCCACGTTCAATAATGACAGGATCTTCTTCTAAATAATCTTTCATTTGTGTAAATGGGTGCCATACGTAAGCTTTATTTTTCTCTGCTAATTCTTCATATGTATAAGATGATTTTTCAATCGTTTTACTATTTATTGTCACAATTGTCACCCCTAATGTTAACTTGTTTATAAACAAAGTTAACATTAAATCTGAATGACTGTCAATTATTTTAAAATCAAATAGTTCTTAAAAAAGAACAACTTATCATACGATAAGTTGTTCTACTTTCCATGCTGTATCTTTCCAATTTCTAAAATAATTTCTTCATCTTTTTTTCCCTCTGTATTAATTCCAAGCTGCTTCGCATGCTCAATTAATAAATCATGACGCTGCTCAAATCTAGCCTTATTTACTTCTTTCGTAATTTCTTCTTTTGTTTTTCCATCACTAGAAACCCCTAGTTTCGTAGCTGCTTTCTCCATCGACTTCTTCTCTTCCGCTTCTTTCGCTTTCTTCACTTCTGACTGCTGTACTTGCTTTTTCTTCGCTTGCTCTGATTCAGCTGCAAAAGCTGTGTAAATGCCAGCACTTCCGCCAATGACTAGTAAGGTGGTAAAAAGAATTATTTTTTTCTTCACTCTTTCCTCCCCTTTCAAATTCATTATAACGCACATTTTTTAGTGTTAAAACCTATCTCCTTTATTTCCCTAAAAAAATATCACATATTTTTATTGACATGTATGATGAATATATGATAAAAATTTAACTAACATCATATGAATCGGCGTTGATAGGATTTAGTAGTATTTCGATTTCTGATTTCAGAGAGCTGGTGGTCGGTGCGAACCAGTACAGAGCGAATTATGAATTACCCCCTGGAGCTTCTTTTACGAAACGTAAGGAGTAGTGAAAGACGGTTATAGACCGTTATGTCTAAAGAGTGGTGAAACGAAACTGTTTCACAATTTAGGGTGGTACCGCGAATTTTTCGTCCCTGCATATATTGCAGGGGCGTTTTTTATTTTATAAGCGCATATCATATGACCCTTTATTTTGTGATACATTCATTTCACAAGCTAGGGTGGTACCGCGATTTCTTCGTCCCTGCATAATTATATGCAGGGACGTTTTTTTATCCAATCATTTCCGTATCATATAGAAGGACTAACAATTACCGGTAATTTGTCACAAAATTCTAAATTTTAGAAGGAAATATACAATATTGGCGAATTTTATATAAAAAAGAGCTATTTCACATTACTTAGGAGGGGAAAACAATGGTTTCAAAAATTGAGTCTGTTCTTTTAACAATTTTTATCTTTTTCTGTATTGGTTTTAGTGTTATTCAATTAGAAGTTTCACCACACATCCCAATTTTATTTGGTATCGTTCTTTTATTAGCATTTGGATTCTTGAAGAAAATCTCTTGGTCTACTATGGAGAAAGGGATGATTAGTAGTATTTCAGCTGGCATTCCATCTATATTTATTTTCTTACTTGTAGGCGTATTAATTAGCGTTTGGATCGCAGCTGGAACTATTCCCACTTTAATGGTATACGGCTTCCAACTTGTATCTCCAAAAATTTTCGTTCCAACTGTTTTTGTTGTTTGTGCAATTGTTGGAACGAGTATCGGTAGTGCATTTACAACTGCTGCAACTGTAGGACTTGCCTTTATGGGAATGGGTACTGCCCTTGGATACGATCCAGCTCTTATTGCTGGTGCAATTATTTCTGGTGCATTCTTCGGAGATAAAATGTCTCCTTTATCTGATACAACAAACTTAGCGCCTGCTGTAACAGGTGTAGATTTATTTGAACATATTCGTAACATGCTTTGGACAACAGTGCCAGCTTTCATTATTGCTTTTATCGCATTTTTCATTTTAGGAAGCGGATCTGGTGGAAACGTTGATTTCTCAGCATTTATTAACACACTAGAAAAAAATGCAACGATTTCTATCGTTACACTGATTCCTATTTTATTACTGTTCCTATTCGCATTTAAAAAGGTACCCGCAGTTCCAACATTACTTGCAGGAATTGTGGTAGGGATTATTATTCTCTTTATTTTTAAACCTAGCACTTCTTTAGCTGATTTAATAAAAATTATGCAAGACGGTTACGTTTCTAAAACTGGTATCAAAGACATTGACAGCTTATTATCTCGCGGTGGCCTGCAAAGTATGATGATGTCAATTGCTCTTATTTTCCTAGCTCTTTGTATGGGAGGATTATTACAAGGAATGGGTATTATAGCGCAGCTGATGAATATTATCTCTAGCTTCGTAAAAACTAGTACACGCTTAATTATTTCTACTGCTTCAACTGCAATTGGTGTAAACTTCTTACTTGGTGAGCAATACTTATCTATCGTTTTAACAGGACAAGCATTCGCTAATAAATACGATGAAGTCGGTTTAGAACGTCGTAATTTATCACGAGTATTAGAAGATGCTGGTACAGTAATTAATCCACTCGTACCATGGGGTGTAAGTGGCGTATTCTTAACAAACGTTCTTAGCGTTCCAACATTCGATTACCTGCCATACGCAATCTTCTGTTTAGCTTGTCCAGTCGTAACCATTATCGTCGGTTTTACTGGATTCGGTCTTTCATGGAAAAAAGAAAAAGCAGTACCAGTTTCATAATATAATAAAAAGGATTACCAAATCGGTAATCCTTTTTATATTTCTCGACTATCTATTCGCTTTCTTTCTTCTAAATAACATAAGTAATCCCGCTCCAACAAACGCAAGACCCGCTCCAATTGTAGAAGCAATACTTGCACCTGTTTTCGGTAAATCACGTTCATCTTTTTCAGCTTCTTTATTTTCACTTACAGTTGTTGTTTCTTTTGTATTTTGATCATCTGTTGTAGTTTGTCCAGATCCAGTATTGTTTCCATCTTGCTTTGGTTCATTACCATTATTACCTTCTTCTGTTGGTGGTGTTGGGTTTTCTCCATTACCTGTTGGCGGTGTCGTTTGGTTTTCTCCACCACCTGTTGGCGGTGTTGTTGGATTTCCTTCACCAGTTTCTTTATCATCATTTTTCTTCGTTATATCAATTGCATATTTCGCAAATTGATTTTCAGATGGTCCAACATATGAAATCTTTCCATCTTTCTTTATATACTTTTGTGCATTTGGTGAAGAATCAAATGTTGTATTTAATTTATCTGCAACAATCGGTTTAAATGTCCAATTTTGATCAGCTGCTGGATCAATATCTTTTATTTTTTGCATATACTTCACAATGATTTGACGTGTTTCATCTTGTGATTGGTATACAACTTCCCCTTTACTTACACCTGGGAACGTTTGGCTACTTCCACGATAGTTATTTGTAGCGACGATGAACTCTTGATTGTCAGCTACTGGCTTACCTTCATATGTCATATTTACAATACGATTAGCATTTGCATTTACAACTTTTCCATCTTTATCGTATTTCGCCGGTTGTGTTACATCAATTTCGTATTTTAAGCCATCTAAAATATCGAAGTTATATGTAGGATAGCCTATATTTACTAACGGCTGTTCTTCTGTTTTCTTTGGATCAATTTGATTAAACTGACCTGCAGACATTTCAAGCCATTCTTTCACTTGTGCCCCATTTACTTTTACAGCATATAACGTATTTGGATACACGTATAAATCTGCAACGTTTTTAATTGCTAACGTTCCAGCTGGAATATCAGTATAATATGTCGCACCGTTTCGGCCACCTGCTTTAAATGGTGCTCCTGCAGATAAAACTGGAATATCTTTAATCTTTTCGTATTCTGGTTTTTTAAGTTCTTGTTCTACATACCATTTTTGCGCATTTGTCACAATTTGTACGGAAGGATCATCTTGTACTAATGAAAAATAACTATTAATTGGTGCTTTCGTTTTACCTACATGTGTATTTACATATTCGATTGTCTTTTCATGTTCATCTTTAATTTCATTAACTAATTTTTGATCAGATGCTACTAATGGATTACCTTTACTATCAGCAATCGGACGAAGTTGCGGCTTAGACTGATCTTTTTGCACTTCCCATTTTCCGTTTACCTTTTTCAATTGCATATCAATAATACCTAAGTTACTACCAAAAACACCCGGCATTACAACTGGAACACCATTAAATACATCCTTCACTTCAGTATGTGAATGTCCCATTAATACTGCATTTACGCCAGGAACTTCTGTCGCTAAATAAAACGATGAATTTTCCATTCCTTCGTTGTATCCACTCTTATCAACACCTGAATGCGCTAGTGCAACTATAATATCCGCACCTTGCGCCTTCATTTCCGGAACTAATTTTTTCGCTGTTTGCACAATATCTTTTGCTTTTACTTGTCCTTCTAAATTCGCTTTATCCCAATTCATAATTTGTGGTGGAACAAATCCCATTACACCAATTTTCACTATTTGTTTTTGGCCTGCTTCATCCACTACTTCTTTCTCTAAAATATGATATGGTCTATCAAAGTAATGCTCGTCATTCTCATCATTACCATCATGGTCATCTCTGTAGACATTCGAGTTAATAACCGGAATTTTTGCTTTACTAGTCACTTCCTTTAAATAATCTAAACCGTAGTTAAATTCATGATTCCCAAGAGAGATGACGTCATACTTCATTAAATTCATTACACGATATAATGGATGTGTATAACTAGGATCCACACGATTCTTCGGATCTTTTATTTTATTCGCTACGTAATCCCCAAGCGGTGTCCCTTGTAATGCATCCCCATCATCAAATAGGACAGAGTTTTTCACTTCTTCACGTGCTTTATTAACGAGTGTTGCCGTTTGTACAAGACCTACTTTATTATCTGTTTTCGTTTGATAATAATCGTAATTCATTAAGTTAACGTGAATATCTGATGTTTCTAGAATTCGTAAGTTAACTGTACTCTCCCCAGTGTTCTCATCTGCATGAGCTGTTGCTGGCATTACTTGCGGTGCCATTACACCAATCGCAAGAGTTGCTCCAGCTAGCATTTTTTTTGACTTTTTCACAAAAAATCCCCCTTATACAATTACCAGAAATAATGAAATGAATCCCTATCTGTCTCTAACCACATACCTTTTTTCTTCTATTAGAGACACAATTTTCATTTCACCCTGCGCTAACGAGTAGTCCCCTTAAACGCCCGATTGATGAAGACTATTAATTAAAAGGAAATAAAGCTCCCACTAGTTAAAGTTTCACCTTATCTGACATTATCATATATAAAGTTCTTTCCTATCGTCAATATTTTTTGACAAACTTCAACAAATTTTCTGTAAAGTTATTATAAACTTTTCATAAACATATAATATGCCCTTACATTGCTAATACTGCTGAATATGATACAATTACCAATTACAAGGAGGATGAATTTATGAAAAAAGTCATCTTAACAATTGTTTGTCTCCTCCTTCTGATCATTTCTTATTCTTATTTTGAAAAGAACGACGAGACAAAACAAAATGAATCTGAAGAAAAAACAGAAAAAACATCTGCCCCAAATTGGATTGATAAGCAAACAAACGAATCTTTTTATCATCTTGTATTAGGTGATTCACTCGCTAAAGGATACGGATCGACACAAGGTGGATTTGCTGAATTAGCTTCTAAGCAAATAGAAGCACAAATTCATAAACCAATTACAGTAGAAAACCTTGGGGTAAACGGTCTTACAACAGATCGTCTCGCTAAAAAAGTTCAATCAGAAGATGTAAAGGAAAAAATTAGAGCAGCAAATATAATTACAATTAATATTGGAGGAAATAATTTATTTCGTTTAAATCGTGATGTTGGTGTTATAGATGGTATAAAAATGTTAAATAAAGAAAAAGCTCATTTTGAAGCGGATATAAAAAGTATTGTAAAGACAGTTCGAGATCAAAATCCGGATGCTTTACTCATTCTCTCAGAACTCTATAACCCGTTACAACTCGATGACTCCATCGCAAGTTATGCAGATATGTTTTTAGATGGCTGGAATGAATCTGTTTATTCCATTTCCAAAACAAATCAACCATCTATCGTTTTACCAATTCGCAAATTAATATCGAATGATAAAAAAGAGTTATTATTTGACCAAGTACACCCAAATGATAACGGCTATGCAATTATTGCCAATACATTTACAAAGCAAGTGTTATCCTACAAATATTAAAGCGACCATGAAACAATTCTATTTTTATAACATGTCTTTTTTGTTACAATGATAGTGGAAGGGGGCCTTTATATGGAATCACGCGAGTGGGAACGTATTGTTGATCATCTTCTTTCGCTAGTGCCTCTTTTTTATCGCAAATTTATGCTTCCTGGAGAATTTTCTTCTCAAAGACATATGCCGCCATCACATACACAAGTATTACTGCTTTTGCATGAAAACGGCACATTAGCAGTTTCCGAAATCGGCAAGCGGCTAGCGATTTCACGGCCTAACATGACACCTCTATTAAACAAACTTATTCAAGAAGAACTAATAGAGCGTCATTATAGCGAAAAAGATCGACGGGTCATTTTAATTTCTCTAACAGCTGAAGGGAAATTATTAGTAAATCAGTATCAGCAATTCATTTTAGACAAACTAAAAGAAAATTTCCAAACATTATCTGAGGAAGAGCGCGAAAAGCTCATTCATTCTCTTCAAACCATTCAAAATTTAATTTTGAAAACAAACGTATAAAGCTGCTTCTAAATAGAAGCAGCTTTATGATTCGTAATAATTACCATAGTACACATTGGAATATGGCCATGTTGTTAAATATGGTTTTTTTTCCTGTGTAGGCTGTTGTTGTGGTAATTGTGGTATTTGTGATAATTGCTGTAATTGTTGTTGCCGATATAATTCGTATTGTCTACTCGTATCATAAACCGGATAATAATTTACATATGGATATACTTGAGGTACGTAATAATAATACATTATCCTCTCCTCCTTTTTCTTAAACATATTCAAAGGAGAAAATGGATGTGACATTGTTTATAATTGTACAAGTGGTTCTCTCACTCGTTTCTTCCTTTTCTTCAAGCGTAACTTACGGTTCTTTTCGTATAAATAATGCACAACGAAATACGAAATGAGACCAAACACAACTCCTAAAATCGTCATTCCAATTAATACATACACTTCACTTTGTAATAAGCTCTTTAATATCGTAAAAATGTGACTTGAAAACAAGTCCGATATCGTAAATGGTTCATGATGAATTTTCTGTACATGAAATGGATAAATCATTTTTCCTAGCGCATACGCAAGCGGAAATAAAAATACTGGGAGAAACGATATTTTCCCAATAATATTGCCAATAACTGCCGCAGGAAAAGATCCCTTTGCTAACCTGACGATTGGATAAAATATTACATATACGAGCGATGCCGTATAAATGACTAACATTTCTAAGCCGAATCCTATAGCAAACCCTAACGATACTTTCTTTGCGCCTTCTGGCGATCGAAGCAACTTATAATATTGAAACTTTAATATTCTCCACATCCGCTGAAAAAACGAATATGTTTTCTTAGTTGTTTTCACCCTCATCATCTCTTTAACTATATTTTTATATGTAGTATGTCCTTACACACTCTGAAAAACAAATTTAGTTTTCTCTTTTATTATAAATGATATCGAAATGGTTAACTAAATATACATATGACATTTTAATATAAAAAAACCTCCCTTTTAGGAAGGCTCTTCTACATTTTTAAATAAACTCACTAATAACGCTTTTTGAGCATGCAATCGATTACCAGCTTGCTCAAAGACGATAGACTGCGGTCCATCTATAATTTTTCCTGTTACTTCTTCTTCACGATGGGCAGGTAAACAGTGTAAGAAACGATATGTTTGCTTCGCATGCTTAACAAGTTCGTTATTGATTTGGTAAGGTTGAAATAAAGAATATTTCTCTTCTTCGCCCTCTTGCCCCATGCTCATCCAAACGTCAGTATAAATGAAATCAGCTTCATTCACCGCTAATTCAGGATCATGCAAAACTTCAATTTCAGCTCCTGTTTCCTTGGCAATCGCTAACGCTTTTTTTACAATCTCTTCATTCGGTTCATATCCTACAGGCGTTGCAACAGTCATATGCATTCCGACTTTTGCACTCGCTAGCAACAATGAATGACATACATTATTTCCGTCACCTACGTAAGCCAATTTTATTCCTTTAAATGTATTTGTTTCTTCATATATTGTCATGAGGTCTGCCAATGCTTGACAAGGATGATGATCATCCGTTAAACCGTTAATAACAGGAATACTCGATTCTTTTGCAAGCTCTTCTACATCCGCGTGCGAGAATGTACGTATCATAATCCCGTCAATATACTGCGATAATACTTTCGCAGTATCTGAAACAGTTTCTCCTCTTCCCATTTGCATCTCTTTTCCACTTAAAAACATACCATGTCCCCCGAGTTGTACCATTCCCGCTTCAAAAGATACACGAGTACGAGTTGAATGCTTATCAAAAATAAGCCCTAATATTTTGCCTTGTAATAAAGGCTCTTGCTTATTCTTTTTTAAATATATAGCGAACTCAATTAAAGAAATAATTTCTTCTTTCGTTAATTCTTCTAGTGTTAAAAGATCTTTCGTATTTAATTTCGGTACTTGTACAGTTGACATGAAACTTCCCCCTTATATGATTGATACGTTTTTTGTACAAACTACTTTTTTTATTATATATACTGCCTGTTCTAACTCTTCATTCGTGACAATGAGTGGCGGTAATAGTCTTATAACATTAGGGCCTGCTTGTAATACGAGAAGTCCTTCGTTTTCTAGTTGTTCTATAAAACTTGCAACTTCATGCTTACACTCAATCCCAATCATAAGCCCTTTACCACGTATATTTTGAATACATTCGACATGCTGTAATTCCTCTTGCAACTTCTCTAATACGTACTCGCCTTTTTCTTGTACTTCTTTTAAAAACGATGGTTTTTTACTCACTTGCAATACTTCTTTCGCTGCAGCCATCGCGATGTAATTCCCGCCAAAAGTTGAACCGTGTGATCCTGCAGTAAACGACGTTCCGAGCTCTTTCCCGCCAATCATCGCTCCGACAGGAATCCCATTCCCAAGTGCCTTTGCAACGGTAACGATATCAGGCTCTATTCCCACTTGTTCATAAGCGAATAGTGTTCCAGTTCTTCCTATCCCCGTTTGTACTTCGTCTATAATAAATAAGGAACCGAACTTATTACATAATGTTTCAATCTCTTTCAAAAAAGATAGATCAACAGGTATTACTCCTCCCTCTCCTTGAACTACTTCTACCATTACCGCCGCAACTTCTTCATTCATTACTTCCTCTAATGCTTTAATATCGTTAAAAGGGATATGTAAAAAAGATGGAAGTAATGGACCAAATCCTTCTTTTACCTTATCTTGGCCTGTTGCACTCATCGTTCCAAATGTTCTACCGTGAAAAGACTGCTGGCATGTTACGACGAGAGATTTTCCAGTATGCTTACGTGCTAACTTTAAAGCCGCTTCATTTGCCTCTGCCCCACTATTACAGAAAAACACATAATCTAATGCTCTATTTTCTGTTAATAATGACGCAACTTCTTCTTGTAAGCTGTTTGTAAACAGGTTAGATATATGCCATATATCATCAAGTTGCTCTTGTACACCTTTGAGAACAGTAGGGTGACAATGTCCTAAATTACATACGCCAATTCCTGATGTGAAATCTAAATATTCCTTACCGTTATTATCAATAACTTTCGTTCCAGTTCCCTTTACAAACTCAATAGTTCTTCTGCCATACGTTTGAAAAAGATGACTCGTCATGCAATACTCACGCCTTTCGTTACCGTCGTTCCAATACACTCTCCCGTAACCTCAGTAAAATCTTTTGTACCATTCACAATACTTATCTTTTGCACTCCCATTTTTAATGATGCTAGTGCCGCCTGTACTTTCGGAATCATCCCACCTGTAATAACACCTGTTTCTATAAAAGTTGCAATTTCAGATTCATCCGTTTCCTTTACCAAATTCCCTTCATGTAATATTCCATCTACATCCGTAATAAAAACAAGCTCTTTTGCCCCTAACGCGGCCGCAATCCCAGCCGCAGCATTGTCCGCATTTATGTTATAAATTTCATTACCATTTACCCCGATTGGAGCAATAACAGGAATATACTCCATATTTATTAATCCTTTTAATAAAGCTGTTTCTACATAACTTACTTCCCCTACATATCCTATCTCTTCGCTGACAGGTTGAATTTGAAGTAAATTGCCGTCACACCCTGAACAACCTACCGCAAGTAAATTATGCTTTTGTAAATTCATTACGAGTTTTTTATTCGTACTTCCGCATAGCACCATTTGAACAACATCCATAACTTCTTTTGGTGTTATCCGTAATCCATCTCTTTTTTCTACGTTGATGTTACAATCTTTTAATTTGGCATCAATTTCTGGTCCACCACCATGAACAATCACTACTTTATACTTCTGTTGCAATTTCTTTATACATTCAAAAAACACATCATTTAATTGATTCAACATACTACCGCCGCATTTCACTACAATATAATCGCTCATCTTCTCTCTCCTTATGTACGATAACAAGCATTTATTTTCACATATTCATAGCTTAAGTCACAGCCCCAAGCTGATCCTGTCTCTTCACCTAAGTGTAAGTACACATTAATGACTATTTCATCTTCTTGTAACCTCTCTTTCATTTTTTCTTCAGAAAATATTTGAGGCTCACTATTTTTTAATACCGATATAGATTGAAGAGTAATGTCAATTGTGTTCGGATTAATAGCTACTTCACTTTGTCCAATACTGCTAATAATTCGCCCCCAGTTTGGGTCTTCACCATGTATTGCTGTTTTCACAAGACTCGAACCGACTATTTGCTTTGCAATTTTTTTTGCCTCTTCATTCGTTTGAGCTCCTAGCACATTTACTTCTATTAACTTCGTAGCGCCTTCACCATCTTGCGCAATTTTTTTCGCTAAATCTTCACATACCTTCTGTAAAGCACCTACGAAAGTTTCCCAATCTGTATGTTCCATATTTATCGGCCTTGTTTCTGATAATCCACTTGCCATAACGATGACCATATCATTCGTAGAAGTATCTCCATCCACCGTAATTTGATTAAATGTATGATTCGTTATTTGTGATAACGCTGTTTGCAATACGTTATGCTCTATATGAGCATCTGTCGTAATAAAACTAAGCATCGTTGCCATATTCGGATGAATCATCCCTGAACCTTTTGCAACACCCGCAATCACCACTTTCTTCCCATCAATAATCATTTCATAGCAAGTTTCTTTCGTGATAAGATCCGTCGTTAAAATTGCTTCAGAAAAAGAATATGCTTCACTTTCTTCCTTCGTCGGTATAAGAGTTGCAACCCCCTTTCGGATTATATCCATCGGCAGTGGAACACCAATTACACCTGTTGAAGCTACTGCAACGTAATTTTCTTTCATCCCAAAATGTTCCGCCCCTAACACGCGCATCTCGTATGCGTCTTGTAATCCTTGCATTCCAGTACAAGCATTTGCATTTCCACTATTAACGATAATTGCTTGTAACTTCCCTTCTGCCGTTATACTATCCTTCGTTACTTGCAAAGGGGCTGCTTGTATTTGATTCGTTGTATACACAGCGGCACATGATGCTGGTACGTCACAAACGATTGCCCCTAAATCCTTTTTCTCCTTTTTCAGACCATTTACAGTACCAATTGCCGAAAAGCCTTTCGGCGTTACAATTGAACCATTTTCTAATTTTGTAATAGACGCTACTTTAATCATCATGTCCCCCTTATAGATAAAGCGGCATATGTTGTAAACCTGTTATCTCTTCTAGTCCCGCTATTATGTTTGCATTTTGAATCGCTTGCCCAGCCGCGCCTTTCATCATATTGTCTATAACAGAAACGACCGTAACTCTTTCAGTTCTTTCATCGTAAGCTATGCCAATATCACAATAATTTGAGCCTCTCACTTCTTTTGGACTTGGAAATTTCCCTTGCGTACAAATTCGGATGAAAGGCGATTGTTCATACGTTTCTTCATACAATTTTTGAAGTTGCTTTATTTCCATCTTTTGTTTTACTTTTGCATAAAGTGTAATCATAATTCCTCGTGATATCGGTATTAAATGTGTGCTAAATGTAATTGGCTGTGATTCACTATTCCATTCTGTAAGCATTTGCTCAATCTCCGGAACGTGCTGATGCTGGTTTACTTTATAGATATGTAAGTTATCGTATAGCTCAGGAAAATGAGTCATTGTTGTTGGTGTTTTTCCTGCTCCTGATACCCCTGATTTCGCATCAATAATAATTGAATCTTCTTCAATCATGCTACTACATATTAACGGCGCTATCGCTAGCAATGTGGCTGTAGCAAAACATCCTGGGTTTGCAATTAAATTTGCCTTTTGAATCTCAGTCCTTTTCCATTCACTTAACCCATACACTGCTTTTCTAAGAATTTCTTCTTTCGCTGCTGGCCTTTTATACCACAGTTCATATGACGAAGGATCTATCATACGAAAGTCTCCAGATAGGTCAATTACTTTTAAACCTTCTGCTACTAACTTGGGAGTTAACTCCGCCGATACTCCTGCTGGTGTTGCTAGAAATACGATTTCTGCTTCTTTCCCTATTGTCTTCACATCAATTTCTTGTAACGTATGAACGAGAACATTTCGAAGATGCGGATATACATTTGTTATACACTCACCAACTTGCGAAAAAGAATGAAGAGATGCTATCGAAAAATATGGATGTTGTTCTAATAAACGAATTAATTCAATGCCCCCATATCCAGTGGCTCCAATAATTGCGACTTTCATAAGTTCCTCCTCAAATCGATTCTTTAAATTAAGTATGATTATAATATTGTATATTTATAGAGTCAATTAAATATTTATAAATTTTAAAATCTAAAAAAACTTAATTTTATTAGAAAAATAATATACTCAACCGAATTTTTATACAAAAATAGTGCATAGTAGTTTTTTTATTTCACTTCAAGTACAATAAAACAATACATACGTACATACAGGCGGGAAAAAATATGAACGAAAAATTAATTGAGAAAATGATTATAAAAAGTTTTCAGCAATATCAATGCAGTCCAATATCAAAAGAAGATCAGGAAATGCTAGTGAAACATATTTAAACGGTGACTCATTCAAATATTGAAATTGATTTATACGAGGAGATTGAGGATATTGTTTATGATTATGTGACTGGAAAACAATAAAAAATAGGAGATTTCCATGTGGAAATCTCCTATTTTTTACTTAATGATTTACCTGCTACACGTTCAAATAAACCTGGGAATAAAGCATAAAGTTTTGGACCAATTCCCATCCACTTCGGTAAGTTTACTTCACGTTTTTTCGTGTGCATCGACTTTACGATTTGTTCTGCTACGTATGTTGGTTTTAACATGTAACGTCCCATATTCTTTACATATGTACCAGATTGATCCGCTATTTCAAAAAAGTTTGTATCTATCGGACCCGGATTAATTGCTGTAACATAAATATCTGTATTCGCTAATTCCATGCGTAAACTATTCGTAAATCCTAATACAGCATGTTTCGTTGCTGCATACGCACTTGATTTCGGAGTTGCAATTTTTCCGGCAAGTGAAGCAATATTAATAATATGTCCTTCGTTCTTGTTTACCATATAAGGTAGTACCGCTTTCGTACATGCTACTAATCCAAATACATTTACTTGAAACATATCTTTTACTTCACCCATTGACGCATCTTCAAACGTTTTAAAAATACCAAATCCCGCATTGTTTACTAATATATCAATACGTCCCACTTCTTGTAATACCTTTGAAAAAACAGACTGTACTTCCATCTCTTCACTTACATCTAATACATAATAATAGCAAGGCGTATTATAAGTTTCTTTAATTTTGTCTACTAACGCTTGTAGTTTCTCTTCTGTTCGAGCCATTAATACTGGAGTCGCTCCCTGTGCTGCAACTTGCATTGCAACTTGCTCACCAATCCCACTAGAAGCACCTGTAATGACGATTACTTTATTTTGTAAACGTCCTGTCATTGCTGTCACCTACTTTGCATAATAAATCAATTGTTGCGATGACTCATCAATCATCACTTGTTGATTATATGCTAAATAGTCCAATTGTCCAACCGTTTCTGAAATAGTAAGTGGTAATTGTTCTTTATATAATACCGGAAATAGTTTTACACATACTTCAAATGCTGTCATTGGTTTTTCCTTTAATAACTCAAGCACTTTAAAAGCACGTGTTTCTTGCTTTTGTAATCTCGTTTCAATAAGTTGTTTCACATTTAGAACATCTTCCCCATGCCCTGATAAAATGCGTGAAATATTCATTTCGCTTAAACGCTGTAATGTTTGATTATATTGTAGTAATGGGCGTGCCCGCTCTGTTTGCCCTTCATATGGCGGTTCTAGTATTGGATTCGAAGAAATATGACTAATGAGAGCATCTCCACCAATTAATATTCCATCAGATTCTCTATATAAAGAAATATGAGTAGAAGCATGACCTGGTGTTTCAAGTACTGTAAATCCAGGCAAAGAATCAATACGATCTCCTTCTCTCACAGTATGCGTTAACGATCTATTACAAGAATATTTAAGTGTCCTCGTCGTCAATAACGACTCGTCTTTCAAAAATGCTGCTGGCACACCAAACTGTAAGGCCGTCTCTCTAAAAAATTCATGATACCGCTTTAAAAATTCTGGATTTTGTGTAATCCAAGGCTCATTCCAAGGATGTCCAATAATATTCGTCTTCTCAGAAAATATATTTAAAAGTCCACAATGATCTGCATGATGATGCGTAATGACTACTGTTTCAATATCTTCTATCGTATGTCCTAATGCACCTAATTGACTTTCTAACGCATTCCTTGCCTCTTCTGTATTCGTCCCTGTATCAATTAATGTTAATGTCTCCCCCTCAACTAAAAACACATTCACAGTTTCCACTGCAAATGGTACAGGAATCTCCATTCGGTGAATCGCCGTCATGCTTAGCCCCCCTGTCTCTTTCCGGTTCAAAAATGAATACTTCTTCAGTTTACAACTTCTATATATATTTGTCATTATTTTCAGATAAAAAGAGGTGTTTCCTATAAAAAAACGAATGTATGTACATTTATAAGAATTTCTAACCAAAATTAAAGGAGGAACATCATGTCTATTCAAAACATTTCCTTTCTCGGTGCAGGCTCTATTGCCGAAGCTATTATTGGTGGCTTGTTACATGCAAATGTCGTTAAAGGTGAACAAATTACTGTAAGTAATCGTTCTAACGAGACAAGATTACAAGAGCTACATAAAAAATACGGTGTCAAAGGTACTCATAATAAAAAAGAATTACTTACTGATGCAAATATTCTTTTTCTAGCAATGAAACCAAAGGATGTTGCAGAGGCGCTTACCCCTTTTAAAGAATACATAAATAATAACGTGCTTATTATTTCATTACTAGCAGGTGTTTCTACTGACTCAATTAGAAAACTACTTCAAAAAGACGTTCCAATTATTCGTGCAATGCCAAATACCTCCGCAGCCATTTTAAAATCAGCTACCGCTATCTCCCCTTCAAAACATGCAACAGCGGAGCATATTCGCACTGCAACATCTTTATTTGAAACGATTGGTCTCGTCTCTGTTGTAGAGGAAGAAGATATGCATGCTGTCACTGCATTATCCGGAAGTGGACCTGCTTATATTTATTACGTAGTGGAAGCTATGGAAGAAGCTGCAAAAAAAATTGGTTTAAAAGAAGATGTTGCAAAATCACTTATTCTTCAAACGATGATTGGTGCTGCTGAAATGCTAAAAGCAAGTGACAAACACCCTTCTATTTTGAGAAAGGAAATTACTTCTCCTGGTGGAACTACCGAAGCAGGTATTGAAGTATTACAAGAACATAAATTTCAACAAGCACTTATTTCTTGTATTACACAGGCAACGAAACGATCACATAATCTTGGAAAAACATTAGAACAACTAACAAAAGAAAAATAGAAAAAGGAGCTCAAGTTTATTTGAGCTCCTTTTTCTATAATTACACTTAGTTATTGTTCTTCCCAAAAATCTCTTCTTGCAGGCGACGACCAGTCGGCGTTGCTGCAAGTCCACCTTCTGCTGTTTCACGAAGTGCTACTGGCATCGTTTGTCCGATTCTAAACATTGCCTCAATTACTTCATCACATGGAATTGTACTCGTTACACCAGCTAATGCTAAATCTGCTGAAATCATCGCATTCGCAGCTCCTGCTGCATTACGTTTTACACAAGGTACTTCTACAAGTCCTGCAACAGGATCACACACTAAACCAAGCATGTTCTTTAATGAAATTGCCATCGCTGTAGCTGCTTGATCTTGTGTTCCACCAGCCATCTCAACTGCAGCTGCAGCCGCCATTCCACTTGCTGAACCAACTTCAGCTTGGCATCCTCCCGCTGCACCAGAAATACAAGCGTTATTCGCAACAACCATACCGAAAGCTCCTGCTGTAAATAAGAATTCAATCATTTCTTCACGTGTAGGCTGCAATTTTTCTCTTAGTGCAAATAGTACACCTGGCACTGTTCCAGCAGAACCTGCTGTTGGTGTTGCACAAATAATTCCCATCGCTGCGTTTACTTCATTTGTTGCAACAGCTTTGCTTACTGCATCCAAAATCGTATCTCCAGATAAGCCTTTTCCGCTCTTCATATACGCTTGAACTTTTACAGCATCTCCACCAGTTAAACCAGTTGGTGATTTCACGCCGCGAATACCACGTTCTACTGCTTGCTCCATCACGACTAAGTTCTTTTCCATACCAGCAATTACTTCTTCACGTGAAATACTTCTTGTTTCCATTTCACATTGAATCATAATTTCTGCGATTTTTACATTTTGTTCTTTAGCTTGCGCCACTAGTTCCGCTGCGTTCCGAAACATGGTGTGTCCCCCCTGCAATTATTCCATAATAGTTACTTGACAAATATTTTGTTGCGCTTTTATTTCTTCAATTACTTCATCTGCTAATAATTCATCTGTTTCAATGACCATAAGCGCTCTTCTTCCTTTTTCTTTACGAGAAACACTCATTGTGCTGATGTTAATCTCATGTTTCGCAAGGATTGAAGCTACCGCTGCAATAGCACCGAAGCGATCGTTATTTACAATAAGTAGTGCTGGGCTCGTGCCTGATAATTGAAGATCGAATCCGTTTAATTCTACAACTTCAATTTTACCGCCACCAATTGAGCAAGCAACAACTTCAATTTCATCTTCACCTTTATACAAACGAATTCTCGCTGTATTTGGGTGAGGTGCATTGGCATCTTCTTCAATGAATTCCACTTCAATTCCGCGCTCTTTTGCTATTTCTAGCGCCTCTGGAATACGTAAGTCATCTGTTTCAAATCCTAATATTCCACCGATTAGTGCTACATCCGTACCATGCCCTCGATACGTCTTTGCAAATGATCCATATAACGAAATGCTTACTCTTTCTGGTTCATGACGAAACAGCTGGCGAGCAACTTGCCCCATTCTTGCTGCGCCTGCTGTATGTGAACTTGATGGTCCAATCATAACTGGACCGATAATATCAAATACTGAGCGATACTTCATCATAACTCCCCCTAAACCTCTATGAAAAAATTTATTCTACTATTCTATTAAGCTGCTACATCTGTCGCTTTTCCAGTTGTACCACGAATTTGTTCTGCTGTACGAATTGGATAGTTTTTGAATAAAAGTAATCCAATATAACCTGAAATAATACCAGTTATCATAATACATAAGAATCTTAGCATTATTTTCATTTAAAAATGATACAAGATAATCCAGAATAAAGTCTGGTAGCAATCCAAAGTTTAACACAGAAGCCATTGCAAGCATAGCATAAACAAGTGATATAACCATTGCTAATGCAACTAAATTTGCACCCGCTATTCCGCCTAGACTACCTGCTGATGTTCTGAACTCTTTTAAAGAGTGGTGTACCAATTAAATCTCCACTACCTTATTAATAAAAAGCTTCTACTAAGGAACTCGCAATAGCTACACTTGCTAATCATATCGTTTAGCTAAAAAGTGAAAAAGACTTATGACAAATAATAGTAATATCTTTCCTATTATAATTCTCGTGTTACTCTCTCATGATTTAGTCAACTTCACTTGTTACGATAATGACTAAAATACATGCGACTTATCATAAATTATAATCTGCCCTCATTATAGCTTGTTTTTTATAAAACGCTTACTTTTGTTGAATTTTAAAAGTTCTGAATAAAAGTCCATTTCTGCTATTTGTATCACTTGTATGTCATCTGACTTATATAACAGTTTTTCTAAATAATCATTATTTCGTATTTTTATCCTATATATTCAAACCATCCTAATTTTCTGTATCATCCAAGTATAAGTATAAAATAATAACAGTTTTATTTTTAAATTTTTTTAGACATAAAAAAATGGTAACCCGCTGTTACCATTTTTTACAAAATAATTATTTTTCTACTGGGAATGATTTCAAATCTGTCGCTATTTCTGTATTAGAAAACAACTCTCTAGCCTCTTTCAATAATTCCTTATATGTATCTCCTTGATAGCGAGAACTAATGTGAGTTAATATTAGTCGCTTCGCATTTGCCTGAAGTGCAATGCTCGCAGCTTGCTTAGATGTAGAATGAAAATAATCATACGCTTGTTGCTCATCTTCTGCTGCGAAAGTCGCTTCATGGACAAGTACATCTGCATCTTGCGCAAGCTCCCTACTCGCTTCGCAATATCGCGTATCACCTAAGATAGTAATAATTCTTCCTTTTTGAGGTGGGCCGATAAACTCATTTCCATTTAATATCGTGCCATCCTCTAATTCAACTACTTCACCATCTTTTAAACGTTTAAAGATTGGACCTGGTTTCACACCCATCTCAAGCAACTTATCAACTAAAAGAGCACCTTGTATATCTTTCTCTACAATACGATATCCAAAGCATTCTATACCGTGTGACAATCTTTTCGTTTCTACATAAAATTCATTATCTTCAAATACGGTACCTTCTTCTGTTATCTCCACAACTTCAAGTGGATATTTCACATGTGTCGTACTTACCGATAATGCCACTTCAATAAATTGTTTAATTCCTTTCGGTCCATACACCGTTAAAGGCGTAGTTCCTCCTTGAAATGAACGGCTACCTAATAAACCAGGCAATCCAAAAATATGATCGCCATGTAAATGCGTAATAAATATTTTTTCAATGCGGCGCGGACGTACAGATGTATGTAATATTTGATGTTGCGTGGCCTCACCACAATCAAATAACCAAGTTTGTCCTCGTTCTTCTAACAATTGTAAAGCAATTGCTGAAACGTTCCTTCCTTTTGAAGGAACACCTGCACCAGTTCCTAAAAATACAAATTCCACTTTCTTTCCTCCAGCTCTAAATATACTCTATCTCTCATCTTACGGAATGTTATTTCAAATGGCAAATTGAATTTACATAACCAAACATCTAGACAACTATATAACACGAACGTTATACTCAAAAAATTTAGCTATCGTTCGTGTTTTGTGTTAAAATAATTATACTACATTTTAAGGGAGCGTTTTATTATGAAAGAAGTATTTCGTTTACAAACTGATTTTTCATCTTCATTTGATCGCTGGGTAAGTTCTTTCGTGTCTGATCACCCAGCACAATTAGAATGGACAACTTTAAAGGAATTAATCCATGAATATACAACATCACATACAAATGATACGTTACCAGCATATATTTCTTCAGCTTTAACATATTACGCCCAACGCGTTTCAACTACAAACAGTTCAGAGATTGTTATTTTTGAAAACCCTACAATCTCGTAATCTATAATAAAAAAGCACTGGTTACAGTGCTTTTTTATTTATACTTATTTAACAAATGATCATATTCCATCCAAAAGTCGGTATACATACTTCGCTCAAACTCATTTAAAATTATCTTTTCACTTGATTTATTGAATAATTCTTTTGCCTGTAGCGCAAAAGAAACAATTTGTTTTCTATATTCATTTTCATTTACTTCTATATGAAGCCCTTCATAGTATATAGCCTTTTGATCAGTAGAAATAACTTTGACAAAATCCTTTAAAACCACATTTTCACCTATATGGTTTATAGTCCAATGAATTGAAATTGGGCATCCTAACATGAGCATAGTGCCACATCCGTGCAAAATAAGCCCCTCTTCATTTTCAATATCACAAATATATTCTTTATCTAAAGTTCGTAACAGAGCTAAAGCTGATTCACTTATTCCCCATTCCTCATCCATACCTGTTTGTGTAATAATCGTTCCATCCACATTTAAATAAATTTCCCCGTGAGAACATAAATCTTCCTGCTCATTAAACAACCACTTTTGATTCTCAATATTTATAATAAAATTTTGTGGTACCATTACAAATTCCCCTTTTATAAAAATATTTATTTTTCATATTATTTATAATCAATATCATACATTTCATCCCACATATCTATTATAAATCCGTTTAATATTTTAAAAACACAGATAAAAAAGATATTGACACTACAATTTTACAGTGCTAACATTCAACATGTAATTGAATATGGTCTCTGTTAGGTGAGGCTCCTGTATAGAGAAACGCTGCTGCCCAAAAATGTCGAGAGACGCCAATGGGTCAACAGGAAAGGTCGGAATGAAGGCCTTTTTTAATGTAGCTGGTTTCAGTACCTATGCTATACAGTGCTAAAACTCAACGAGGGAGAGGTGCATGTATTTTGTCATACACAAAAACTGTTTTTATTTATGTCTACTAACAGTCTTTGTTGTGGACTCTTTTAACTGCGAATTCAGACCTTTACTCGTTTTGAGTAAAGGTCTTTTTACGTCTATATGCACCTTACTATGAAACAAACATAGCATATTCAGAAACTACTAAATTGTACGGAGGTGAGGAACAGTTGGCAATTGACGATTCGGCCCAGATACCCATACGTTTTACATTCATATTTCATCATGTAGGTAGGAAAGAAACTGTTCCTCACCATTTCAAA
Source organism: Bacillus sp. TE8-1 (assembly GCF_008368855.1). NCBI lineage: Bacteria > Bacillati > Bacillota > Bacilli > Caryophanales > Bacillaceae > Bacillus > Bacillus sp. TE8-1. The sequence continues at coordinate 361,247 of NZ_QPET01000014.1, read as the reverse complement.
TAGTTAGGTAACAGATTGTTTCCTCCTTCATGACAGAGGAGGAACTACCGATGTTTAATTTACAAAGACAAGAAACAAAGCATGCTTATGAGCAAGATAGCATGAAAACAAATAACGAATTATTAGTGGAGGTTGCAACACAAGATGTAAGCTCTGCGTTAAAACTTTTAGAAACAACACAAGATGGATTATCTAAACAAGAAGCGTCTCGTAGACTTTCTTTATATGGTCCGAACGAAATAGCTCATAATAAAATGGCACCGTGGTACATTCAATTTCTGTCGGCATTTAAAAATCCATTTATTTTCGTTTTATTAGCTCTTGGAGCACTCTCCTTTTTCACGGATGATATGCAAGGAACAATTGTCGTATCTGCAATGGTACTACTTAGTGCAACAATTCGGTTTTCCCAAGAATTTCGTTCTCAAAAAGCTGCCGATAAGTTAAAGGCTATGGTTCGAACAACTGCGAGCGTATTTAGAATAAATGGATTTGTACATGAAACAAAAAATGTAACGAATTTAAATCGAAATTACACAACAGAAATTCCAATTGAGGAACTTGTACCTGGCGATATCATTTCCCTTTCAGCCGGTGATATCGTTCCAGCTGATGTGCGTATTGTATCCGCTAAAGATTTATTTGTTAATCAATCTTCTTTAACAGGGGAAGCACTTCCTGTAGAAAAATACGAACACTGCTACCATACAGAAAATAAGCATATCTTACCGACAAACATGAAAAAAAATTACAATCCACTCGATATGGAAAACCTTTGTTTCATGGGAACAAATATTGTAAGTGGTAGCGCAAAAGCTGTTGTCATCTCAACAAGTACCGATACGTATTTCGGCTCTTTAGCCAATAAGGTAATTGGAAAGCGTGTAGAAACAAGCTTTGATAAAGGTGTAAACAAAGTAAGCTGGCTCTTAATTACATTCATGCTTATTATGGCACCTATTGTCCTTCTCATTAATGGATTCACAAAAGGTGATTGGCAAGAAGCTTTCTTCTTCGCTATTGCCGTCGCTGTCGGCCTTACACCTGAAATGTTACCGATGATTGTAACTGCTAATTTAGCTAAAGGTGCCGTTAACATGTCTAAACAAAAAGTAATTGTAAAACAGCTAAATTCTATTCAAAACTTAGGTGCTATGAACATTCTTTGTACAGATAAAACCGGAACTTTAACAGAAGATAAAGTTGTCCTTGTTCGTCACTTAGATCCCAAGGGAAATGAATGCAATCGCGTCTTGCAATTTGCCTATTTAAATAGTTTCTATCAAACTGGTTTGAAAAATTTAATAGATAAAGCTGTTATTAAGCATACAGAGGAAAACAATACATTTAATCCATCAGCTTTTCAAAAGCTAGATGAAATTCCATTCGATTTCGCCCGCCGGCGTATGTCAGTCATCGTAAAGGATATTTCAGGTGAACATACAATGGTTTGTAAAGGTGCCGTAGAAGAAATTTTATCAATTTGTAACTACACTGAAGTGGATGAAAAAATCGTTCCACTCACCGAGGAAATACGTTCAAATGTCAAAAAACTAAGTGAGACACTAAATAGTGAAGGTATGCGGGTTATTGCTGTTGCTTATAAAAAAGATAGAAGAATAAATGATACAGAGTACGCAGTAAAAGACGAAACTGATATGATTCTCGCTGGATATATCGGCTTTTTAGATCCACCGAAACCATCTGCAGCAGCTGCAATTCAAGCATTACAAAAACATGGTGTACAAGTGAAAATTTTAACTGGCGATAACGAAATTGTTACAAGAAAGGTTTGTATAGAAGTTGGATTAGATATCTGCGAACCAATCCTCGGTTACGAGATTGATTCTTTACCAGATAAAGCATTAGCAAGACTTGCCGAAGAAACGACTGTATTTGCGAAGCTTAATCCCATGCAAAAATCTCGTATTATACACGCATTACAAGGAAATGGACACACTGTAGGTTACATGGGAGACGGCATTAACGATGCTGTAGCATTACGTGAAGCTGATGTCGGAATATCTGTTGATACTGCTACTGATATTGCGAAAGAAGCTTCCGATATTATTCTACTCGAAAAAAGTTTAACTATATTAGAAGCAGGGATTTTAGAAGGACGTACTACATTCGGAAATATTTTAAAATATATTAAGATGACAGCTAGCTCTAACTTCGGTAATGTGTTTAGCGTGTTAGTAGCAAGTGCTTTCATTCCTTTTTTACCGATGCTTGCCATTCATCTTTTAATTCAAAACTTACTTTATGATATTTCACAACTTTCTATTTCATGGGACAAAATGGATAAAGAGTTTCTAGAAAAACCACGAAAATGGGATACTGCAAACTTACGAAAATTCATTATTTGTATCGGCCCAATTAGTTCTATATTTGATATTATCACATACGTAGTCATGTGGAATGTATTTGGTGCAAATACATCGAGCGAGCAATCATTATTCCAGTCCGGTTGGTTTGTCGTTGGATTGTTAACACAAACTTTAATTGTTCACATGATAAGAACACAAAAGATTCCATTTATTCAAAGCACTGCATCAACACCAGTCGTTTTATTAACCGCTCTTATTATGGCAATTGGGATTTATATTCCATTCTCACCACTTGGTACAGCCGTTGGTTTACAAGCATTGCCACTTAACTATTTCCCTTGGTTAGTAGGAATACTATTAGGCTACGCTTTTTTAACACAATTCCTGAAAAAGCTTTATATTAAAAAGTTTCATAGCTGGTTGTAAAAATAAGAATGAGTGGGTATCCCCCGCTCATTCTAAAAAACATAACACATATTATATATGGAGGTGACCATGATGGTATGGTACGACATTGTATTCAGGTTAGTTATAGCAATTATTGTAGGAGCTTGCATTGGAATGGAAAGACAATGGAGACACCGAATGGCTGGGTTACGGACAAATGCTCTCGTATCACTTGGTGCCTGTATAATAGGAAAGGTGTCATGATTTTACTACTTCATGACACCTTCTACATAAACTTATTTTCTAACTTTTGTTGAAACGACTTCTCTTGCTTACGTAGTAGTTGACTACCTCGTTGTAAAATCGGTGTTCCATACTTATCGTTAATTTGATCAATGACAGCAAGTAGTGGTTCTTTTTTCGCATCCTCTTCAAATGAAAATAAATCTAATTGTTTCACCGATTCTGTCTTCCACTCTATTTCAGTAGCTGTAACACCTAGTAAACGAACGGAATCACCATCCCAATGTTGCTTCCATAAACGGGATGCTGCTTGAAAAATATCGCGTTCTTCCCAAATTGCATTTTTCAATTGCTTACTCCGTGTTACTGTTCGCCTATCATGGTATTTAATCATAATTTGAATATTATAGCTGACAAGGGTTCGCTTTTGTAATCTTTTACTCACTGATTTTGATAACCGTTCTAACATATCAAGTAATTCTTTCTCTTCATCCATATCCTTTGAAAAAGTCATCGAGTTACCGACACTTTTATGTTGGCCCATTTGACTCGGATCCACTTCCCTATCATCCGTACCTTTTGCACGCTTTTGTAAATCAATACCGTGCTTGCCAATTTTAGCGCGAATGATATGCTCGTCTCCCTTCGCTAACTGTTCAATTGTATGTATATGAATTTCATTTAATTTTTCAGCTGTTTTTTCTCCAATCCCATGCATTGCTTCAACTGAAAGTGGCCAAATCATTTCTGGAATATCACGTTTTCGAAGTACGGTAATACCGAGAGGTTTTTTCATATCAGAAGCTGTTTTTGCTAGGAAAAGATTTGGAGCGATTCCGATACTACACGGAAGCTGCAACTCTGTTAATAGTGCTTGTTGAATCATCTTTGCTATTTCAAGAGGCGAACCAAGTGCGTAGCAATCTGTAATATCTAAATATCCTTCATCTATTGAGACTGGTTGTATCTTTTCTGTAAAACGAGAAAGGACTTGAAACATTTGAAATGAAGCTTCGCGATATAATGTGAAATTAGGACGCCTTACAACTAATTGCGGGCATAACCTTTTCGCTTCCCAAAGGGGCATCGTCGTACGTATTCCGTATTCTCTCGCCTCATAACTACATGTTATAATAATTCCTTTTCTCTCTTTTTCATTTCCAGCAACCGCTAATGGCTTTCCTTGTAATGATGGATCATGAGCAATTTCAACAGATGCGAAAAAGCAATTCATATCTACATGTAAAATAACACGACCATTTTTCGGATACATTTCTCGCATAGTACTCACTCCCTAATCAGAACGTTCGTTCTTTTATTATATCAAATTTTGCACAATAGTTATAATAATTACTTGTTCTTTTTTATAATCGATATAAATCGAAACTTTAATCAACTCTCACTAATCGGACTTTTACGGGCAGCAGGGCCCCCACCTAACTTCTTTACTTTCGCTGAATTTTGAGGTAGGGGTCTTACTGTCCGGCAAATAGCGGGATAAACTCAATTATACATTCCTTGTAGTTATATTAATCATTGCAATTAATTATTTACTACTTCCGATTTTCAATATGAATACGTTAGGATTATTCCTTCGTCTAGTACATGTAGCAACAACGTATATACTTCCATAGGTTTTCTTATATTGGCTTATACGTCTTGTCAAAGCAATCGAATCAAAATAAAAAGCGTGTAAATCACAATTGATTTACACGCTTTTTCTATTCCATTACTTCGCTACTTCTTCAATAATTGCAACAACTAATTCTGCTGTTTTTGCTAATTCTTCAACAGGAATCTTCTCGTTTGTTGTATGAATTTCTTCATAACCAACCGCTAAGTTAACTGTTGGGATACCATGTCCTGCAATTACGTTTGCATCACTTCCGCCACCACTTTGGTGAAGAGAAGGTGTACGACCAATTTTTTCAGCTGCACGTTTTGCAACTTCTACAACGTGATCGCCATCAGCAAATTTAAATCCTGGGTACATAACGTTTACTTCAACGTCTGCATGACCGCCCATTTCTTTTGCAGTTGTTTCAAATGCTTCTTTCATTTTCGCAACTTGTGCTTCCATTTTCTCATTAATTAAAGAACGAGCTTCTGCAAAGATTTGTACATGATCGCAAACGATATTCGTTTGTGTACCACCTTCAAAACGTCCAATATTTGCAGTCGTTTCAGAGTCAATGCGACCAAGTGGCATCTTCGCAATTGCTTTCGCTGCGATAGTAATTGCAGATACACCTTTCTCTGGCGCTACACCAGCGTGAGCTGTTTTCCCGCGAATAATTGCGTTCACTTTCGCTTGTGTTGGAGCTGCAACAACGATTTCACCAACTTTTCCATCGCTATCTAATGCGTAGCCATATTTCGCTGTAATACGCTCACGGTCTAATGCTTTTGCACCAACAAGACCTGATTCTTCTCCGACTGTAATAATAAATTCTATTTTACCATGAGGGATATTTTTCTCTTTTAAAACACGGATTGCTTCGAACATTGATGCTAATCCAGCTTTATCATCCGCACCTAAAATTGTTGTACCATCTGATACGATATATCCATCTTTAATAGAAGGCTTAATTCCATTACCAGGAACTACTGTATCCATATGAGAAGTAAAGTAAATTGTATCAACACCATCTTTTGTTGCTGGTAAAGTACAAATTAAGTTACCTGCACCATGACCAGTTACAGCCATTGTGTCATCTTCAAATACTTCTACACCTAAATCTGTAAATTTCTTCGTTAATACTTTGCAGATTTCTGCTTCAAATTTCGTTTCAGAATCTACTTGTACTAATTCCATAAATTCATTTACTAAACGTTCTTGATTAATCATAAGACTGCGCCTCCTGCACTACCATTATGTATGTAACACTATTAATTATAACAGAATTTCGCAAAAGTTTCGAAATACAAGACAAAAAACAGATGGTTTACATGTCTAGATAACCATCTGCTTTCTATTACTCATTTAACAATACCCAGCGCATATGATCTTCCCACACGCCATTTACCATTAACATCTTCCTAGACACGCCTTCATATTGAAAACCTATCTTCGTTACTACTTGTATAGATGCTAAATTACGAGGCATAATCGGAGCTTCTATACGATGTAACTGAAATTCCCCAAAAGCAACTTGAATTGCTTTTCTAAGCGCTTCTGTCGTATACCCTTTGTTTAACTCTGCTTTATCTAATTTATAACTGAGTACACAAGATTGATAAATGCCACGAACGATTAAATTAAATGAAATACACCCAATTATTTTCGTATCATCACCCTTTTTAAAAATCCATAGTCTGATGATTTTCCCTTCTTCGAACTCTTTTCTATCCTTTTGCAACTTTTTCTTTTGATAATCTAGCGTAAAAAAATCATCCGGTCTATACTCTTCCCAAGCTTTTAAAAATTCACGATTTCTGTCGTAATATTGAAGAACTGTTTCAGCATACGACTCATCAATTTCCCTTAAGTATAAACGATCTGTTTCGTATATTTTCATCATCGTATCTCCATTCTTCAGCTTGCCCAACTAAAAATTAACAATATACCCTTTTACTATATTCTCTATACACACTCAAATTTCCTGTTATATTTTGCAATCCCCTCCCGAATTTTGTCCTCACTCTCCCCTTGTCCATAATTTCATTTCTCGTTACAATGAAATTGTACTGATTTGCAAGGAGGTATAACGATGCATAAAAAAGCTCAAAAAGTTATGGTTTATGTGATGCTGATTTCTATGCTTGTAACAACATTACTTGCTGGCGCGAGTATGTTTTGGTAAAAAGGGCGATGTGTTCGTCCTTTTTTTACTTTTTACACATGACAAAATAAACCATCTCGACATCGAGATGGTTTATTTTATATAAAACACAATCGCTACAATACTAAAGGAAAATGACATTACAAGTGCTATTACAAAACTTGTATATTGTTTCTGCTGAAATGCTCCAATAACAAAAGTTAGATTAAGTAATGCCATACATACAATCGCTACAAGATAAGAACATATATTAAAAGTTGCCAATATGAATGTAATAACAAATAGAAATCCCATAAAAAACTGCATATACGAAAGTTTTGGATTCAAGTACATATGAGCAACCCCTTTATCTAATTTTATCTTTCTATATTCTCATTAACGCACGGTTATGTACACATGTCAAGACAACTTATTATAATAGAAAAAGCCAACCTTTTCGTTGGCTTTTTCATATGCAACGGCTCCTTTTTCTTTTGCCAATTGCTGAAATGATTTTTTCGATTTCACAATCCATACTTTCGTTCCAATTGGAATGCGATCAAACAAATATTCCACATCGTTTTTCTTCATTCTTATACACCCTTGTGAAATATACTTTCCAATTGAACTCGGTTGGTTTGTTCCATGTATTCCATATTTACTTCCATCAGTTCCTCTTGCATTAAATCCAATCCACCTTGACCCAAGTGGATTTTTTGGCGATCCACCTGGAATATCCTTCGCAATGTAATACGGATCCTTTGCTTTCATTACAACATCAAAAGTTCCTTCTGGAGTTAATTCATTCGTTTTCCCTGTCGCTACTGGAAAAACCTTTTGAATCTTTCCATCGTCAATGTAAGCTAATTTATTCGTTGCTTTATTTACAATAATAAAAGGATCTCCGGCACGTGGATTATCCCCAAGAGGCCAAATCGGCAATAAAGAAAGACATAATATGATAGAGAGAAGATACGGCATAGATAATTCCTACCTTCTATATAAGTTCTTTTATATTATCCTTTCCCTTAAAGCGACTTTTAATGAGTAAATATTGTTCCATTTCATACACAAGTTGAACAAGTTTCGCACGTATCTCAAATTCTTCGCGTGTAGCTGGCAATGGCATGTCTCTAAATAATTCCCTCATTTCTTGAAGCTGCCTTAAGGAAATAACGCCAGTACTCTCAGGGCTAATAGCATTACCAATGTTTTCAACAACATCTGCAATCATGTCAGCTTGTTCATATGTCCACGATAAAGAAGCTGCTAGTGGTATCATTCGCTCTAAAATTTCGAATTGTTGCATACGCATATTAAAATAACGATAGTAATAATCATCTTCTCGCATAAATGCATTCTCAAGTTTTTTAAACGATAAATCTCTTGCTTCATTTAACATATTCTCGGTTTCAATGAGTTCTGCTCCACTCCAACTACTTTCTCGATTTCGTAAATACACAACCATTTCAAACAAAATCGTTTTAAAATTACTCTCTATTTTATCCTGATACTCTTTTAGCTTATTTTCACTACTCGGCATATACATATTTACTAATAACGCCACACTAATCCCTATCGTTAATATAGCAATTTCATTTCCAACTATAAGCCATGTAATTTGCTTCAATGAATATAGATGCATAACAATAACTGAACTCGTGACAATACCTTCTTGAATTTTAAGCATTACTGCAGTCGGAATAAATGTAAGTAACAATATGCTAATTGCAAGTGGTGTATAGCCGATTGTTTCAAAAATACAAAACGCGAATACCATTGATAATACACAAGCTAGAAAACGATGTAACGACACTTGAAGCGATTTGCGCTTCGTATTTTGTACACATAAAATAACTAAAATACCTGCTGAACTATAAAATTCCAACCCTAATAACTGAGCAATAAAAACTGCCGCGCCTGTCCCTATTGCTGTTTTTACTGTACGGTATCCAATTTTAAACATATCATTACTCCTATATGTATAAACGTATTTACAGCTAGTATAAAAAAAGGATGACACAATGTCATCCTTTTCTACTTATTATTCACATAACCTTTTCATATTACAATATTTTTTGTAAAAATTGTTGCGCACGTTCACTTTTCGGCGCTGCAAAAAATTCTTCTGGCGCACTATCTTCTACAAGCTTTCCTCCGTCCAAGAAAAGAACACGATCTGCCACTTCTTTTGCAAAGCCCATTTCATGTGTAACGATAGCCATCGTCATTCCTGTCGTAACTAACGATTTCATAACTTCTAACACTTCTTTCACCATCTCTGGATCTAGCGCCGATGTCGGTTCATCAAATAACATAACTTCCGGTTCCATCGCTAACGCTCTTGCAATTGCTACACGTTGCTTTTGTCCTCCCGAAAGACGATTTGGATACGTATCTTTTTTATCTACTAATCCAACCTTTTCTAAAAGTTTCTCAGCTTTCTTTTCAGCTTCTTGCTTCGTTACCCCTTTTACATTGATAGGAGCATACGTAATATTTTCTAATACAGTCATATGAGGAAATAAGTGAAAATGTTGAAATACCATACCGACATTTTCACGAACATGCATAACATTCGTTTTCGGATTCGTTACTTCTTCCGTCCCAATCCAAATGTGACCATCCGTTGGTGCTTCTAACATATTCATACAACGTAAAAATGTTGATTTTCCTGATCCAGAAGGCCCTATAATTGCGACTACTTCCCCTTTTTCAATTGTTGTTGTAATTCCTTTTAATACTTCGTTTTTACCAAATGATTTATGAAGGTTTTCAATTTTAATCACTTTTCTTCATTCTCCCTTCAATTGCCTTCCCGACTAATGTAAGAATAATGACTAACATATAATAAATCAGTCCAACAAAAAGTAATGGTTCAAGATATTTAAATGTCTCACCGCCTACAATGTAAGCACGACGCATTAAATCAGTCGCGCCTATTACTGTTACTACAGCCGATTCTTTCGTAAGTGTCGCAAATTCGTTCACAAGCGCTGGTAATATATTTTTTAATGCTTGAGGGAAAATAATATTTCTCATCATTTTTCCGTACGGTATCCCTAAAGCCATTGCTGCTTCTGTTTGTCCTTTATCAACCGCTTGAATACCAGCACGAATTACTTCTGACATGTATGCACCTGAATTCAAGCTAAATGCAAGTACAGCAGCTAAGAATGCTGGTATTTCATAACCAATTATTTGTGGGACGCCGAAATAAATAATCATTAATTGCAATACAAGGGGTGTACCACGAAAAATTGATGTATAAAAATCTGCTGCTATATTTAATGCTCGTATTCTAGCAATTTTACAAAGTGCTAATAGCGTTCCTAAAATAAATCCTGCTAAAGCTGATACTGCTACAATCTTCAAAGTAACTTCTAAACCTTTTAGTATATATGGTATCGAAGGCGTAATCGCCGAAAAATCTAAGTTCATTCTTTTCATTCCCCTCACAGAAAAGTGAAAGGCAGCTTATTTTCCGCTGCCAAACCATTTCTTCACTAATTTATCCATTTCTCCATTTTCTTGCATTTTTTTAATTACTTTATTAAATTCTGCTGTTTTATCACTGTTTTTCGGAAGGGCAATTGCTGCTCCAACTTCTTCTGGTGCTTCTTTAATTTCAATTCCTTGTAAATCTTTCATTTTCTCTAAATAATTTTTAGCAACTGTGTCTTCTATAATTGCAGCGTCAAAACGACCAGCTTTAATTTCTTGTACGATTTCTGGTATACGGTCACGTCCCTCAACTTGGAAATCTACTTGTTTTTTAAATTCTGCTGCTTTCTCTTCTTGAATAGACCCTGTTTGTACCCCTACTTTTTTCCCTTTTAAACCCTCTACAGATTGAATGTTAGAGTCCTTTTTAGAAACGACCATGTTTTTCGCAACAAAATAAATATCTGTAAAATCAACATTATTTTTACGCTCTGCAGTTGGCGTCATGCCTGCCATTACGAAATCAACTTTTCCTGAACTAAGAGATGCTAATAAACCACCAAAATCCATATCTTTCACTTTCACTTCATACCCAAGTTCTTTTCCGATATATTTAGCAACATCAACATCAAAGCCAATAATTTCATCGCTCTTTGACGCATCTACATATTCATAAGGTTTATAATCTGCTGAAGTTCCCATTACGAGTACTTTTTTATTTCCTTTTGTTTCTTTCGATTCCTCATTACTACAAGCGCTGAATATACTTACAATTAAAATAAGTGCAAACGATATTGATACTAACTTCTTCATCTTTCTTCCCCCTAATAATGTATATTTAAAAGCTTAATAGAATATTTATTCGATGTTTGTATTGTATCAGCACTTTTATTTTTATGCAATATATAAAATAAAAATAAATAAATAAACAATACAAACGCTGTTTGTTATGTATAAAATGATGCATAAAATAACATAACTATGCATATCTCAGAAATTTTAATAATAAATAAAAAAGGCGGCACATCCACTTGATTGTGGACGTGCCGCCTTTTCTCTTATTTTTTATAGTTCTTCACAACTCTCTTCGAAATATGATTGTAGTTTCGCAATAACTTGCATCGGTTCATGACCTTCAATTTCATGACGCTCTACCATCGTTACAATTTTTCCATCTTTTAATAAAGCAAATGATGGAGAAGAAGGTGGGTACCCTTCGAAATATTCACGCGCTCTTGCTGTCGCTTCTTTATCTTGACCTGCAAACACCGTTACAAGGTGGTTAGGACGTTTATCATAATGTACGGAATGCGCAGCAGCAGGACGAGCAATACCACCTGCACAACCACATACAGAGTTTACCATTACAAGTGTTGTTCCATTTCTTTTAAACGCTTCTTCTACCGCTTCCGGCGTCGTCAATTCTGTATATCCAGCAGAGACAATCTCTTCACGCGCTTGGCGGACAACATCATTCATAAAAAAGTTAAAATTAATCACTCTTTTCCCTCCTCTAAAACTACCTATTTGTATCTTACCAGTTAATGTTTATGAAATACAAGTAAGTTTACTTGTATTTAAGTATAGAAAAGGTGTTAGAGCTCTTGCTCTAACACCTTTTCTTTAATGACCACGATGTTTTTGCTTTGCTTTTTGTACTTTCATTAAACGTCTTCTTTCTTTTTCAGCTTCTCGCTTCTCTTTAGACTGCAGTTTCTTTTCTTGTTTATGCAATTCATAAGATAAACTAATCGCCTCTTGCGCCTTAGTAAAACGTTTAATAGTTGTTTCTTTTGCTGCTTGTCGTATGATACGCTTTATGTTTTTAGGACGCTGTTTTTCTTTAACTTCTACACCACATTTTGCAAAGTGCTGAAAATGCTCTAAAAGTGAACCATTCACAAACATAAGCACTTCTTCATCTGACGGTTCCGCCCCAAAAATATACCTCGCCCCATACAATTTCCCTTTTTCTTTACATGTAATGATTCCAACAAAAAATTGGCCATCGTGATATACTGTCAAATCCATTGACAGCCCCTCCTTTAAAAGATTAGAAATACGGGACATCCCGGAGGGGAAGGTTACTGACATGAAATCATGCGTCTGGACTACCAACCAGAGCTGTGTTTTTGTATTTCTTTCACTATTATTATATCTTTTTTTCCATAATCTTCATATATTCAGCAATCATTTTTTTATGCGATCCTACAATATAGTCAGGTAGTTCTGTTACTGAAAAGAATTTAAGCTGAACTGCTTCTTCTTTATTCATAACAAAATCCCCTTCGTATTCATCCGTATAATAGGCGGTTGTTACAGATTGAAATTCATCACCGTTTTCTAATTTTGTAAAGTAGTTCGCTCCAGAAAATACATTGATTAGTCGCAAGTTCTTCACTTTTATTCCTGTCTCTTCATATACTTCACGATAAGCTGTTTCTTCTGGTGATTCACTAAGCTCCATTAGCCCGCCAGGTAGCCCCCATTTTCCGTACGGCTCTGTCCGCTGCTGCAATAAAACATATCCATTTTCATTTATAACGAGTACAACAGCACCAACTAAAATTAAAGGGCGATGACCAACTATTTTTCGTAATTCTTCTACATATCCCACCGTATCGCCTCCTTTTTCGTTGTCCACACTATTGTATCATATGTACGAAACGACAAAATGCGTATATTTTTCATTTTTTTAACAAAATATTTATTTTATGTGATTCATCTACTGTAGCTAACATAATAGATTCGACTTCTGTACTCTCCTCTAGAAATTCTCTCGCCCACGCTTCTGTTTTTCCTAATAATGCAAGAACATCTTTCTGTATCCTCCCATCCTTTACTAATACAAAAGAAACTGGAGATTTTTTTCCCGCCACTTTAAGATCAAGCCGCGAAACTGCTTCATATTCTGGATACCGAAATATAGAAACGACACCGTTTGCTTCCCATAATGCTAATTTAATCGTTTGAATATCGCTCACATTTCGCATACGAAGTTCCGAAAACAAATATTCCAAGGTAATTCTCGCCTTTTTCAAATTGCTAAAATTAATGGAACCATTGTGTATAAGAATAATAGGTGCAGGCTCTAAAAAACGTCTCCATCTATCCCATTTCAGCATTAAAACTGAGCTTATAATATGAAGTACAACAAGTATGAACGTTGTAATCATCGATCCCAGTAACCCTACTTTTTCATCAGACAATGCGTTAGAAATATTCCCACCAAGCAATAACACTAATACAACATCTAAAAAACGAAGTTGTGCGATAGACCTTTGCCCCATCGCTTTCGCAACTAATATTAAAAATATGTATGCTATAATAGCCCGAATAACCCATTCACTATTAGAAAGATGTCGTGCTCCTTCAAAAATATGCATATGCATCACTTTGCACTCCTTACCCGTCTCAAACTGCTATCCTGTTTTAGTTTGCAACGTTTATGAGCATATATGTAAAAAAGCTGGTTCGTTTAAAAACGAACCAGCTTTTTTTACTTAACTGAAAACATATATTTTTTATACGTTTTCCGTACCGATAATATGAGCCCCATCATAATCATATTTGAGAATAAGGAACTTCCCCCATACGATAAGAAAGGTAATGCAATACCTTTTACAGGCATTAACCCAACGATCATACCGATGTTTTGGAATATTTGAACTGTTAATATACCGATAGATCCAGCGCATAATAATGTACCAAATAAATTATCAGCGGAATAACCAATAATAATTGTTCGATATAGTAGCAACAGGAACAAGAAGACAACTAACGCTGCTACGATAAATCCACCTTCTTCGGCAATTGTAGCGAAAATAAAGTCAGTATGCTTCTCTGGGATATAGACGCTTCCTCCCCCAAACCCTTTACCTTCCATTCCTCCACTACCTACAGCTAAAATCGATTGTTGCGTTTGATAACCTTGATCTGCATTTTCAAATGGATTTAACCAACCTACAATACGCGACTGTTGGTGAGGTTTTAGTAAAGTAACTAAATTATTATAGAAAAAATCTTGATACTTAAAGAAAATAAATATTAAAGCAGATAATATGGTCAACGGAATAACTGTACATAATGCTATCAATTTCTTTTGAATACCTGACATAAATAAAATACATGCAATAGCAGCAGCATATAAGAACACCATACCTGTATCAGGTTGACTATATACAACCGCCATAGGTGGAAGTGACACTAGCATAATTTTACCTACTAGCTTTAAATCTGTTTGGAATGTCCTTGCCATATACTGTGCATTATGTTTTACTGCTATACTCGCTACTACAAGTAGCAATGCAATTTTGAAAAACTCAGACGGCTGAATTTGTCCAAATACTGGGAAAACAAACCATCTTTTTGCACCTAATTTTTCAGGTGTAAAACCTGATGGTGGTAATACTTTCAAAAGAATAAGTGAAGCAAACCCGGCAATATAAAGTGGCCAAGACAATTTTTGCAATTGATCTAAGTCGATGCTTGCAACAAGAAGTAACAATACAACCCCAATTATGTAGTTAACACCTTGTTTCATAGCAAAGTTTGCAGCTCCATACTGTCCCGTTTGCTGACTGCTATATATAGCAGCTATACTCGTCACACATAGTGCACACAAAATTAAAATTAATTTTACATCTAAACTTTTTAGAAACTCGGTACTTCTTTTCATGACATCCTCCTGAAACATTGTTACGGCAAAAATAAAAAACCAGGAGTCAACATTCTTCATGTTTTGACGACTGATTACACATTATCTATAAAACACTTATATAGAATAACTCTCTTTTTCATACAATACAATATATTATACTACAGTTTCATCAGTAAGATTTGCCAAAAAAATTATTCTTTTCTTATTTTATATCCATATACCATATATCAGCAATGTATTTTCGTAAATTCCTAATACATAATCGTTTATTGTAAGATTACTGGGAAAGGTATTTATACATATAGTAGGATGTAGATGAAGAAATAAGATAATAAAAAGCTCGCATAAGCGAGCTTTTTATTAATATACAGATGTATTGTTTTCTGACATGTTTTCTAAAATTTCTTTAACACGTCCTAAGAACTTACCACAAATTAAACCATCAAGTACTCGGTGATCAAGTGATAAACATAAGTTAACCATATCACGAGCACCGAACATACCGTTATCCATAATTACTGGGCGTTTTACAATTGATTCAACTTGTAGAATAGCCGCTTGTGGGTAATTAATAATACCCATAGATTGAACAGAACCGAATGATCCTGTGTTATTAATTGTAAATGTTCCACCTTGCATTTCGTCTGCTTTTAACGATTTCGTACGTACTTTTCCTGCAAGTTCTGTAATTTCACGAGCGATACCTTTAATTGTTTTCTCGTCCGCTTGCTTAATTACTGGTACAAATAGTTCTTCCTCTGTTGCAACAGCGATAGAAAGGTTAATATCTTTCTTCTGAACAATTTTATCGCCAGCCCACATTGAATTAATTTGAGGATACTCTTTTAACGCTTGTGCTACTGCTTTTACGAAGAAAGCAAAGAACGTTAAGTTAAAGCCTTCACGCTTCTTAAAGTCACCTTTAATTGAGTTACGGTATGACACAAGGTTTGTCACATCTACTTCAATCATCATCCAAGCATGTGGTGCTTCGTGTTTACTACGTAACATGTTTGCTGCGATTGCTTTACGCACACCTGTTACTGGAATTTCGATATCTCCAGGCATTGTAGGTACAGAAACTGGTTTCGCAGCTTCTACTTTTTGCGCTACTGGTGCTGCTTTTGGTGCTTCTGGGCGAGCTTCTACTACTGCCGCTACAGCTTCCTCTTTCTTCGCCGCACCTGCTTGCGGAATATTTCCAGATTCCACTAGCTTTAAAATATCTTTACGAGTGATACGGCCGTTTGCTCCCGTACCTTCTACTAGATCTAAATCAACGTTATGCTCACCCGCAAGTTTTAACACAGCTGGTGAAAAACGTGGTTTTCCATCAGTTGGTTGTTTTACTTTCGGTGCTTTTTCAGACGTAGCTACTTCCGCCTTTGGTTCTTCTTTTGTTTTTTCCTCAACAGCTGTTGCTGCTACTTCATCTGCGCCTTCTACTTGAATCACACAAACTACTTCACCTACAGCTAACGTATCACCTTCACCAGCGATTAACTCTTTCACAATCCCCGTGAAAGAAGATGGTACTTCAGCATTTACTTTATCAGTCATTACTTCTGCAAGCGGATCATACTTGTTTACGTGATCGCCAACATTAACGAGCCATTTACTAATTGTGCCCTCTGTAACGCTCTCCCCGAGCTGAGGCATTGTAATATTTTCTACAGCCATGTATAGTCCCCCCGATTAAAATTCCGCAAGTTCACGCATTGCTTTTTCAACTTTATCTGGATTTACCATAAAGAATTTTTCCATTGTTGGTGCATATGGCATTGCTGGAACGTCTGGACCTGCAAGACGTGCGATTGGCGCATCTAAATCAAATAGACAGTTTTCAGCAATAATTGCTGCCACTTCACTCATAATGCTTCCTTCTTTATTGTCTTCTGTTACAAGAAGAACTTTACCTGTTTTAGAAGCTGCTTCAATGATTGCTTCTTTATCTAATGGATATACAGTACGTAAATCAAGAATGTGTGCAGAGATGCCATCTTGTGCTAACTTTTCAGCCGCTTGAAGAGCAAAATGAACACATAATCCGTACGTGATAACTGTAATATCATCACCTTCACGTTTTACATCTGCTTTTCCGATTGGTAATACGTAGTCATCCTCCGGCACTTCACCTTTAATTAAACGATATGCACGTTTATGTTCGAAGAATAATACTGGATCTTCATCACGAATGGCTGCTTTTAATAAGCCTTTTGCATCATATGGTGTAGAAGGGATAACGATTTTTAAACCTGGTTGGTTTGCAAACATCGCTTCTACAGATTGTGAATGATACAATGCACCGTGAACACCCCCGCCAAATGGTGCACGAATTGTAACTGGACAAGTCCAATCATTATTAGAACGATAACGAATTTTTGCTGCCTCAGAAACAATTTGGTTTACTGCTGGCATGATGAAATCAGCAAACTGCATTTCAGCGATTGGACGCATACCATACATTGCCGCACCAATTGCTACCCCAGCAATTGCAGATTCTGCAAGCGGTGCATCAAGCGCACGATCTTCACCAAATTGATTATACAAACCGTGTGTCGCTTTAAACACGCCACCTTTTTTACCAACATCTTCTCCTAAAACGAATACTTTCTCATCGCGTTCCATTTCTTCGCGCATTGCTAATGTAATAGCATCAATATAAGACATTACAGCCATGAAACGTTCCCCCCTATTCTGCGTATACGTGCTTCAATGCATCTTCAGGTGCTGCATACGGAGCATTTTCTGCATATTCTGTTGCTTCATTTACGATATGCATAATTTCGTCTAACATTTGTTTTTCCGATTCCTCAGTTAATACACCAGCTTCTTTTAAATAAGCCGCGAATGTTATAATTGAATCTTTTTTCTTTGCTTCTTCTACTTCTTCTTTATCACGATAAACACGATCATCATCGTCACTAGAATGTGCTGTTAAACGATATGATACTGTTTCAATTAAAGTTGGGCCTTCACCACGACGACCGCGATCTGCTGCTTCTTTTACAGCTTTATATACTGCAAGCGGATCGTTTCCGTCTATTGTATATCCAGGCATACCGTAACCAATCGCACGATCTGATACGTTTTTACATGCTAATTGTTTTTCAACTGGAATAGAGATTGCATATTTGTTATTTTCACACATAAAAATAACAGGTAGTTTGTGTACACCAGCAAAGTTTGCCCCTTCATGGAAGTCACCTTGGTTTGAAGAACCTTCTCCAAATGTAACGAACGTTACTAAATCTTTCTTCTCCATTTTTCCAGCTAATGCAATACCAACTGCATGTGGTACTTGCGTTGTTACTGGAGATGAACCTGTAACAATACGATTTTTCTTTTGACCGAAGTGACCAGGCATTTGACGACCACCAGAGTTTGGATCTCCAGCTTTCGCAAAAGCAGACAACATAAGCTCTTTAGCTGTCATACCAAATGCTAGTACAACACCCATATCACGGTAGTATGGTAATGCATAATCTTTCTCTCTATCAAGAGCGAACGCCGCTCCAACTTGTGCAGCCTCTTGTCCTTGACAAGAAATTACGAATGGAATTTTACCAGCACGGTTTAATAACCACATACGTTCGTCTATTTTACGTGCAAGTAACATCGTACGGAACATTTCTAATACTTGCTCATCACTTAAGCCAAGCTCTTCATGGCGCTTTTCTTTTACTTCTGCCATTTTTCATAACCTCCTAAATCCACATTTTTATGCGTGTAACGCTCTTCCATCTACAGCAAGTGCTGCTTCACCAATCGCCTCAGATAATGATGGATGCGGATGAATTGTATGTGCTACTTCCCAAGGTGTTGCATCAAGTACTCTTGCAAGACCAGCTTCAGAAATCATATCTGTTACATGTGGTCCAATCATATGAACACCAAGAATGTCATTTGTCTCTTCATCAACTACAAGTTTTACGAAACCATCTGATTCTCCGTATACAAGTGCTTTTCCGATTGCGCGGAATGAGAACTTACCTACTTTTAACTTATAGCCTTTTTCTTTTGCTTCTTGTTCTGTTAAACCGACAGAAGCAACTTCCGGACTGCTATATACGCATTTTGATACCATAGAGTAATCAATTGGTGTAACTTCTTTCCCTGCAATATGTTCTACTGCAGCAATTCCTTCATGAGAAGCAACGTGAGCAAGTTGCAGGCCACCGATTACATCTCCAATTGCGTAAATATGCGATTCTTTCGTTTGATAAAACTCATTTGTTTGAATGTATCCTTTTTCCACAACGATATCTGTGTTCTCTAAGCCAATATTTTGCGTATTCGCTTGTCTTCCTACAGATACAAGCATTTTTTCTGCTTTAAATTCTTTATTTTCACCGTTGTGTTCAGCTTGGATTGTTACTCCATTATCTTTTACCAATGTTTCTGGTAATACTTTTGCACCAGTTACCACTTTAATACCTTTTTTCTTGAATAGACGTTGCATTTCTTTTGAAACGTCTTGATCTTCTAGTGGTAATATCGTTTTCGCATACTCTAATACTGTAACTTCTACACCGAAGTCAGCAAGCATAGATGCCCACTCAATACCGATTACACCGCCACCAACGATAATAATCGAACTAGGAAGCGTTTCCATTTTTAGAGCATGATCTGAAGACATTACGTACTCTCCGTCTAATTCTAAACCTGGTAATGAATTTGGACGAGAACCTGTTGCAATAAGTACATTTTTTGGAATTAACATTTCATTCTCTTCTCCACTTGCAAGTTCAACTGAAATTGTCCCTGGCATCGGAGAGAAAATAGATGGGCCAAGAATACGGCCAATACCTTCAAACACATCAATTTTACCTTGTTTCATTAAATGTTGAACACCTTTATGAAGCTGCGTTACTATCTTCTCTTTACGCTCTTGTACTTTCGCAAAGTTTAGTTCTACATTGCTTGCAATAACTCCGAACTCTTCGCTTTTTTTAGCAGTTGCATATACTTCCGCACTACGTAAAAGAGCTTTACTAGGAATACATCCTTTGTGTAAACAAGTACCACCAAGATTTTCTTTTTCGACTAGTGCAGTTTTTAACCCTAGTTGTGATGCACGAATTGCAGCAACATATCCACCAGTACCGCCGCCAACGATGACTAAATCATATTCTTTTGCCATTATCTCAACCCCTAGCTACCGTTTCTTTTTCACGTACAACGTATTCTTTTGGAGCTTCTTCTTCACGTAATACACGAAGTGCTCCTTCTGCTAACGCTTCTAACTCATCTTCGCCTGGATGTACGATAACATCTGCAATCCAGTCCACTCGCTCTTTTATTTCATCGACAAGAATTTTACTGTATGCCAGTCCACCAGTTAATACAATTGCATCGATTTTCCCGTGAAGTACAGCGCTAGCTCCGCCAATCTCTTTTGCAACTTGATATGCCATTGCTTTATAAATAAGAGTTGCTTCAGGATCACCTTTTTCAACCATTTGCTCTACTTTAATCGCATCATTTGTACCGATTAAACTTACAAGTCCACCTTGTCCGACAAGTTTTTTAATCATTTCATCACGGTAATACTCACCAGAGAAACACATTTCTACTAGTTGCCCTACTGGTACTGTACCAGCGCGCTCTGGACTAAATGGTCCTTCTCCGTTTAAACCGTTATTCACATCGATTACTCTTCCTTTTTTATGAGCACCAACTGTAATACCACCGCCCATATGTGTAACTAATAAATTTAAATCCTCGTATTTGTGATTTAACTGTTCAGCTACTTTACGAGCAACTGCTTTTTGATTTAATGCATGGAAGATACTTTTGCGTTCCATACCAGCAATGCCACTTATACGAGCAACCGGCTCCATCTCATCTACAACGACAGGATCTACAATGAATGCAGGAATGTTTAATCCAGAAGCAATTTCATATGCTAAAATGCCTCCAAGGTTTGAAGCGTGATGACCGCTAAAGCCATTTTTCAAATCTTCTAACATCGCATCGTTTACTGTATACGTACCGCCTTCGATTGGACGAAGTAATCCACCACGCCCACAAACAGCGTTTAATTTTGAAATGTTAATACCATGAGAATGTAGAACTTCTAAAATCGTTTCTTTTCGAAACTCATATTGGTCGATAATTCTCTTATATTTTCCAATCTGTTCTACGTCATGACGAATCGTTTCTTCTAGAACGGGTCTTTCATTATCAAAAACACCAATTTTTGTGGATGTACTACCTGGGTTAATAACAAGAATTCGATTTACAGACAATGTTGCTACCTCCACTAATAAATTCAAAAGGAAGTGGAAACCTCATAAGAGGTAACCACACCTTTTGTAAAAGTTATATATGAATGATTAGCGACGGCTAATAATATCGTGACCGTTGCGTAAGTAAGTGCTACGAGAATTTTTCAAGCTTGCAATGCGCTCTTCAGCTAGACGATCTGCCGCTACATAAGTTGCTATGCCATCGCGTTTTGAAATTTCGATTACTTTTGCAATCGTGTCATAAATAGACTCAACACGTTTTAGTGCACGTTCTCTATTGTATCCATATAATTCGTCTGCTACGTTAATTACGCCACCTGCATTAATTACATAATCTGGTGCGTATACAATACCCATTTCATGAATGATGTCACCGTGACGATCTTCTTTTAATTGGTTATTTGCAGAACCTGCGATTACTTTTGCTTTAAGTTGTGGAATAGTTTCATCATTAACTGTTGCGCCTAATGCACATGGTGCGTAAATATCGCATTCAACACCGTAAATTTCATTTGGTTCAACTGCTGATGCACCGAATTCTTCTACAGCACGTTGTACAGCTTCTTTATTAATATCTGTAACGATTAATTTTGCTCCTTCAGCGTGTAAATGTTTGCATAGATGATATGCTACGTTACCAACGCCTTGAACAGCAATTACTTTTCCTTCTAAATTGTCAGTGCCGAAAGCTTCTTTCGCAGCTGCTTTCATACCACGATAAACACCGTATGCAGTTACTGGAGATGGGTTACCAGAAGAACCGAATGATGGTGAGATACCTGTTACAAAGTCAGTTTCTTCGTGGATAATATCCATATCATCTACTGTTGTACCAACATCTTCAGCTGTAATGTAACGTCCGTTTAGTCCTTGGATATAACGTCCTAGTGCACGGAACATTGCTTCGCTCTTATCTTTACGAGGATCACCGATAATTACTGTTTTCGCACCACCTAAGTTTAAGCCAGCTGCTGCGTTTTTGTATGTCATCCCTTTTGCAAGACGCAATGCATCTTCAATCGCCGCTTCTTCAGAATCATATGTCCACATTCTTGTTCCACCAAGAGCCGGTCCAAGTGTTGTATCATGAATTGCAATAATTGCTTTTAAACCAGATTCTTTATCTTGACAAAATACTACTTGCTCATAATCATATTTTTCTAAGTATTCGAAGATTTCTAATGTCATTGTCGTTTCCCCCTAATGTTTTACCCTTTTTGGTTTATTTTGAAGCAGTCGCAACTGCCAATGCTAATGAATATACTTTTGTTTCTGCTGAATCAGCACGAGATGTTAAAACAATCGGTGCTTTTGCGCCAGCAATCATTGCTCCTACTTTTGCATCCGCAAAGTATACGAGTGATTTATATAGCACATTTCCAGCTTCAATCGTTGGGACGAGTAAAATATCTGCCTTACCTGCTACATCACTTACTATGCCTTTATGCTCTGCTGCAATTTGTGATACTGCATTATCTAAAGCAAGTGGTCCATCAACGATACAATCTTTAATTTGTCCGCGGCGATTCATTTGTGTTAACATCGCTGCATCAATTGTCGCCTGCATCGCTGGATTCACAACTTCTACTGCTGCAATTGGTGCCACTTTTGGCAAGTCGATTCCTATTGCCTGGGCAACTTCTACAGTATTTTGTATAATAGCAGCTTTTTGTGTTACATCAGGTGCGATGTTCATCGCTGCATCTGTAACGAAAATAAGACGATTGTAATTTGGAACTTCAAATGCTGCTACATGTGAAAGTACGCTACCTTTACGTAGGCCCCACTCTTTGTTTAACACAGCCTTCAAAATATTCGCTGTTGGGATGTTCCCCTTCATAAGCACGTCTGCTTCACCATTTCTCACAGCTTTAACAGAAAGTTCTTCAGCCTCTGCACTAGACATTGCTGCAATCACTTCAACATGTTCTGAAGTTTGTAAACCATGTTCTTCTAGCATCCCCATTATTTTTTCTTGATTTCCATATAGACGAAATTGAGCTAGCTGTAATTTAATTGCTTTCGCTACAGCTTCAATTACTTCATGATCTTCAGCTACTGCTACAGCCACAGTTTTTTTAGGCTTCCCTGCTGCTTGATCAATTAAGTATTCTAACTTCATATTTTGTAATCAACCCTTTCCTTCGTCCCTCGTCTATTTACAAAGCAAATACCGTGCCAACTTTTAAAAGTGGTCTTACCAATAATGAAAACGCATTCAAAATGCAGTAAAATCAATACTTTGGAAAATAACAAAAGATTCTGTCTTATTTTGTCACTTTTTGTATACCATGCAATAAATTGCACGGTACGCAATTTATTGCATGCTATTTTTTGCATGGTCATACTTTTCTAGCTTGTAATATAAATTTCGAACGGAAATTCCTAACGCTTTTGCAGTTTGCGTTTTATTCCCATCAAATCTCTCCAAATATTCATGAATAATATTCCCTTCAAACTCTGTCACTAAATGTTCAAGTGGCTTTTCTTCTAATTCAGGTAATAAATGTGATTGCTTTGACTCCACCTGCTCTTCGTTATGTAATGGCGGTAAATGGTGTACATCAATATAGGTCTCGTTATAATTCATAAAGATAATAGCTCTTCCCAGAATATTTTCAAGTTCCCTCACATTCCCTGGCCATTCGTATGATTGTAAATATAAAATGGCTGAATCAGTGAGCCCTTCTACATTACGACCGTAATCTTGATTAATTTTTTGAATCAATCTGTCCGCAATTGTCGGTATATCTCCTTTACGTTGACGAAGAGATGGAATTTGAATTGGGATTTTATTTAATCGATAATATAAATCCTCCCTAAACTTCCCTTCTAGAATAGCCTTTTCTAAATTCACATGCGTCGCTGCAATTACTCGAACATTAATAGGTATCGCTTTCGTTCCACCAACTTTTACAATTTCTTTTTCCTGCAGTACACGAAGGAGTTTCGCTTGTGTATTTGCAGATAACTCCCCTATTTCATCTAAAAAAATACTACCGTTATTTGCTTCCTCAAAGAACCCACGTTTCCCGCCTCTTTTCGCTCCAGAAAACGCCCCTTCCTCATAACCAAATAATTCACTTTCTAACAACGTCTCCGAAATGGCCGCACAGTTTACACGGACGAACTTATTGTATTTTCGATTACTTCCATTATGGATTGCATGTGCAAACAATTCTTTACCAGTCCCAGATTCACCGCGTAACAGTACTGTTGCTGGTGTATTTGCTCCTAGCTTCGCCTGTTCGATAGCTGCCGTTGTTTCATCTGAATTCCCGACAATATCATCAAATGAATATTTCGCTTCTAATGTGCGAATAATTTGCCTTGCTCTATTCAATTCATTTGTTAACTTTTGAATTTCCGACACGTCACGGATAACGCCGACGCTTCCTTTCAATATTCCATCCACAATGACTGGTGCCACGTTTACAATTACATCGCGCTTTTTTTGCCCAATCTTCATATGTATTCCGCGCACCGCACGACGCGTTCGAAGTACTTTCATATGCATACTTTCGCCTTCTACAATATCAGTTGTAGCAGGCTTCCCAATAATATCTTCTTCTGTTAAACCCGTTAATTTCGTATATGCCGGGTTAATGACTAAACCTCTTCCTTTTTCATCCACAACCGAAATTGCTTCTTCAGATGAGTTAATAATTGCCTCTAATAGTGTTTGAATTTCCTTTAAATCTGTAACTTCTTCCGCTAAATCTACAACTTCTGTTATATCTTTAAAAATTGCAAATGCCCCTTGTACCTCTCCGCCCTCTTTTAATATCGGTATACGCGTTGTAATAATTTTCTTTCCATTCTCTAATGTTAGTTCATAATTTACTTCTATTTGTTTCGTACGTATAATGCGAAGTAATTTACTAGTTGGAATGACTTCTAAAATATATTTTCCTATCGCCTCTTCTTTTTTATATCCGATAATACGCTCTGCACTTTTATTAAAAAGACGAACTTGTCCCTCTCGATCAATTACGATCATGCCATCATGTGTAGAATTTAAAATTAATTCTCCTTGTTGCGTTTGTTCCTCTAATCGCCCAATTAGCCCTTCCTTCTCATGCGCTAATCCTGTAACAATTTTTGCGATATCACCTGGTATAAGAAGAGTGTCTTTTTTCTTTTTTTCCAACAAAACCTTATGCACATCATCTTCACCTGTCATATCAAATATTACATCGATATGCATAGAAAGAAATGGAGTTACACTTTCTCCAATTGCAATCCCGTATTCCTTAGCAATTTGTAGTCCTTTTGCCAACGGATTTATATCAATAATCCCTATAATTTGAAATATATTCGAACTTTGTAACAGATTCAGCAGTGCGCTCCCGCCTTCACCTGCACCAACAATTAATACTTTTTGTTTCATATATCCCACTTCCTCTCGAAGTAACTCTGCAAATTTTTTCACACTTTTATCTTACTCGTTCAGCACCCTCTTGACAAACCCCCTTTCCCTATAACATCATTAAAATATACGAAATAATCTGAAAAGGAGCGTTATGTATGCAGCGTTACGTTGCTCTACTATTAGCACTCATCCCTATTTCATTAGCTGTGTTTGGTATAAAGTTAATGAGAGATACTGTATTCGGGATTCTATTTCCACCAATCTCTATACTGTGGTTACAATTTTTAATCGGCGCTCTCTGCTTCGGGCTCGGGTTTTATATCTTCGGTGGCTTCGTCTTGCACCGAGACCGTAAACGAAATAAAGTACAAGCTCGCTTTAGAAGATAGGAATGCCCCACTATTTATAAATAAAAAAATGAGACCGTTACACGCGGTCTCATTTTTTTATTGGCATTAACGTTCTTGCCGTTTCAGGGTAATCAGTAATAATCGCCGATATATTCATATCAAAATATTTACGCATAAGCGTTTCTTCATTAATTGTATAAGGGCGAACCTCTACACCACTTTCCATCGTTAGTTCGGCAATAGCATCTTGAAGGTAACGATAATTCGGATGTACTGCTGTAGCCCCCATTTTTTTCGCGTATGCCCACGGACTATGCAAACCTTCGCGATATAAAATTGCTGTTTGAATATCAGGAGCCATCATATGGCACCGTTTCATACTGTAGTGATTAAACGAAGAAAATATAACACGATCCTCTAGACTAAATTTCCGCACAAGCGTTATAACTTCTTCCTCTAAACCTCTGTATGGAATTTTATTATTTTTAAGTTCAATATTAAGTAGCAAACTCGTTTGTTCAAGCCATTCTAATACCTCTTCTAAAAGTGGTATTTTACAAAAACCTACTTTATCACCAAATTTATAACTTGCATCTAACTTGCATAAGTCCTCATATACATAATTCCGAACCGCGCCTTTTCCATTTGTTGTCCGGTCCACCGTTTCATCATGAATGACGACAACTTTTCCATCTTTCGTTAATTGAACATCAAGTTCAATTCCATCCGCTCTAAAAGACTCAGCCGCTTCAAATGAAATCATTGTATTTTCTGGGTACGTTCCAGCCGCACCACGATGTGCAAATATAAGAGTCATCCTCACTCCCCCAATCTTATGCTATACTATACGAAAAAGGAGGTACTTCTATGAGACCATTACAAATCTCTCCAGATACTGCAGTCCGCTTATCAAAAGCACTAGGTGTTCCACTTGAACAACTCATGCATATGCCGCAGCACATTTTAATTCAAAAGCTAGTTGAATTAGAAAAACAAAATAAAGACGAAGAATAATACAGTCCTGTTTTGCAGGACTTTTTATTATTTTCTATTATATCACGGATGCCTTTCCTACTAAAATCCTTTAACAGATGTACTACGATGTGATTTAGCCGTTCCTTCATCATTTAATAATGAATCACATCTTTTCTTTTTTTGTTACACGTCATAAAGAAAGCAGACTATTTATTTATAAGTCCCCATTGCGTTCTAAAAACACGATCATAAAAAAACTAGAAGCCCTTTATATTATTTTTTATTGAACGTGCGGAGCATCCCCTGATTCGTATAGTTCTTTCGCTTTTCCCTCCCCGAATGTAGTTAAAATATAATGTTGCTCTTCTAACGCATCCATTGCTCTAGTTACTTTACAAACGCTATCTTCTTGAGCATCCGAGAAATAATTGTGATCTTCTACAATTTTACTAAAATCTTTTTTCGCCCATCTATCAGCAATTGCTAAAAGTTCATTTTTCTTCGTAAAGCTACTCTTATTTATAATTTCTTTTAATTTTTTAGCATTACTTTGAATCATTGGGATAGAGCCCGATTTTCGTTCTGCCACCACTTTTTGATGAGTCATGCGATGCATCGCTGTAATGACTTCGCTTTCAGTAGAATTTTCAGTAACATACACATCAACAAAGACCCCATCCACCTCTCTACCTACTATTGTTTGGTCTTCTTTTTTATCTATTTGAGCGCTCACTTCTTTATCTACTGGATTATCTGCAAGTTCTAACATTCCAAATGTAACTGCAATAGCAAGAACTCCCATAGCTGCTACTATTCCTAGCCAAGTTGAAATTTTATTTTCCATTCCCCTTCTCCCTATCTATATCTATTTTATTGCCTTATAAAAAACTCACTTACATGTAATATTACTGAAAATAGGTTTTATTTTCCACACTATCAAATAATCTCTTTTTCTCAACAAAATAAAAAGACCAACGAATTATAACATTCATTGGTCTTTCATTAAAAAGTTTATTGGCTTTAAATTTGATATCGAGTATCAATTTCAAGAATTATTAAGCTTTACTAAAGCTTAAATCCCCTACTACTTTTACTCTCAACTAGCTTTATGTTCAAGTCTCAGCTTATCCGCAACCATTGCGATAAACTCAGAGTTCGTAGGTTTTGCTTTTGACATGGATACTGTATAACCGAATAAGGACGAAATAGAATCAATATTCCCACGGC
Organism: Bacillus sp. TE8-1; assembly: GCF_008368855.1. Lineage (NCBI taxonomy): Bacteria > Bacillati > Bacillota > Bacilli > Caryophanales > Bacillaceae > Bacillus > Bacillus sp. TE8-1. The sequence continues at coordinate 333,247 of NZ_QPET01000014.1, read as the reverse complement.
TCCAAGCTACTTCAATTGCGTGACGAATTGCGCGCTCCACACGGCTTGCTGTGGTATTATATTTCTTTGCGATATCTGGATACAATACTTTCGTAATCGATCCTAATAATTCGATATCATTGTATACCATGGAGATTGCTTCTCGTAAATACATATATCCTTTAATATGAGCGGGTACACCAATTTCATGAATGATACTCGTAATACTCGCATCTAAGTTTTTCGGTTTTCCATCTACTGTTGTTGCTGATCGGAATGATGGTAGTGGACGCTTAATCATAGCGTTTGCTTTACCACTCACTTGACGAATATGACTCGTTAAATTCTCCATATCAAATGGTTTTAATATGAAATATGAGGCACCTAAGTCAACTGCTTTTTTCGTCACATCTTCTTGCCCGAATGCTGTCAACATAATTACGCTAGGCTGTTTTAACCTTTCAATATGTCGCATTTTTTCCAATACAGCTAAACCATCTAAGTGTGGCATAATAATGTCTAAAACGAGTACATCAGGTTGCTTATCTGTTAATAAGTTTAAACACTCTTGACCATTATAAGCAGTACCGATTACTTCCATATCATCTTGAGCGGCTACATAGCTCTCTAACATTGATACTAATTCTTTATTATCATCCACAAGACATACTTTAATTTTCTCCACAGCTTTTCCTCCCTTACCGAATCGATTCTCCGACATGTGTATCCTTCTAGGCTACATGAATTGTTCGACAATTGTGTGAAAATTCCCTTTTAAAGTTTCTTACTTTCCGATAAAATCACAAAAAAATATGTTTATCGTTCATTTATTCCCTTTCGCAACACATTCCATCATAGAAATACAACGAAACGTTCAACCCTTTCCTTTTATTTTACAACAAAAAACACCTCTTGCGGAGCTTTTACAAAATTTCAACGAATTTTTCAACAGAAAAAGCGAGCTAATAATATATATTAGCTCGCTTTTTTCTCTTGATCATAAATATTAATTCCAGCTTGATGTAACATCCATTCAATATGAACACCATATCCTGATGTTGGATCATTTACAAATACGTGTGTAACAGCACCAATTACTTTTCCATTTTGTACAATTGGACTTCCACTCATTCCCTGTACGATACCGCCCGTTTTCGCTAATAGACGTTTATCTGTTACTTTTATTACCATACCCTTTGTGGCTGGGAATTTTTGTTGCACTGTACTAACAACTTCAATATCAAACGCTTCTACTTTATCTTGATCAATAACTGTTAATATTTTTGCCGGTCCTTCTTTTACTTGATGAGATAATGCGATAGGCATCGCTTTATCCATTATACCGTTTTTCATATTCGTATTTAATTTTCCAAAAATACCATATGGACTATTAATTGTAATATTGCCAATCACTTCACGGTCTGGTGAGAATCTTGCTAATTTCTCCCCTGGATTCCCATGACTACCTCTTTCAATTGATGTAACTGTCGAGCGCATAATTTGTCCATCTTCGACTTGAATCGGCTTTTTCGTATCATTATCAGAAATAACATGACCAAGTGCCCCATATTTCATAGAATCTGGATGAACAAATGTCATCGTTCCAATTCCAGCTGCCGAATCACGGATATACAAGCCAATTCGATAAGACGATTCACCGTTGTCTTTTTGTGGAGTTAGCTTCGTACGAATATATTTTCCATCTCTTAACAATACAAGATTAAGCGGTTCACCTGTTTCTCCACTATTATGAATAAACGGTGCTACATCACTCATTCTTTCAATTGTTTTACCATTAATTTCAGTAATCATATCTCCAATTTGTACACCTGCTATTTCACCAGGAGATATTTTACCTTTTTCAGTTTGAATTAAATGATGGCCTACAACAAGTACACCTTTTGTATTTAATTTCACACCAATTGATTGTCCACCTGGAATCACTTTAAAATCTTTTAACACTTTCACATTTACTTTTTTCACTGGAAAACCAGCAAGCTGAAATACCATATCAGCTTCACCATTTTGATGAGAATTTACCATAAGTCCTTGTTTTTGTTCATTCGAACTCACTGTAAATACATGACGATTTGTGGATGAAGCTTTGAAAACTGGTAATGATGATATTTCTGATTGTTGTCCTTCAAAAACAACAAGTTGTTTCGGTGATGAAATAAACGTTCGAAGCGGTTTAAAACATCCAATAAAAACTAAAGAAACAAGGAGACAAAGACCTATTATTTTTCGAAATTTTTCTAATTTCAACTTGTTCACTCTCCTCGCTCCTACCCCACATTCAGCCTCTTGGCTTCACTTTTTAATCTCTCCTTGCAGTGCTTTATTTATAACCGGAAGAATTAAGAAATCGTCATTTGAGAAAAAAAGCTATCCATTACTGGATAGCCTCTGCTGTCTGTTTAAAATGATGTGCTTGCGTAAGTAATTCTTTCGCATGCTCCGTCGTTAAATCTGTGATTTCCACACCAGAAATCATTCGAGCTATTTCTGTTACTTTATCCTCCATAGTTAAAACAGTAACTGATGTAATTGTCCGATCATTCGCTACTTGTTTTCGAATAAATAAATGTGAATCTGCCATTGAAGCTACTTGAGGCAAGTGCGTAATACAAAGTACTTGCGAGTTTACTGATACTCGATAAATTTTTTCCGCAATAGCCTGCGCGACCCGGCCACTTACACCCGTATCCACTTCATCAAAAATAACAGATGCAACTCCTTGATGCTTAGAAAAAATGCTTTTTAAAGCTAAAATGATACGAGATAACTCTCCGCCAGAAGCAACCTTTGAAAGTGGTTTTAGCGGCTCTCCTGGGTTCGTTGAAATATAAAATTCCACATGATCGTAACCATCCGCCGTAAGTCTTACCGGCGCACCTTCCACAAGGGGCTCTTCTGCATTTCCTTCTCTCTTCATAATTCTCACTTCAAATTTCGTTTTTTCCATATATAATTCTTTTAATTCCTGATGAATTGCATTTGTAAGGTGTTCTGCAAGTTCATGACGCATATTACTTAACAACGTTGCTTCTTTCAGAATAACACTTTCTAATTCCTTCAACTGTTTCTTCGTCGTTTCAATATGAACGTCTTTATTTTCAATCGTAAAAATTTCCTGTTCAATTTTATCAGCATACGCTAAAATCTCTTCTACAGTATTTCCATATTTTCTCTTTAGCATACGAATTTCATTCAAACGTGTTTCGATTTCATCTAAACGATTTGGATCATATTCCATCATATCGAGTTTTTCTCTCAGTTGATAGGCAACCTCTTCTAATAAGTAATAGCTATTTGCAATTGAATCATGATTTTCCTGATACACTTCATCTAAATGTGTAATACTTTCCATTTGCCCCATTGCACTTCTTACATTATCTAACCCTTGTCCGTCGGCACTTAACGAACGATATGCATCACCTAACGCTTTATAAATCTTTTCAAAATTAGAAATTTGCAATCGTTCCTCAGTTAATTCATTTTCTTCATCCATCTTTAAATCCGCCTTGCGAATTTCTTCATGCTGAAATTGAATTAAATCTAAGCGATGTGCCATTTGTTGCTCATTTTCACTTAACGATTTCAATTGTTTTTTTAATTTTTCATAGTCAGCGTATACGTTTTGATATATGTCTAATTGTTTAACGATTCGATCCCCATCAAAGTGATCAAGCATAAACAGATGTCGTTCTTCATTCATTAAATCTTGCGTTTCGTGCTGTCCATGAATATCAACAAGTGTTTTCCCAATTTCTTTTAATATGCTAAGTGTAACAAGCTTCCCATTTACACGACATACACTCTTCCCGTTCGCAGCAATATCACGCTTTAAAATAATCATGCCATCTTCTATTTCTATATCTAACTCTTCTGCCTTTTCAATACATGGATGCTTCTCATCTTCAACATAAAATAGCCCTTCAATCTCAGCCTTTTCTGTTCCATATCGAACAAATTCTGCTGACCCACGGCCACCTACAAGTAAACTAATTGCATCAATAATAATCGATTTTCCGGCCCCTGTTTCACCGCTTAAAACCGTTAAACCTTTTTGAAAAGAAATATTTAATGCTTCAATAATAGCAAAGTTTCTAATCGATAATTCCGATAACAATGCCCCATTCACCTCGTTATAAAATAATCCCTTACTAAAGGATTTTCTCAGTTCTTCATTCAAATAATCATGCTATATATTTGTATGTATATACTCTTCTAACCCGCTTCATTGTACCAAACATTTGTTTTACGGGTCAATCCATCTATTTTCTAACTTTATGCAAACAAAATATTATATTACAATTGAAAATTCATATTTTTAACCAATAAAAATATCTTGTTCACTTTCCACTTTACGATGGAAAGCAAACAAGATTTTTTGTTACAACATATTTAAGAAACGATCAGAGACAACACCTGTATCGTCAGGTGTACGGCAAATAATTAAGCAAGTATCATCACCACAGATGGTTCCGATGATCTCATCCCACTCTAAATGATCAATAAGTGCTCCAAGTGAATGAGCGTTACCAGGCAATGTTTTTAGCACAAGCATATGTCCTGCCGTGTCTAATTTTACAAATGAATCCACTAGATTTCGTTTTAATTTTTGTAACGGGTTAAATCGTTGATCTGCTGGCAAGCTATATTTATAGCGCCCATCATGTAATGGCACCTTCACTAAGTGCAGTTCTTTAATATCGCGCGATACTGTTGCTTGCGTTACATTAAATCCCTCATTACGTAAAATATCAACTAATTCATCTTGTGTTTCAATTTCTTTGTTTGCAATAATTTCCCTGATTTTAATATGGCGCTGACCTTTATTCATACATTTGCACCTCACACTATCTCTTACCATAGTTTAAACATTGGTATACTTCACTTATTTATGTTAACTTATAATTCGTTTCTTGTACACAATTGTTTTTACAATCATTATACAATTACAGCAAAAAGAGGAACAACATATGTTATTCCCCTTTCCCTTTTTGTTTTAGAACTTCATGCGCTTCTGTAACAACTTGCTCTATAGAAATCGGAGAATGATTTTCGCCATTCTCACGTTCACCATGCCATTTCAGATGAATTAAAAATTCAATATTACCATCCCCACCCGTAATTGGTGAGAATGTTAAACCTTCCACATCATAGCCTTCTTTTAAAGCAAACTCGACAATCATTTCTACAACAGCTTCATGTACTTTTCTATCGCGAACGATACCTTTTTTCCCAACTTGCTCTCTTCCAGCTTCAAACTGCGGTTTAATTAACGCTGCTACATCTCCGTTAGGCATAAGCATTGTTTTTAAAACTGGCAGTATAAGCTTTAATGATATAAATGAAACATCAATACTTGCAAATTGAGGTAAACCACGTTCTAAGTCTGCTGGTGTCACGTAACGGAAGTTTGTTCGTTCCATTACAACAACACGCTCATCTTGACGTAATTTCCACGCTAGTTGATTGTATCCTACATCTAATGCATAAGATAATTTCGCTCCATTTTGAAGCGCGCAATCTGTAAAGCCACCAGTTGATGAACCAATATCTATCATAACTTTATCTTGTAAATCAAGATGAAATGTCTCTAATGCCTTTTCAAGTTTATAACCACCACGACTTACATACGGCATAACTTGTCCCTTCACCGTAATCTCAGTATCTTGCGAGATTTTCTCTCCTGGCTTATCAAGTCTCATCTCATTCGCATATACGAGTCCGGCCATAATGGCGCGCTTTGCTTTCTCACGCGTTTCTATAAGTCCTCGCTCTACTAATAGTACATCTACTCTTTCTTTTTTTACGCTCATTTGTTACGCCCTTTTTTGTTTTGATGGAATCATTGTATGAATACGGTCTACAACAGCATCTGTCGTTAAACCAATTTCTTCTAATAATTTTGTTACACTTCCGTGCTCTATGAAGCGATCTGGAATACCCATTCGTTCAACTAATGCACTATGGTAACCATTTTCAGATGCAAATTCAACTACTCCTGTTCCAAAACCACCAATTAAACAAGCTTCTTCAATCGTTAAAATCGGTATATTCTTTCCTAGAAGATCATGTAAATATGCTTCATCCATTGGTTTAATAAAGCGAGCATTCACTACTTTCACTGAAACCCCAGCTTTTTCAAGACGCTCAGCTGCTTCCATTGCCATTGGTATTGTCGTACCAAACGTTAAAATAGCTGCTTGTGTACCCTCTTTTAACGTCTCCCACGTACCGATTGGAATCGCCTTTAATTCTTCATCCATATGAACGCCAAGTCCATTACCGCGCGCATAACGCAATGCGATTGGTCCATCTTCATATTGCATCGCCGTATAAACTAAATGTTGCCCTTCATTTTCATCTTTCGGCATCATAAGCACCATATTCGGCAAGTGACGTAAGAATGAGATATCAAATACGCCTTGATGCGTTTCACCATCTGCTCCTACTAATCCCGAACGATCTATTCCGATGAAAACATTTAAATTTTGGCGGCATATATCATGAACAACTTGGTCATATGCTCTTTGTAAAAATGTTGAATAAATCGCTAAGAATGGCTTCATTCCTTGCGTTGCCATACCTGCTGCCATTGTTGTAGCATGCTGTTCTGCAATACCTACATCAATCATACGATCTGGGAATTCTTTTTGGAATTTCTCAAGTTTTGATCCAACAGGCATTGCAGGTGTAATTGCTACGATACGCTCATCTGCTCTCGCTAGCTTAAGTACTGTTTCACTAACAACAGCACTCCATGCTGGTGCAACTTCTTTCGGCTTAACGAAGTCACCTGATTCAATTTTATAAGGTCCTGTTCCATGCCAAGTTCCAATAACGTCACTCTCAGCCGGTTTATAACCTTTTCCTTTTTTCGTAATAACGTGAACGAGTACTGGGCCTTTTGTTTTCTTTGCATATTGCAACGTTTCGAATAACTTTTCATAATCATGTCCATCGACTGGACCTAAATATGTAAAGCCTAACTCTTCGAAAAATACACCAGATACTAGTAAATATTTAAGACTATCTTTTATTTTCTCTGCTGTCGCAGCCACTTTCCCGCCAACTGCTGGGATTTTCTTTAATATATACTCTAATTCATCTTTTACCCAGTGATATTTTCCTGCGGTACGTAAACGACCGAGCACATTATGAAGCGCACCAACGTTTGGTGCAATTGACATTTCATTATCATTCAAAATAACAATCATGTCTGTTTTTTCATGTCCAATATGGTTCAATGCTTCTAAAGCCATTCCGCCTGTTAAAGCACCATCTCCAATAATTGGTATAACATATTCTTTCGTTTTCTTTAAATCACGTGCCAGAGCCATTCCCATTGCAGCCGATAACGAAGTCGAGCTATGACCAGTTTCCCATACATCGTGCTCACTCTCACAACGTTTCGGGAAACCACATAGACCTTGATATTGCCTTAATGTACCAAACTCTTTCGCGCGTCCAGTTAAAATTTTATGTACATAGGATTGATGTCCTACATCCCATAAAAATTTATCTTGCGGGCTATCAAATAATTTGTGCAGAGCAATTGTGAGTTCTACTACACCTAAATTAGGTGCAATATGTCCACCTGTTTGAGAGAGCTCTTCAATTAAAAACTTACGAATATCCTCACTCAATCCCTCTAGTTCACTGATAGACATATCTTTCAAAAAACTAGGGTTTTGAATTTGCGTTAGATCCACATGGATCACTCACTTTCATTTCATAATCTGTCAACATGTCAAATATTATAAAAAACATTTACACAAAACAAGAAATTCTCTTTTCTATTTTTCGTCTTGTCCCGCTATTAACCAGTCTATTGCGCCTTAATCCTATTATAAACCATATTTCTTCAGGCGATGAAAAAAATAGCCGCTAACACAAAGTGATAACGGCAATGTAATCTACATATATTTTTGCCAATAACAAGAAAAGAAAAACCTTTTCCTACATTTATATCATAAAATGATGAATGACTCAACAAATGAAAACGCTGTTATATTAGTTATTACGTTTTGCAATCAAATCGCAAATAGATAGTAAATATTCATCTTGTAATTGCAAGGAGCTAATCGCACCTTTTGCTTCTGCAATTGTTTCTTCTAAAATATCCTTTGCTCTATCTACAGTAAACAACGTCGTATATGTGCTCTTTTCATTAGAAAGATCGCTACCAATCGGTTTTCCAATCTCTTCTTCAGTTCCTTCGACATCTAAAATATCATCTCGAATTTGGAAAGCTAGACCGATATATTTGGCAAACGTAAGCAACTTTTCTTCTTGCTCTTCTGTCGCATCAGAAAGTATCGCACCCGCAAGTACAGCAAATTCAAGTAGTTTTCCGGTCTTATGTTTATGGATGTACTCCAATTCATCAATCGTAAGGCGTTTCCCTTCCGCTTCCATATCTGCCACTTGTCCGCCAACCATTCCTTCTGGTCCTGCTGCTTTTGCGAGTTCAAGTACAAGTCTTACTTTTTTTTCAGCAGAAATTTCTTTTTGCTCATATGCCATAATAACTTGAAAAGCGTATGTCAATAAGCCATCTCCTGCTAAAACTGCCATCGCTTCACCAAATACCTTGTGATTTGTGGGCTTTCCTCTTCTTAAATCATCATCATCCATACAAGGTAAATCATCATGAACTAACGAATATGTATGAATCATTTCAAGAGCACAAGCTGCACCTACTCCAAGATTTCTTTCTTTCCCAAACGCTTGTAATGTTGCAAACAAAAGTAACGGGCGGAGACGTTTTCCACCCGCTTCCAAAGAATATGCCATCGCTTCACGAAGTACATTTGGACATTGTAATCCATTTGCATAGCTTACAAGTTTTTCTTCTACGAAAGTTTTACTTTCTTTCAAAAAAGTATCAAAAGCAATCGTCACTATGCTTCATCTCCTAAAGCAGTAAACGGTTCAAGCTCTCCATCTTCCCCAAGAATAACTGCCATTTGTTCTTGTACATTCTTCAGCTTCTCATCACAAAGCTTAGATAATTCCATACCTTCTTTAAAATAAGAAATCGCTTCTTCTAAAGGTACGTCACCTTGTTCTAGCTTAGAAACAAGATGCTCAAGTTGCGAAATTGCCTCTTCAAAGCTTAATTTATTTTCCATTATTCAATTCACGCTCCTCTATGCCTGATACGCTACAATCTAGTATTCCATCTTGTAATTGAACTGAAACAGCATCTCCAAGGCTTACATCTTTCACACTTTTTAACACTTGCTTCTCTTCATCATATACAAGCCCGTACCCTCTCATCATTACTTTAAGCGGACTTAACGCTTCAAGTTTTTGAGCAGCTCTTACAAAGGCAAATTCTTTCGTTTGAAGTAACGTTTGCATTTCACGTTGTAATTGCTTTTGCAACGTTTCCACAGCTACCTTCGTTTGCATAATTTTTTGAGATGGGTGGTGCTTCTCTAAATAAAATGAAAGTTGCTTTAACTGATTCACCTTTTTATCAATATAGCGCTCTTTCGCTAAAACAAGCTGTTCTAGCGCTCTATCTAATTGCTCTTCCTTTTGCTCATATACTTGTCTTGGATAACGGAACGCATACGATTTTTGCAACACTTGTAGTTTTTCTTCTTTTTTATGTACTAACTCTCTCATTGCTCTTTGCAATCTCAGAGTTCTTTGTAATACCTTTTCTTGTAACTCTATAATGTTAGGTGCTGCCAGCTCAGCTGCTGCGGTCGGTGTTGGCGCGCGTAAATCCGCAACAAAATCTGCGATTGTAAAATCCGTTTCATGGCCTACTGCCGAAATAATAGGGATTTCACTCTTAAAGATTGCTCTTGCAACCATTTCCTCATTGAAAGCCCATAATTCCTCAATAGAACCTCCACCACGACCAACGATTAGTACATCTATCTCTCCCATTTCATTCGCTGTACGAATCGCTTGTACAATCGAGGGAGCCGCTGACTCCCCTTGTACAAGTACCGGAAATACAATAACATTCCCAATTGGATAACGACGTTTAATCGTTGTTATAATATCACGAATCGCTGCTCCTGTTGGCGACGTAATCACACCTATTGTTTTAGCGTAAGGAGGAATCGCTTTTTTATAAACTTGAGAAAAAAGTCCTTCTTCTTCTAAACGAACTTTTAACTGTTCGTACGCTAAATGTAAATTTCCGACTCCGTCAGGCTGCATGTCTTGAATATAAATTTGATAAGAACCACTCGCCTCGTAAACAGAGATTTTCCCTTTCACGAGTACCTTCATCCCATTTTCCGGTTTGAATTTAATATTACGATTATGGCCCGCAAACATAACCGCTGCGATTCTTGCATTTTCATCTTTCAATGTAAAATACATGTGGCCACGGCTATGATTTTTAAAGTTGGAAATTTCACCTTTTAACCAAACAGACTGCAAATGCGGATCATATTCTATTTTTGTTTTTATATAGCGTGTTAACGCTGTAACGGTTAAATATTGCTTCTCCATTTCTCTCTCCTCATAGCCGACTCAAATTATTTACAAACGACACCTGCACGTTTGGCAGATTCAACAGTATTATGAAGAAGCATTGTGATTGTCATTGGACCAACACCCTTTGGCACAGGTGTAATGTAACCCGCAACATCTAACACGTTGTCAAAGTCAACATCACCACAAAGTTTTCCTGTTTCTAAACGGTTAACACCAACGTCAATTACAACCGCCCCTTCTTTAATATAATCCGCTGTTATCATTTTAGGTCGTCCAACAGCTACGATTAAAATATCAGCTAACTTCGATAACTCTTTCATATTTTGCGTCTTAGAATGACAATATGTGACAGTGGCATTTTCATTTAAAAACAATTGCCCCACTGGTTTACCGACAATATTACTTCTTCCAATTACTACTACATGTTTTCCAGAAATATCAAGATTTGTTTCTTTTACTAATTCTACAATACCATGCGGTGTACATGGAAGGAATGTATCTTGTCCCGTCATCATACGTCCCACGCTGATTGGGTGAAATCCGTCTACATCCTTTTCTGGTGAAATTCTTTCAATGATAGCTTTTTCTTCAATATGTTTTGGTAAAGGTAATTGCACTAATATGCCATTAATACGGTCATCGCCATTTAAGCGATCGATTTCAGCAAGCAAACGTTCCTCAGTAATTGTTTCAGGAAGTTCAATTAGCTCTGAGTAAATCCCTACTTGTTCACAGCCTTTTTCTTTTCCTTTCACATAAGAACGAGATGCTGGATCTTCTCCAACTAAAATAACTGCTAATCCTGGTACAATACCTTGCTCTTTCAACTTCACAACTTCTTCTGTTAATTGTGCTCGTTTTTTCTCCGCAACTTCATTTCCTTTGATGATTACTGCTACCATTTTAAGATTCCCCCTTAAAGAATTTACAGTGTATCTTTTATATTAGATAAAACGCCGTTAATAAAACGACGAGATTCCTCATCCCCAAATGTTTTAGCAATTTCAATTGCTTCGTTAATTGTTACGTTGTGTGGAATTTCTTCCATGTATTTCATTTCATACACAGCTACACGTAAAATACTGCGATCAACAATACTAATACGCTCAAGCTTCCACTTTTTTAAATTTTGACGAATCGCTTCATCGATTGCTTCTTTATTTTCTACAAAACCTACTACAAGTGACTCTAGAAACTCATTTGTTTCTTCGCCTTCATCTAGCGTGTTTTCCACTGCTACTTTCGGTTCTAATTCACCTGTAATATCCATTTGGTATAATGCTTGCATTGCTCTTTCTCTAGCCGTCCTACGTTTCATTGTAACTCTCCTTTATGCTTCAAGTCTTTCCTTATACTTTGTTATATTATTATAATTTATAAGCCGTCAATTCACTTACTCTTACAGTTTTCATTGATTTTCCAACCTTATAATACAATGATAATAACACAATTTATCGTTTCACACACGGGTTACAAGGCTGAAAAATAATAAAAAGATTAACTTCAAGTTCCATATCTTATCACAATGTACGTTTTTTGGAAAAACGAAACATTTTCTTGTTTATTTCTTATTTTTTGAAATAGTATAATAATTAGAGGGTTGTAATTTGTGAAGAAATGAAACGATAAAAAAGATGCCTATGTTACTAGGCACCTTTTCATTCTTACACTGGTTCGATTTCTGTTTTTTGTGTTTCGAATGTTACGCCAACGATGTGAACATTCACTTCTTTTGGCTCAAGTCCTGTCATTGTAAAGAGTGCTTGGCGAATATTGTCTTGAATCTTTTGTGCAACAACTGGAATTGCTACACCAAAATACATTACAACATAAAGGTCAACGATAATATCTTCGTTTGCTAATTCAACCTTTACACCTTTACCATGATTTTTCTTACCTAACTTCTCAACAACATCTGTAGCAAAATTACCGCGCATTGCCGCTACACCTTCTACTTCTGCAGCTGCAATACCTGCAATTACTTCAATTACTTCTGGTGCAATTTCTACTTTACCAAGAGTTGTATCTTGACCCATATCTAACATATGTTCAGCCATGAAAAAAACCTCCTTTAATGTATCACTGCGTCACAAGTTCATGCTCTTCCAAAAATTTCGTATTAAACTCACCTTTTACAAAATCAGGATGATCTAGCAATTGCAAATGGAACGGGATTGTTGTATGTACGCCTTCAATGACAAATTCACTAAGTGCGCGCTTCATTTTTGCAATTGCCTCTTCACGTGTTTTTCCGTGAACAATTAATTTAGCAACCATCGAATCATAGAAAGGTGGGATTGAATATCCCGGATATACAGCTGAATCGACGCGAATACCAAATCCTCCTGGTGGTAAATACATTTCTACTTTACCTGGAGATGGCATAAATTTTTTGGCAGGGTTTTCCGCATTAATTCGACATTCAATTGCCCAACCATTAAATTGTACTTCTTCTTGCTGTAACGATAACTTTTCTCCTGAAGCAACAAGAATTTGCTCTTTAATTAAGTCCATTCCCGTTACCATTTCAGTAACCGGATGCTCAACCTGAATTCTCGTATTCATCTCCATGAAATAAAAGGTTTTCGTTTTATATTCATAAATAAACTCAACCGTACCAGCACCTGTATAATCAACCGCTACCGCCGCTTTAACTGCCGCTTCACCCATCTGCTTGCGAATATCTTCATCAAGTGCAGGTGATGGACTTTCTTCTAATAGTTTTTGCAAACGGCGCTGAATTGTACAATCACGCTCTCCTAAATGAATGGCATTTCCGTGTGTATCTGCCATTATTTGAATCTCAACATGGCGGAAATCTTCAACGTACTTTTCTAAGTATACACCAGGGTTCCCAAAAGCGGTACTAGCTTCTTGCTGTGTAATTTGAATTCCTTTTATAAGCTCTTCTTCATGGCGTGCAACACGAATACCTTTTCCGCCGCCACCTGCAGTCGCTTTAATAATAACTGGATATCCAATTTGATTAGCAAGCTCGATCGCTTCTTCGGTATTTTTAATAATCCCTTGTGAACCTGGTACAATCGGAACCCCTGCTTCTTTCATTGTATCACGAGCAACGTCTTTTGTGCCCATCTTTGAAATAGCTTCTGGACTTGGACCGATAAAAATCAAGTTACATTCACGGCATAACTCTGCGAAATCTGCATTCTCTGCTAAAAATCCGTATCCCGGATGAATAGCATCGCAGCCTGTTAACTTCGCAACGCTAATAATGTTTGTCAAATTTAAATAGCTTTCTTTCGAAATCGTTGGTCCTACACAATACGCCTCGTCTGCAATCTGTACGTGAAGTGACTCTTTATCTGCTTCTGAATAAATTGCAACTGTTTCAATATCCATTTCTTTACAAGCACGAATAATTCGTACAGCAATTTCCCCACGATTGGCTATTAATACTTTTTTTATCATCACAAAGACTCCCTTATTACGCTTTTACAAGAAATAGCGGTTGTCCATACTCAACAAGTTGTCCGTTATTAACAAGAATTTCAACAATTTCGCCCTCTACATCAGCATCAATTTCGTTAAATAACTTCATAGCCTCGACAATACATACGATAGAATCTTTCGATACTCTATCCCCAACACTTACATATGGAGGGGTATCAGGCGAAGAAGAAGAATAGAATGTACCTACCATCGGTGATGTGATTTTATGTAGGTTTTCATTTTGAACAGCCTTCTTCTCTTCTTGTTTTGGTGCTTCTGCTTGTGCTGCTGCTACTTTCGTTTCAACTTCAACAGGCGCTACTGGTTGCATAGCTTGTTTTGCTGCAGGTGCTTGCACAGCAACAACTTCATTACCACGCTTTTTCATTTTGATTGTTGTACCGTCTTTTTTGTATTCAAATTCATCAATATTAGAGCTATCAATTAATTTAATTAATTCGCGAACTTCTTGAATTTTAAACATGTAAAATCCACTCCCATACTCTTGTTTGTCCCGTTTTTACAGATTCTCGTCACGAAAACTAGATTGACTGTAAAAATACGATGTACTCTATTAGAAAATATATTTCATTAACTAATAGAAATATTTACTATTTCCATCTTACGATAAATTTTTTAAACATTCCAATTTATATTTCTTTATAATAAATCGAAATTCCTGTAAAAATATTATTCCAATAAAAAATTTAATACCTAGTAATAATACCAAGTTTCACATGAAATTGGCAAGACCACTTCTAAAAAAACATTCACTACTTTTTCAAAACGTTACACAGCAAACATGCCATTCCCTCTCCACTCTTCACCACACCTATAGTCAATAACATATTTTTACCAAATATTTTTTTTTTGTTTACACGCCGTTCATCATTCCTTCATATAAGAATAGTATGTTCAAAGTGTAGAAAATATATTGTGTCGAGGTGTGGAAATATGATATGGCTCATTCTCTTTTTACCTGCTGTAATCGTTTGGGCATGCGTTCTTTTCATCCACGTCAAATCCGGAAAAAGTAATCATCAGTACCATGAACCACTAATCTTTTACTCACAACGTATTTCTCCGTTCCGAGTTGAACATAGTAAAAATAATTACAAAGACGAAATAGAAAAAAGCTATCGAAAATGATAGCTTTTTTCTATTCACACGTACTTACATACTCTTTTTACTATTTGCATACCCTTTGCTTAGTAAAAGATAATAATCCGCAGGGAAATCCCTACGGATTAAAGTTTCACTTATTTCGCTGGTGGATCAAATTTCACACCTACATCTTTTGATCCGCCTTCACTTCTTACAAGTTGAATAATTTTATTTGCTTCTTTCTGTGAATGTTTTGCCGCTTTAACCGTTACTCTAATATCAGTACCATCAGCTCTTACAAGAGCATCTGGATATCCTCCTTGAGATTTAATTACTGTCTCAAGTAATTCTTGCTTCGTTTCCATTGTAGTGATTGCATCAAAGTTATCTTTCGCTTTACTCTTTTCTGTCGCTGAAGATTTCGAAGAATTCATCACTTCTTGTAATTTTGCTTTCTCTTCACTACGCTGATCTTCCATTTGCATACGTAAAGCTGTGAAATTCTCATCACTTGATTGAACTGATACATTGCCCTCTTTTTTACTTGTTTCTTTTTTTGCATTTTCTTTTTTGTCTGTTTCTTTATTTGTTGTTTCTTTGCTTGTATTTTCTTTTTTCGGAGTTTCTTTAGGCGCTTCGTTTGTTACTGCTTTATCAGTACCTTGTTTTTCTTGTCCAATCTTTTCACCTGTTGCTGGCGATGCTGTATTCATTTTGTCAGGAGTTGTCACGTAATACACAGATAGTACAACAACTAAACTTAACATCGTTAATAGCCAAACTGTTTGTTTTTTTAACACTTTATTTCCTCCCTATCAATTTTTCGGTGAAACTGAAACGCGATGGGCCGGTACATCTAGCAGCCTTATCACAGCTTCTTTTACCATTGCTTTAACTTGTATATTATCCACTCCCTTTGCTACGACAAGAACACCACGTACTTTCGGCTTCTCTGTTCGTAAAACAACAGGAGTTTCTTTATCCCCTTCACGTATAATGACAGTCTTTTCATCAAGAGACTCGTCCTCTACTTCTCTCTTACCGCCTGTTTTATCTGTTTCACCTGTTGTTTGTGAGCGTTTCACTGTATTTTTTTCTAAAATTTTTTCTTCAGATGAATCCAAATTCACTTTAATCGTTACGTCTTTTACTCCTGCTATTTCTTCTAAAGCAGTTTTTAATTCTTGTTCATACGCTTTTTCATATTTTTCTACATTTGACATATTATCATTATTTTTTTGTCCAAAAGTTGGTACATCTTTTTTCTGGTTTTGAGTTTTTTGTTCTTTAAATACAGGTACTTCTTCTTTTTTACTTGAAAAAAAACTACTAGAAAACATAAGCAACATTCCAAGTATGAGTAGGACAAGTAAGAACTTAGGTGTTACCTTTCTTCCCTTCTCATTACTTTCTTTTTCATCTCCATTCAATAAGTTTCGAAAAAATGAGAACTTCGAATTTTTATCTTTATTGTCCATTTACTCTACCTGTCCTCCCTTCCATTTGAACTTGGATTTGTTTATTCTCTAGTTGCCACCTGCTTGAAAAGAAGTCTTTCATTTCTACATTCGTTTCCTCTACTTTTTTCGGTGGTTCTTTCGTGTTAATTTCAACTGGTTTTACTGTTTCGATTGCATCATTTTTACTACGTTCTTTTTCTTTTAACGTCACAACAACAGATTGAATATCTTTCGCTGACTTTACTTCCGCTGTGCTTTCCGCTGCGACTATTTGTATTTCAGAGACTGACATACCATACTGTTTCTCAAACTCTTTTCCTACTTCTTTTTTCATTTTGGTAGCCATCTCTTCTAAACTATATGCACGTGTTAGAGCTTGTATTTCTTTTTTCTTCGAATCTATTGAATTTTTTACAGATCCTTCTGCTACGTACTTTTCTTCATTAAAATTTGCAATTACTTCATTTACATCTGTCTGCAATAGTTTAAAAAGAGGTGTTAAAATTAATACGACTAACAAAAGACTTACAACGAATTTAACGTATTTTTGCAAATTCGAATTTGGAAGAATAAGATGAAGCATTGTCGCTAAGAGCAAAAAAACGATAATATTTCTGATCCACTCTGTAACAAATTGCATACTCTTCACCTCCTACCGCATCATAAGTGTAATATTCCCCGCAGCAATAATAATTGTAATACTTAAAAAGAACATAAATGATACGATAGCTAAGCAAGCAAATACGTAAATGATGCTTCGTCCAATAATGTCTAAGCATTGAATAATTGCTCCGCCGCCAACCGGTTGCAATACTGCTGCTGCGAATTTATAAATAAATGCGATACAGAAAATTTGAATCGCTGGAAAAGCAACAATTAAACATAAAATGACGAGCCCAATAATTCCGACTGTGTTTTTCAATAATCCTGATGCGCTAATAACAGTATCTGCCGCTTCTGTAAACATCCTTCCGACTACTGGAATGAAGTTCCCTGTTACAAATTTAGCAGTTTTCACAGCTATTCCATCAGCAACAGCTGTTGCTGTTCCTTGTACAGATAATACCCCTAAAAAAATCGTTAAAAAGATACCGATAATCCCAACGCTAACGTTTTGCAGAAGCTTGGACAATTTCGTCACTTTATATTGATCACTCATTGTACTTACAATACTTAATATCGTTGCCAGTAATAAAAGCGGTAGAACGATATAATTCATAAGAAGCCCGCTTGTATTCATTAAGAAAATGATAATCGGATGAAAGAAAGATACAGATACAACCCCGCCACCAGTCGCTATAAGCGCCAATAAAATTGGCAATAGCGCTAATATGAAATCTACCATTGTTTGTATCGTTTCTCTTGCATATGTCATAACGACATAAAAACTATTTAAAGCAAAAATAATAAGTACCATATATACAACAGCATCAGCAATTTTACTTACACTACTTTTTGAAAAAGCGGATTGCAGTGATTGCAACAATGCACTAAAGATTGTGAGCATAATGAGTGTGCCAAGCAGTTTTCCATTAGCTGCAAGCTCATGAAATAAATATTTTAATAACCCTATCATCCACTCTTTTAGAGAGAATTCTTTTTCTCCCTTTACAAACTCCATAAAACTCCCTTTTTGACTCTCTGGCAAATAGCCTCCATATTTTGTAACAAGCCCGTCCCAAAATTGCTTCACATCTTCAATTCCGAGCTTATCCAATTGTTGATCAACGACGTTTGTTTCTACAGGAGAAGCTTGTACAACAACTGGTAAAGAAAAGAAAAGGAAGCAAGCAAATAGCAGCTTAGCTCCAAACCTCCTCAACATTCACTCCCCCTTATCCCGTCGGTAAAAATCCGAGAATAGTTTCAATTACAACCGTCAAAATAGGAATTGCCATAACGAGAATTAAGATTTTCCCAGCAAGTTCAATTTTCGAAGCGATGGCACCTTGACCAGCATCTTTTGTAATTTGAGCTCCAAACTCGGCAATATAAGCAATTCCAATAATCTTTAGTAACGTTTCCACGTAGACGTTACTAACTTTCGCTTCACTCGCAACTCTCTCAATCATTTGTAAAATAGAATGAATTTGATCGATTAAAATAAGAAACATCACGCTACCTACGAACACAATAAATAAAGATGTAATACTAGATTTATGCTGGTTCAAAACAGCAGCTAAAAACGTAGCAACGAGGCCTAATCCGACAATTTGTATAATTTCGATTCGAACCGCCTCCTTTACTGGAAGAGAAAGACACTTTTAATCTTGTCGAATAGCGTATTAATTAAAAATGCAACATGAAATAAAATGACGACAAAACCGACAAGGATAACCCAATTTGCAATATCCTCACGCTTCAATTCTTTTAGTACAGTATGAATGAAAGCTAAAACAATGCCGATTCCGGCGATTTGAAATATTAATCCAACATCAATGGACATCGCCTTTCTCCCCCCTATAGCAGTAAAATTACAATAAGTAGCCCTGCTAGTACCCCTAAGCTCTTAATCATTTTTTCGTATTGCAGTTGTAAAGCTTTCGCTTCCTCTTCTTCTCTCTCCAAATGTGTAATACATAAGCGAATATGTTTTTGTTGTGATTCACGATCATGTTGCCCTAGCGTTTCACCAAATTGCTGCAGTATTTCATACTCGGTTTGTTGAAAAGCCGTCAACTTCCAATTCTCTTTCAAACTATCTATCCAAGCTTCCCTTACTGTTTGTTCTCCACTTTCTAGTTTTTTAGCGAAACTTTGAAATATCCAATTTAATGGCTTTGGCATTTGTTTAACTAATCGCTCGGCAGCCTCAGATAAAGGTGTGTGTCCATACATAATTTCTGCCTCTAATGATTGAAGTGCTGATTTTAATAACCTAAGTTGCCTCGGTCTCTCACTGTATCTTTTAGCGTACGAAAACCCGAAAAAGGTGCTGACCGCAACGATTAACACTGCACCAAATATTTTCACCATACGCCCTCAGCCTTTCTATTTGATAACACTGGTTTTCCATATTTATCTTTCACCTGCATAACCGTTCCTGGACCCCTCGCTTTTGACAACTCCACAAACCTATCAAATATACCAAGCTCTAGCACTGCCTTGAGCGATGGACGTCTCACAACATCCTCATAGGAAAATCCGTGTGCGCTTATAAAAAGCTGGACACCTGCATGCACTGCCTCCATAATTGCTTCACTATCTTCTTTACGGCCAATTTCATCTACGATCAAAATATCAGGACTCATAGAACGAATCATCATCATCATTCCTTCTGCCTTTGGACATGCGTCTAACACATCGACTCGGGTACCAAAATCATATTGCGGGATCCCTTTCACACAACCAGCAATTTCTGACCGTTCATCAACGATCCCCACTTTACAGGAAGGAATTTCCGAAGCACTTACCCCTTGACTCATGCAACGTGCTACATCTCTTAAGAGTGTCGTTTTTCCCGTTTGGGGAGGGCCAATTACCATCGTGTTTAACCACCTTTTTTCATACAAATATGGCAAAAGCGGTTCAGCAATCCCTATTTTTTGACGAGCAATACGAATATTAAAGGAAGAGACATCACGAATCATTTTCACTGCGCTTTTTTCTGTAATGACTTTTCCTGCTAACCCGATTCTATGCCCTCCGCGAAGCGTCACATACCCACGTTTTAATTCCTCTTCCATCGTATAAATTGAGAATTGACTTAACTTATTCAATAAGTAAATAGCATCCTCTGCAGTAGTGATATAGTCATAAAAAAACACCTTTCCGTGTGCAATACACTCTAGCGGCCTTCCAATTCGAACACGAATTTCCTCTAAAGCATCGTATTGCTTACATTCTTCAATTAAGTACTTCATCGTTTTTGGTAAAACTTCTAATACCTCTTTCATCGGCTTCTCCCCACTATACTCGACTTACTATTTCAGTAATGCGATAAAAATACAGCAAATTCCAAGCGCTAGAAAAAAGAGCTTCAAGAAAGAAATTTCACTTGCTACACTCGCTATCCCAATTGTCATTGTTAAAATTAATACGGTAGGTCCAACAAACGCCAACATACCATTTATAAACAACGCTTTCTTCGCATCATTCACATAAAGCATAAGCAAAGCAGCAAATATCTCCGCACTACCTGAAAATAATCGAAGTGCCCCCATAACAAGCACGGATGTTTCCATTGCCGCTAGCCACTGTTTCATTCTTCCACCTTCTCCCGTAACAGTTACTAACTTCGTATTCTAAAAAAGAATATATTTGTACAACCATATGCAGAGGTTGTCTATTTCAGAAGTAAAAACATAATTTTTCTCTAAATTCCGAATTACAATCTGAATATTCATATTATTTCATGGTATATTATGGTATATTTAGTTTAAAAGAGGTTTAAACCATGCAACACGTCACTTTATTACCACTAGATTTATGCCATACAAATGTGATTTTCGAGCTATCAAGTGATCCACATATAAAAAATGCATTGGGAATAACGGTAGAAAACATCGAAGACACGAAAACATTTCTTCTTTTCGCAATAGAAGAAGAGCGTCAAAAGAAATCCTTATCGAGAATGATTGTGAATGAAGAAAATGAAATAATTGGCCTCACCACACTTAAACATATTAATAATGAAAAAAAGCAATCTCACATTGGTAGTTGGCTCGGCTATCCGTACTGGGGAAAAGGCTATAACGAGGCTGCTAAAAAAGAAATCTTTAAAATCGCCTTTTTAGACTTACAACTTTCCTACGTATTTGCTGGTGCTAAAACGAATAATATCCGCTCACTAAAAGCACAAGAAAAACTACCTTATATTTCATTGCATGTGGAAAACAAGTTTCCAGACGAACACGCTGCACTAGAGAAAGAAGTAAAGTCACCTTGCTCTCTGCATGTCGTGTCACGTAAAAATTTTTTAAACTGGTTGAAATTACAAAATGAGGAGGAAAAATATGAAGGCATTGAAAATTAGTTTAACCGTTGTAGTAGAATTAGCTCTTATTTATCTTTTTTCATTATTAGTCGGTTGGTCATTTATAGAGACCTTTTTCCTTGGTAGTTTAGCAATATTTGCAATTATGTGGTTAATTATTATGAGTAACCATAGAAATAACATTACAGATCACGCAATAAGTAAAACATTAACTGGCGTTGAGACTGGCGAAATAAAACCATTTCAAATTGTTTTGACTCCATCTATTATGGGTACTCTTTCACTTGTTTTAGTCAGTTTTATAATAACAGCTATTTACTATCTACCCTATTTCCTATAAAAAAAGCACTCGTGAATTATCACGAGTGCTTTTTTACTATGCACGAGAAACGTATTTACCTTCACCAGTGTTGATGATAAGCATTTCGCCTTCGTTAATGAAGATTGGTACTTGTACAACAAGACCAGTTTCTAATGTAGCTGGTTTTGTTACGTTAGAAGCAGTATCACCTTTAATACCAGGCTCTGTTTCTGTAACTTGTAATTCAACTGTGTTTGGAAGTTCAACACCAAGTACTTCGCCTTGGTAAGTCATAATTGCTACTTCCATGTTTTCTTTTAGGAATTTAAGCTCGCGCTCGATTTGTTTTTCACCAAGTTCGATTTGCTCATAAGTTCCGTTATCCATAAATACATGAGCCTCACCGCTTGCGTATAAGTATTGCATACGACGGTTTTCGATGTGTGCTTTTTCTACTTTCTCACCTGCACGGAATGTTTTCTCTTGAACAGAACCTGTGCGAAGATTACGTAGTTTAGAACGAACGAATGCAGCACCTTTACCTGGCTTTACGTGTTGGAAATCAAGTACTTGCCAAAGGGCATTGTCCACTGAAATTGTTAAACCTGTACGAAAATCGTTTACTGAAATCATGTAAAAAAATCCTCCTGTGTATTACAAAATAATAAGTTCTTTTGGTGATTTCGTAATTACTTCATTACCTTCACTTGTCACAATGATATCATCTTCAATACGTACGCCGCCAATACCTGGAATATAAATACCTGGCTCTACTGTTACAGCCATACCTGGTTCAAGTACTATATCAGAACGGAACGCTAAACCTGGTGCTTCATGGATTTCAAGACCTATTCCATGACCAGTAGAGTGTCCAAAGTATTCACCATATCCTTTTTCCGTTATGTAGTCACGCGTTAGCGCATCAGCCTCGCGACCTGTTAAACCAGCTTTAATACCGTTCACACCACGTAATTGTGCTTCTAAAACGATATTATAAATTTCTTTTAATTTATCAGATGGTTCACCGACTGCAATCGTACGAGTAATATCAGAACAATATCCTTTGTAATAAGCGCCGAAGTCTAATGTAACGAAATCTCCTGTTTCTATCACTTTTTCAGATGCCACGCCGTGCGGTAATGCCGAACGAAGACCTGAAGCAACGATAATATCAAACGAAGAAGATGTTGCTCCTTGTTTTCTCATGAAAAATTCAAGTTCATTTGACACTTCAATTTCAGATACTCCCGGGCGAATGAATGATAGAATATGCTCAAAGGCAGCATCTGCAATCTGTGCAGCTTCCTTTAATATCTTAATCTCTGAATCAGTCTTTATCAAGCGTAACTTTTCTACAAGTCCAGAAGTCGGGATAAATTCAGCATCAATCGCTTCCTTATGCACTGAATAAGAACTATATGTAAGAGTATCTTGCTCAAAACCAAGTTTTTGAATTCCAAGCTCTTTCACTTGCTTTGCCACTTCATCAATGATCAATCCTGCGTGCTGTACAACCTCATATCCAACCGCTTGTTTACTTGCCTGCTCGACGTAACGGAAATCTGTAATAAATTGAGCACGATCTTTTGAAATAAGAACAACGCCTGCTGTTCCTGTGAAGTTAGCCATATATCTACGACTATGTTCATTTGTTAACAAAATACCGTCAATGCCAGCCTCATCAAATGCACTTCGTAATCTTTCAATTTTCTCCATTACTTTATGCCTCCCTCAATTTCTCCATTAATGCAAATAACGCTAACTTATAGCCATAAAAACCAAATCCTACAATTTGACCTGCACAAACAGCTGCCGTCACAGATTCATGACGGAACGATTCACGCTGATGAATGTTAGAAATATGTACTTCAATAACAGGAATCGAAATGCTCGCAATGGCATCACGAATCGCATAGCTATAATGCGTAAATGCTCCCGGATTTAAAATGATCCCTTCATATATATCTTCCGCTTCATGAATAATGTCGATAATGGCACCTTCATGATTCGATTGGAAACATTCTAACTCCACTCCCATTGTTTCTGCTTCTTGCTTCATATCTGCTTCAAGTGTCGCTAGCGTGCCCTTTCCATATACATTTACCTCACGAACACCGAGGCGATTTAGGTTAGGACCGTTTACGAGGAGTAACTTTTTCATATTCTTAAAACTCCTTAATATTAAATATCTATACAATATTTTAACATAGGAGTTACTTATTTGAATAGTTCGTCTTCTCTTGCCCTTCTTGTTCTGCTTTATTGCTATTTACTGCGTAAGAAACAGAATATGCTATAAACACACCATACAATATAAAAATACATATTGTCGTCACAATTGTCTCTTTTGGTAAATGGAGCGCACTTTTAATAACAGGAGCCATTAAACCCATCCCCAAAAACAGTAGTGCCCACCAAAATAGCCCATAAATAATTCCCGCTATAATCCCTTCAAACTTCGCAAAAAATGCTTTATACAAAAAGGCGATCAAAATTGAAAGAAGTCCCATACACACTATTCCGAACACATTGCCCCATACACCCTCTTTCCAACTTCCAAACGCAAATGGTAAAAGGAAATAATTCGGTCCCGCCTCCGTGAATGAAAATATATGAAGGAAATACCAGATCCCGCCCCAAAAGATTCCACCAAACAAACCAATCTGCACAAAATTCCTTGTTCCTAATTGTTCTTGACTCACATCGACACCTCCGCTCAATAGTATGCCCGAAACTATTTTGAAGCATGTTTAAATCCTGCGAAATTTGTCTATAAAAAGAATAAGAAATGTCCGACTCTCATAACATTTTCCCTTGTCATCTACTTGTATTTGCCGATAAAATAAAGGAAACTCGGTGATTGTCTTATTTCAAAACGACAGAACCCAGTATGACAATTGCCTCTTTTTCTACATAAGAGAGAAACAAATACAGGTTGGTGTTAACATGGCAGAAGAGTCAAAACAAATATATGGCGGGCAAGCGGTCATAGAAGGAGTTATGTTTGGCGGTAGAGAATATACTGTTACAGCGGTTCGTCGTAAAGATAAATCGATTGAATTTTATCGATTACCACGCGTTCGTAATAAAGTACTATCTACCCTAAAAAAAATTCCATTTTTACGAGGGATTGCCGCTATTGTGGATGCAAGTGCGAATGGAGCAAAGCATTTAAACTTCGCTTCAGAACGATTTGACGTCCACCCAGAAGATGATGAACAAATTGCAAATAAAAAAGAAGAACAATCAAAATTAACGATGGTATTAGGAGTTGCAGCTGTTGGCGTTTTATCTTTTATATTCGGTAAAGTCATTTTCACAGCAGTTCCTGCACTATTAGCTGAATTAACGAGACCGATTTTCCCATCTCATACTGGGCAAATCATTGTCGAAAGTGTCATTAAGCTCATGCTATTATTGAGCTATATATACTTTATTTCTTTAACCCCACTTATTAAGCGGGTATTTCAGTATCACGGTGCAGAGCATAAGGTAATCAATGCTTACGAGAATAACCTTCCTCTGACTGTAGAAAACGTTCAAAAGCAAACTCGTCTCCATTATAGATGCGGCAGTAGCTTTATTATATTTACAGTCATTATTGGAATGTTCGTTTATTTCCTAGTCCCTACAGATCCTCTTTGGGCACGAGTTATAAACAGGATTTTATTAATTCCAGTTGTACTTGGTATTTCTTTTGAAGTATTGCAATTTACAAATCGATTACGAGATATTCCCGTATTACGCGTACTTGGATATCCTGGATTATGGCTACAACTATTAACAACGAAAGAACCAACAGATGATCAAGTGGAAGTAGCAATTGCATCGTTTGAAGAATTATTACGTTTAGAGAACAAACAATAATTATTTAAAAATGGTGTTCAACTCCTTTCCTCATCGTTAATATACTAATTTCAATATATGTTTTTAGGAGGTGTCCCTTATGAACGGTCGTTCGTTTACTTTCGCTATATTTGTGCTTATTATCGGATTGGCAATATTCGGCCTTGTTTCATCTGTTATTACAAATCCCATGGGTGTATTAAGAAATATCGGGTACATGTTACTTGTTGTCGGTATCTTTTACTTGCTATACAAGATGTTTACAAATTCCAGTGGTTCCGCAAATTCGCAAAGCTCATATAAGCGTGCGGCAAAACAATCGAACCGCAAACATGGGAAACAAAATGTAGCACCCCTAGGCAATTCTTTCTTTAAGTCAAATACTTCTAATGACAAAAGTAAAAAAGGGAATTCTTCCACTTTGAAACGAAAAAGAAAACAGTCTCATTTAACTGTCATTGAAGGCAAAAAAAGCAAAAAGAAAGACCGTGCTTCCTTTTAGGAAATACGGTCTTTTTTTATACTTTGAAGCACTTCTTTTAAACTTTTCTCTCTCATACTTTCAATTCGAAGATGATGATTTTCAAACGGTAAATTCCGTGTCACATCATTAGGTACCACAACGCACGTTAATCCCGCTGCAACTGCTGCTCTCAATCCATTTAATGAGTCTTCAAATACAACAGCTTCAGATGGCTTAATTCCTAATTCTTCTATTGCAACTCGATAAAGAGCTGGATCTGGTTTTACCTTCTCAACATCTTCTCTCGTTTTAATTACTTCAAAATATTCTCGAATTTGTAGCTCTTCTAAAAAATGAATAACCCATTCTCTAGAAGAACTAGAAGCTAGTGCGATTTTTAATCCCATTTCTTTCGCTTCTTCTAAATATTCTTTTACCCCGTCACGAGCTTCTGGTATTCTCATTTTCTCTTTATGTAAAGTTGCCACTTTTTCTTTTAATACACTTTTGTTAAACTTCTCTTTTAATTGATCATTTAAATATGTATAAAGTACCTCATCTGTTGTTCCAATGCATTTCGCAAATTCCTCTAAAGGTAGTTCCCCGCCGTATTCACGAACAGCATCTCTGAAAGAGTGAAACCATATCGTTTCTGTGTCCACAATTAATCCATCAAAATCAAAAATAATTGCTTTCATAATTCTCCCATCCTTTTCGAATTGAAATAAAAAAGGAAACGCCATACGTTCCCCTTAATTACTTTTCTCTTCATTTGCTCTTTGAACACCGCGAAGCGTTTCCACTCGGACTGCATCTTGTTCAAAGTATTGCACTAAATCACCAATGCGATCAATCGCTTCCCAACTTAAATGATGTTCAATTCCTTCTACATCATTGTAAATTTTACTTTCATCCACACCGATAATACGCATAAATTGCTCTAGCAAGTCATGACGATATACGAGACGTTCTCCGATTTTTTTACCTTTTGTTGTTAATACAAGCCCTCTATATTTTTCATAAATTAGATATTCATCTTTGTCTAATTTTTGCACCATTTTTGTTACAGAGGATGGATGTACACTAAGCGCTTCAGCAATATCAGATACGCGGGCGTAACCCTTTTCATCAATCAACAAATAAATTTGTTCAATATAATCTTCCATACTAGGGGTAGGCATCGGTTTCCTCCATCCAAGTTCATTTTGCTTATTCCGTACGAAGCAATCAATAAAATGATACACCAGAAAGAATAACGTGACAAGTTGAAAACGAGCCTAAATATATAAAACAAAAAAGAATCTGTATTTGCATACAGACCCCCCTTAAGTAAAATATTGTATTTCTGCATTAGGAAAAAACTCATTTATATAACCTCTTATCGTTTCTTCCAATACTGCTGCATCATCCTTTTTATATACATATTTTCCGATGCCATATCGTCCCCATTTATACTTCCGCTTCTCTTCATCCATTTCAAGCTTCGTATTTGGATAACGCTCTTGAATAACCTTTTTCGCTGGTTTTGTAAAACGATGCTGAATTAATTCAAACGTTAAATTTGGTATCGTCATATCCTTCAGCGCATTGTACAGTCGCTCAAATAGTTCACGGTATCCTTCTTCCCATCCTTCATGCATATAAAGTGGCGCAACTATAAAACCAAGTGGATAACCCGCGCCTGCTACTTTACGAGCAGCTTCAATTCTTTCTTCAAACGGTGATGTCCCTGGTTCAAAATTTTTAATTACATACCGTGAATTAATACTAAACCTGAAACGCGTTTTCCCATTATGTTTTGCATCTAACAAATGATCAACGTGCGAATATTTCGTAACGAAACGCAAACGCCCATGCTCACTTTCTCCAATAAATTCAATCGCCCTCTTTAATGCATGTGTTAAATGATCAATCCCAACGATATCTGATGTACAAGCAGCTTCAAACCTTGTGATTTCAGGTGCTCTTTCATCCATATATTGCTGTGCCTTCTCAAATATTTCATCAAGATTCACATACACGCGAACGTAAGGCTTACTCCCAAGTGTCGTTTGCAAATAACAATAATGACAATGTCCCATACATCCTGTTGCAAGCGGAATTGCATATTCAGCTGACGGTTTTGAAGTATCAAACTTTAATGTCTTCCTCACCCCAACGACAAGCGTTGCTTTTGCATTACGATACTTTTGTAAATCATTTTCACCCGGCAAATTCCGAATTTGATTATGGGATGTCGTTTCACGAATTTCTAATCCCATCTTCGTAAACTTCTCATAAAGCTCTTTTCCAAGTGGATATTCAAGTGCCTTCGGTTCAAAGTACACGAGTTTTGGCATAAATGGTTTCATACGCTTCCCTCCTCTCGTTAGTATGGGAAACATTGAAAAATTAACACTCATTAAAGTTTTCCACTTCAGTAACTTGCGTTGCAAGTTACTGAATGTTATAATCCGGATAACAGCTACCTTGCAACGCAAGTTACCTGAGTAAAAGGTGGTGAAATCATGCACAGCCAAATGTTAAAAGGTGTACTAGAAGGTTGTATCCTATACATCATTTCACAAGAAGAAGTGTACGGATATGAACTGAGCACAAAATTAAATAAACATGGCTTTACATTCGTAAGCGAAGGAAGCATCTATCCGTTATTATTACGTATGCAAAAAGAAAAATTGATCGAAGGCACATTAAAAGCTTCCTCACTCGGTCCAAAGCGAAAATATTATCACATAACCGATAAAGGATTAGAACAACTTAAAGAATTTAAACAAAGCTGGGGAATGGTTTCTACTACGGTAAATAACTTATTACAGAGGGAGTGATAGGGATGAATGCACAAGACATGATTGAATTGAATAATAAAAAACGTGAGCTTCTAACTTCCGAAAACGAGGCTGCTTATGGTGATATGTTAGTATATCTTCGAATATCAAACGTACCCGAGCAACAAATGGAAGAACTGTTACTAGAAATATTAGATCACCTCATCGAAGCACAAGCAGAAAATAAAAACGCTTATGACATCTTCGGAGATAATTTACAATCTTATTGCGATGAACTTATATCAGCTTTACCAACTCAAACAAAGTTAGAAAAAGCCTCTTTAATTGGATTTTCTATTAGCTTACTTCTTGCTATACAGTTTGGCATAAATGCAATTATTTCATTTTTTATGTTTTTCTTTGAAAAAAACAATACATTATCAAGTCCGCCTTTTAGCATCCTTGGAACTACTTTGTCCGTTTCAATAATTATACTAGGTATACTATTTATTTTATATTTATTAAAGCGTTACTCCTTTAATCAGAAAATGAATTGGAAAAGAAGAATTCTATTTGGATTCGCATTTGCTACTCCATTTTGTTCCGCTGTATTCTTAAATATTTATTTCCAAAAGCAACCTTACCTCATTTATCATCTAAACTTTTGGCAAAATGCTTTAATTGCTATCTTATTTTTTATTTTATATAAATTACTATATAAAAAATCAAATTTTTAACAGCCCTTCAAAAGGCTGTTTTTTCTTCTGTCTAATTTTACAAATTGAAAAATTTCATAAAGAAAATAAGAAAAATGCAAAATAATTAAAGTTAATTGTTGACGTGATGCTTTTATTATCGGTATCATAAATCTTCGTGAGCAATTATTTTTCGTTATACGATTTTTTTATTATTACTGAATTTTTGAGAGGAGAAATTAGATGTCAGTTAAGAAGAAAACGCAAGTACGCACCGGCAAAATGGTACGTGAACTAATGTTAGCAGACGAAGATGTAAATGCTTCGCTAATTATGGTATATAGTGAAAACGGTGTAAACGCAGAAATTAAAATCGAGGGCTTAACGCCGAAATGTAACGAAGAATTATTTTTGAGCGGAAACGTGGATTGGAACAAGAGTGTTATTTATAAAATTGTTGATTTCACTGGAAACGCTGAAGTTGGTAAAGTTACATTAACAGCGATGAACAAAAACAATGTGTCTCTAGAAATTGAACGCGTTATGTGGAGTAAAGAAAATAAAGAAGCTGCCGAGCAAGAAGAAACACAGGTAGAAGCAGCACCGAAAAAAGAAGTAGTTGTAGAAGCTCCAAAAGCAATTACACCTGCTCCTAAGCCTGTTACGCGTGTGGAAACACCTGCTATGGCACCTAAGCCTACTCCGGTACCGACACCGAAGCCAGTAAGCGTAGAAGCAGCTGTAGAACTAGTTACTCCAGCGCCTGTGAAAAAAGCAGTCCCTACTCCAGTTACAAAGCAAGAGACAGCACCGGTTGCTCCTGCAAAACCGAAGCAGCCTGCTTTGACTGAAACAAATTCAAAACTACAAGAAAATTATGTTAAACTCGTGAAAAAGACAATTGAAGTTTGTCAAGATTACGAGCTTGGCATCGACATAGATGATTCTATTGAAAGCTTAAAAGAAGAACTACAAAGCCAAGGTATTAGCGTTACATTTGACAAAGAAATTATGGACGTTGTAAGTCGCCTTCGTTCTTTACAAGATAAAGGAATCAAAGTAGAAAAAGTACTTAATTTACTATAAAAAAATAAGAGGTGGCAATTGCCATCTCTTATTTTTTATAATTCCACTCATTACTTTCATACTTTTCTTTCGCTAACGTTTGAACTTCATGTAACTGTTCTTCTGTTAATTCATATGGAACAAGTTCTACATCCAATCCTTTTTCAAAGCCAACTTCAAACGCTTTAATTAACTGTTCTATCGTAAATGTACGGTCTGTTAATTCATTAATTGCTACTGCTTTAGAAGAGAACATACTCTTCATACGTTCCTTCACACGTTCATTTGGGAATAAAAATAGATCATATAGTTCATCTAAATCAATTTCTAATGGAATCGATCCATGCTGTAAAATAACACCTTTTTGACGTGTTTGAGCACTACCAGCAATTTTTCGTCCTTCCACTACAATTTCATACCAAGATGGTGCATCAAAACATACGCCTGAACGTGGATTTTTTAAATTTTCACGATCTGCTTCTGTTTTTGGAACTGCATAATAGGCTTCTAACCCTAATGCCTTAAAACCATCTAATAAACCTTGCGAGATAACACGATACGCTTCTGTAACTGTTTTCGGCATATTCGGATGATCTTCAGACACAATAACACTATACGTTAACTCTTTGTCATGTAGTACACCCCTGCCGCCTGTTTGACGACGAACGAATCCATATTTCTTTTCGTTAACTACATCCATATTAATATCTTTTTCAACACGTTGAAAATACCCAACTGTTAATGTTGGTACTTCCCATTCATAAAAACGAATTGTTGGTGGCATTTTCTTTTCACTTTGCCAATTTAATAAACATTCATCTAACGCCATATTAAATGCCGGTGAACATTGACCAGAGTTAATATAACACCATTTTTCTTTTCCCATCCTGCACCTCATATAACCAATTATTTTTCACATTCTCTAGTCTACCAAATTCGACAAAATTTGTGAAAGAATACGAAATTTCTTCTTATATGCAAATGAATCTGTTGCATAAATACATAAGGGCATTATAATATTGAAAGTAGGATAAGAAAAAAGGGAGCGATAGAATCGTGTCAACAACTTGGATTATTTTATTAGCCGTAATCGTAGCATTTATCGGCTACACTGTATGGATGTACTTCTATCAGAAAAAATTAATTAAAACTCTTACAGAAGAAGAATTTCGCGCTGGCTACCGTAAAGCACAGCTTATCGATATTCGTGAAGCAGACGAATATAACGCAGGGCATATTTTAGGTGCACGTAACATTCCGTTATCACAAATTCGCCTTCGCCATAAAGAACTTCGTCAAGATCAACCTGTTTACTTATATTGCCAAAGCGGATTCCGTACAGGTCGTGCAGCGCAATACTTAAAAAAACAAGGCTACAAAGATTTCTACCAATTACAAGGTGGATTTAAATCTTGGACAGGCAAAATTAAAAAGAAATAATAACATACAAAAAACTAGCTGAATAAATCAGCTAGTTTTTTCATTTCATCTTATTCGCAATGTATAATAAATTCTGCTTGATTACCTTTTCATCGTTCTCTTCTACATTCCGATACAGCAGTTGATATTCAATTCCTTTCTCTTTCCATATAAGCGTAGCAAATTCGTCACCACGTTCATAATCATCTTTATTTTTAAAATAAGCAGACGTTCCATTATTCAGTTTCATTTGTTCTTGAAATCGCTTCTCTTCCACAAGATCCGGAAAACTATAAGGAAAGTTCGCGACATTTAACTCAATATACTCATTTCTACCTGGTTCTTTCTGTTTATATTTAATCGTTAAGACAGTGTTCTTTTTCCCAAGCGTTCTTACTTCCCCCTTCACATCACTTGTAATATCGTACGGTAAAAACGTTGGAACTTTAAACTTCACCGGAAAATATTTTGGAAGTTCCTTTAGCGGAATAGGATCCGTAACACGATCCATAGCTCCTCCCGTTGTTCCCACAAAGTGTTTTTCTTCTTGCATCGTTTGCTGAAACGAACACGAACTAAGCACGAAACTAGAAAACACGAAACAAATGATTCTTTTTTTCAATTTGTTTCCGCCCTTTCATACCGCTCTCTTAACGAACGAAGCGTTGATATTCTCTTCATATTCGCCTTGTCACCAAACTCCACCTTTGAAAACTTTCCACGTTATTCTCACACATTTTGACAACACTTTTTGCAAACAAAAAAGACCCCTATCATT
Source organism: Bacillus sp. TE8-1 (assembly GCF_008368855.1). Taxonomy (NCBI): domain Bacteria; kingdom Bacillati; phylum Bacillota; class Bacilli; order Caryophanales; family Bacillaceae; genus Bacillus; species Bacillus sp. TE8-1. Next base: position 300,504 of record NZ_QPET01000014.1, on the reverse strand, counting down.
CTTACGCCCAAATGAAAAGGTTACGCGAATAAAAAGAAGTCTTATTAATACCATAGTTTGTGAAAAGCTTTTCAGGTCAAGATTTTTTCTTTCTTATTATTTTCCCTTTATAATAAGGGAAAGAGGTGATACATATGGCCAATATAAAACAAATTGCTAAAACTGCTGGTGTATCGATATCAACTGTTTCTCGTGTCCTGAATAATCACCCTTACGTAAAAGAAGAAAAGCGTAAGCGTGTTCTAGATGCTGTTGAAGAATTAAACTACGCAAAAAATATAAATGCTGTCCATTTAATAAGAGGGAAAACATATACAATTGGCGTTATGCTTCCTTTCATTAACCTCCCCTACTTCAGTACGATTATTGAAGGAATCGGAAACGAAGCGTTATTAGCTGGGTATCATATTAATTTATGTCAAACGAATTACGATAGCATTGAAGAAATTCGTGTTCTTGAAATGATGAAAATGAAACAATTTGATGGGATGATTATTTGCTCCCGAACGAGCTCTTGGGAACAAATCGAACCTTTTGCAAAATTTGCCCCTATTATTTCATGTGAAAAAATGAAGCATCCCCTCATTTCATCCATCTACGTAGATCATTATGAAGGTTTCCGTCTTGGTACTGCCTATTTACTAAGTAGAGGCCATGAAAAAATCGGAATTTGTTTAGCCAGAAAAACAAGTGTAAATTCCATGGAGCGCGAAAAAGCGTTCGCCGATACACTTCGTAACGAAGGCAAAACGTTGCATCCTGAATGGATTTTCCACCAATGCTATACAATGCAGGACGGAGCACAAATACTCCATCGTATTTTAAATATGAAAAATCGTCCAACTGCTATTTTCACAGCGAACGATCAAGTTGCAGCTGGTTTATTAACAGAGGCTCGAAAACATGGTATTCGAGTACCTGAAGACCTTGCTATCCTTGGATTTGATAATCATGAAATTTCAAAGGCATTAGAAATTTCCACAATTGAACATCCCGGTCTCGCAATGGGCTCACATGCTTTTTCTTTATTCCATAAGCAGATCCAAAGCGAGCAAATTGTCGGCAGTGCAAAAGAACTTTCATTCCATTTAATTGAGCGAGAGACTGTCTAAAAAGAGCGTTACTTATAACGCTCTTTCTCAGCTCTTCACCTATTGACTTTATATTTCCCATCTCATATAATGAACCTAACGAACGGTAGGTAGGGGATGAAAATGACAGCAAACCGCATTAAAGCTGTAGCACTTTCTCATTTCGCACGCTACGGCTATGAAGGAACTTCATTGGCAAATATTGCTCAAGAAGTTGGGATTAAAAAACCATCGATTTACGCACACTTTAAAGGAAAAGAAGAGCTATATTTCATATGCTTAGAATCTGCTCTTCAAAAAGATTTGCAGAGCTTCACAGGCGATATCGAAAGCTTTTCCAATTCGTCCACTGAAGAATTGCTTTTAAAATTATTAAAAGGGTATGCAAAACGATTTGGTGAAAGTGAAGAATCAATGTTTTGGTTACGAACTTCTTATTTTCCGCCTGATGCATTTCGCGAACAAATTATTAATAAAGCAAATGTACACATTGAAAACGTCGGAAAACTTTTATTCCCTGTATTTAAAAGAGCAAGCGAACAAGATGAGCTGCATAACATTGAAGTAAAAGACGCCTTAGAGGCTTTTCTATGCTTACTCGACGGTCTTATGGTTGAACTATTATACGCAGGTTTAAATCGTTTTGAGACACGTTTAGACGCTTCTTGGAAAGTATTTTGGCGCGGACTTTCAAACTGACGGATTGCTCCTTTGCAATGCGTCGTTTTTAAGCCCTTTACCTAACGACTGGTAGGAAGGAGAAATGACATATGGCATGGATTTATGTAATCATCGCTGGTATTATTGAAATATTTTGGGTGATTGGACTAAAAAAAGCAGAGGCACCACTTGAATGGGCTGGTGTTGCTCTATTAATTACAATTAGTTTCGTCTTATTATTTAGAGCTTATAAAGATTTACCTGTCGGCACTGTATACGCAGTCTTTACAGGAATCGGAGCTGGCGGAATCGTTCTTACAGAGATTTTCATCTTCGGAGAACCTTTCTCTATCGTAAAAGTTTTATTAATCGGTTTAATCTTCTTCGGAGTAATTGGTTTAAAACGAGTAACAGAAGAAAAAGAAGCGAAGGAGGCCGCATAAAATGGCTTGGGTATTTTTAATTCTAGCTGGTATTTGTGAAATTATTGGTGTACTCTTTATGAAAGTAGCCACTGAAAAGAAAGGCTGGGCACCAAAAGTTATTTTAATCGCTAACTTCGGCGTAAGCTTCTTCTTCTTATCTCTTGCGATGAACACATTACCGATGGGAACTGCTTACGCAATTTGGACTGGAATCGGAACTGCTGGAAGTGCACTTCTAGGCATTCTCATTTTCCGAGAATCAGCGGATTGGCGTCGTCTTGCTTTCTTAAGCTGTATTCTATGCGGCGCTGTTGGCTTAAAACTATTAAGCTAACGTGAGGTGAATGTCATGTGGAAAGAACAAGGAAAGAAAATATTAGCATGGATCACACTTGGTATCGTCATTCTATTACAAATAAGTTTTCATATAATAGAATCATTGTTTCATAAAGTATTATCCATTCTCACATTCCTTCCTAACATGACACTTGAAATTATATCGATTGTTTGGTCCATTATCGCCTCCCTTGCAATCGTCATTATATGGAGTATCGCCAAACTATGGAATAAGTTATTTAAAAAGGACAGTATTTCTGAAAAAGAATAACTGTCCTTTTTTATATTCATTCAGACTTTCTGTAGAAGTTACATGTGATAAGACAAAACAGACCAATTATGGCAATACTTATACCAACCCCTTTATGTAAACTTGGAAATAACAGTGGTATATCCGAGTAAACATTTGCTAATATGAGGCCGATTGAAAATAAAAATATTCCTATTCTATATAACCATTTTCTTTTGTTCATCATTCTCCCCTCCTAACATTTTTCATATACTCCTTTCTTTTGGACATACTACCTAAAAAAGGAGTGGATAATATGCAAAATTCTATACATAAGCAAATTCTATTTTTATTTTTCCTATTTCTTATTCTCGTTATCGTTTTCAGCTTTATATTACATACTCCAAAAGATGTTGTACCGAGTAACCTCTCTGTTTATAAACTTTTACTTTCCTATTGTCGTTATTGAAGAAGGTGCCTTTTATAGGGCACCTTTTAAAATTCTCTCTTCTCATACAATTTCACTGAAACGAAGATAGATATTATAAACATGCATATTGAACTAATGAATAACACGCTGTTATATAGTTGAATTTGTTCTAGGTTGATTCCAAAGAAAATAGAAGAAACGGCCATAGGTGCTATTAGTATAAAAATCGCAATAAAAATAGTTTTTTTATAGGCCAACCAAAACGATATCGGTAAAACAAAGCTTAAATACACTAAAATAAAGCTAATACTAGCAACCATTGTCGTTTCAATAAATTCAAATAGGTTAACCCCATTCTTCATTCCCATCGTAAAACAACCGACCATTACACTTATAAAAAGAATAATAATTGCTACTATATATTTTGCAAATACAATATGTTTTTTCAATATTGGTAAACTATTTACTATAACTTCACTCTCATTTTTACTATCTGCTTCAAATGTTTTTACTGTTGCCCCAACTGTAATAATTACTGACATAATTATGAACAGATTTTCCGTATCTGTTAAGGCCATATAAAAGAAAACAGGATACAGTATGTACCAAATTAAAAATTTCCATTGAATGATGAAATCTTTTAAAATTAGTTGTTTCAACGCTATTTTCCTCCTCTCACAGATCACGTTCATTGTACAAATGAATTGAGAAAAACATGGACATAATATACAAAAGAATGAGTCCTGCTATAAAACAAATATTTACGACTAGACTCGTGTTCCAAGCATTTTCTACATCTAACCAAACGTTACTTACAATCAATCCACTCAAATATCCCAATGCAAGTCCGGCGAACGGAGCAATTTGTTTGGCACTGCTATATCCTACTGAGAATTCAATCGGAAGTACAATTATGCTACAAACAAACCCACCTGTTATACCTCCGAGAATTTCTCCCCACAGCATAAATCCAGTCATATGCTCATTTTGCAACTCTATTAAACCAACCACTAGTGAGAAACATCCACCTAGAGCAACTAAAATACTTACAAATATGTATTTCCCTATGACAAGATCTTTACGGTCAAACGGTAAACTATTTACTATCAGTTCACTTTTATTTTTCCCCTCATAACTCATTGACAGTATCATGCCAAGAGCAGGTACAAACATACTAAATGTCATCAAAAAACTATCACTACTAAAATCAACAATGAGCAGGAACAAAAAACATATAAGATAAACAAACCCTAACTTTCTTTGCATCATCATATCTTTTAAAACTAATTGCTTAATCATGTATTGCACCTCCTAATATGAAAATGTCCCTTCTATAACTCTGCCTGCTGAAACATTTTCATTGAGAGGAACATTGATATGAATATACTCACTAATACTCCAATACTAAGAACACCCATTGCTGGTGTAGCCTCTTGAGAGTGAAGTACTTTTAACATAATTGTTTTATCACCAAAAATATTGCACATAAGACCAATCATACCCATTAAAGGAAAAAGCATAATCAAATTCAAGACAGTAATAACTTTATATCCCCCAATGTAATTAGTCGGTATCGTTACTGCACAATAAATCAAAGTTGCTACTATCGCTGAAAACACTGCATATCCAGGCATGACTATATCCCTGTCCAATAAAATATTTCCTAATATTACGACTATAAAAGTTACACTTAAACCAGCCATAATAAATAATGTGCTTGAAATATATTTAGCTATAATTATCTCTTTTCTCGTTATAGGTAAACTCACTAATACTTTTTCCGCTTTACTTTTCTCGTCATAATAAAAAGAAATATATATAATCGTACTACATGTTATAAATATTCCTATTGCAATCCCCATTGGTTCGACGGAATTCTTAAAAATAGATAAAATAGGGATTAAAAAATAGAAAGGAAACATCTTCTTCTGTAAAAAAAACTCCTTCAAAATCAACTGTTGCATATGAATTCTCCTCTCTATAAATCACGCGTTTCATAAATTTTAATTGTAAGAAACATAGAAGCGATATAGGCACTAGCTAATATCATTCCTCCAACCGTAAATACACCAATATGTACTGGATTCATAATCCACTCACTGAATGAAGATGTTGTTTCATTCAGCCCATCACTAATAAATATCCAAAGAAGTACACCAATCCCCATTGCTGCCGCTGATACTATACTTCTCATGCCCTTTGATTTTGTACCATAATAACTAGGAAAAAATGTCGCCACAAATACTACAGAATAAATCACTCCACTTACCACTACATACCATGGAATTTCAATATAAAAATTAGGATGGTATACACCAATATCATCAATAACAGCAATACCTCTTAAAAGGAATACAATTATCATAGTTGAAACCATGGCACCGACAATAAATATTGCACAGGAAATATATCTAGCAATAATGATATCCTTCCGACTTACTGGTAAACTATTTATAATAATGTCACTTTTATTTCTTTCATCCATAAAGGTTAACGTCATAACGGAGGAGAGGGTTATAAATAGACAACTCATCGGAAATAAAAATTCACCACTTGGCTCTAACATAAAAAACAAAAGAGGCATAACAAAATTCACTAACCACATTACCCGAAAAAAGAACAAATCTTTATATACAAGCTGACGCATAAGCACCTCTTCCTTTCGCGGTGTAAACGATAATATCATCTAATGTAGGCTTTTCTAGTACAACCTCATTTCCAAACCAATCTATGATTGCTTGTTTATCATTCGCTAAACCTTCAAAACCAAACTTATTTTTTCGTAATCCAACAAATAGTTCTTTTCCTTCTCGGTCTAATAAATCATTACTTCCTTTTACGATTACGTAGTTCTCCATTAAGTCTTCTTTTTCACCAGTAAATATAATTTCTCCATCATTGATGAACGTAACATAATCTGCAATGCGCTCTAAATCTGTTGTAATGTGCGTTGAGAATAATACGGATACTTCATCTTCCATTACAATTTCTTGCAACATATCAAGTAATTCACTTCGAACAACTGGATCTAACCCTGCTGTCGGTTCGTCCATAATAATAAACTCTGCGTGGTGCGAAAGTGCGATGGCAATCGCAAATTTCATTTTCATTCCTTTTGATAATTCTTTAATTTTTTTATACTTCGGAACTTGCAATCTATGCATATACGATTGATACTGCTCTTCGTCCCACTTTTTATATAACGGTGCAATAATACGCTTCATTTGTTCACACGTTAAATCTTCGTAATAATGATTTTCATCATATACAAAGCCGATATTTTGTTTTATTTCCTTTTCAGCTTTCTTATTGTCCTTGCCAAAAATTTTTATATCTCCGTTATCTTTTTTAATTAAATTCATAATCATTTTGATTGTCGTACTTTTCCCGGCCCCATTCGGTCCGACAAACCCCATAATATATCCGCGTGGTAACGTAAAACTTATATTTTTCACTGCGAAACCTTCATAACTTTTACAAACATTTTTTAACTCTAACATCTCTCTCATTCCCCCTTATATAAAAACGCAATCATCTGCTGTAATTCTTCAAGTGAAAGCTGCAACGCTTTACTTTCATTCACAATCTCTTCCGCTTTACTTTCCAATAGGCGAAGCCTTTGTTCTTTTAATAGTTCATTATTTTTACGTGAAACATAAGTCCCCTTCCCAGCAACAGTTTCTATATATCCTTCTTTTTCAAGCTCCTCGTATGCACGCTTCGTTGTAATGACACTAATTTGTAATTCCTTCGCTAAGCTACGAATAGACGGTAATTGATCTCCACCCTTTAAACCGCCATTTAAAATAAGCTGGCTTAATTGTTTTCTTATTTGCACATAAATAGGGTCTTGGGAAGAATTCGAAATAATAATATTCATGTTTTCCTCCAGTGTGTGTATATACTGTATATACCTTATATATACAGTATATACACATCATCCTATTTTTGGCAAGAAAAAAAGACCAACATTTTCCTGTTGGTCTTTCGTATATGTATCACTTTTCAAAGCGATCTAACATCTCGTCTCTCATTCCGAAACTTACTACTGCAATTCCTATATACATAAACAGAAGGAATGCCGGATGAACCGTGTTGTACCAGCTGCTGTCAACGATTAAGTAAATCGTTAATGCGACAACAAGAACAAACGCTAAGATAAACATATAAAAGTGTCTTGTACTACCCATGATAAACTCCTCTCTTCTCACTTCACCATTCAACAGTTTATTTTATCGAATAATTCGATATGACTCAAGGTTAACTTTCTGTTATGTAATCAAGTTCCACCTTTACAATGTCCTCACATGCTATTGAAATGATTGTTCCTTGTTTATCAATCGCCGTCACTTCTCTATTATCCATTACACGATTTGCTACTCTTTCTAATACTTTCCCTTGGTCTCGATAGCAAAATTCTTTTACATCTTTAATTGTTTCTCCATTTTCTAAATGGTATACCATTCTATAACATCGATATCCCACACTTTCACCCCCGTCTTGTTCGTTTTTTCACATATACATAAAAATGAGTAATCTTTGCCTCATCACATCTTCTTAATTTCAATAAAATTCTAACAAAAATAAATACTTTTATCAAACCGACTTTTTCAACAAAACTACCTATAAAACTACAACTTTACACCATTAGGAAACAAAAAACATATTTTTTTAACATTTTCTTCACTATTTCTGCATAAAGTGAAACTTTAATCAGTGGGGATTTTTGTTCATCCCCACTGATTATTAGTTGAACCAATCGGGCATTAACGGACAGTTTATCTCCCACCTGGCTTCTTTGCACCAGCTAAGTTTTGAGTTGGGAGTTTACTGTCCGTTAATGCGGGACAAATTCTCCATACAAAAAAAAGAACCCGCCTCAGCGAGTTCTTCCTTTGTTATTTTAATCAAACTTGTACAGGAGCTAGCTTCGCATAACGTAAAACTGGTTTACGTGCAGCCATCGTTTCGTCTAAACGTTTAATAACTGTCGTATGCGGTGCTTCTTGTACAACTTCTGGATTTTCTTCTACTTCTTTAGCGATTTGAATCATCTTATCAATGAAACCATCTAATGTTTCTTTTGATTCTGTTTCTGTCGGCTCAATCATAATACATTCTTCCACATTTAATGGGAAGTAAATTGTTGGTGGATGGTAACCGAAATCAAGCAGACGTTTTGCAATATCTAATGTACGTACACCAAGTTTCTTTTGACGACGACCTGATAATACAAATTCATGCTTACAATGTCTATCGAATGGAAGATCGTAGAATGGCGCTAATCTTCTCATCATATAGTTCGCATTTAATACAGCATACTCCGTTACTGCACGCAAGCCATCTGGACCCATAGAACGAATATACGTGTATGCACGAACGTTAATTCCGAAGTTACCATAGAATGGTTTCACACGACCAATTGCTTCTGGACGGTCGTAGTTGAAGTGATAACCATTTTCCGTTTTCTCTAAAATCGGTTTTGGTAAGTACGGAATTAAATCAGCTTTCACACCTACTGGACCAGAACCTGGGCCACCACCGCCGTGAGGACCTGTAAATGTTTTATGAAGGTTTAAATGCACAACGTCAAATCCCATATCTCCTGGGCGTGCTTGGCTTAATACCGCATTTAAGTTTGCACCATCATAGTATAATTTACCGCCTGCATTATGGACGATTTCTGCCATTTCTAAAATATTTTCTTCGAATAGCCCTAATGTATTAGGATTTGTTAACATAAGTGCTGCTGTTTCTTCGTTTACAACACGTTTTAAGTCTTCTAAGTCAACAAGGCCATTTTCATTTGATTTTACTGTAATTGTTTCAAAACCAGCTACAGTTGCAGATGCTGGGTTCGTTCCGTGAGCAGAGTCAGGCACAATTACTTTCGTACGGTTAAAGTCACCATTCGCTTCATGGTATGCACGAATTAACATTAAACCTGTCCATTCTCCATGTGCACCAGCTGCTGGTTGTAAAGTAACAGTATCCATACCTGTAATTTCAATTAAATGCTCTTGTAAGTCGTACATTAATTCCATTGCACCTTGTACTGTCTTTTCATCTTGCAACGGATGAATATTTGCAAATCCTGCGAAACGAGCTACACTCTCATTAATTTTCGGATTATATTTCATCGTACAAGATCCAAGTGGATAGAATCCAGAATCAACACCGTGGTTACGGTTTGAAAGTGCTGTATAGTGGCGCATAATATCAAGTTCAGATACTTCTGGTAGCTCTGCATCTTCTACTCGAATATAATCGCTCTCAAACACATCTTCTAGTTTCACTTCTTCTACATCTAATTTGGGTAAGCTATATCCTATGCGTCCTTCTTTACTTACTTCAAAGATAAGTGCTTGATCTTGGTTCTTCATTGGATAGCCCCCATTTCGTTTACAAGTGTGTCAATTTCCTCTTTTGTACGAAGCTCAGTTACTGCTACAAGCATATGGTTTTCATGCTCTTTATAATCACGGCCTAGATCATAACCACCGATAATATTCTTTTGTAATAATGCATCGTTTACTTCTTTCACTGGACGTTTGCAATCTACAACAAACTCATTGAAGAATGGTCCAGCAAATGTTACTGTGAAGCCTTTCGCTTCAAATTGACGTTTTGCATATTGTGCTTTAGAAATATTTTGACGTGCCATTTCTTTCACACCTTGTTTACCAAGTGCCGTCATTGCAACAGAAGCTGCTAATGCATTTAACGCTTGGTTTGAACAAATATTAGACGTCGCTTTATCACGGCGAATATGCTGTTCACGTGCTTGTAACGTTAATACAAATCCACGTTTACCATCTGAATCTACAGTTTGTCCAACAAGACGTCCTGGAATTTTACGCATAAATGCTTTCGTTGTTGCAAAGTAACCACAGTGCGGTCCACCAAACTGCGTTGGAATACCGAATGGTTGTGCATCACCGATTACAATATCAGCACCAAATTTCCCTGGTGGTGTTAATGCGCCTAATGATAATGGATTTGAAGAAACGATAAATAATGATTTTTGTTGATGAACGATTTTTTCAATATCAGCTAATTTTTCAACTTGTCCGAAGAAGTTTGGATATTGAACGATTACACAAGCAACTGTATCATCTACTTCACTTTGTAATACGTCTAAATCTGTTACACCATCTTTATGATTAATTTCAACAACTTCAAGATTTTGACCTTTTGCATACGTTTCAAGTACTGCTCTTGATTCTGGATGAACCGCGCTAGATACAAGAATTTTCTTTTTGCGAGTATGGCCAGCTGCTAACATTGCCGCTTCAGCTAAAGCTGTACCCCCGTCATACATAGAAGAGTTTGCTACATCCATTCCTGTTAATTCACAAATCATTGTTTGGAATTCAAAGATTGCTTGTAATTCCCCTTGTGAAATTTCCGGTTGGTATGGTGTATAAGCTGTATAAAATTCTGAGCGAGAAATAACATGATCTACAATTACTGGAGCATAATGATCGTATACGCCTGCTCCTAAGAAAGAAGCGTATTCTTTTAAGTTAGCATTTTTACTAGCCATTTGAGATAGCTCTTTTAAAAGCTCTGGCTCTGATTTTGCTTCTTTAATTTTTAAATCCCCTTTAAAACGAACACTCTCTGGAATATCAGAGAATAATTCATCGATCGTTTGAACGCCGATCGTTTGTAACATTTCTTTTTTGTCTTCTTCTGTCATTGGAAGATAACGATGCAACATGAAATCTACCCCTCTCCCCGTTACTTTGAACGTTTGTAAAATGGTGTTGGAACAACTACTGCTTTGACGCGTTTATTACGAATTTCAATTTCTACTTCTGTATCAACTGCTGCGTATTTTACATCAATTAGTGCTAAACCAATGCTTTTCTTTAACGTTGGAGATTGTGTACCACTCGTTACTTCCCCAATTTTTTCTTCACCAATAAATACAGGGTAATGCGTACGAGGAATTCCACGTTCGATTACTTCGATGCCGACTAATTTACGAGGCGCACCGTTTTCTTTTTGCTCTTTTAACGTTGCTTTTCCAAAGAAGTCTGCTTCTTTATTTGTTTTTACCGCAAAGCCAATTCCAGCCTCAATCGGTGTAATATCTTTTGATAATTCTTGTCCATAAAGTGGTAATGTTGCTTCGAATCGAAGTGTATCACGAGCACCTAAACCACATGCTTTTAAGCCCTCTTCTGCTCCAACTTCAAGAAGTTTCTCCCAAAGTTTTGCAGCATCTTCACTCTTACAGTAAATTTCGAATCCATCTTCACCTGTGTAACCTGTACGAGATACAAGTGCTGGAATTCCGTCTACAAGAATATCGTTTTTAAATTTAAAGAACTTAATTTCTTTCAAATCTTCTGACACAACTTTTTGTAAAATGCCTTCTGCTTTTGGTCCTTGAATTGCAAGCTGTGCAACTTCACTAGAAACATTGACTACTGTCGTATCGCCAATTACATGACTTGCTAACCATTCGTAATCTTTCTCGATATTTGATGCATTGATTACTAATAAATAGTCTTCTTCACCACGTTTGTAGATTAATAAATCATCTACTGTACCACCATTTTCGTAGCACATAGCTGTATATTGTGCGCCCCCTACCTTTAAGGTAGATACGTCATTTGTAACAACACGTTGTAAAAATGCTAAACTATCTACACCTTTTACTTCAACTTCTCCCATATGAGACACATCGAACAAACCTGCAGCTGTACGTACAGCTTCGTGTTCTTCTTTAATGCTTGAAAATTGAACTGGTAATTCCCAACCACCGAAGTCGATTGTTTTCCCACCATACTTCGCGTATACATCAAATAACGGTGTACGTTGTAATGTAATCATGCTCTCTCCCCCTTATGCTTTGACAAATCAATAAAAGTTGCTTCCCTTTTCTAAACATTTTCATTCTGAAAAGATAGGATATACGGAATCTCATTATATTTTTTTATGAAAGCGTAAATAAAAAATCACTTTCTTGGATAAAATACGAAAGATTCCACACATTTCACACCATTATCCTAACATCATTCGCTATATTTCATCAATATTCTAGCATAAAAAATAATTTAGAATTTTTTATGTTAAAACACAATAAATACAGCTTTTGAGATTTAATACTTTATTATTGTCTATCATATAGCCTTTAATAACGATAATTATGCCTTCTTTTAAGGCAAATCATCATACATTAAAAAATAATTACTTTAGTTTATAAAAGGTGGGAGAGTTGTAATGAATGTCGATATTTCCGTAGATCGGACATGGCAAAACAATTTTTTAAATAGAATTGACGAAGATGGTCCTTGGACAAACTGGGATTTATATCACTTAGCTTATGAAACAGAAAAATCGTTACTTGTTCCTACTTTTGATGGACTACAAGCACCGAAACATTTATCCCATTTCACACCGCTTCCGCATCAATTAGAAGTCGCTCAAAATGTGATTGAACAAATGAACGGTAAAGCGATTCTAGCAGATGAAGTAGGCCTTGGAAAAACAATCGAAGCTGGACTTATTTTGAAAGAATACATGGTCCGCGGGCTCGTGAAAAAGGTACTTATACTTGTCCCAGCTTCTCTCGTATCACAATGGGCATACGAACTGAATACAAAGTTTTTCATTCCAGCTGTAGCCCAAAAGAAAAGCTATTCATGGGAACAAGCCGATGTGATTGTCTCCTCAATTGATACTGCAAAACGTTCACCGCATCGTGATATCGTTTTGAACTTAGAATATGACCTTATTATTATCGATGAAGCACATAAACTTAAAAATAATAAAACAAAAAACTATGAATTTGCACAGCGATTAAAAAAGAAATTTTGTTTATTACTAACCGCTACTCCTGTTCAAAATAAGATTGATGAAATTTTTAACCTTGTTTCTTTATTAAAACCAGGACATTTAGGCAATCAATCCAACTTTGAAGAATATTACGCTTCCAAAAATCGCTCAGCCGAATCAGATGAAGACTTAAAAGCTCTCATTAATAAAGTAATGGTGCGAAATAGACGACATAATACCGGTATCGATTGGCCGAAGAGACATGTACGTACAATTTTTGTTGAGTTTAATGAACAAGAACAAGCTCTATATAATGATATCGAAAATTGGCGAGGACAAGACGCCTTCACATCTGCTTTCTCATCGTTAACTTTAAAACGGGAAGCATGTAGTAGTCGTGAGGCTGTTTACTATTCATTGAAAAAGCATGTAGAAAAAAGACAGAAAGAAAACGAACATTATATAAAAGATCCACATATCGATGTGCTAATGGACAAAATTAATCATATTCCTTTCAACTCAAAAGCAAATAAAGCTCTTGAGCTTATAAAAGAAATTGACGATAAAGTCGTTATCTTCACAGAATATCGAGCGTCACAAATGTACTTACAATGGTTTTTACAACAACACGGTATTTCTTCCGTTCCATTCCGCGGCGGGTTTAAACGCGGGAAGAAAGATTGGATGAAGGAGCTTTTCCAAAACCACGCACAAGTATTAATTGCAACTGAAGCTGGTGGTGAAGGGATTAACTTACAGTTTTGTAGCCATATGATCAATTATGATTTGCCATGGAATCCAATGCGTCTTGAACAAAGAATCGGGCGTATTCACCGTCTCGGTCAAAAGAATGATGTTCATATTTATAACTTAGCTACAAAGCATACTGTTGAAGAACATATTCTGAAACTGTTATATGAAAAAATCAACTTATTCGAGCGTGTTATCGGTGAACTCGATGAAATTTTAACGAGAATTAATATGAAAAACATCGACGCGCACATTCAAGAAATTTTCGCGCAATCAAAAAGCGAAGGTGAAATTAGAATTAAGATGGAAAACTTAACATCTATTATCGACTTTGCGAAACGAAATGAAGCTGAGGTGCAGGGCTATGCAGCAACATGAAATTCATAATTACTTATACAATTTCTTTGAGGCGAATAACTGTGAAATTTTAGAACGTTCTCCTCATTTATTAGATGTACAGTTAACAATTGAGATGGATAAATTATTAATGAATCGCCCTTTTTATTGGCACTATCTTGAGAAAACAGGAGGCGTACCGAATCCGATGCGCCTTACTCTTATTACAAATCCAGAAAATGAAGAAAATGATGGTGAGCTTATTCACTACGGTTCACCACGTCTACATCAAATTTTCCAAACGACAAAAGAATTAGGCTCATACATACGTTTATATGAGGATGTAAGACATAATGGAGCAACACATACACCGCTCCACCCTTGGCTCGGTATTAATATAAAAGTTTCCTATCAATGTGATCGAAAAAAAGACATCCTTCACTCGATTGGTATTCATCTCATTTCTGGAACAATGATGGCAAACTTTCATGAAACATTAACAAACATTAAACTTACACCAAAAATACCTGATTTTTGTTTTACGCTCTCGCCCATCATTAAACCTCAAAGTGGTTTACAACGCATAGAAGACGCTTTAAAAAATATAATTGCAGAAGATGACCATACGTGGGCAAAAGAAGCAAGAGTGCGTTGGAATCATGATTTAGACCTTTTAAACCGTTTTTATGAAGAAAGTGACGAACTTCCTGAGAGCTATGAAATTGAAAAACAAGCTCTGCAAGAACAGTATGAACCACGTATTACAGTGCAAATTATTAACGGTGGACTCTTTTATGTTACCGCGAATCATTTTCTATCAAAATAAAGCTCCTTCTGCTTTAGAAGGAGCTTTATTTCGAGTTACTCTCTATCCTCATTACGCTCTTGTTGTTTTTGCTTTGCCATGCGTTTTTGATACGCACGATCCTTCGCGCTCACATGATTTGCATCAGTTGGAAGATTTTCTTTCGAACGTCCAATTCCATTGCTCATCTTTCCCACTCCTTTTTACGTTTTTCAGAATACATGTTTATTTTCAGCTAGAGTGACAATCCTTATACAAAAAAATAAGAGCAGCCATTGGCCACTCTTACTCGCTCACATATTTTTGAAACATATCATGGATGCCTTTATTTACTAGGTTCGAGATCTGCTCGTCAGATTTATTCGGATAACGATCACGCAATCTGATAGATGCCTTCACCATTAAATTTTCTAATACAGAACGGCCACCTTCTCCATAAATAATTTCAGCATATTTAACAAGCCTTCCATCCTCTACTGTTGCTGGATTATGATTGAAGAAAAATTTACTCATTGTCTCCACCTCTCTCTTTTGATAACGTTTACATTTATATAGATTATTTATGTTATTTATTTCACAATATTGTATGCATGTATATTTAATTAGTTTCATTATAAAGCAACATATCGATAGTAAATATGTGATTTTCCGTCCATTTTGTGAACAAATTAAAAATGAAAGCGTTTCCTTTATTATATACTAAAAAAACTTACTACGCTAGGGGCAATTTTTTTCAATCTACTAACCCCTCGAAAATTGATATATTTTTTCTTTTCCCATTAAACCCTTATACAATTTTCAGAAATTATATTATAAAATATATGTATGACTTAAGGAGGCTTTGTATGAATCAAAATAAAAAAGCTATATTAGATCTTGTCTTTTATCTCGTAATCCCATTCCTCATTTGGAAATTTGCAAAACCTTATATCGATCCTTATTACGCGATGTTACTTTCCTCTGTTCCGGGGATTATTTATACACTGTATACCTTTAAAAAAGAAAAACAGTTTAACGTGACAGGGTTCTTTATTTTAATTACACTCATTTCTAATACAACGGTAGATTTATTATCTGGGTCAGCTGAACGAATGTTGTGGAATGATGCATATTATCACATCGTACTCGGTATTATCGTCATCTGTACAATTTTCATAAAAAAACCACTCATGTTATATTTCGCTGCGGATATTGCAGCGCTGCAAGGCCATGACCGCGATAAAAGTCGTGAGCTTTATCGTGATAGTCGTATATATCCAGCACTGCAATATTTAACGTTATTTTTCGGGCTGCAATTTATATTAAAAAGCTTTTTAAAAATTTATTTCATCTCTGTTTTTGGTGTAGATGGCTATGGTGAAATGAGAGCGATTATGACCGCTGTAGGCTGGGGCATTTCTATTTGTATCGGAATAGGATTTGTATGGGTGAACAATAAAATACATGCCGTTACGGAAGAACAAGAATCCGTGCAGTAAATAAAAATCCCCTAGTGTAATACGACACTAGAGGATTTTTGGTTTGCTAAACATATGACTAAAATTCAACTTGATTTTTTTCTTTTACTTTTTACATTTCGGTAAAACAAAGCAGCACTCAGCGGCATAACACCAAACCACTTATTCATAAATGGCTCTTTTTCAGCACGGCGTTGTTCTTTCTTTTGTTTTCGATCTTCTTTTGGAGCATCCATATACGACACAAACTGCTGCGTCACAAAGCGAACATAATCATTAGTAGACATATTATCATCACCTCTACTTGATTAGTATGTCCACTTTTTTATACATTAATCTTTTCCTTTAATTCATTCATAATTTGCTTTACAGACTTATTCGTCGTATCAATATGTATATGAGCCTCTTCATAATAAGCTCGGCGTGATTCAAATTTCGTTACAAATGCATCTATATCTTTCTTTTGAAATAGTGGACGTGTCGTATCTTCACGAAGCCTTTCTGCAATTACATGCGGATCGCAATATAAATACACGACAGTTCCGTTCTCTTTCATCCACTTGCGATTTTCCGCTCGTTCAATAATTCCCCCACCAGTTGTAATAATGACATTATGGACTGGTAGCGCACGTAACATTTCGCTTTCATATTCCCGAAAAGCCATTTCGCCTTCTTCGGCAAAAATATTTCGAATTGCCTTCTCTTGCTTCTCTTCGATTTTTTGATCAGTATCTACAACATCCATTTGAAGTTCTTTACTTAACGCTTTTCCAATTGTTGTTTTCCCTGCTCCCATGTAGCCGGTTATATATATAGATTTCATTTTCTGTCCTCTCAATCGTCATTTATTAATTGTTATTATAACGAAAGATGCTACTTTGTTTAATAAAAAAACGTTTTGTTCTTATACTATGAAGAACAAAACGTAACACTCGCTTTTACTTATAAGTACCTCTTCTCACCCACTGCGTTGCAATCCATTTCTCACCTTTCGTTACAGGTGCTCCTCCGTGTAACGTAAGCTCATTTAGTGATTGATCTTGATAAAAATACTCAAAGTATACTGCCATTCCCTTTCTAGGGTGTACAGAAAGATTTAATTTCGGGAAGTATGTTTCCCCGCCTTCTTCTACATCATTTAAGTACATTACAAGCGTACTAATACGATTGTTAGCAGCTGATCTACTATGTTCCGCAAAATAATCATAGTGGGCTTTATATTGTTGATCCACTTCATAATTTAAAATGTGTAATCCTTCACCATGCGACGCAGGAACATTCATGATAGATGAAATTCGTTTTTCAATCTTTGAAGTAAGTTCATTGTCTTCCAAAAATGCACCGCTACTTGTTCGAATATCATTTACATCACGTGATGAACCAATTTTAGAACGCTCCATTTTATTTTTAGACATTTCAATCAATTCACCACACTCTTCATCACTTAGTACATTTGCTAATACGACAATAAGAGGTTCTTCGAATTTTGAAATAATGTGTATTTCTCTATCTTCTGTCATAATCGTATTTCCTTTATGATCAAAAATAGTTTGTTCCTTATTTTCACCTATTTGATTGTTGTTTGTCATTTCCCTATTCTCCCTAAAAATAATGATTGGATAGCATGAATATATCATATTCTTTCTACCTTTCTCTTTTTTGAGAAAATTTAAACTTTTAATCATTATATTTATCCATTTCTTCTAAAAAATCAATTCAATTTACAATAGAAAATCCTGGTTTATCTCCATATATTTCACATATTATCCTTCTATCCAATCCACTATTTTTCCATCCTTTTTTCTATACCGAAAACTCACCGTATAGAAAGCTTCCTGTTTGAGTGTGCACTGCAACGTAACGAGAATTAAATCATTTTCAAAGACATAATTTCCACTCGCTTCTCCCTTTTCATACTGAAAGAAAAATGTACCTTCTTTTTCTTTTTGCTGTAAATCTTTTTTTATATCTGTAATAGATCGGTTAAGTAATTCATCCAATAAAAACTTTTGTTCTATTTCTATATAAAAATTTTTATCTGTAAACAACATATTTGTTTCGTATATAAAAAAAGAAGTTAATAAAATAAGAAAGATAATAGTTCCAGGCATTGTAAATCCATTTTGCTTTCTCATACGTTTATTCCTATTTCGCTATATCGCATAACTACACCTTCATATATTTTCCCACTAGTATCTTTTACATTTATAATGAGTACATGAGGTGTTAGTTTGTAAGAAACTGTTCCAATATTTTGTAAAACAACTTCCCTCCGGCGCCTATTTACCTTTCTTATAAGACGACTATTCTCTTTTTCATACGATACTTCACTCCCATTACGCGATCGGAATCGTAAAATACTTTCTCCATTTTCAAATGCTAGCTGTTCTCCAGATGATACTTCACGAAACTCCAATTGCATTTGCCCTAAATACACATCCCACTCCCAATCATTTAATCCTTTTGACTGTTTATTTCCCATTTCAATGAAATGTAGGCGGGGAAGGAGCAAAAAAAATATTGATAATAGAAACAGACATACAATCATTTCTATTAATGAAAAACCAAATTCTAATTTATTTTTTCTCCTACATAAAAGCATTGTTCCATCATTCTGTCTTTCACATCTCTCCACATGGTACAAACTTCATTGCCTCCCCAATATGTGTAATACACAATTCCATTTATATTCTTTTCTATTATTCGCTTTTCTTCATTTCCATACATATATATAGCTGCTTCTTTTTTTAATAATCCAGATGCCTTATAACGAATTTGTATATTTTTTCTTTCTTGCATAACTAATACTGTTTGCGGTAGTAGTAAAGATACAGCCATCATTAAAACACTTAACGATACAATCATTTCAGCCATTATGGATCCTTTTTGACATTTCACGATACGTAAATCTCCCTCTTCCAAGCTGAAATACAATTTCATATTTATAATTTCTATACGAAATTATAATCGTACCACCTCTATTAATATTTCCACTTGGATTATATGTCATCGGATTTGGAAACGTATGCAAATCAATTTGTATATCTTCTTCATACTCTCGCTTGACGATATAATACTTTGTACCTGACTCTTTTATAGCATACATATTTCTATCTTTATGCCAACGTAATGTATAGTGCTTTTGACGGTTTATCGCTAATTGCTGCATATACAAAATATCATTTGAAAACTGCCTCAAAAATTGTTCAACTTTTTGTCGCTCGTATAAGGAATGCACGCTAAAATACGTAACTATACTTAATACAGAAATAGCAAATAAAACGAGTAACATTTCTAAAAAAGTAAACCCCTGTTGTTTCACAATGCCCTAATTGATACTGCGCCATCATCTGAAATATGAATAGATTCGCCATTCGGGCACTTATCAGTTGTAATATACTTTTCATCTGTCAGTTCTTTTAACGATGGAATTTTATTATGTTGTAATTGATATACTTGTATTTGCGCTTCTATAGCTTTCACGTAAGCTGCACACCCTTTTCCTTGGACCGATGAGCGCTGTGTAACTACATTCGGAATAATTAATAGTAATAATATAGTTATGACAACCATCACTAATAGCATCTCTAACAGAGTAAATCCTTCCTCATTCTGCATACAAATGCCCCCTAAATAGAATTCATCATTTGAAACATCGGCATAATCATCGCTAAATACATAAGGACAACGATTCCTCCAATACATGTAAATAAAATAGGCTGAATGATAACTAACATATGTTTAATTTTCCGTTCCATCTTTTCCATAATAAGATCGCTATAGTCACCTAATTCAATCCCTAAATTGCCGTTTGCTTGTCCATGCGTAATAACATAAGAAAGTTCTTTCTCGTAATACCCACTTTTAGCAATGATAGATTGTAACTGTTCTCCTCCAATTAATTGTCTTTCAATCCGGCTCGCTTCATATTTAAAGAACGGATGATATCTTTGCTCCATCATTATTGTTAAAGCTTCACATACTGATAGTCCACCATTTAATAAACCACTCAACTGAGTAGCAAAATAATGTGAATGCTTTAAAATAAGAAATGTTTTGATGAGGGGAATACGAAGCATAATTTTTACCTGTCTAATATGTGGAAGTTTCCTAAAATACAACATGTATAAAATACCTCCAATAATAACAGTTAAAATAGCGACTAAAATAATGTAAGGTAGCAGTTTTATTGCACTTAAAATTTTTTCTGTAAGTAGTGGTGTATTAGAACCGAACGAACTATAAACTATTTCAACCTGAGGTAATAAAATGAGTTTAAAAATAAAGAGCATGATTAGTAGAAAAAACATCAAAAACATAGGATACTGCATTATTTTCATCATGTCTCTCCTATACTTATCTTTCTTATAAAGAAGTGCACTTCCTTGTTGCAAAGCAAAAGAAATATCACCATGTTGCTCGGCATAAAATAAATAACTTAACATGTCCTGATGAAACTTTAACTGATGAAAAGAATCGTGTAGACTTTTCCCATCTTTTAACTCCTCAATCATGCGCTGCAATTGTACTTTCTTTTCTACAGGTAATTGAAACTGTAAAAATTCTAATGCTTGTAAAAGAGAGTAGCCTTTTTCTAATAATTCTCCTAAACGTTTCAACAATACTACTTGATCACTTAAACTCCAAGTTTTCTTAAACATAAACATCTTCTTCTAAAAAACCTAAAGCATATCCTTTTCGTATTGATGATTCTAAAGTCTCATGTTTGTAAGTAACACATTCTCCATCAGCTTCTTTAAGCGCTTGTTTTAACTCATATCCATATAGTAGCTCATAAATGCTAGCCTGCCTTACTTGCCTCATTGATTTACATAAAGTTGAGCACTTTCCTCTGCAAAACGGACACTTCAATTCGACAAGTCGCTGTGCAGCTACAGCCAATAAAGACTGTTCAATCTCTTGCCTCGTTATACCATAATCTATGAAACGAATGATTGCTCCTTTCGCATCATTCGTATGCAGCGTTGTCATTACTAAATGTCCTGTCAAACTTGCTCTTATAGCTATTTTTGCTGTTTCTTCATCACGGATTTCACCGACTAAAATAATATCTGGATCATGACGTAAAATAGCCTTTAATCCTGTTTCATATGTGAGACCCGCTTTTTCATTTATTTGAATTTGTAATACATCGTCACTTCTTTTTTCAACCGGATCTTCAAGTGTAATGATGCGACGTGTTTTCTTTTTTCTAATTACCTCTAATAATGCATACATTGTCGTCGTCTTCCCAGATCCAGTCGGTCCAGTAAACACAAGTAGCCCCTGTGAATAGCGTAAAAACGAGAGTAGTTTTGCTGCCGTACTTGGAAATAACGAAAGATGTGATAAGGGCTGAACAGATGCTTGTAAATGAAGACGAATAACAAGACTTTCTTGATATACTGTTGGAAGTGTGGAAAGGCGTAAATACACTTCTTGTCCATCAATTTGCAAATACAACGAACCATTCTGTGGCTTCCGTTTCTCGCCTATGTCCATAGATGCTAAAAATTTGAAATGTGAGACAAGTTTTTCTCCAAACTCCTTTTCAATACACTGTATCGTCATTAAATCTTTTCCTATACGTAGTTGCACCGCTACATCCTTCTGCCGGGGCACAATATGTAAATCTGACGCTTGTACCCTACACGCTTCTTTTAAAATTGCATTCGCAAAAATTTCAATCCCATTCATCACTTTTCCCTCCTCACTATGTATATAGCATGAAAACATGCACAATAAAAATTTGGACTTTTGTATTTTCAATAGAGGAAAAAGGAAAAATATGTTTGTGAAATTATGAACAATTTCCGAATTATTGTCTGAAATTACCTATACTCATGTTTATCTGTATTATAATGTTATTATCTTGGATAAAGTGATAAAGGTGGAGATCCTCATGGAACAAGCTTTAAAAATTACAGGTGTATTATCTGACCCAACTCGTTATTACATTTATAAATATATTTCGCAAAAACATAGTTACGTAACGGTACAAGAAATTGCAGATGAGTTTGACATTCATCCAAACGTAGCGCGTTTACATTTATCTAAATTAGAAGATGTTCATATGCTAAAATCGGAAACGAAGAAAACTGGAAAAGGCGGACGACCGAGCAGATTGTATGTCTTATCTGAAGATGTTATCCAATTACAATTTCCATTCCGTGATTATCAATTGTTAGCAAGAATCGCATTTAATTCTTTACTTAGCCTTGGCGCTGCTGGTGAGAAAGCGCTATACGAAACGGGAAAACAATTCGGAGCTGAATTAATGCAACAACATATGCAACGTTTAAATGTGAGTGAAGATGCTTTAACAGTGGAACAAAAAGTTCAAATTGCAAAAGAAGCTTTCTCAACAGCTGGCTTATCACCTGCATTTGAATTAAGTGCAGATGGAACAAAAATTTTCTATGATGTACACAATTGTCCATTTAAAGAAGTTGCTGTTCATCATCCAACTGAAATTTGTAACATGCACGGAGATATGATGAAAGGAATTTTTGAAATCCTATTCCCTAACATGGAATTAACTCGAAATGATAGTCTATTAGATGGATGTAAATCTTGTAATTATAAACTAACAATTTAATTTTTCATATAAAAAGAAGCCAATAATAATTGGCTTCTTTTTATATGAACGAATATTTACAATAGTAAGAAAAATAAACTATAATGAGGTGAGGTTTACTTTTTTTAGAAAAGGAGGGAGATGGCATGGAGCGCATGTTTCGCGTTCTCGGCTTTTGGACTGGAATTTTCTCGGTCATGTTTTATGTAGGGGATATGCAACCGGCCGCACTACTATTTTTAGGACAAACAGGTTTCTTCGTACTTTTAAGCTATTTAAAATTAACAGAGCGTATGTATATATACGTATTTGGGGCATATTTAACTGTTTTCTTCATAGGATTTACATACTACACGACATTCTTACTTGTGCCTGGGGCTGGACATTAAAAGATGGCATTTTGCCATCTTTTTTTTAATTCCGGAATTTCCTAGTTGACTTATAGGTTTTATTACCTTATATTCTATATAACAGATTGGAATTAGGGGGAATCAACATGAATACACTGCTTGTCGGAATTAACGTTGCAGTCATGCTCATCTTAGTTGGCGTATTATATTATATGCAACGTAAGCATGTATCTTTTAATAAACGTGTATTTACCGCTTTAGGAGTCGGAATTTTATTCGGTCTTATATTACAATTTATTTATGAGCCAACTTCTAAAGTAATTATTGAATCAAATACTTGGTTTGGCTTAATCGGTAACGGTTATGTAAAATTACTTCAAATGATCGTTATGCCACTTATTTTAGTATCTATTATTTCAGCATTTACAAAATTACAGTTAACGAAAAACCTTGGTAAAATTAGTGGCCTTATTATCGGTATTTTAATTCTTACTACAGGAATCGCTGCAGCTGTCGGTATCGCTGCAAGTGCAGGATTTGATGTATCTGCAACCGGCCTACAACAAGGTGATGCAGAATCTGCTCGTCTGAAACTAGTTGAAGAAAGATTTACTTCTATTGAAAAGACAACAATTCCAGATAAATTATTAGAGCTATTACCTACAAATCCGTTTCTTGATTTAACAGGCGCTCGTCCAACATCAACAATTTCTGTCGTAATATTTGCAGCCTTTATCGGCATTGCCTTTATAGGTGTAAAACGAAAATATCCAGAACAAGCAGAGCTATTTAAGAAAATGCTTGATGCTGTATATGCAATCGTAATGCGTATGGTAACATTAATTTTACGCCTTACTCCATACGGCGTATTAGCTCTTATGGCAAAAACAGTTGCTGGTAGCGATATAAATGCTATTTTAAAACTTGGTAACTTCGTGTTAGCCTCTTACGTAGCACTTATCGTAATGTTTATCATTCACTTATTATTAATTGCATTGTCTGGTTTAAATCCAATTCAATATTTGAAAAAAGTGTTCCCTGTACTAACTTTTGCATTCACATCTCGCTCTAGTGCTGGTGCGATGCCATTAAATATTGAAGCGCAAAAAGAAAAGCTTGGTATTTCCGAAGGAATTGCAAACTTCGCAGCTTCATTTGGGGTATCTATCGGACAAAACGGTTGCGCAGGTATTTATCCAGCAATGCTTGCAATGATGGTCGCTCCAACTGTTGGAATTGATCCATTACAACCACAATTTATTTTAACTTTAATCGCTGTCGTTGCTATTAGCTCATTCGGTGTTGCTGGAGTTGGTGGCGGTGCAACATTCGCAGCTTTAATCGTACTATCTACAATGAACTTACCAATCGGTATTGTTGCTCTAGTTATCTCGGTTGAGCCATTAATCGATATGGGGCGTACAGCTCTTAACGTAAGTGGTTCTATGACAGCAGGTCTTATTTCAAGTAAATGGCTTGGTGAATTAGATCAAGATACGTACAATCAAGATGATACAAAAACTGGTGAAATTGCTTCATAATGAAAAAAAGACGCTAACATACAATTGTCAGCGTCTTTTTATTCCGTTCCCTCTTTATAGATTTTATCTTGAGAATTATCACTCCAAGTATTCTTCTAGTTGCTCTTTTAACTCTTCCTCAATCTCATAACAAGATTCATCAGCGAGTTCCCCTACTTTCTTACTCCCCAAAATGTTTGATTGAATTGGCATTCCTAAAAAGATTCTTTCACATTTCCAAATTGGAATATTGTGAAATCCAATCATCTCTTTTTCTTCATCTAATATAGCTATAGCAACTGATGAATAATAACCCACCTCAAAGGGATTCTCTTTTTCCCTTGCAAATCCCATATCTAATTCCATGTGGTTTTCTATGTATAAACGTGAATACTCTTTATGCAGTTTAAGTGATATTCGCTCTATTTCCTTCTCCATACATTGAATGTTCTCTTTTAACTCCAACGTAAACTCCTGTTCTTTATATTTCATTTTCGCCTCCTTAAACATAGAAAAAGAGAATACACTAACATATCCTCTTTCCTCAAATATATTTCATTATCTCACAGCCCGTCCTTTTCACAAATAACCATTTTGTTCGCACCATTTATGAAATTGTCCTACGTCTACTCCAACTAACACGATATCCTTTAGCTCTACATCAATGACTTGTTCTCCAATTACAATAGCAAACTGCGATGCTAATTTTGTCTCGTTTTTCTTTACAATTCCAATTCGGTTCCGATGCGGTCCATCTTTTATATATGCTTTTTGTCCTACAATATCAAAGTTCAAAATTCTCACCTCTTTTACTGCGCTCAAATTGGAAATACGATCTCCACCTCGGAAAATTTCCTTTCATTGCACTATTTCTCTATATATATGACGAAACAATAAAAGAGTCCTTCCTTCTTTACAATTATTTTTTCTTTGTTTCATTTTTGTGATTGAAACGTAAAGTTTATAATAAAATACACTTGGAAGCGCTTTCTATGTAATTTTTTATGTTATAATATATAAGTAGAACTTCGTAAAGAGGGTTAAAAAATGAATACAAAAATGATTAAAAAAGTAATTGAAGCATTAAAAGTATATGGCTTTCAGGATGTATCATTCTGTGACAAAACGAAGCAATTTTTATTTCATAACGAAACCGATATTATGAGCGGCTATGCAGAAATAACATATAGTAGTCAATTTGAAAAATTCAACGTACAAATTCATCCAATTGAAACGCATCACCAAGCAGAGTTACAAGAGATTGAAAGACATATACAAGCTTGTATAAGAAAAGTGGAATATTTAAACGCACTTCTTACCGGGCAGACAAAACTAGATGATAAAATTATTATTATGTAAAAAAAGAACGTGATCCAATCACGTTCTTTTTTCATTATACGTTCATCTTTTCCTTTAGTTGTAATCCTGTAACAGATTCTAATACATCCATCGATTCTCCAAATGTCATATCAAAAATTGTCTTGTCCTCTATGTATGGAAACTGTCTGAAACGCTTTTCTAACACCTTCACAGCATCTGATGTAAAGTTTGCACTATCAATATCAAATTCTGTTTCAAGAAGAACGATCCAATCTAACACATGAAAACCTAATCCATTGACGAATGAAATCAATTTTTCTTCTGGGTTTGAAGATAAGAATACTTGGCGTTCCATCTCACTAAAAAGTTCTTCTCCTAAGATTTCAGCTAACTCATCATCATGTTCACGTTCAACAAGTTCTTCGTAGCCGTAATCATCCACAAGCTCTTCTACTTCTTCACTATCCTGACAAAGCAATTGACTAAGAAGTGCCTCTTTCTTAAATTCACTATTTTGTACGACTTCTAAAAAGCTCGTTTCCCATCCATTTTCTAATTTCATATTATGTACTCCTTTATATACGTTTCTTATCATCACTGTACCCAAAAGATCACTTTTATAACCTTTTAGGTAGTTACTATTATTTCACATGATTTATAACATAAGATGCAAACTCAGCTACATCTCCTTCAAAAATATTTATTTCTGGCAAGTGATAGAACGTTGTTTGGAGCGGGTTTCCTGCATGATATACATATATCGTTTTCTCTAGTGCAATCGCCATTCCAAACTCTGTATGGCTCCCGTTTCCGCCATCTAATATAAGTAAAAATACATCCGCTTCTTTTACAGCATTTTGTTCTGCCTGACCAATTTCTCTTAATTGTTCTTCATTCGCTGCTCTTTCATTTTTGGTCCAATCATATGTATGGTGCCATCCTGCATGTTTCAGTTCATTTGCTACGGAACGTACAAGATGTTTATTTTGGAAACCTGAGGCGATATAAAAATTCATTTATATACACTCCTTCATTATGTATGGGGAAACTCCTTTTTAGCGTTATTTGTTATAGCTACAATAAAGAACAACTTCAAAAAAAATCCCCATCTTTAAAACTTATTTGCGTTTAAATGATGGGATGCTTCATGGTCTTCTTTTATTTTTTGTTTTTTATAACTTTCATCAGCTAACATTTCTAGTTCAGCTGTTATCTCTGACTTTTCAAGCTCTCTTTCTTGCGAAAATTTCCTTGAAATATAAACAATAACACTACCAACGTACAACACAAAGCATATAATAAGTGCAGTATTTTCATAGAGACTTAGCTCCAACACAGTCACTCCTAATCCATTCGTATTTTCACGCCTCATTAATTGGAATTTCCCTATTAACCCATTTGTTATCCCGCTATTTGAGGGCAGTAAGACTCCCTCCTCAAAATTCAGTAACAGTAAAGAAGTTAGATGTGGGATGCACCCAACTGATTAAAGTTTCACTTTATTGTAACATAAAAATATCAATTCTTGGAATCTTTCACCCTACTAAAAGAGGCATGATTGTTTCATCATGCCTCTGAAATATTTTGAATGATTGTTTTAATTGCTTCTTTTCCATTATATTTTTTTAGTGCTGTTTTATACTTCTCATTATTTTGACTTAATTCTTCGACATACTTTATAAGAGATTTTACATTTACATCTTCTTCATATAATACGGAAGCATATCCTTGTCTTTCAAAGGACTCTGCATTTAATATTTGATCTCCACGGCTTGCAAATTTCGATAATGGAATTAAAACCATCGGCTTTTGTAATGTTAAAAATTCAAAAATTGCGTTGGAGCCCGCGCGTGAAATAACAAAATCTGTTACCGCTAATATATCTGGCAGTTCTCCATGTACATATTCAAATTGTCTATATCCTTCTTTATTTTGTAAACTTTCATCAAGGTTACCTTTTCCGCAAAGGTGAACAATTTGATATTTTTTCAGAAGTTCTGGTAACGCGGATCGAACCGTTTCATTAATTTTTTTTGCGCCCAAACTTCCTCCCATGATTGTAATAACTGGCTTTTTACGTGAAAAGCCTAAAAATGCTAAACCTTTTTCACGATTTCCCTTTAGTACTTCTTCACGTACAGGAGATCCTGTATAAATTACTTTTTCTTTCGGTAAATGTTTCGCAGCTTCTTCAAATGTAACAAATATTTTCGAAGCAAAACGAAGCGCAATTTTGTTTGCTAGTCCTGGCGTCATATCAGATTCATGTAATAAAACTGGTACTCTATTTAGCCATCCGCCAATTACGACTGGTACAGATACGAAACCGCCTTTTGAAAAAATCACATCTGGTTTTAGTTTTCGAATTCTTACATACGCATCCATAACCCCCTTCATTACAAGAAAAGGATCTTTTATATTTTTTAAATCAAAATAACGACGTAGCTTTCCACTCGAAATACTATAGTAGGGAATGCCTTCCTTTTCTATAATCGTTTTCTCAATACCTTTGTGAGAACCAATATAAGAGATATCCCAGTTGTCTTCCTGTAAATATGGGATAATGGCTAAATTAGGTGTTACATGTCCTGCCGAACCGCCACCTGTAAAGACTATTTTCTTCATACGTCTCCCCCTTCTAGACTATAATACACTAAAATATCTTGCCTCAGGGTGAGAAAATACCATAGCCGTTACGGACGCTTCTGGCTCCATCATGAATCCTTCTGTTAATGAAATACCTATTTCCTCTGGATGAATTAAGCGAAATAGCTTTTCTTGATCTGCAAGTTCTGGACACGCCGGATAACCAAATGACACTCGTATTCCTCTATATTTCGTACGGAAACGTTCTTCCATCGTCAGTTCAGGTGAGTCCGGAATGCCCCAGCGGTCACGAATGAGCATATGTGTTTTTTCAGCAAGTCCTTCCGCTAATTCAAGCGCTAACGATTGAATGGCATGACTACGTAGGTAATCACCTTTCGCCTTCAACTCTTCAGCAATATCCCGAACTCCTTCCCCAACCGTAACAGATAAGAAAGCAACATAGTCCATCTCATCTCCTATTGGGCGCAAATAATCACCTAAAGTACGATAGGGAGCCTTTCCTTGTCTAGGGAATGTGAAACGCTCTATAACACGCGTATGATCTTCTGGATCATATATTACAATGTTTTGTCCGTCGCTTTGCGCTGGGAAAAATTGATACACTGCTTTCGGCTTTAACCAAGATTGTCCTTCCTGCAATAATTCATCTATTAAATCATTTAATTCATGTGCTCTCTTATCTCCCTCTTTCAAAAGCTTCTTCACATTTCCTTTTAATCCAAGGTGATGCCCAAGTAGCATTTGTCTATTCAGAAATGGTGCGAGATGAAGGGCGGGAACATCTCGTAATACAATTCGTTTTGTTGAATCAGGCACCATAACCTCTGATTTTGGTAATGGCTCAATTACTGCTGGAATTTCTACTTTCTTCTCCTCTTTTTTTACGATATGAAGATGACGTTCTTTTTTATCCTGCTTCATCTTCTCACGCTCTTCTTCTTTTTGAAGCTTATTAATAATATCGAGCCCCGTCATCGCATCACTCGCATAACAAACGAGTCCTTTATATGATGGTGAAATCCGATTATCTGTAAACTTTCTCGTTAACGCTGCACCACCTACAACAATGGGCACATCAATATTTGCCGCTTTTAAATCTTCAGCAGTCGTTACCATTTGTTGCGCTGATTTTACTAATAAACCTGAAAGGCCTATAATGTCCGGCTTCTTTTCTTGTACTTCTTGAACAATTCGATCCGAACGTACATTAATTCCTAAATTAATAATCTCATATCCGTTATTCGCTAAAATAATTTCAACGAGATTTTTCCCAATATCATGCACGTCACCTTTTACAGTTGCTAACAATACTTTCCCTTTTTTCGCACTATCACTAGATTCCATATGTGGCTCTAAATAGCTTACAGCGGCTTTCATACTTTCGGCACTTTGCAATACTTCAGCAACAATAAGTTCATTATTATTAAATAGTCGTCCTACCTCGTCCATCCCTGTCATAAGCGGACCGTTAATAATATCAAGAGGTTTTCTTCCTTCTTCAAGTGCAAGACTTAAATCCTCGTGTAATCCTTGTTTCGTACCTTCTACAATATAATTTGCTAGTCTTTCATCAAGCGTTAACGTTTCTTGCACAACGACATCTTTCTTTTTAGCAACTCGGTAAAAGTTTGTAAATTCTTCTAACGTCTCTTTCGTCGTTTCAAACAGTAAGGCATCTGCAAGGCGTTTTTCTTCCTCTGGAATCGACGCATAGCGTTCTAATTTTTCCGTATTCACAATCGCGTAATCTAATCCTGCTTTCGTAGCATGGTATAAAAAAACTGAATTTAATACTTCACGTCCAGCCGGTGGTAAACCAAATGATATGTTACTTACACCTAAAATCGTTAAACACTCTGGTAACGCTTCTTTAATAAGGCGAATTCCTTCTATAGTCGCTGCCGCTGAGCCAATATATTCTTCATCACCTGTCCCTACTGGAAACACAAGTGCATCAAAAATAATATCTGACGGGCGTATCCCATACTTCTTTGTAAGTAATTCATAGCTTCTTTTCGCAATTTCTATCTTTCGTTCCGCACTAACCGCCATACCGTCTTCATCAATTGTTCCTACAACTATAGCGGCACCATACTTCTGAAGAAGCGGTGTCACTTTTTTAAATCGTTCTTCTCCATCTTCTAAATTAATTGAATTAATAACAGCTTTTCCTTGAATATAAGTAAGAGCTCGCTCCATCACATTTTCATCTGTTGAATCAATCATAATCGGTACTTTTAAAACTTTCGTAACTTCTGCTAAGAAGTTTTCCATATCTTCTATTTCATCGCGATCAGGATCTGCCATACAAATGTCAATAATATGAGCATTTTTCTTCACTTGCGCTCTTGCCACTTCAGCAGCCTCTTCAAATTTCCCTTCTGCTACTAAGCGTTTAAATTTACGTGACCCAATAACATTCGTTCTTTCACCTACAAATAACGGTCTCATAGACTCATCATATTGCAGTGCTTCTAATCCACTAATTCCATGTCCTTCTCTCTCATGATGGTCACGAGGCCTAAGAGATGCTAGCGCGGATTTCATTGCTTTTATATGTTCTGGTGTCGTGCCACAACAACCACCAATAATATTAACCCATCCTTCTTCAGCAAATCGCTTCACCTTTTCAGCAAGAGAAGATGGAGATTCATGGTAATGTCCATCTTCATCAGGAAGACCTGCATTTGGATAACAAGAAATGTAACACTCCGATAAATCAGATAGTGAACGAATATGGTCCCTCATAAACTCCGGACCAGTCGCACAGTTTAACCCAACAGATAATGGTTTCATATGTTCTACTGATAAATAAAAAGCTTCAATTGTTTGCCCAGCCAGAGTCGTTCCCATTGGCTCAATCGTTCCTGAAATCATAATAGGAACCGTTTTTTTCAGTTCTTCAAAAGCGGCTTGAATTCCAATATAAGCTGCTTTCACGTTACGCATATCTTGACTCGTCTCAACGAGTAATACATCAACTGCTCCTTTTAATAATCCTCGTGCCTGCCTTGTATAAGCCTCAATCAATTCTTCAAAAGTCACACCACCTGTAACACTAATTGCTTTCGTTGTTGGTCCCATCGCTCCCGCAACATATACTTCCTTCCCGCTTTCTTTAACAGCTTGCTTCGCCAAAAGTGCTGCCTTTTCATTTAGTTCTTCATCTAAATGAGACAGATCATAATCACTTAGTACAATATTCGTTGCCCCAAATGTATTTGTTTCAATAATATCCGCTCCAGCTTCAATATAAGCTTTATGAATCTTTAAAATAACGTCTGGTCTTGTTTCCACTAAATATTCATTACAGCCCTCGTACTCTTCTCCTCCGAAATCTTCAGCAGTTAAATCCTCTTGCTGAATCATTGTCCCCATTGCACCATCTAATATTAAAATGCTATTTTTTAATTTTTCTTCTATACACTTCATCAATTAATACCTTCTTTCACTTCTTGCTTTTCTCTTACATATTTAACAAGATGTTCTGTAATTTCATACTTTAAAAATGGTGTAATAAGATAAATACCATTAAAATATTGCATCGCTGCGTCGACCAATTCTTGTGAAATGCGGATCCCTTCCTCAATTGCTGCCTCTTTCGTTTCATGTCCATCCATTCTCTCTCTTATTTCTTCAGGAAGAGTAATACCCGGCACCTCAAAATGAAGAAAATCTGCATTCCGCTTACTTACTAACGGCATAATTCCAATAAAAATAGGTTGTTCCAAATGCTTTGTCGCTTCATACACTTCTTCAATTAACTTGATATCGTAAATTGGCTGAGTTAAAAAATACTCCGCTCCAGCATCTATTTTTCGTTCCATTCGCTTAACCGCTGCTTTTAAGTGCCTCACGTGAGGATTAAATGCGCCGCCTACAGAAAACCTTGTCGCCGGTCCAATTGATTTCCCTAAAATTGAACGTCCATCGTTCATTTCTTTAATCATTTTAATAAGCTCAATAGAGGATAAATCATATACAGAAGTGGCACCGGGAAAATCACCAACGCGCGCTGGATCACCAGTTAAAGCTAACACTTCTTCCATCCCTAACGCCGATAAACCTAACAAATGAGATTGTAGTCCAATGACGTTATGATCTCTACACGTTAAATGCGTCAATACTGGGATATCATGCTTCGTTAATAACGCACCCATCGCCATATTAGAAACACGAGGCGATGCTAATGAATTATCTGCTAGAGTAATAGCATCTGCTCCCGCTCTTTTTAACGCTCTTGCTCCTTCAAAAAAACGCTGTGTATCTAACGTTTTCGGTGGATCTAATTCCACTACAACTGTCGTTTGTTTTTTCGCTTTCTCTGCTAGAGTGACGTGAGCCTTCGAACGTTTCTCATGCGTATGAACGACTTTCGGCCTTTGAATCGTGTCTTTTTCTATTACAGGGGTAATATTCGCAACAGCGCGCTTCATACTTTGAATATGTTCTGGAGTCGTACCACAACAACCACCCAATAACCGAATACCTTGCTCAATAAATCTCGGTGTCATCGCTTCAAAATAAGCTGGGCTTCCCTCATATACGTAACGTCCATCCACATAATTCGGGAGGCCTGCATTTGGGTATGCTGATAAATAGCCATTTTGAGGAATCGATATCATTTTGAAAGCTTCCGTCATATGAAGCGGCCCTAGTTGACAATTCAACCCAACAACATTTGCACCGTAATCTATAAGTTGCTTTAATATTTCATTGACATCATTTCCATTTTGAGTCGTACCTGCTTCATGTAACGCTAATTGCGCAACAATTGGAATATTCGTTTGCTTACGCAATACTTTAACGGCATGAAGTAATTCAAATTCATCGTAAAAAGTTTCTAATAGTAATCCATCAACCTGTTCTTCTAGTAAAGCCCCTGCCTGTTCAAGTAACATAAACTCTCTTTCCATATCAGTCGTTGTAACAGCTCCGATATGTTTCATACCACCAATTGTTCCTAAAATTGCATTTTTATCTGTCACAGATGCTTTCGCCAGTTTTACTGCCGCTCTATTAATTTCTGTAACTTGATTTTCTAAACCATACATACGTAATTTCGCCTCATTTGCTCCATACGTATTCGTTTGAATTACATCTGCTCCAGCAGCTACATATTGTTTATGAATCGATATAATTAAGTCTGGATCAGATACATTCAATTCTTCAAAGCTACTTTGCAAACCATGTGAATGCAATAACGTCCCAACCGCACCATCACCTATTACAATTCCTTTTGATAATAAATCTAGTAATTTCACGACTCTCCCTCATTTCTATCAATATAAAAACCCCCTCTTCACTTTGAAGAGGGGGACATAATCGTTCCTCCTCTTATTATGCAAAACATTCGTTTTGCAGGTATTAGCACCGTTTCAAACATTTCGTTTGAAGGTTGCCGGGTTTCACAGGGCCTTTCCCTCCACCGCTCTCAATAAGAGTTGTCTTTATTATTTTATTTATGTAGCTAAAAGGAAATGCGTTCCCCTTTTAACAATGTTTGTTAATTTTTTAATAAATTTAGCATGCACAAAAGTAAAAGTCAATGACACTTGCGGAAAAATAAAAATTATTTAAAATAAAGTTGCAATTCAGTTATATTTTATTGTAAAGTTAAAAACATAATAAAAATTTCATACGAACATTCTTATCTAGAGAGGTAGAGGGACTGGCCCTGTGACGCCTCAGCAACCATTAACATTTTGTTAATAAGGTGCTAATTCCAGCAAATTGTGAAAGATTTGACAGATGAGAAGAAGACTCTATTCAAACCGAAAGCCTTCTTCTTAGAAGGCTTTTTTTATTTTATATTCACTTAATGTTTCAATTTAAAAAGGAGGAATTTTCACATGTCAACAATCGAAACAAAACTAGCACAAATCGGAAATCGCAGTGAAACTACAACTGGAACGGTTAATCCACCAGTTTATTTCTCAACCGCTTATCGTCACGAAGGAATTGGTAAATCTACTGGCTTTGACTATTCACGAACTGGCAATCCAACTCGCGGTCTTTTAGAACAGGCGATTGCAGACTTAGAATATGGCGAACAAGGTTATGCCTGTAGTTCAGGGATGGCGGCTGTTCTCCTCGTCCTTTCTCTATTCCGCTCTGGAGACGAACTTATTGTATCTGAAGATTTATACGGGGGAACGTATCGATTATTTTCTGAGCATGAAAAAAAGTGGAATGTTCGATGTAGATACGTAAATACACAGTCTATTAAACAAATTGAGCAAGCTATCACAACTGAAACGAAGGCTATTTTCATAGAAACTCCAACTAATCCATTAATGCAAGTTACTGATATTGCTGCTGTCGCAACTGTAGCGAAAAGGAACGGACTACTTCTTATTGTAGACAACACTTTCTACACACCTTATATACAGCAACCATTAACAGAAGGTGCTGACATTGTACTTCATAGCGCAACGAAATATTTAGGGGGACATAACGATGTACTAAGCGGGCTTGTCGTTGCAAAAGGAAAGGAACTTTGCGAGGAAATCGCTCATTATCATAATGCATCAGGTGCAGTTTTAAGCCCATTTGACTCATGGTTATTAATTCGCGGTATGAAAACGTTAGCGCTTCGCATGAGGCAACATGAAGAAAATGCGAAAGCAGTTGTTGCGTATTTAAATGATGAGGACGGGGTGACAGATGTATTTTATCCAGGAAGAGGTGGCATGATCTCATTCCGCCTTAAAGATGAAGCTTGGATTAATCCATTCTTACAATCTTTATCCTTAATTACATTTGCCGAAAGTCTTGGTGGTGTAGAAAGTTTAATGACTTATCCAGCAACGCAAACACATGCTGATATTCCTGAAGAAATTAGAACAGCAAACGGCGTATGCAATCGTCTTCTTCGATTCTCAGTTGGCATTGAAAATAGTAACGATTTAATTCAAGACTTAAAGCAAGCCATTAAACTCGTAAAAGAAGGTGTAAGAATATGAGCTATTCTATAGATACACTCTTACTACACAACCAATATAAACACGACTCGCAAACAGGCGCTGTGAACGTTCCTATTTATAATACATCAACTTTTCACCAGTTTGATGTAGATACGTTCGGAAAATATGACTATAGCAGGTCAGGAAATCCAACTCGTGAAGCTCTTGAAGATATCATTGCTTTATTAGAAGGCGGAACAAAAGGATTCGCCTTTGCATCAGGCATTGCAGCGATTTCCACTGCATTCCTCCTTCTTTCACAAGGTGATCACGTACTCATTTCAGAAGATGTGTACGGAGGCACTTACCGAGTGATAACTGAGGTACTCTCCCGTTACGGTGTTTCACATACATTTGTTGATATGACCAATTTAGAAGAAATAAAACAAAACATTAAACCAGATACAAAGCTCTTTTATGTAGAAACACCTTCTAACCCACTTTTAAAAGTGACAGATATTCGCGAGGTTTCTAAACTCGCAAAATCTATTGGCGCTCTTACTTTTGTTGATAATACATTTTTGACACCACTATTCCAAAAACCACTTGAACTTGGAGCTGATGTCGTTCTTCATAGTGCTACAAAATTTATTGCTGGTCATAGTGATGTTACTGCCGGATTAGCAGTAGTAAAAGATTCAGAACTCGCTCAAAAGCTTGGATTTTTACAAAATGCATTCGGTGCTATTTTAGGACCTCAAGATTGTTCTCTCGTACTTCGCGGTCTAAAAACATTGCATGTACGCCTCGAACATTCAGCTAAAAATGCCAATAAAATCGCACATTATTTACAAGAGCACTCTAAAGTAAAAAATGTCTATTATCCGGGATTACAAACTCATCTCGGATTTGATATTCAACAATCTCAAGCAACATCAGCTGGAGCGGTCTTATCGTTTACTTTGCAGTCAGAAGATGCACTCCGCAAATTTTTATCAAAAGTAAAATTACCTGTTTTTGCAGTTAGTTTAGGAGCTGTAGAGTCAATTCTTTCTTATCCAGCA
Organism: Bacillus sp. TE8-1; assembly: GCF_008368855.1. Classification (NCBI taxonomy): domain Bacteria; kingdom Bacillati; phylum Bacillota; class Bacilli; order Caryophanales; family Bacillaceae; genus Bacillus; species Bacillus sp. TE8-1. The sequence goes on along the minus strand of NZ_QPET01000014.1, from coordinate 263,850 downwards.
AAAATGTCACATGCAGCACTGTCGCAAGAAGCTCGTGATAAAAGAGGAATCTCTAATTCATTACTTCGGTTATCAGTCGGTCTTGAAAATGTTAACGATTTAATATCCGATTTTGAAAATGCCCTTTCTTATGTAGAAGAACCTGTAAATGCATAGAGAAAAAGAAGATATGAGATTAGGTTTTCATATCTTCTTTTTATGCGGTTTAGTTATATTCATTTGAATTTCTTCTTTTCTTATAGTCCATAAAAAATAAAAGTATATCATCTATTTCTAAATAATGGATTAATTGATATATTAAGAAATAAAAAGGGGTGAAAATAATGGATACTTGTGCAGATATTTTAATCGTTATCGATTTACAAAATGGCGTATGTTATAGCGAGGAGCATTTATTTGATTTACAGAACTTACTAACAAAAGTAAATAAAAGAATTTCTTCATATAGAAAATTAAATAAACCAATCCTTTTTGTTCAACATTGTGATGATGATTTAGTACCCGAGAAAGAACTTTGGGCTATTCATACCGATCTAGATGTTCAAGAACAAGATTTTTTTGTAAGAAAAACACATGCAAATTCATTTTATAAAACAAACTTAAAAGAAATTTTAGATCAATTATCTGTAAATCGCATTGAATTTTGTGGCGCCCAAACAGAGTACTGTATGGATGCAACGATTAAGTTTGCCCACGGACTAGGATACGAAAACTTTATGGGACAGAAAACAACCTCTACGTTGAATAATCCTTTTATGTCCGCAAAAGAGACAATTGATTTTTATGAGAACATATGGAATCACAGATTTTTAACGTTGCTAAAAGATGAATTTTAGAATAAATGACTAATGACTTGATCATCCTAAGATTTATCAGCCGTAATCAAATATTTCATTATCACCATAAAGAAGCGAATGACATTCAGCTTCTTTTCTTTTAACCTGTTTTATATTCTATATATATCATTATAATTCCTTTGTCATATTATTTTAAAAATTTCGTATATTCATTTGAAAGAATAAGAAAATCATGATAAAATTGTGTTACAAATATATCTATATCTTTCAATTTTTAAAACGCATCGAAATTTTCACCCAAAAATGTCATTTTACAAAAACATGCTAATTTACCTATTTTATTTACATCCGGGTCTCTTTTCTTACAATTTCTTTACTTTAGGACTTTTTTTCTGCAACAACTATTTTCTTTTCTTTAAATTTTTGGTATGTATAGTATGGTATAATAGCTCACACGGAGGTGGAAAAGAACATGTTAGAAACCTTTCAAAAAGAATTAGAACTATATGAAAGTAATGCAGAATTATTAAAAGTGCTAGCTCATCCTGTTCGTTTATGTATCGTAAAAGGATTAATCGAGCGCGGTCCAAGCAACGTTTCTACAATGTATACTGGCTTAAACATGCCACAATCTACAATTTCACAGCATTTAGCAAAATTAAAAAGCGCTAAAATCGTTTCTAGTGAAAGAAAAGGATTGGAAATTTATTACAAAGTAGAGAATGAAACAATCATTCAACTCGTTCGTGTATTATTAGGTTAGGGACTAATAATCGCAGAAAAAGAACGTATTCTATATTTTTTATCTCATATCTTTAATATAAATATATATCATGAGAGGAAATATATAATACTACATAAGTCGTATTAAAAAACAAGACACAGTATATACTGTGTCTTGTTTTTTATATTGTTACATACTGATCCAAATGTAAATGTTGCATATCTTTTGTATGTATAACAACATCAAACGAACTCCCTACTCCTCCATTTAAAATCATAGAACGAACTGCTCGATTTTGTTTTTGCGTTTCAGAAAAAGGATTCGTATCTTGATGGCTCGTAAGCTGTTCTAATATTCCTGCAGCTAACAAGAACTCAGATTGTTTCTTATGCCATACTGCACTCATTCCTTGCATACTAAACATCTCCTTTAGCTCGTCCCAATGAACATGAGTAGTAAGATCCATTTCACCTGGATGCGCTAGTGGGTTACGCATTAGCTTATGCTGATAATATCCTCGCAAACTTCCTTCGCGGTGTGCTGGATGCATCCATTCTTCTTTTGTGTATCCGTAATCAACTGTAATACATATACCTTTTTGAAACCATTTCGAAATTTCTTTTATATACTCCTCCATAACAATTGGTACTTCAAAACGTTGCCCTTCAGCAATATGAATATTATATTTCAATAAATAGCGACCAATTCTTTTATTTAACGGCCTACATACTTCTGAAAGGTTTCCTTCCTCTGTATATGTAATACGTACTTCATACAATATACCATTTCTTTTCTCAATTACTTCAACAGGAAATGCATCAAACAACTCATTCGAAAAAAGAATTCCCTCGAAAGAATCTCCCATTTCACTATAGGAGGTATAGTACGATACATTAGAAAATGAGCCAAGTTGCTCCTGCTGTAATTTCCTATGAAAAGGGCTCACTTCAATCATTGAATAGTTTAAATTAATAAAGGTGTTTGGAGATAATTGCTTCCATTCTTGTAAAACATCATAGGCAAACTTCCCTGTTCCCCCACCAACCTCACAAATATTCGAAGCAACTTCACCATTTTCAACAAGACGAATAAAAAGTTTAGCAAAAGTTTTTGCAAAAACAGAGGATACATTGCTACTTGTAAAAAAATCCCCTTGTCTTCCAATCTTTTCACGTTCTTTCATATAATATCCATGACCCTCCATATACAATACAAGGTTCATATACGTACTATATGAAATTGAATAATCCTTTTCTTTCCCCATCCATTCTCTTAAAATGAGCTCCATTCCCATAATGACTCCTTATTGTAAAAACGGATTATTTTCTTTTTCAAAGCCAATGCTTGTTTCTGGACCATGTCCACATAACACCGCTGTTTCATCTGGTAATACAAATAATTTCTCTTCAATACTTCCAATTAATTCAGCAAAACTTCCACCAGGCAAATCTGTTCTTCCAATGCTCATTTGGAACAATACATCTCCTGAAAATACAGCATTCGCTTCTTTAGTATAATAAGAAATACTTCCTGGAGAATGTCCTGGTGTCTCAAAAATTTCAAAATTAAATGATCCAATTGTTAATGTACCTTCTGCATCAATAATATGATCCGCTGGTTTTGCTGTAATACTGCGGTTCATCATAAAAATTTGAGAGCCGTTTACAGTTGCATCTCCTAACCAATCTGCTTCTTCTTTATGTACGTACACAGGAATATGAAAAGCGTCTCTTACGGCATCAACAGCACCGATATGATCAAAGTGAGCATGTGTTAATAAAACAGCCAATGGTTTTAATTGTTTTTCTTGTAAATATGTAACGAGCTTTTCACCTTCATGACCAGGGTCAAAGATAATGCACTCTTTTTGATCGTTCATTAAAATATAAGCATTTGTTTGTAATGGGCCTAACGGCATTTGTATCCATTTCATATGAAAATCTCCTCCAGTTATTAAACTTACTTTTAATGATACAACATTTCTTTCTCTGAGGAAAAGAAAGGATGCTATCTCGACAATCATTTTTAAAACATGTACAATATAAAAGAGTAAATATTCCAAAAACTCATAATAAGAAATGGGTAGACAGAGGAGGATATTGTATGGGCCTTGTTATTATTTTTACACTTGTCACTCTGTTAGCTGTATTTGCTACGCTTAGAACACTTCGTGAAAAAAACTTTTTCGCGAGCGGCTTTGCAATTGCAACTGTACTCGTTTTCGGATGGTTTACGATCATGACTGTTCTATATAACGGGTATCCACCAGCAGCTTAATTCGTTTACACTTTATTCTTCATCGAGATTTTACACAAAAAGAGGAAGGGTTCCCCCTTCCTCTTTTCATATTTCACAACTTATATCATCTTCGCTTCGTATTTGTGCTTTTTTACAAGCCAAGCTCCTCCGATAACACCTGCATCATTACCAAGTGTTGCAATAGCTAACTTCGTGCTCTTTACAGCACGTGAGAAAGCGTATTGCTCGAAATAGCGTTGAATTGGTTCTAATAACGCATCTCCAGCTTTAGACACGCCTCCACCAATAACAATTTTCTCTGGGTTCAATGTACTAGAAAGGTTCGCTACAGCTAATCCTAAATAAGAAGCTACTTTTTCTACTACTTCACCTGCTAATTCATCACCTTGTCCAAGTGCTTCAAAGACATCTTTTGATGTAATACGTCCTTCTTCAGCTAACATAGAACGCAACATGCTCTCTTTATTAGTCTCTTGTATTTTTTGCATAGCAACACGTACAATACCTGTCGCAGATGCTACTGTTTCTAAGCAACCAGACTTCCCGCAATTACATGGGAAAGCATTTTCTGTAACGACTGTAATATGTCCAATCTCACCAGCAGCACCACTCACGCCGTGTACAATCTCACCATTGGCGATTACACCACCACCAACGCCCGTACCAAGTGTCATACAGATTAAATCTTTTGCACCTTCACCAGCACCTTTCCACATTTCACCAAGCGCTGCTAAGTTTGCATCATTATCAATAACAACAGGTAATCCTGTTTCTACTTCTAATAAATCTTTTAGCGGATAGTTTTTCCATCCTAAATTAACCGCTTCATAAATCATTCCAGACGCCACATGTACAGGACCAGGAGCTCCCATACCAATACCAATTAATTTGCTCTTCAATTCGCCTAATTCTTCTAGCTTTTTATCAATTGCTTTCGCAACATCAAGTGTAATATGTTTTCCTTGCTCACCTGTATTCGTAGGGATTTCCCACTTATGTAAAATTTCACCGTATACATTAATAAATGCTAATTTAATCGTTGTACCACCAAGGTCAACACCAACTAACCATTTCTCTTCCATGTTGCTTACCTACCTTTATCTAATTCTTATTTAGCTCTTTTTGAATTTCTTGCTTCAATAAAAATAAAGCTGTTTGATAGTCTTGTGGATCGATTAGCTGTGATTGATTTAATTCACGCAATTCATCTTGCATTAATTGTAAATCTGCAATTCGATCTCCCGTATAAATAATCGTACCAAATTTCTTTAGCAATTGCTGAATATCATAAATAGATACCATTTCATCACCCTCTATGCTCACTTACTATAAAAAATTATAATAAGAAAACGTTCACATATTTTATTATAATCAAGAAGAAAAAGTCTCGTCAATTTTTATTTGTCTATACAAGCTTATTTATAAGCAGTGTTCCTTTTTCTGTAATAATTTTTTCTATGTTTTTATCAAATGGCTCTACTGGAATGTGTTTTACCATTTGAAAATCATACGCTAATGACAGCGTTTTCCCTTTATAATGCACGAGATAACGATCATAATAGCCACCGCCGTACCCAATTCGCTCTCCTCGTTCTGTATAAGCTACGCCCGGCACAATTTGAAGATCAATTTCATCCATATTCACTTCTTCCGTAAGCCCAGGAATCGGTTCACGTAAATTCATATACACCGTTTCTAATTGATCAAAATTATTAATTTGCCGGAAGGACATCGTTCTAGTTCCTTTATTACACTTAGGAACTACAACTTTCTTTCCTTCTTCCCAAGCTTTTTCGATAATAGGATATGTATTCACTTCATTTTCCATTGAAAGAGTAATTCCAATTGTTTTAGCTTCAACCCACTCTTTTTGCGCATACAACGAAAATGCAATCTGTTCTGATAAAGTTGTATACTGTTCTTCTGATAAAGAATTCATGTGTTCTATTATTTGTTTACGTAAACGTACTTTCTCTGCTTTCACACATTCTCCCCCTTACAGTGACACTTTACTCTATGCTGATAGTGTATCACTTTTAACATAGGAATCGAATAAAAAAAAGAAACAGTAGGAAAATATTCCTACTGCTTACTTTGTTTCACGGTGTAACGTAGACTTCTTGTCACGCTTGCAATACTTTTTAAGCTCGATACGCTCAGCGTTGTTACGTTTATTTTTCTTTGAGATATAGTTACGATCTCCGCATTCTGTACATGCTAGAGTAATATTCACACGCATTCTTATTTCCCTCCAGTACTAATAACTTAAATCAGACTATACTATAATACCACTTTTAAAATAAAAATTCTACACCTTTTGATATTGTCTAATTTTTTCTATAAGATTTTTCATATTTTCCCTTGCTATTACTGGGTTTCTAGCATGTGAATACACCAAAAATTTTGGTTGTTTTGTGTCAGAAACGATATAAGACCACTCTTTTTCAGTATATTTGAACTGTACTCCTTCAAATATACCTTCTCCCTTCCTTTCTATATCATCCAATAATTTCCTCATAATTTCCCCTTTTTCATTCCATGAACATACCACTTCATCATAAAGTAAATAGAGCGGAGGTGATTGCTCTACTATGCTGAGAAACGTTTTTCCTTGCAATGCTATTAGCTCGAATAATTTTCCAATCCGATATAAAATATCTCGCTTCCACCTTACTTGAAACGACTTTCTTTCATCCTGCGTATAAAATAGAAGATAACATTCTCCTAACTTCAAAGACATTGGGTAAATATTTCCTGTCGATTCGAGTAAGAAATCTGGAATATCTACCTCTTCCAAATCTGTACCTTGGTAAATATTACTATGTTTATCGTATAACTCGAAATGATTTCCTTGCTCAGAAAACATAAGAGCCATATTCGCTTTACTTGATTTCATCAAAGCTTTCACATGATCTTTTTGTTCGCTTGCATAAATCCATGTAACTGTACAACCAAGTCTTTGCAGAAAGAGCATGAGTAAATGTTGCAACGTATCATTTCTCTTATTAATAAGAAGATGAAACTTCTGCATCTGTATTTTCTCGATATCAATATGCTCCAATATAACTTCTATATACTCATTCATAGAAACATGAACGAGCTTATTACGCCCCATTTCTTTCTCATGCACGTAATAAAACAATTCGGACATATATACTTGTTCTATCTCTTTTTGCTGCTTATACGTTAACGGCATGCCAGCTTGACCGTATAACTTTATAACAATCTCATTCTCATTCTCCACTTGAATGAAAACACCACCTGCACACTTCAACTGGTGAACACTATATTGAAAAAGTGACTCGTTCATTTCTTTACATTCCATCGTATGAATCCCTATACCATGAATAGCATGTAAAAATAAATTTTTATAAGAGGTTGTTTCTATATTTTCTTGACTTCCAATTAATATACTTTCTCCTTTTTTAAAAAGAGAACCATACGCCATCGCAATCTTCACGATAAACTGGGGAGTAATTTCAACATTCCCTCTTCCTACAATGCGGCTTTTTTGTAACCACCCTGCACTCATTTCACTCTCTTGAATACCAGCCGCTCCTACTATCGAATGACTATCAATCGCCTTATAAGGCCATAGTTTTCCTTTTTGCTTAATTACCGTACTTCTTCCGATATGACAGTGATCCGCTACAACACTTTTTTGAAACAGTGTAACATCATCTTCAACTATTGTACGCTCTCCTATTGTCGTTTCTAATAGTTCACAATACTTCCCAATGTGGGCATTTGCAAAAACAATACTTTTTTGAAGATGAGAATAATTTGAAACGATACTATTTTTCCCAATAATAGAATATGGCTCAATTACAGCTCCTGTACCAATCTTTGCTCCTTCTCCAATAAAAGAGGGGCCATGAATTTTCGTCCCTTTACCAATCGTCACCCCTTCTCCCATCCATACCATCGGTAATACTTCTGTATAAGGAATAGGTACTTGTAACTTTTTCGTTAACAAATCAAATTGTGCTTGTCGATATTGATTAAATGTGCCGATATCTAACCAATAACCTTCTGACAAATATGCGAATAACACATTTTTGTTTGCCAATAACGGAAACACATCATGACTGAAATCAAAAAATTGCCTAGGCGGTATGTAAGAAAAGATTTCTGGCTCCATAATATATATGCCTGTATTCACAACATTAGATACTACCTCATTCCAGCCCGGCTTTTCTATATATCGTGTAACCTCCTGGTCTTTATTCATTACAACCAATCCAAATGAGAGTGGATTTTCTACTTCTTTCACAAACATTGTTACCATTCTTTTCTTTTGTTCATGAAACCTAATTCCTTCTGATAATTGAAAGTCAGTTAATGCATCCCCGCTTATCACAACAAATGTTTCATCTAAAAATTGTTCTGCTTGTTTAATACTCCCTGCTGTGCCAAGCGGAGGAGAGTCTTCAAAATAATACAAGTTAACTCCCCATTTACTACCGTCACCAAAATATTGCTTAATGGTCGTACTCATATATTGAACAGTAATTGCAATTTCACGAATACCATGCTGGCGTAGTAACTCAATATTATATTCTAAAACTGGTTTTTCTAATAATGGTAACATCGGCTTTGGAGTATTACATGTTAATGGTCTAAGGCGCCTTCCTTTTCCTCCAGCTAAAATAACCCCCTTCATATACTTCAGCCTCCACTTATATAATGTTCAGTAACTCCATATACCATATGTATATTCCCTATCCCACATGAACTAGCAGCATAAACTTGATTAGTTAAACACATCCTCATTTAGAAGACTATATAATTAAATTTCTAACCTATAAGAACGTACATTTCAAACAATAAGAAAGCGCTTACTATAAATTGGTAAATAATACTTATTAACGACAAACATATATACTAATTTTTCCATTACATTATGATACATCTTATCATCATAAACTAAAGGAAACAACGAGCTTTTTTTGTCATGTTTTGACTAAAAAAAGCAGGTGATTTCTCATCACCTGCTTTTTTTCCTACTCATTCAATAAATAATGCTTTCCTTTTACTAAATAAAAGACATTTTCAGCAATATTTGTAATATGATCTGCTACACGCTCAATATATCTCGCGACAAATGATAATTGTGTAATTTGCGTAATTGCTTCTGGTTGTTCCGGAACTGAAGATATAAACTCACGAATTGCTTTTCCATATATTTCATCAACGGAATCATCCATTTCAGCAATTTGTTTCGCAAAAGTTAAATTTTCTTGTTCATATGCTTCTAACGCTAAATGCAACATCTCATTTGCAACCGCAAACATTTCATCTAGGTTGTGCAAACTAACAGCCACTTCTTTTTCCCCAAGACGAATTGTAGCCTTTGCAATATTAACAGCATGATCTGCAATGCGCTCTAAATCTGTCGCTGTTTTAATTGAAATAAAAATCCTTCTTAAGTCACTTGCTACAGGTTGCTGCTTCGTAATGAGCATAAGCGCAAGATCGTTTATTTCCTCTTCTAAATTATCCATGCGGTAATCACCATCAATGACCTCTAACGCTTTCTCTACATCCCTTGTATGCAGACCTTCCATAGCAATCAATAAAGCCGCATTTGCTAATTCTCCAAGCTCAATCACCTTTTGCTGTAACGCTTTTAAATCACCTTGAAACTGTTCTCTTACCATTTTTCTTCCCCCTCAATATTATGTGCCATTATATAAAAGTGAAACTTTAATCAACCCTCATCAATCGGGATTTGATAGGCAGCAAGATCCCCTCCCTAACTTCTTTGCATTCGCTAAATTTTAAGGTGGGGGTCTTACTGCCCGCAAATAGCGGGGTAAATCTCCTACATAGCCTCTTACGCTTGTAATAAACCTTAAGATAAGGAGAAGTATTACTTCTTTATTAACAGTAAGATAAAATAAGAAATGCCCTCTGTTAAGAGGGCATTTGCTCTTAGCTTTGAAACGATATCAACCAAAGCGACCTGTAATATAATCTTCTGTACGCTTATCTGAAGGAGTCGTAAATAATTTGTTTGTATCTGTATACTCCACAACTTCCCCGCTTAAAAAGAAAGCTGTTTTGTCTGAAATACGCGCTGCTTGTTGCATATTATGCGTTACGATAACAATACTAAAATCTTTCTTTAGCTCTTGAATCAATTCTTCTACTTTTAATGTTGAAATTGGGTCTAATGCCGATGTTGGCTCATCCATTAAAATAACGTCTGGCTCAATAGCTAAGCAGCGTGCGATGCATAGACGCTGTTGCTGTCCACCAGATAAACCGTATGCATTATCGTGCAAACGATCTTTTAACTCATCCCAAATCGCTGCTCCACGTAAACTTTTTTCAACAATTTCATCTAATGTCTTTTTGTCACGAATACCATGGATTTTTGGACCGTATGTTACATTCTCATAAATAGATTTTGGAAATGGATTTGGCTTTTGGAACACCATTCCTACATGCGTTCTTAATTCTTCAACTGGATATGATTTATCAAATATATTGCGTTCTCTATACTCAATTACACCTGTAGTTCGAACGATTGGTACTAACTCTACCATGCGATTTAATGTTTTTAAGTAAGTTGATTTACCACAGCCACTTGGACCGATAATGGCTGTAACTTCATTCTCATGAATACTTAAATTAATATCTTTTAAAGCATGGTCTTCCCCGTACCATAAATTTAAGTTTTTCGTATCAAATACTACCTTCTTTGGCGCAGTCTCGATTTTCTCTTCGTTTTTCACCTGTACATTTACTACTGTTGCTACCATTTGAATTCCCCTTTCATCCACTTCCAACTTATTTTCGATTTCGTAACCATAAAACAAATATATTGATAAATAGCAACAAACCTAACAAAACAATCATCCCAGCTGCTGCTACATACTGAAATTCTTCTTGTGGCCTACTCATCCAATTAAAAATTTGAATTGGTAGAACTGTAAATCTATCAAACATACTAAATGGAACATAATTTGCAAACGCAAGTGCCCCAATAACTAATAGTGGTGCAGCCTCTCCAATTGCTCTTGATATCGCTAACGTACAGCCCGTTATAATCCCTGGGAAAGCATATGGCAATACAATTTGATACATCGTTTGCCACTTCGTAGCACCTAATCCGTAAGAACCCTCTAATAAAACACTTGGTACTGATCGAATTGCTTCTTGACTCGCCACAACAACTGTTGGTAAAACGAGTAGACTCATCGTCAATGCTGCTGCAACTATACTCTCTCCTAAATGAAGAGCATATACAAAAATAGTTAAACCAAGCAATCCAAATACAACAGATGGTACTCCTGCTAACGTTTGATTATTAATCTCTATTATTTTTTTAAATAGAGATTCCTTCGCATATTGCTCTAAATAAAGTGCTGTTCCAACTCCAAATATAAAAGAAACAGGTATAACAATACTCATAAATAATATTGTCCCTGACAAAGCTGCAGCAATACCAGCTTCTTTCGGATTACGTGAAGCGAAATTTGTAAAGAAATCTATTGAAAGATAACTTATACCTTTTTCAACAATTTGAAACAGTAACAAAAACAAAATTACGATTGAAAATAAAATTGCTATATAAAATAACAATTTGTAAATTCGATCTTTTAAAAAGCGTGATGCCATATTTTTTTGTATTTTTTTATGATTCAACATTCGCATATTATGTCATCCTCCTAAAACGGCGCATAATTGACTGCGAAATGATGTTCATAATAAAGGTAAACAAAAATAACGTTGCGCCTACAGCATACATGCTGTAATACGTAATCGTTCCATGCGGAGCATCACCTAAACTTACTTGCACAATATAGGCTGTTAACGTTTGAATAGAATGTGTCGGATCAAGCGATACATTTGGTGTGGATCCTGCTGCAATTACAACAATCATCGTTTCACCAATCGCACGAGAAGCTGCTAATATAATTGCTGCCATAATCCCTGTAAAAGCGGACGGAAACACCACTTGTTTTACCATTTCAAACCGCGTCGCACCGAGTGCTAATGAAGCTTCTTTCGTCCCTTTCGCCACAGCTCTCATCGCATCTTCAGATAGAGATGCAATTGTAGGCATCATCATAAATCCGATAACGATTCCTGGACTAATCGCATTAAAAAACTGTAAATCTGGTATAATCCTTTGTAAAAGCGGTGTAACAACTGTTAATGCAAAAAAACCATATACAATTGTCGGGATACCTGCTAATAGCTCTAACATCGGCTTTAATATTTTCCGTGCACTATTTGAAGCATATTCGCTTAAAAATACGGCACACGCTAAACCGATAGGAATTGCTACAAACATAGCAATTGCTGTTACAAGGAACGTTCCACATATAAGTGGTAATATACCGAATTTAGGGTCTTCAAAAAATGGTAACCATTCTTTCTCCGTCAAAAAGGAGTATAATGATATTTTTTGAAAAAACATGATTGTTTCATTAGAGAGCGTAAAAACAATGCCAAGTGTCGTCACAATAGAAACACTAGCAATTATTTTTAGTAATAAAGGTACTATTCGATTGATTCGCTGCGTTTTTTTTCTTTGTTTTGTATTTCTTTCAATCAAATGTTGTACAGAAAATGTAATTTGACTTTTGTCATTATGAGCCAAAGATGAAAACCCCTTTCCACCCTGACATTACCTTTTTATTTCTGTTAACATACGCAGCTGTTCATTGTATTTTTCTTTTTTTAATTTTACATACCCGACCTCTTCAGCGAGGTTACCGACATGCTGAATCATAAACTCAACATAGTTTGCTACATTCATTTTATTTCGGATAGATGCATTATTCACATAAGTAAGTAGCGGCCTAGATAACGGCTTATACTTACCTGATTGAATGGTCTCTTTCGTCGGAAATACACCATTTACTTTTATTGCTTTCACCTTATCTCGATTAGCCATATAATAAGCATATCCTACAAAAGCAATGGCATGTTTATCATTCATTACCCCTTGCATAATAACTTGATCATCTTCAGACAAAGAGACTTTTTTTACAATGCGATGATTTTGTAAGATGACATTTTGAAAATAATCATACGTACCAGAGTCTACGCCTGGTGCATAAAACTTCACTTGTTCACGTGGCCATGTTGAATGAATTTGTGACCATCGCTTCTCTCTTCCATCTTCACTCCAAAGTAGTCGTAACTCGTCTACTGACATATCGTCTACCCATGTATTATGGCGATTCACAACAATCGTAAGACCGTCGTTAGCAACCTCAAAAGGTGTGAACTGAATAGAGTTTTTCTTCATTTCATTTTTCTCGACTTGTTTCATTACTCTCGAAGCATTATTTATATCTACTTCTCCTTTACTGAAACGATTAAATCCTCCCCCAGTTCCAGAAATACTGATGGAAATTTTCACGTCTGGATGCACCTTTGTATATTCCTCCGCTACTGCTTCTATAATAGGAAAAACCGTTGAGGATCCATCAACTCTCACTTCTCCTGTATCATTTAAAGCAAATGCAGTAGACATTTCAAAACAGAGGAACCATATTGATAATACGAAAACTTTAATCGGTGTACGCATCCATTTCACGTGTTCTTCCTCCTAGAAGTAACCGGAAATAACAGGATTACAGATATAAGAATACTGCTAAACTATTAATTCGGTTTTAATTGTTTGTAAAAGTTTTGTAAAGTTCCACATAAATCAACATACGGTACAATTTTAATTCAGTAGTAGCTATTCATTTCCTCTGATGATTTCCCTATAAAATATTTATCCCCTATCCCACCATATACAAGTATCATTTATACGGCCGCGTTTTTTTCAATGTTATATACTTGTCCACATTTATTACACGATATGCATAAACCATAAAAAAAAGCACACTATCTTTTCAGATAGTGTGCTTTTTTACAACTTTTTTATTCATCATCTTGCTCTTTATTTTTATTGTCTTTATCATCTTTTGGAGCTTCACCATTTACTTCTTTGTTTTTCAAATCAAAGTAAGCGTCCATAATTTCACGACCAATATATCCATTAATACCAGTCTTATCATCATGTACCCACGGAACGACAACAGAGAATGCTACTTCTGGATCTTCAAGTGGCGCATAACCTACTAATGTTAAGTTATATGTTTCCACACGTTCACCGTTTGCCTTTCTACCAATCTCTTTATCTCCGCCATACACAGTTTGCGCGGTACCTGTCTTCCCTGCCGCTTTATATTTTGCACCTGTAAAGTATTTTGTAGCTGTACCACCTGAATCATTATAAACTTGTCTAAATCCTTCTTGAACACGTTTAATTTGCGATTCTGGCATATCAACACGATTTAATACTTTCGGTTCCATAGATTGAACAACTTTCCCAACTTCATCCGGTTTCACTGCCGGTTGACGAATTTCTTTTACAACTTGTGGTTGCATACGATATCCGCCATTGGCAATCGTCGAAATATATTGCGCTAATTGAAGCGGTGTATACGTATCATACTGTCCAATTGATAAATCTAGTAAGAAACCTGGTTGACTACTTCTACCCATCTGACCAGCAGATTCATTCGGTAAATCAATTCCTGTTTTTACACCAAGTCCAAACTGTCCGAAATAATAACGCATCGTATCAAATGCTTTTTGAGGTATATCTAACGTACCACCTCTCACATACTGAACACCGGCGATATTCATCGCTGTTTTAAACATATAAACGTTAGAAGACATTTTTAAAGCTGTAAGGTCATTAATGTATCCCATCGTTTTCCAAGACGACTTCGTAGGTGTACCTTTTAATTTAATTGGTTCATCCAATTGCATCGATCCTGGTTGAATCGCACCAGTTTGATATCCAGTAAGTACTGTTGCACCTTTTACAGTTGATCCCATCGGATAAGAACTTGTCATGGTACCTAATGCAAAGTCATTTACTTTCGTTTGACCATCTTCGTTAACTAATTGTTTCCCCGCCATAGATAAAACTTCGCCATTTTTTGGGTTCATCATTACAACGAATGCGCGATCTAAAAGAGGTTCGCTTCCTTTAAACCTCATTAAATTCTTCGCAAGAATATCTTCCACGCGCTTTTGTAATTCCATATCAATTGTTAAGTTCAGGTCATTACCACTTTGTCCTTTTGATACATTAATCGTTTCTAAAATATTACCGTTTTTATCTGTAACATTTCTAACTTCTGCTTTCGTACCGTGTAGGCTATCTTCATACTGTTGCTCAAGATAACTTTTTCCTACTCGGTCATTTCGATTATAATCACGAACAAGATAGTAATCTAGTCTTTCTCTAGGTAAACCTTCATCAGATGTCGACACCCCACCAAGTACACTTCGGAATAAATCATCGTACGTATATTTTCGATCCCAATCAACATTCGTATCTACACCTGGTAATGCTGCTAAGTTTTCACTAATAATCGAATATTCCTTTTCTGTAGCATCCTTTTTAATAACTTGAGGTGTCATTGCATATCCGCCATCCATCTTACTCTTAATCGCTAGTATTTCTAGATCTTTTGCGGATAATTGATTAACCTCTTCTTCTGTTACACGACTTCGCTGGCGCTCGTCTAATTCTTTATCATCAATTTTTTTATCTTTAAACTCTTGACGATCTTTATTCGTAATTTTTTCTTTAGCTTCCTCTTTATGCATAGCAAGCCAATAATCCTTTTTATCGCGATCCGTTAATTTATCTGTCGGTACTTCAATCAAATCTGCTAGCTTTTTCGCTGTTTCTAAGCGATCTTCTGCAGTTGATCCTTTCATTTTTGTAAATGTAATAGTACGAATGGCTACATTATCTACTACAGCTCGCCCATAACGGTCAAATATTTTCCCACGCGGTACAGGATTACTTATCGTTGAGTTTTCTTTCTTCTCCACTTCATTCTTATATTCTTCACCACGAACAATTTGTACATATCCGAGCCTTACAATAACCGCGGAGAACATTAAAAACACGCAGAAAAACAGCACGTTTAACCGAAAAGGAACGTGGGTCTTTTTCTTATTTTGCTTCTGTTTCTTGCTCATACAAACCCCCTCTACCAACAGCTATGTAATGTGAAAGGGACACCTTCATACAGGTGTCCTCACTGCTGTCTTACATCTTTTTCTATTCTAGCATAAAACAAACGAGAAGTTAACCTTCTGGTTCAGTTTGGTTTTGCGCGTTCCCTTGCGTTACAACACTTGCTTTACTCGCATTTCTCTCATCATATTTGACATTTTTAACTGCAAAATAAATAAGAAAATGTCCAGCACCTAAAATACATAATAAGTAAGGTAAACTTTTTTCAGGTGGAAAGAATAGTACAGCACATAAAAAACTTAAAATGGAACAGATTCTTCCGGCGTTTAACCACAGCTCCCGAACAACGACATATTCCACACGCCATTCTCTCGCATTTTTCGCTCTACCAATTACGTCATATGTCATTGATCCGTACGGAACAAGTAAAATAGGATATGCAATTGCAATACATGCCGCATAAATAAGTAATTTCGTGTATGTAACATTGAAAATAACTAAAAAGACGACAGCATATAAAATAATGCCTCCAAGTAAAATTGCTTTTTTTCGCCACTCCTTCTTTAACATACGAGCAACTAAGTAATAACATACAAAGGATACAGCAGAGTTCACTAAACTGTATTTCCCTAATGCAAACTCACTATTAGTTGCTAAATAAACATATACTGAAATGACAAAAATAAACGTTCCTTCTCTCAATCCTTGGAAAAAATGAGCTCGTGTAATCTTTCCCCAATTTTTATCAATCCGTCGTTCTTTCAATACTTGCACGATTTCATAACGCCCTTCACATTCTCTTTTAGATAAAAAGAAGCTTAAGACGACAGCAATTGCAAATAGAACTAATGAAAGAAAGAATATAACAGTATAGCCACTCCATTTCTCCATACGTGAAATTGTGTATCCTGCTGCTATCGGTCCAATCATTCCAGAGAAGGATGTAAGAAGTCCAAGAAACCCATTAAAGAAATCTCTTGTTTCTGGTTCTGTAATTTCAAATGTCAATAAGTTAAAAGCCAACCAGTAAAAACCGTATCCTACTCCTAAAAGAGCCCCCATTAATAAAATATACTGAGAAGCACTTTTCCCTGCTACTAAGACAACAATAAAAAAAATTGCGAGCGTCCCTACTCCTATTCGTAATAAAATCGAACGATCGATACGTTTCGCTAATTTTCCCCCTACAAGAAATGTGAGAGGCTGTAATACCACGCTGGCTAAATTATACAAGCCAAGATTCACATAATTTTGTGTTTGTTTCCATAAATAAATATTTACAAACGTATTCGATAAAGAAATTGCGAGCGTGTATAAACCTCCTATAAGGAGCAATAACACTAAATCCCGATTCACTTCAACGTCACCAATTATATGTTTCCATTTCATACACAACTCTCCTTTACTTCATGTTCTAGTCTTCCAAAGACAAGCCCAATTATGTAAAAGGAAAGCATAGAAAAAAGCTAGGAGCTCTCCCCTAGCTTTTTCTATAATTACGATTATTTTGCTTCTTGGTAACGTTTTTCAGCAGCGTTCCAATCTACAACGTTCCAGAATGCGCCGATGTAGTCTGGACGACGGTTTTGGTAGTTTAAGTAGTAAGCATGCTCCCAAACATCTAAACCGATAACTGGAGTTTTACCTTCAGTTAAAGGAGAATCTTGGTTTGGAGTGCTTGTTACTTCTAACTCACCATTGTTTACTACTAACCAAGCCCAACCAGAACCGAAGCGAGTTGCGCCAGCTTTTGCGAATTCTTCTTTGAATGCATCGAAGCTACCGAATTTTGCTTCAATTGCAGTTGCAAGTTCACCTACAGGTTGTCCTCCGCCGTTTGGAGATAGGATTGTCCAGAAGAATGTATGGTTAGCATGTCCGCCACCATTGTTACGTACTGCTGTACGGATTGCTTCTGGTACTTCGTTTAAGTTTGCAACTAATTCTTCTACGCTTTTGTCAGCTAATTCTGCATGACCTTCTAAAGCAGCGTTTAAGTTTGTAATGTACGTGTTGTGATGTTTTGTATGATGGATGTTCATTGTTTCTTTGTCAAAGTGAGGCTCTAAAGCATCATACGCATAAGGTAAATTTGGTAATTCGTGTTTTGCCATTGTTATATTCCTCCCAGTTTATGTATTGCCACTTAAGTGACATACAACTTCATTCTACCCTAATTGCCATAGGGTGCAAACAAATAAATCACATTGTCTTGCTATCATTAAAGTAGCAAAATTCCCACTTCTTTTCAATTAAAATGCTCATATATTCCGTAAAAAAAGCTTCCTTCTACAAGGAAGCTTCCTGCTAACATAATAAACATGCGAAATGGATATGGACCCTGTAGGACTCGAACCTACGACCGGACGGTTATGAGCCGTCTGCTCTAACCAGCTGAGCTAAGGGTCCACAATTATGTATGTAACAACATATCAAATAAAGGAATTCCTATCGGATATGCTCTTTAAGAAATGTAAGATAAATTTACCATATAGAAAAGAAAAGTGTCAATTGTATTTTTCTTATTTAAAAGAAGAAAGTTAATAAAAGAAATTTAGTTATCTCCACTATATGTAAATATAATATATCTTGAGATTCTCTAGATTCCTACGTTACAATGATTTTATACATACATAAAGGAAGTGAATCTATGTCCATATTTACCCAATTCGTAAAAAGCATATACTCGCCTAAAGATATGGCGCTATTCCGTTTTCAAAAAATCGGTAAAACCATTTTGTATATTATGCTACTTTGCTTAATTACTACTATTCCAAGAACTTTTTTGTACGGTAGTTTTATCCAGGATGGTGTTGGCATGGTAAATCAAGTCATCGATAAAGATTTACCTGATTTTAAAATCGAAAATGGCGAACTAAAAGCTGATATTGATCAACCTATTGAAAAAGAAGAAGGAAATACACTTTTCGTATTTGATCCAAATTCAACAGACCTAGAAAAATATCAAAATAAAACAGGTTTATTTGTTTTAAAAGATAAAGTAGTCTCTATGGGAAATGGTCAAACACAAACGTATTCTTATAACGATTTGTTAGGTGCATCTCTTGAGAAAAAAGATCTACAAGAATTTATTTCTTTATTCGATAATATTTATCCAATTTTATTATTTGTTATTGGATTCTTAGTGTACCTATTCCAATTATTCATAACTTTTGTAGGCGTGACTTTACTTGCGTTCATCGGTTCTGCTATGAGCGGTCAACGTAAACTATCCTATAAACAAGTTTGGACACTAACTGCATACAGCTACACAATTCCAACAATCTTCTTTATGATTATGGATGCATGCAAGATTGTCGTACCTGGATCAACATTCATCTATATCGCAGTTGTTTTAATTGTTCTGTACTTAACAATTAAAGAAGTTCCAAAACCGAAAGAAAAATAAGAACGAAAAAAAATGCCTAAATAGGCATTTTTTTTTTGGACAAGCATATATTCCTAGCAAAGGAGTGAAGAATATGAAGAGATTAGGTATATTCCTATTCGTGCTTGTTCTCGGTTATATATTTTATTACGATATAAAAATCGGTACTTTACCGATGTTAAGTTCATATAAAAAAACAACTGCTGCTCAAACAATTAAAAAAGAAAACACAGACAGTCAACAAAATAAAGCGAACAAAACAGAAAAAGAAACGGATGTATCTTATAAAACAATTGAAGTAAAAACTGGTGAGACAGTTCTTTCTATTACAGAACAAATTAACAAGAAAAAAATTCCTTCCATAGAAAAAGTCATTGACGACTTTAAACAATTAAACAAAAGTACATCTGCTACAAAAATACAAATTGGAAAGTCTTATAAATTCCCGTTATATCAATAAGCTATCACTTAATCCTTGTCAATTACATAAAGGCGCTGATACAATAGTAAAAGTGAAACCGAGTACTTCGGTTTCTATAGCCCTATATCACGTATACTATCATTGATATGAGGGACTAAATAAGAAACTTCTTTTATAAGGAGAGCGATCTATTCGTGAATGAAATGACTCATCGTACAAAAACACGTCCAGTTAAAGTCGGTAATTTAACAATCGGCGGTAATAATGAATTAATTATACAAAGTATGACAACAACAAAAACACATGATGTTGAAGCAACAGTTGCTGAAATCAAGCGTTTAGAAGAAGCCGGCTGTCAAGTCGTCCGCGTTGCCGTTCCAGATGAACGCGCAGCAGATGCTATTGCTGATATAAAAAAACAAATCAACATTCCACTTGTTGCTGATATTCATTTTGATTATCGCCTTGCTTTAAAAGCAATTGAAGGTGGCATCGATAAAGTACGTATCAATCCAGGTAATATTGGTCGTCGCCATAAAGTAGAAGCTGTTGTAAATGCAGCAAAAGAGCGCGGTATTCCAATCCGTATCGGTGTAAACGCTGGTTCATTAGAGCGACACATTTTAGAAAAGTACGGGTACCCAACTGCAGATGGTATGGTTGAGAGCGCGCTACATCATATTAAAATTTTAGAGGACTTAGATTTCCACGATATTATCGTATCTATGAAAGCCTCTGATGTTAACTTAGCAATCGAAGCATACGAGAAAGCTGCTCGTGCTTTTGATTATCCATTACATTTAGGTATTACAGAATCTGGAACATTGTTTGCCGGAACTGTAAAAAGTGCTGCTGGTCTTGGAGCAATCTTAAATAAAGGCATCGGAAATACACTACGTATTTCATTAAGTGCTGATCCAGTTGAAGAAGTAAAAGTTGCTCGCGAATTATTAAAATCATTCGGTCTTGCGTCTAATGCAGCAACACTTATCTCTTGTCCAACTTGTGGTCGTATTGAAATCGATTTAATTAGCATTGCTAACGAAGTGGAAGAATACATCTCTACACTTCAAGTACCAATTAAAGTTGCAGTACTTGGTTGCGCTGTAAATGGCCCTGGTGAAGCTCGTGAAGCTGATATCGGTATTGCCGGTGCACGTGGAGAGGGATTATTATTCCGTAAAGGGCAAGTCGTTCGTAAAGTGCCAGAAGAAACAATGGTAGAAGAACTGAAAAAAGAAATCGACGTAATTGCTGCTGAAATGGCTGCTGAACGAGAAAAAGAAAAAGAGACACAAGAACAATAAAAAGAAGGTTGCCACAATATTTGTGAGCAACCTTCTTTTCTACGTAAAAAAGCTCGTCAGTTATATAACCGACGAGCTTTTACTTTGCACATTTTGGACAACGACCATATATTTCAAACTTATGACCCGTTACTTCATAACCGGTAAAATCTTTATTCATAAAATCCATTGGGCAGGAAGTAATCTCTTTCGTTCCCCCACAATCCAAACAAATAAAATGATGATGATGTTCCATAATAGAACAAGTAAAACGAAAATGTTTTTCACCATTTAATTCCGTTTGTTCTAAAACACCAATCTCAGCAAAAACTGTTAAGTTACGATAAATCGTATCAAAACTAAGCCCTGGATAATCGTCCTTCATATGCTCTAAAACGTCTTTCGCAGTTAAATAACGATTATGTGCTGCAAATAATCTGAGCATCTCTTCTCTTTTTCCAGTATGTTTATATCCTTTTTCTTTCATTAGGCGTAAAGCTTCTGTTAGATTCATACCTATCCCTACTTTATGCAGTTTTTTTCTTCTTCCATAAAATCGCACCGATTAAAATAAGAACTGCTATCATAACAATTGTACCACCTGGCGCTAGATCAAGTTGATACGAAGCAAACATTCCACCAATTACTGCAATTTCACCAAATAAAATGGAAAAGAAAATTGTTTGTTTAAATCCTTTAGCAATACGAATACTTGCTGCAACTGGTAACGTCATTAATGATGATACAAGAAGAACCCCCACTACACGCATTGATACTGCAATGACAAGAGCAACTAATATAATGAAAATAAAGTGAATCCATTTCGCTCTTAAACCAGTTGATACTGCGTATTCCTCATCAAATGATAATAGAAACAGCTCTTTATATAATAAAATAATTGTCGCAACAACAACAATTGCTACAATCCCAATAATAATTAAATCTGTACTTGTTACAGCACTGACACTACCAAATAAATAACTAAATAAGTCTGTGTTAAATCCATTTGCAAGTGAAATGAAAATAACTCCAACCCCCATCCCTGCCGAAAGGATAATTGGAATTGCTAATTCTTGATAGTGCTTATATACAGTTCGTAACTTTTCGATTAGTAGCGCTCCACCAATCGAGAAAATCATCCCCATATATAAGGGGTTTAAAAATCCACCTGTAAAAATGGTTTTTTCAAGTAATAAACTTGCTGCAATACCCGATAACGTCACGTGACTTAATGCATCCGCAATAAGAGATAAACGACGAATAACAACAAACACACCAATTAGCGGTGCAACAAGTCCAATTAAAATACCAGCGTATAAAGAATTACGTAAAAAGTCATATTGTAAAAAATCTTGTATCATTATATCCTCCCGTGATGCTCATGTTCGTGTTCTAAACGATGAACATGATGTCCATATAAGACGGACATTTCTGCATCTTCTAACTCTCGGAACTTCTCTACATTTCCATGGAAATGTAGATGTTGGTTTAGGCATGCAACATGTGTTACTTTTTCGGTAACAGCTCCCATATCATGAGTAACAAGAATTAATGTGATCCCGAGCCTTTTGTTTAAATCCTCTAATATTTCGTAAAAACTTTCCACATTTTTTACATCAATTCCAACAGTAGGCTCGTCCAAAATAAGCAATTCAGGATCACTAACGAGCGCACGAGCAATAAATACACGCTGTTGCTGTCCACCAGAAAGCTCTCCAATGTTACGATCTTGAAACTCACTCATCCCTACATCAGCAATTGCTTTTTCTACCTTTTTCTTATCCTCTTTTGTGAAAAAGCGAAAAAGCCCTTTTTTCGAAACAAGTCCCATTGACACAACTTCAGAAACAGTTGCTGGAAAACCAGAATTGAAACTATTTGCCTTTTGGGATACATAACCAACTTTGTTCCATTCCTTAAACTTCTTACTATCAACGCCAAACACGCGAATGATTCCTTCTTTTGGCTTTAAAACACCTAATAAACACTTAAGTAAAGTTGATTTACCTGAACCATTCGGTCCCACTAAACCTAAAAAAGCTCCCTTCGGAACTTGCAAATTAATATTTTCTAACACATTCCGATCTTCATATCGGAATGTTAAACCTTCAATTTCTAATATATTATTCATAGCATCTCACCTATTTTAATTCAGAATGATTCCGATTTATATCTATTTGAATTATAGTACAGCTTATTATAGTTGTAAACCAATCTGCCTAAAATATATCTATTTTTTCAAGAAACCTTACTATTATAACAAAAAGCAGAGAAAAATTCTCTGCTTCCGAAAAATATCCCTATAAACTTTTTAGTGAATAGCCGATTTAAACTTACCACCATTTGTCTCTTGCGTGCTCATAATCGTAACAAATGCATTTTCATCAATTTCATGCACAATTGATTTTAACTTCGTCACTTCTAGACGCGTTACAACTGCATAAATAACTTCTTTTTCTTTATCCGTGTAACCACCTTTCGCTACAAGCTTTGTAGTTCCACGGCCAAGACGATGCAAAATCGCGTTTGATACTTCCTCATATTGATCAGATACAATTAAAACCGCCTTCGTTTCATCTAGCCCTTGAATTACTGTATCGATCGTTTTAAATGCGATATAGTACGTCATAACAGAATACATCGCTTGTTCCACACCAAACACAAATGCTGCCCATGCAAAAATAAATAAGTTCACAAACATTACGAATTCACCAACAGAGAATGGTAATTTCTTCGTTAATAAAATCCCCATAATTTCAGTTCCATCTAGCGATCCACCATGACGAATTACAAGTCCTACACCAAGACCTAAAATAAGACCACCAAACACTGTCGCTAAAATAGGTTCTGTTGTAAATGGCGGTACCGCATGTAACGTTGACTCAATGAAAGCTAACGCTACAATACCAAATGTCGAAGATAACATAAATGTTTTTCCAATTTGCTTATAACCGGAATACATAAATGGGATATTGAGAACAACGACTAAAGTAGAAAAACTTAACCACCAAATGTTAGGAGTAAGATAATCTAATATAAGAGAAATACCAATAATTCCACCATCAATAATTTTATTTGGCATTAAAAATAGTTCAATTGCTACCGCCGCGCATGCTGCTCCAAAAATAATCATAACTAAACGATAAATGAGATGAATAACACTTTCTTTTCGATGTTGCTTTTGCTCCATAAGTCCTCCCTTTACTCTTTTTCTGTAGTTTTGTCCTTATATTATAACATACGCTTCTTTTCCTCATGAAAAAGAAACTCCACACGAATATGTACAAGCTATATGCTCATATATTTCGATAGAAGAACGCGTGAAGGAGGATAATAAGATGAACCTCATTAAACAAATTGTTAATAAAAAATTAAATCATATTTCTACAAAAGAGCTATTAAAATATAGCAAAGAATATGAAGTTCCCATTACAGCCGCACAAGCTGATCAAATCGTTTTACTTATGAAGGGTAAAAATATTAATATTTACGATAACAACGAGCGACTAGAGCTTTTAAAACAAATCGCAAAAGTAACTTCCCCTGCCACTGCCCAACAAGTAAATACATTATTTCAGCAACTACTAAAATAAGGAGGGGATTTCCCCCTCCTTATTGCGCTTTAATTTTTTCAAGAAGCCCTTCATCAAAAGTGCCGTTTTTCAGCATTTCGATTTCCAATTTGTATGGTGGCTTCTTATCTTTTTTATCTTCCCCTACATACGGTGTTTCAAGAATTTTTGGTACATGCATTAACTGTGGATGATGTACAATGTGATGCAATGCTTTATACCCAATGTGACCAAATCCAATGTTTTCATGACGGTCTTTTCCTGCTCCGCGTACATTTTTACTATCATTAATATGAAGTACTTGTAAACGATCTATACCAACGATCTTATCAAATTCGTTTAATACGCCGTCAAAGTCATTTACAATATCATATCCTGCATCGTGCGTATGACACGTATCAAAGCATACAGATAGCTTTTCATTATATTTTACACCATCAATAATCTTTGCAATTTCTTCAAAGCTACGACCGCATTCTGTTCCTTTTCCTGCCATCGTCTCTAACGCAATGTTAACCGTCTGTTCTGGCGTTAATACTTCATTAAGCCCTTTAATAATTTGTTGAATACCAGCATCTGCTCCAGCACCAACGTGCGCTCCTGGGTGAAGAACAATTTGTTTCGCTACACCTAATGCCGATGTTCTTTCAATTTCCATGCGAAGAAAGTCTACGCCTAATTGGAATGTTTCTGGCTTCGTCGTATTCCCAACATTAATAATATACGGCGCATGGACGATAATTTCCTCAATTCCGTTCAGCTCCATATGTTTTCTTCCTGCTTCTATGTTCAATTCTTCAATTGGTTTTCTTCGTGTATTTTGCGGTGCACCTGTATAAATCATAAACGTTGTTGCACCGTATGAAACAGCCTCTTCACTTGCTGCTAATAACATTTTCTTACCACTCATGGAAACATGAGATCCAATCTTTAACATACAATCACCTCTTCAATATACAATAGATATAATGATAGCATAATTTGTAGAAATATGTAGTGAATTGTTTGTTCACAAAAGACGCACTACACAAATTCATATGACTATTTAGACAGACTATACTCTTCATTTAAATTAGCGGGATTAAAAAAAGATAAGGGAAACCCCTTATCTTTTTTTATTGCTATATTTTCTCTTCACTTTGTCACGTTCTGTTGCAAGTTTACGTTTATAGTTTGGTTTTACTTTTTTCGGTTTTTTAATAACTTTCGTTGCCATAACATCAAGTTCGTCATTTGGTTTTTTACGGCTCTTACGACGACGACGCTCACCTAAATCTGCCCACTCATCTCCACGTAAATCTACATGTTTAAACTCGATATGACGTTGTTTTTCTAAGCTATCTAACGCTTCTTCGTTTGCTGGATCATAAATCGTCACTGCAATACCAGAATGCCCTGCACGTGCTGTTCTTCCAACGCGGTGAACGAAGAAATCTAAATCTGATGGTAGCTCATAGTTAATAACATGGCTAATCCCTTCAATATCAATACCACGTGCTGCTAAATCAGTCGCAACAATATATTGGAATTCAAGGTCACGAATTTGTTTCATCATTTTTTTACGATCACGTGGTGATAAATCCCCGTGAATTCGTCCAACTTTTAAGCCACGTTCCATTAATCCATCAGCAACTTGGTCTGCCATCTTTTTCGTATTCGTGAAAACAACTGCTAAATACGGTTTAAATTGAAGTAGCATTTTATGCACTAAATCAATTTTATTACGATGTTTAGAAGGCACTAAATAGTGTTCAATGTTTCCAGCTGCAACTTGTTTTGGATTGATATGAATATGCTCTGGATTCTCCATATATTTCTTCAGAAACGGTTTTAGTTTTTGAGGAATTGTTGCAGAGAAAACTAACATTTGCAAGTTTTTAGGCATGCGTGCTGCAATTTTGTCTACATCATGAATGAATCCCATATCAAGCATTAAGTCTGCTTCATCGACAATAATCGTATTTGCTTTATGAACAAATAACGCTTGTTCTTCAACTAAGTCTTTAATACGTCCTGGTGTCCCAACTACGATATGAGGTTGTTTTTTCAATTTCTCAATTGAACGTTGTTTATCAGTTCCACCAATTAAACAACGTGCTGTAATCATTTGGTCTTCCGCACAAAACTTTGTTAATTTCACGATTTCTTCGTAAATTTGTTGTGCTAACTCACGAGTAGGCGCTGTAATAACAAGTTGTACTTCTTCACGACTTGCATTAATTCTGTTTAATGTAGGAAGTAAGTATGCATGTGTTTTCCCAGAACCTGTTTGGGATTGTCCAATTACACTTACACCTTTTTTCACGACTGGGAAAATTTTCTGCTGAATTCCTGTCGGCTCTGTAAAGCGTAGTTCACGAACTGCATCTATTAAAAATGGTTTAAAATCATACTGTGTAAAAGTTTGTTGTGTCATAAGTTACACCTTCTTTCTAAAATTTCTACTGCGCGCACAAATCAGTCAAGTCTACATTATATCGAAATCTACAAGTAAAATCCATCTTTAGTTTAGGTTTTCACTTCAAAAACTAACCTTCTTCCCTTTTATTGCATATTGTATGTGTATATACCTAACTGAAGAAAGGAGGATTTCTCACATGTTTCCGAAATCCCCTACAAGGCAAATGTATCCGAATCCAGGGCAGCAACCTTATACACCATATCCAATTCCACAACTACCACCAATGGCACAAAAAAAGAAAGGTTTTCTTGCTAAGCTTTTTAAAAAACACGATCCAACCGAGCCATTTATGCAAATGGTTCCACCTTACCGACAAATGGAAGGGCAACCAATGATGCATCAGCAACCACCACCGCCGCAATATCATCAGCAATATCCGCAGCAATACCAGCAACAATATCCGCAGCAACATCCACAATATCAACCATACATGCAGCAACATCCTGAGCAAATGATACCGCCTCAAATGTATGAATCAAATGAAACGCGCGGCGGCTCAACTACAACTGCGGCAACAGCAAGCAGTGGCATCGGCAGTTTTTTTTCGAACTTAATTTCGAATCCAACTAATATGATAAATAACATCGAAAAAGTATCCCAAGTCGTTCAATCTGTAGGTCCTGTCGTCGAACAGTATGGTCCTATTATGCGTAGTCTACCAAGCATTGTTAAAATCCTCACCTCTGGAAAAAGCACGGAAGAAAATCAAACGGAAAATGTAACAGAGCCAGTTGAGGTAGAAAGTCCGCCTCCTGCACCTCAAAAAAAGAAACGAAAACGAAAGAAAATAGTGATTGAACCTGTAATAGAAAAAGAGTTACCGAAAGAACCAGTTCAACAAACAGCAACAAAACCAAAACTATATGTGTAACAATCCTTTGTTTTCTATCCACTCCTCCTTTATAATGTAAAAGACTATGCACAAAAGTATCCCTTGTTTAGAAGGAGAGGATTACTCATATGAAAATTGTTAAAATTTCCCCTCGTGGTTATTGCTACGGTGTTGTCGATGCAATGGTAATTGCACGTAACGCCGCATTAGATAAATCATTGCCGAGACCCATTTATATTTTAGGTATGATTGTTCACAATAAACATGTTACAGACGCTTTTGAAGAAGATGGAATCATCACATTAGACGGTCCAAGTCGCTTAGAAATTTTAGATAAAATTGATTCTGGTACTGTTATTTTCACTGCACACGGTGTTTCTCCAGAAGTTAAACAACGCGCAAAAGAAAAAGGTTTAACAACAATCGATGCTACTTGCCCAGATGTTACCAAGACGCATGACCTTATCGAAGCTAAGAAAGCGGAAGGGTATCATGTCATTTATATCGGTAAAAAAAATCATCCAGAGCCAGAAGGCGCAGTTGGTATTGCACCTGACATCGTTCACCTTATCGAAAGAGCCGATGATTTAAAAACATTAGAAATCCCAACAGATAAAATTTTAGTAACAAATCAAACAACGATGAGTCAATGGGATGTTCAACATTTAATGGAGGACATTCAAAAAAAATTCCCAACAGCAGAATTCCATAAAGAAATTTGTTTAGCAACTCAAGTTCGCCAAGAAGCTGTCGCTAAACAAGCTGATGTTGCAGACTTAACAATTGTTGTTGGTGATCCGAAAAGTAACAATTCAAATCGCTTAGCACAAGTATCACAAGAAATCGCGGGTACAAAAGCATATCGAGTTGCTGATGTAAGCGAAATTCAATTAGAGTGGCTACAAGGTGTAGAAAACGTAGCTGTTACAGCAGGTGCTTCTACTCCAACGCCAATTACGAAAGAAGTTATCGCTTTCTTAGAGCAATATGACCCAATGAATCCCGCTACATGGGAAAGAGTTCGAAAAGTACCGTTACAAAAAATATTACCTCGCGTGAAAGTGAAAAAAGAACAATAATAAAAACCGTTGCTTACATGAGCAACGGTTTTTATTTTTCTTATACAAATATAAATGGATCTGTATGTAACTGCGAAGCATGAATGTGTACATTGAGTTTCTTTGCATCCACTTTTTCTTGTAATTGCTTTTGCACACCTTGTTTCATTACTTTTTCAACATTATGTCCTGGGTCAACTATATTTAAACCGAGCATCATCGCATCATGAGCAACATGATAGTACATGTCACCAGTTACATATACATCTGCTCCTTTAAATTTCGCTTGGTTTATATATTTATTACCATCTCCACCAAGTACAGCTACTTTACGCACTTTATCATCTAACTTACCGACAACTCTTGCGCCCTTCACGTCTAATGATTGTTTCACATGTTCTGCAAATTGGCCAAGCGTCATTTCTTCTTGTAAGTATCCTATTTTTCCTAGGCCTAACGTTTCACCTTTATTATCAAGCGGATACACATCGTACGCTACTTCTTCATAAGGGTGCGCCGTTACCATTGCTTTAATCACTTTCCGCTGTAAGGAAGCTGGAATAATCGTTTCGATTCGCACTTCTTCTACACGTTCTAACTGTCCAGTTTCCCCGATATAAGGATTTGTCCCCTCTTGAGGTACAAATGTGCCTGTACCCTCGCTACTAAACGTACAGTGGCTATAATTGCCGATATGACCAGCACCTGCGTCTCCTAATGCTTTCCTTACTTCTTCTGCATGAGTGACTGGCACAAACACAACAACTTTTTTCATTTCTTCTGCATATGTCGGTGCCAAAACTTCTGTATTTTGCAATCCTAACGCCTCAGCAAGTAAATCGTTTACCCCGCCCTTAGCAACATCCACATTTGTATGTGCTGCATAGATTGCAATATCATTTTTAATACACTTTTCAATAATTTTCCCATACACCTTATCTGTATGAATCGCTTTTAACGGGTTAAAAATTAAAGGATGATGAGCAATAATGACATTTGCCCCTAATTGAATTGCTTCATCCACAACTTCTTCCGTTACATCTAGCGCAATCAATACGTGCTGCACGGGTTTATTAAGCGCTCCAATCTGCAGACCAATCTTATCTCCTTCCATTGCCAAATGCTTCGGATACATACTTTCAAATAAAGAAATAATTTCATGGCCGTTTGGAATTTTACTCATGATAAAACCTCCCCTATCATTTTCATTTTCGCTTCTACTTCCCCACGCTTCGCTTTTGTTTCTTCAGAATCAGCCGCACGTTCTAACTGTTTTAAAATATTTTGGAAGTTTTTTAATTCTCCTTCCCATTTTTCAACGAAGGCTTCACTTTTTTCTGTTATTAAAAATGGTCCCATAAACAATTCAGCTTGTTTATTTTCAGAGTAAGGCGCTACAACATTTCCGCGCTCCCCTACTAAAATTTCGTAAATTTTCCCATCTTCTTTTACGATTTTTTCATGGATAAGCTCCCAACCATTCTCAATAAACCATTCACGAATATGATGCGCTGCAATATTAGGCTGTAAAATTAAACGTGTTACACCTTCTAATTTTTCTTTACCACTTTCTAAAATGTCACGAATTAACGCTCCGCCCATTCCGGCAACCGTAATTACATCTACTTCTCCTGGTGCGATAACAGCTAATCCATTCCCTTTACGCACATCTACTTTATCTTGTAAACCACTTTCAGCTACAGTTGCTTGCGCAGAGCGAAATGGTCCATCTACAACCTCTCCTGCAACTGCTTTTGTAGCAATATTATTTATAATTGTATAACACGGTAAATACGCATGATCCGATCCAATATCAGCAACTGTAGATCCTACTGGTATTTCACGTACAACTTCTTCTAATCGTTTTGAAAGCTTTACTTCATTCATGTATTTCCATTACTCCTTCTCTTGTCAGTCTGTCTCCATGATAATGAATTTATAGTAGTTGTTGCAAGCCCATAACAACAATTCACCGCTCTATCATTCATCGTATTTTAGAAAATATAGAAAAACAAGCCCTTTGCATAAGCAAAAGGCTTGTCATACGGAACTTTATTTTTTCTTCGATAACCAATCAGCTACTTTAGCGGCTTGATCAGCTGGAACTATATTGGCAGGCATATTGCCTTTTCCTTTCGAAAGAATTTCTTTAATTTCATCCTTTGAAAGTTTCCCACCAATTTTTTGTAAGTTAGGTCCAACTGCCCCTTGTAACTGATCACCATGGCAGCTCGTACAGCTTTGCTTCACAATATCTTCTGGTTTTGATGCCGTTTGTGCTGGCTTCCCGCCATTTTTTGCATCAGCTAACTCTTTAGATTTATTTAGCCCCTGAAATGAAAATACAAACATAACGATAATACCCAATGCTGCAATAAGAGCGAACGGAATCAGCGGATTACGTTTCATATCTCTTCTCCCCCCTCTATACCCCTAAATAGTTAGATGATTCAGTCATTTATATTGTACTTGAAAACGCTCTATCAGAAAAGAGCAAACTACTACTTGTTAAAAATATTCCATAAATTCAGTTTATTGTTTTTTATTGTCATATCGCTTATTATTTCGATAATTATTAACGTTTCTCATCATATTTTTCGCTTTTCTACATATATTTTTGTATATAATAAACAAAATTAATCGAAAAATCGAAAAATGAGCATTTGCAAATCAAAAGACAATTCTGTAAAATAAATTACAAGAAATTGTAATCGTTGCCCATAGCTAAATTTTAACAAAAATTAACAAAATAAAAAAGTTTACTTCACAAAAGTGAAGTAAACTTAAAAAATAACCTATTCTAAGAAATCCTTAAGACGCTTACTACGGCTTGGATGTCTTAATTTGCGAAGTGCTTTTGCTTCAATTTGACGAATACGCTCTCTCGTTACGCCGAATACTTTCCCAACTTCTTCAAGCGTACGAGTTCGTCCATCATCTAAACCGAAACGAAGACGTAGAACATTTTCTTCACGATCTGTTAGTGTATCTAACACATCTTCTAATTGTTCTTTTAGCAATTCATAGGCTGCATGGTCCGCAGGCGATGTTGCTTCTTGGTCTTCAATAAAGTCACCTAAATGGGAGTCATCTTCTTCACCAATTGGTGTTTCAAGAGAAACTGGCTCCTGTGCAATTTTTAAGATTTCACGTACTTTTTCTGGAGCAAGATCCATTTCCTCACCAATCTCTTCAGGAGATGGTTCGCGACCTAAATCTTGTAATAATTGACGTTGTACACGAATTAACTTATTAATCGTTTCAACCATATGAACTGGAATACGAATTGTTCGCGCTTGGTCTGCAATGGCACGTGTAATAGCTTGGCGAATCCACCAAGTTGCATACGTACTAAATTTGAAACCTTTACGATAATCGAACTTTTCAACAGCTTTAATTAGACCCATATTACCTTCTTGAATTAAGTCTAAGAAAAGCATACCACGGCCTACATAGCGCTTTGCAATACTTACTACAAGACGTAAGTTTGCTTCTGCAAGACGACGTTTCGCTTCTTCATCGCCTTCTTCAATACGCGTTGCAAGTCGAATTTCTTCTTCTGCAGATAGTAAGTCTACACGACCAATTTCTTTTAAATACATACGAACAGGATCGTTGATTTTAACCCCAGGTGGTACACTTAAATCATTGAGGTCAAACTCTTCTTCTGTTTTTGTAATTTGGCGATTATTAGGGCCTTCTTCGTTGTCATTATCACCAACTAAATCAATGCCTTGTTCACCTAAATATTCATAGTATTCATCCATTTGATCGGATTCAATTTCAAATCCATTCATGCGTTCTGCAATCTCTTCATATGTAAGAACGCCACGTTTTTTTCCGAGCTCAGTGAGTTGTTCTTTCACTTGCTCAAGGGTCATTTCAGTTTCAATTTGTTTAGAACGAGCTGGTTTGTCAGCCATCTGTTCCCCTCCTTACGCGAGATACAAACATTCATTATACTAAAACTTTATCAAAAAAGCTATTTTCTCGCTTTTTGATTTTGTAAATATGCTACATAATATTTAGCAGCCTCTACAGGATCTGTTTTTTCCATTTGTTTCACTTTAAAGATGATCTCCATCTTTTCAAGTTTTTCCTGATGCCGTCTAAGCGTCTCCAAATGGCCTTGCAACACTTCTTCTGTGTATTCTGGATTAATAAATTCATCCGTCGAAATATCAGTGATAATATTTTTCAACTTTTCATCAGAGAGCCAACTTAAAAATGTTCCGACTGAAGGTTCATTTCCCTTTTCATAATATGCGTATAGTTCATATAAAATCCCTTTATGTTCTTCTGTATGAAAATCTTCTATATGGGATTCCATACGAACAGCTACTTCTGCACTTTGCAACATATGGTAAATAATTTCTCTTTCCGCTCTTTCAAAACCTGTTAACTTCGGTTTTGTTTGAACGACTTGAGACGGTTTAGCAACCTGCTTTATTTGTTTTTGCTGTACCTTTTGTTCTTTGCGATATTGGTGCAATTGATTCAAAAGTGTTTCCATTGAATACGAAAATTCTTGCGATAATGACTTCAAATATGACTCTGCCTGCATCGCATCTTGTAACAACGATAACTCTTTTAAAACACTTTTCACATATTCTTCTTTGCCAGACTCATCTTGCAAATTTTTCCCTAAACGCAAATAATTTATTTTAAAACCAACAAAACTCACACTTGATTTCACAAGATTTTCAAAAGCAGTAGTCCCATATTGTTGCACATATTCATCAGGATCAAGCTTATCTGGCAAGGATGTGACTTTCACTTGGCAACCAACTTTTAGCAATAATTGCCCTGCTTTCATCGTCGCTTCTCGCCCTGCTTTATCACCATCATAGCAAAGAACAACAGTTTCAACGTTACGTCGCAGAAGTTTTGCTTGTTCTTCAGTTAAAGCTGTTCCCATTGTCGCAACAGCTTCTTCCACACCACTTTTTACCGCAGCTAGTACATCGGCATATCCTTCAAAAAGAACCACTTGCCCACGTTTTCTAATAAACGGTCTTGCTTGGTGGAAGTTATACAACAATTTACTTTTGTGAAAAATCGGTGTTTCAGGGCTATTTAAATATTTCGGAGTGTCATCTCCTAACGCCCTTCCACTAAACGCTATCACCTTACCTTGTAACGTATAAATCGGGAACATAACTCTTCCACGGAAGCGATCATAATGACTACCATCCTTCTCACTTCTTATTAGAAGGCCAGCTTGTTCCATACTAGACAGCGATAAACCTCTTTTTTGTAAAATTTTCGTCGCTGCATCCCAGGCAGGTGATGCATAACCAATTTCAAACTTCTCAATCATCTCTTTCGTAATACCACGGTTTAATAAATATGAAAGTGCTTCATTTCCCTCTTCCGTATTTACTAATAAATGATGATAATACTTTTTCAATAATTCATGAGCTTGTTGCATGATGACAGTGTCATCAGATATGTCTTCTTGTTGTCCTTGCCCTGATGTATACTCTGCAACCGCAATTCCATTTCTTTCGCCTAGCTTTTGAACAGCCTCGGTAAAAGCCAGTCCTTCCATTTTCATTAGAAAGGAAAATACATTTCCACCTTCTCCACATCCGAAGCAATGAAAAATTTGCTTATCAGATGAAACAGAGAATGAAGGAGAATTCTCACCATGAAATGGACAAAGGCCGAAATAGTTACGCCCCTGTTTTCTAAGTTGAACGTATTCACCAATGACTTCTACAATATCGGATGATGTCCGAATCTGTTCAACAACTTCTTCGGGAATTCTGTTCCCCATAACTCCATCTCCGTGTCGTATTTTGTATTCGATATAAATTAAAAAATTCCTTTATAATTCGACAATATTTTTCTAAACTTGTTAGAAAGTGTTGCCGATTACATTGTATAAACGATTTTGAACCTTTCCTATAGGTCCTTTATCTGCATAAATCGCATATACATACTTGCTATATAAAATTGTATACATTTGCTCATCTGTTACAAATGTGTCTCTTAGAAACAATACATATACACCTTTTTATAAGAAGAGTAGCAAGCCACATATACTGTTTGATCTTGAGATTTGTAACTTTTTCATGTTGATCCATATAACGATCAACTCCATTTTGTTCAGTATCTACAAAGATCCAATTGCCTTGCTATTTCCTTAAAGGATGAGCATATGATGCGACAAACAAAATTCCGACATGAAATTCCGCTACAACTTGCACAATTTCAGCCTTCACGGGATATACATCTACACCAACTAATATGTTGTTGATGCTTTGCATATTTCTGTATTCTACATCCCTTCTGTGAATCCTTCCATAATGTGCGTTTTCTTGTATAGATTTTGTCGATTTAACGTAATTACATGTCTTTTTCGTAAATCCTATCCCTAGTTTATTCTGAAAAATTAAAGTCTAAACGTAAAATATAGGTTTTTATCACAATTTTTTATTATAATATATTTTCTTCAACTACGCTACATATCCCTTTATTTTTTCATCTTACATTTCAGGATGACAAACTCAAACCTTGAATATACTAAAAGACAAAGGAGTATAAGTATAACCATTACACTACAATCTATTACAAAATCCATAGGTACCATATTTCACACGAGCGAAAAAAGCACATTCACCTTTGGTAAATGTGCTAAAACATTTTTTGGTTTTGCACTGCATTCACAATAATATTTGCTGTTTCTTCAATCGCTTTATTCGATACATCGATTACTTGGCAATTTATTTTACTAATTACTTCCTCAAAATGATTAATTTCTTCTTGAATACGATTAATATTTGCATATGTTGCTCCATCACTTAATCCAAGTGATTTTAATCGTTCTTTTCGAATATGATTTAACTTATCTGGCGTAATTTTCAAACCGAAACATTTTTCTTTTGCCACTTGATATAGTTCTTCAGGTGGGTCAACTTCTGGCACGAGTGGTACATTCGCAACTTTCAAGCGTTTGTTATGAGCTAAATATTGGGAAAGTGGTGTTTTTGATGTACGCGAAACACCAATCAACACGATATCCGCTTTTAAAATACCTCTTGCATCTCTGCCGTCATCATACTTCACAGCAAACTCAATCGCTTCAATCTTTTTAAAGTATTCTTCATCTAACCTACGGACAACGCCTGGCTCATATCTCGGCACTTGCCCCGTAATTTCTTCTATTTGATCAATAAGAGGGCCGATAATATCGTATGCCTCTACCCCTTCTTTTGCAGCCTCTGTTACTAAATATTTGCGCATATCAGGCTTAACTAACGTAAAACATATAAGTGCTTGATTACTCTTAGCAATCGAAATCACTTCTTTTAATGTCCCTGTATCTTCTACATATGGTACACGTCTAATATCAGGAGCAAACGGGAATTGCCCCATTGCTGCTCGAACAACCAAATCAGCCGTTTCCCCTACAGAGTCAGATACGACATATACGATTTTATTATCCATTACATTACCTCACTTTAAACAAATTACACTTATTCGTTATTTACTAAATTTACAAACGCACGTGTAATATTTGTTTTTGTAATTCGCCCAATCACTTCTAAACCTTGTTTCGTATCTTTTACAACTGGCATTGCATCAATCTGTCTTTCTATTAATTCCATCGCAATATCATATAAAGAATCCTCTCTACGACACATCGCAATGTTTGGCATCCTTGTCATGATAATATTAACCGGAAGAGAGGTTAAATCCTGCTTTCCTAAGCTCGCTCTTAATAAATCTTTACGAGACACAACACCAACTAATAGAGTCATCTGATCTACAACGAACAATGTACCAACGTCCTCTAAAAACATCGTACAAATTGCATCGTATACGGAAACATTTTTATCAATTACAACCGGTCTAGATTGATAATCTTGTACTTTAATTTTCTTAACAGCTTCAGATAATAGCTGCCCCCCAGTTTTACCCGTATAAAAATAACCTACGCGTGGACGTGCTTCTAAATAACCAGCCATCGTTAAAATTGCTAAGTCTGGTCTTAGCGTCGCACGTGTTAGACCCAATTGCGCTGCAATTGATTCCCCTGTAATAGGACCGTGATCTTTTACAATCTGAATGATATGTTCTTGCCGTTTATTCAGCTCTATGATAATCACCACCTTTAATGCACAACGAAAAAAGTTATACTATCTCTTAAATATTATATACTAAATATGCTATTCGAAAAAGAAAGTATGTAAAAAGGACCGTATACGGCCCAAAATTATATTTGAAACTTATCAAGTTGTTCTAAAAAACGTCTTGATTTCAAATAAATTCCGCAATATTCATCATAATATGTATTCAATACTAAACGCATTTGTTTTTTTGTGCTATCCTTTACCGATACATTTCCGAGCCTATGTAAATCGAAATGGAAGAAAAGACGTAATAATTTATGAACAGCTTCTCCTACCGGTATACGATACGGGTCTTGCTCTGCATGACGTGAGCACAGAAAACCGCCTTCCCTAACGGAGAAGGCGACAAAGTCTGTTTCTTGATGACAAATCGCACATGTATCAAAGTACGGGCGCATCCCTAATACCGGAAGCATTTTCGTTTGATAAATTAATGATAATACTTCTGGATCAACACCCTCACACATATAATGCAACGTTTGATATAACATTTCAAATAAATACGGATTATGTTTTTTATCTTCTGTTGCTTTATCAGTTAATTCAACAATAAATGATGCATAAGCAGTTAAAAATATATCCTCGCGAATTTCTTTCATAGTTGAAATAATCTCGCCTTGTTGCAATGTTCCAAGCCCAGATCCCATTTGAATAAGAAACTGGCCATGTGTCATTAATTGCGACACAGATGCTAATCGGCTTTTCGGTTTTTTTGCCCCTCTTGCCATTGCACTTACCTTACCAAGTTCTCTTGAGAATATTGTAACAATCTTGTTCGTTTCTCCGTAATCTGTCGTACGGATAACGATGCCCTCAACTTTTTGAAACATGTTCGTCACCATCCAAGGTTTGAACAAAACGGGTCAAGAAATTGGAGAGTCTAGATGCGCTAGCTCCTCTTCATGTTGATCCATCTCATCGTTTACGTCTTTTTCCATTTCTTTCAAAAGCAAGTACGTTTCAATGCTTCCTGTTTTGGAGAAAAACTTCCAGGTAAAATCTAGCATAAGAATCCACCTTTCTCAATAAGCGTAGCCTATAAACCAATTTCCTTTGTTGTTATTAAATTGACCCATTTTGTCCATTTTCATGTGAGAAAAATTTTTCCTAATTTATCAAAGTTCATAAAAACCAATAATCAGTGGATGAACCAACCATCCACTGATTACAGCTTGACTCTATTTTAGTACTCATCCTCGCGGAAACCTAGGTCACGAAGCTGAGACATTTTATTACGCCAATCTTTTTGCACTTTTACCCATACTTCTAAAAATACTTTAGAACCAAGTAGCGCTTCAATATCAAAACGAGCTCGCTTACCAACTTCTTTTAACATTTTCCCTTGTTTTCCGATGATGATTCCTTTTTGTGATGCACGTTCAACAACAATCGTTGCATTTATATAAACTGCCCCGCCCTCACGCTTTTGAATCGCATCGATAACAACAGCCACAGAATGCGGCACTTCTTCACGTGTTAAATGTAGTACTTTCTCACGAATAAGCTCTGCAATAATAAATCTCTCCGGATGATCCGTTACTTGATTATCTGGATAGTATTGTGGTCCTTCTGGTAAATACTTTTTAATTGTTCCAATTAAAGCGTCCACATTATTACCGTCTAACGCAGAAATTGGTACAATCTCTGCAAACTCATGTAGTTTACGATATTGATCAATTAACTCTAGTAATTGCTCTGGATGAAGTTGGTCAATTTTATTAATTACTAAAAATACTGGTTGTTTCGTTTCTTTTAACTTCTCGATGATGAATTCTTCACCACGACCAAAGCCTTCGACAGCATTAACCATAAACAGAACGATATCAACTTCTTTTAATGTCGTTTGCGCCATCTTCACCATGAAGTCGCCTAGTTTATGTTTAGGTTTATGTATTCCTGGTGTATCAATGAAAATAACTTGTGCATCATTTTCTGTATATACACCTTGAATTTTATTACGAGTCGTTTGTGGCTTATCACTCATAATAGCAATTTTCTGGCCGATAATACGATTTAAAAATGTAGATTTCCCAACATTCGGTCTGCCAATAATAGAGACAAAACCTGATTTATAACCTTTTCTATTCATGTAAATCCTCCGCTAAAAATGCTCCTGGTAACAATTCTCCGACTGTCGTCTCTTGAACGTCACCATGTAAATTTGTTAAGTATACTTTCGTATCCTGTTTACATAATTCTACCATAACTTGTCGACATGCTCCACAAGGAGGTACTGGGCGCTTTGTATCTGCTACAACCGCAATGGCTACAAATTCTTTATCTCCTTCAGAAACCGCCTTAAATAAAGCTGTTCTTTCAGCACAATTACATAAGCCATATGATGCATTCTCAACATTACATCCACGATATACTTTTCCACCGCGCGTTAATAATGCTGCACCTACTTGAAATTTAGAATATGGTACGTACGCTTGTTTACGCGCTTCGATTGCTTCTAGAATTAATTGTTTACTATTCATATTCCCGCATCCTTCCTGTTCACAGCTATGAAGAGATACACTCTCTCATTAAAGGCCCTTACAGCACTTCCAAAGCTTAATAAAAGCTTCGGAATGCAACTATACCATATACGGTAAAAAGATAATAGCACCAATTATAACAGCTATAATTGCAAACAATAAAACCGCTCCTGCCGCAACATCCTTTGCAATTTTTGCAAACGGATGAATATCGGCAGTCGCTAAATCTACCGTTTTTTCCACAGCCGTATTTACCATCTCTAAACTCATTACACTCCCTATTACAACAAGTAATATCATCCACTCTATTTTCGTAATATGGAAATAAAAGCCGCAGCATATAACAATGACTGCGGCTAAATAATGGATTTTCATATTTCGTTCATGACGAAAACAAAAGAATATACCAGCTATAGCATATCCAAAACTATCTATAAGTTTTCCTTTTTTCATCGTCCTAATCCAAAAGCTTCTAAAATTTCTTTTTGTCTTCCGAACATTTCTTTTTCATCTTCTTCTGTCATGTGATCATAACCAAGTAAATGTAAAAAGCCATGTAACGCCAAAAATCCAAGTTCACGATCGAAAGAATGTCCGTACTCTTCAGCTTGCTCTTTCGCCCTTGGAATAGAGATAATAAGATCGCCTAACATGCGCGGCATCTCTGCGCCAACAATCTCCATTTCTCCTTCTCCCATCTCTTCCATAGCAAAGGATATTACATCTGTAGGTTGATCTTTATCTCGGTAATCACGATTAATTTCTCTAATGCGCTCATTATCTACAAATGTCACCGATACCTCCGCACCAGCCTCGATATTTTCCATTTGAGCTGCTTTTTCTAACACTTCACGAATTAAACTCATATACTCTTCTTTTACTTCTTCTGTTTCATCAATAAAATCAATTAACAAACTCATTCTTTCTCCTTTTCTTCCGGAGGTTCCGGATATGTAATACGCGAATGGAAAATACCATTTAACGTTTCACACAACGTTTTTCCAACGATTTGTAGTTCCTTAAACGTCAAATCACATTCACTAAATTGACCGTCTTGCAGTCGATCTTTAATAATACTTTGCACCAAATTATTAATTTGTTCTGGCGTTGGGTGATTCATAGAACGTACCGCAGCTTCTACACTATCAGCAATACCAACAATTGCCGATTCTTTCGAAGTTGCTTTTGAACCTGGATAACGGAACATCTCTTCTGTATATTTTTCTTTATCTTCTTTAATAGCTTTATAATAAAAATATTTCAGTAACGTTGTACCGTGATGTTGCCCAGCGATATCAATAATTTCTTGTGGAATATGATATTCTTCGAGCATTCTTACTCCATCCGTTACGTGAGCAATTATAATATCTTTACTTGTTACAGGATCTAATTTATCATGCGGGTTTTCAATTCCCATTTGGTTTTCAATAAAGAATTGCGGTTGTACTGTTTTTCCTACATCATGATAATATGCCCCTACACGCGCTAATACACCATTTGCCCCGACTGCTTCACAAGCAGCCTCAGAAAGATTCGCTACCATTACACTATGATGATATGTCCCTGGCGCTTCTAACAAAATTCTGCGTAAAAGTGGATGATTTGGGCTTGATAATTCCATAAGCTTCATACTTGATACGATTCCAAGTCCACTTTCTAAATATGGTAAAATCCCCATAGCCAAAACGGATGATATAATCCCTGAAAGTGAAGCCATTAATAATTGCGTACCAATTTCAAGAGGCGAAAAATTCCCATTACGTAATAATAAGAGCGCCGCCAATACGACTACATTTAATACAGAAACGAGTATACCAGCTTGTAAAATCATTGTACGACGATTTTTTTCTCGCAAGAAAATACTAACCGATAACGAACTTAACAATACGTAAATCCCTACACTATAATTTAATGTACTCGTTACTCCTTCATTAAACATAATACTTCCGCATACAGAAAAAATCATACTCGTTAAAAAGACAAATCGATCACCAATCATTAGTTTTACAAGTATTGTTCCCATCGCAACTGGGACAACATATGCAATCCCTGCGTATTCAAGTTTTTGAAACAAACTAATGATTTTCATTAAGACGATTGTGATAGACAAAATCGTAATATACGCTAAAACATACGGTCTATCTTCTCTTTTTCTCTTTAAAAATAATTCAAATTGTTTATGCATAAAGTATAGTAACACACCAATGAGTACCGCTAATCCAACATAAGGTTGAAAGCCGTTCCCTTTTTCTAACAAACCAACTAATTTCAACTGATTATACACATCACTTGAAATTGTTTCACCTTCTCTAACAAGAACTTGTCCTTGAAGAATATAAACAGGTGGAACTAAATCTTCCTCTGCTTTTCTCTTCTCTTTCGTTAAGATTGGGTCATAAAAATAGTTAGCTGAAATTGCATATCTTCCTAGCGCCTTAATTGATTCTTTTAAACCATTATCAACATTAACACTATTCATCTCACTTACATATCGTTCTTTCGCATCTTTCAATTCGTCCATTTTAATATGCTCAGTCATGATACTATTAATCGCTGTGACCGCAGCATCTTTCGCTAATACTAATTGGCTCGGATCTGCATTAATCAAATTCAGTAAGTTTGAATCAGATAACTCTTTCGTTAAGTCAGCGGGTAGTTTCTTTTTTAACTTGTCCACTTTCTCAGCATCAGTCATCTTTTTTTGATCATCCGGTCCAACAGCTTTAATCTCTTGCACCACTTCATCCACTTTAGCAAAGACGTCATTCACAATATCAACTTTGTTTTGTTTATACTCACTTTTATATGTATATTGATCTTCAACTTTTGTAGCGGCTTCTTTTTTCTTTTTATCCGTTGTAACTTTATCTTCAATTTTTATAGGAGAATGGATTGTCTTTTTCGCAATAGAATACATATTAACATCTAATTGTTCTGGTTTTACATTATTCATAAGCGCAAAAAACAGCACTGCTCCTAACACAACGTAAGAAATCCAACTTAGTTTTTTCGAATGTTGTAAATTACGAAACCACTTAGAAATTTCTTGAGATCTTGACATGATTTCAATACCTTCTCCTCTCCAGAAATAAAGTGAAACTATTTATAGCTTTCATTTCTTCTACCAAACGATACTTTGAGGCAATATTTTATACACTAGTACCAATAGTTTATTTTCCTTATCTTTCATGATAGTAAAAAATATGACGTTCGCCAACCTTATCATACAAAAAGAAATGATCCTGACAAATAGGATCATTCCATTTTATCATATGCCTCAATAATACGTTGCACCAATGGATGTCTCACAACGTCCGTTTGTTCTAATGTAATAAATGACAGACCTGATACACCAGATAAAATATTAGCAGCTATAGATAGCCCTGATTTTACCCCTTTTGGCAAGTCTACTTGTGAAGGGTCCCCTGTAATAACCATTTTAGAACTAAAACCTAATCTTGTTAAAAACATTTTTATTTGAGCACCCGTTGTATTTTGAGCCTCATCTAAAATAACAAATGAATCATCAAGCGTACGCCCCCTCATATAAGCAAGCGGAGCTATTTCAATTACTCCTCGCTCCATCATACGCTGCGTATATTCTTGTCCAAGAATATCATGTAAAGCATCATATAACGGGCGTAAGTATGGATCTACCTTCTCTTTCAAATCCCCTGGTAAAAAACCTAAATTTTCTCCAGCTTCTACAGCAGGTCTTGTTAAAATAATTTTCTTTACATATCCTTGTTTTAAAGCCCTCACAGCCATTACTACAGCTAAATATGTTTTTCCAGTTCCTGCAGGCCCTATCCCAAAGACAATATCATTCTTCTTCATCGCATGAATATATCTTCTTTGCCCCATTGTTTTTACACGAATGGATTTACCTTTTGCAGTCTTGAAAATTTCTTCCTCATATAACTCTTCAAATTGAGCAATTTTCCCTTGTTGTGCAAGCTGAATCGCATACGCAACATCTCTCTCTGAAATTGATATACTTTTACGAATTACAACAAGTAATTGCTGTAAGATTTTTTCTACGAGTGCCACCGTTTCAACTGCCCCAGATACATGAACAGTTTCTCCTCTAGTTACGATCGATACATTCAGTTCTCGTTCAATTACTTTTAAATGCGCATCATTAACTCCAAAAAGAGCGATTGCTTCGTTAGCATTTTCCAATTGTTGGTTCATTTCTACTAATTGTTCTGCCATTACTCAGTCTCCTTGAATATCGGATTCGGATATTGGTTGTGGCTCTGCAATATTTTCAACCACAGTATAATGCAATGTGACTTTTAGTTGATCCACCTCAACCTCTTTACTCAAAATCTTATCACTTACAATCATAGCATGTTCATCCAATTTTTTCTTTAGTTCTTTTTCGGCCATCTCCTTCGCTACTTTCAGCGCTTGCTTTTCTGTATATTCTCGATTCGCTTCTTCCTCTTCTCTCACAACATCTTTTTCATATGCAATCGGCAGTGTAAAACCAAATAATTTCACATCATGCTTTACACTTTCAGTACGAGAGCGTTTATACTTATCATGCTGAAATCCCCATATTTTTATTTTCGTATCCCCGAATTTAAGAAAATGTTCATTGTATACATTACCAGTATACACTTGGAATTGCGTCTTTAACGGGACATCCACCTTAGATGTATACCACGTTTCGCCATATACAATACCTTTCGCTGAAACAATCGTCGGACTTTCCTCATTACCATATATTCCCGATACGAGAATCTGTCCTTTTTCTACATGATCATTTTTCAGTACAACCGGCTTTCCAACTTCTACAAACGTTTTTGTAATAATCGCTTCTTTTTTTGCTACTAAATTTTGTGGCCTTTGTTCCTTTTCTTTCTTCGGTTCGTTTTTTTCAACAATTTTAAAATGATAAGTCGTTCCCCTTACTTCTAGTCCCGCCCAAGTAATGGCATTAATATTATCTGTCAAATGGCGTTGTACATCTTCTACATTCGGCATTTGAAATTGTAGTTTCCCTTTTTTAATACCCATTTTATCCAATTCTTTCATCAATATATATTCTGTTTCAGGTTTAGCTCCTGTAATTTCAATTTTCCAAACCATATTTGACATTG
This sequence comes from Bacillus sp. TE8-1, assembly GCF_008368855.1. Classification (NCBI taxonomy): domain Bacteria; kingdom Bacillati; phylum Bacillota; class Bacilli; order Caryophanales; family Bacillaceae; genus Bacillus; species Bacillus sp. TE8-1. Next base: position 219,310 of record NZ_QPET01000014.1, on the reverse strand, counting down.
CAATCACACCAAAAAAGAAAATTAAAAAACCAATTAAAAATCCACTGTTTTTAATTAAACGTTTATTCCAAAAAGGAAAACCATAACGTCCAATAAAATATAATTTACATTCATTTTTTCTATAAATTGGTTTTATTTTTTTCACATCGCGTAACAACATACAAAAAACTAACGTTTCATCAGCTATCTTTTTAACATCCCAAACTAATAAATTCCTCCGTACACATTCATTAACAAACCGTTCCGCTCCTCTACCTTCAATTCGCACTTTTACATATCCTAGCCACTTTATAAACCATTTATTTTTCATTTACCACCTTCACTACCTTTCTAAAAGTAGATATACTACTTTTTATTTGAAGCATTAAAATAGCTCGTACTAAAATAAAACAGAGTAAAACTGTAATCAGTCTCTATCAACGGAACTTTTACAGGATAAAGAAGAAAAACTTCACAAATGGAAGTTTCACTTCAATCACCTTTTTTTTCATTTTCTAAAAATGTTACTTGCTCAATTATCCCCTCGAGTAAAAGCTCTTCTGGAAGAATCGTTTTAATAACAAAGGATTGTCCTTTAATTAATAATTGACCGTGTTTTAAAAGCAATCGCACTTCTTTATCTGAAAACACTAATAACCCCCGATGATTTTCTATATAAATATGTATTTGCCCAACAAGAGTAATCCGAGGCAGATCCATTAATACATCCACTGGTAGGTCTACTTGTTTTGTTAACCAATTTTTCATTTGTTCTAATTTCTTCATCTCGAAAGACCCCCTCTCATCCCATATATATGTATTTCTCCACAAGTGCCTATCGTGTTATAACGACTTCACTAACATAACTATATTCTGCAAGAGTTCATATCATGTTAATTAAAACAGTCGCTATATGAAATCATATTTGTCAGGACAATGATGGATCAGAGGATGTTACCTTTAATAATAGAAGTATTAATACAAGAATATGCGCCCCTACAGGATATCAGTACAAGTTACATTAAGAAATTGAGCCTAGCGAGAAGTGGGAAACTTGAAAAAACCTGTTACAATTCGTTCTGGATGTGACATACTGACCATAGAATAAGTAGTTGTCATTCATTAGACAAATGAGATAAAATCCGAAAAAGGAAATTGCTCCACTCTGAATTTTGCGGTGTAAGTAAGAATATTTTATAGGTGGTTGTTATATGAATTTTAAAAAAATATTAGGATTCATTAAAAAACAAAAAAATGAATTAATAAGCGAGGAAATACGAAAGGAAATTGGATTTAGTCAAGAAATTTTGAATGTTATAAAACAAGTTACTAACAGCAGCATCCAGCCCTTTTATGCAACTGATTCAAAATCTAAAATAGCCGGAGTCTCTTTCGTTACCTTTGAGGATTCTGCTGAACAGCAAGTTATAAAACTTCAATCTGAGGTTCAGAAACTTGGATACTTAGCTTTTATTTGCGAAAGAAGTTTTAGTCAAGGAAGTAAGAGTGAGTGTAGAATTGCAATTACACAAGGAAATGACCAATTTGATATCCTTACAATCCAACAAACAAATGGCGTTAATTACGAAGTTAGCAATATAGATATTATTTTTAAACTAAGAAAATGGAATGATCGCTATCCTTTTATCATAATCGGTGCAGATCATGACTGGGTTGATGCCATTTTTAGCGCATTACCTACAGACGAAGAAATGCAATCTTTCGCGCAAGAAATGTATGAATTTTGTCCAGATATAGTGGAACAAGGAACAGAAAGCATTGAGGAGTTAGTCGAAGAAATTAAGAAAACGAAAAGCTTTTTTTATGGTGGGATTAATCATAACTAAGGCCGTTACCTTTTTTTACATACCAGAGGCGTTTCTATCACTTACAGAAACGCTTTTTAAGCAATATAGCGTTTCTCCTTAATAAGAACAATAAAAAAACGTCTCATACGAAATGAGACGTTTTTTTATGCTAATAGCTGGATAACCAGCTTATTCACAAGTGATCCGTCTGTTTTACCTTTTACTTTCGGCATAACAGCAGTCATCACCTTACCCATATCTGCTTTAGAAGTCGCACCAACTTCAGAAATAACTTGCTTGATTACATCAACTAGTTCTTCTTCAGTTAATTGCTCTGGCAAATATGCGCTTAAAATCTGAATTTCACTTTGCAGTTTATTAACAAGGTCTTCACGACCAGCTTTTTTAAATTCAAGGAGGGAGTCCTTATACTGTTTTACTTCACGAGCTAAAACTGTTATTTCCTCTTCTTCAGTAAGAGTATGTTGCAGTTTAATACCTTCATTTTGTAAAGCAGCCTTAACCATACGAATAACGGTTAATTTTTCTTTTTGTTTATTCTTCATCGCTTGTTTCATATCATCGTTTAAACGACCGAGAAGACTCATAACTTACACCCTCTCTTAGAATTTACGCTTTCTTGCCGCTTCAGATTTCTTCTTACGTTTTACACTTGGTTTTTCATAAAACTCGCGCTTTCTTGCTTCAGCAAGTGTACCAGTTTTAGAAACCGATCTTTTAAAACGGCGAAGTGCATCCTCCAAAGACTCGTTTTTACGAACGACTGTTTTTGACATTCTCTTTCCCTCCCTCCGAAACATCACACTTACATACTAACTTCAGCATGCAAAAAGAAACACTTCTTCAGCATGTCTTTTACGATTATAATACATTTTATCACTTCAGGTCAACTATTTGGCAGAATAAAAGAAGAATAGAAGCATTTCCTTTTCAAAAGTTATGCAAATAACTAGTATCCTTCACTGATGAAGACAACTATATTTTTATCATTTCATCTTTTTTCATACAGGGATGCATGAAACGCCTCCCCACCTTCTATTACTTAACCGCTTCAAATAAAGAAAGCATGCAAACCGTTTCCGGTTGCACGCTCTTTTTATGCGCTAGCTGATTCTTTTTTCACATCATCTTCAAGAACACGAACAAATTGCGCTTCGTTATATGGATAGCCAGCTTTCGTAATTTTCACTTTCACTAGCTTACCAATTAATTCTTCTGATCCTTCAAATACAATTTTCAAGTAGTTATCTGTATACCCTACATATAACCCTTCACGGTCGCCGTCTTTAAATTGCTCTTCTGGAATGATTTCAAGCACTTCACCTTCAAACGCTGATGCATATTCTTTCGCTAATTGATTAGATAGCTCAATTAAACGATGAACACGATCGTTCTTCACATCTTCAGGAACTTGATCTTCCATGCGTGCTGCAGGTGTTCCTGTACGTTTTGAATAAGGGAACACGTGTAACTCAGAGAAGCGGTTCTCTTTAATGAAATTGTATGTTTCCATGAATTCTTCTTCTGTTTCACCTGGGAAACCAACGATTACGTCAGATGTAATCGCAAGGCCTGGTAACGCTTCTTTCAAACGATCTAAACGCTCTTGGAAGAATTCCATCGTATATTTACGACGCATACGTTTTAATACAGTATTAGAACCAGATTGCAACGGAATATGCAAGTGACGTACAACTACTTCAGATTTATCTAACACTTCAATTACTTCATCTGAAATTTGACTCGCTTCAATAGAAGAAATACGAAGACGTTTTAATCCGCCTACTTCCGCTTCCATATCACGAAGTAATCCAGCTAAGTTATAATCTTTTATGTCTTCGCCGTATCCACCTGTATGAATACCCGTTAATACGATTTCTTTATAGCCTGCATCCACTAATTGTTGCGCTTGTTTAATAACTTCTTTTCCATCACGAGAACGCATTAAACCGCGCGCCCAAGGAATGATACAGAATGTACAGAAGTTATTGCAACCCTCTTGTATTTTTAAAGACGCACGTGTACGATCCGTGAAATAAGGTACATCAAGTTCTTCGTACACACGTGTTTTCATAATATTGCGGACAGCATTAATTGGTTGACGCTCTTTACGGAATTCTTCGATGTAACCTAACATCTTTTCACGATCCTGTGTACCAACTACAATATCCACACCCGGGATCGCCATAATTTCAGCTGGAGATGTTTGTGCATAACATCCCGTTACACAAATAACTGCATCTGGATTTTGACGCACAGCACGTCTGATTACTTGACGGCTTTTTTTGTCCCCAGTATTCGTTACTGTACATGTGTTAATAACATATACATCAGCTTTCTTTTCATATTCTGTTCTTTCATAACCACCTTGTTTAAACAATTGCCAAATGGCTTCTGTTTCATAGTGGTTTACTTTACAACCTAACGTATGGAACGCAACAGTTGACATTGATCATCACCCCATCAATTCAAAATGATACGAAGCAGCACTTAACGCGTATAACGGCGCCGTTTCTGTTCTTAAAATTCTTGGTCCTAAACTACATGGTACAAATTTATGTTCACGAAGCGCTGTAATCTCTTCCTCAGCTAAACCGCCTTCTGGGCCAAATACAATCAATAGCTTTTGACCTGGTTTCATTGTCGTTAAAGCTTTCGCAAAATTAGATTTCTCGCCTTGTTTTGCTTCCTCTTCGTAAGCAACAAGACAAGCATCATACTCACCACTCATTGAAAGCAATTGCTTAAATGATGCCGGAGCATGTACTTCTGGAATTTCACTTCTATGTGATTGTTCCGCAGCTTCTTTCACAATTTTTCTTAAACGCTCAACTTTTTTATCAGCTTTTTTCGCATCCCATTTTACGATAGAGCGAGATGCTTGAAATGGTAAGAATGCAGCTGCCCCAAGCTCAGTTCCTTTTTGAAAAATTAACTCTAGCTTGTCTCCTTTTGGCAGTCCACTTGCAATCGTCACGAAAACAGGAAGTTCACTTGACGCCTCTACCCATTCTACAATAGCCGTATTAATAAATTCACTGGTAATTTCATCAATTGAACATACTGCTGTTTTTCCATTTACACAGCAATAAATATGATCACCAGCTGACATACGCATCACTCTTGCGATATGATGTACGTCATCACCTACAATGCGAATACTTGTCTCATTTACATATTTCTCTTCTACAAAATAACGTTGCATATAATCACCTTAGTAGAGTTTCGTTCCTTTCGTAAGTCAACACTTACGAAAAGAACGAAACGTTATCATTTTTCATATAACAAACGGCAAGTCCCTCACCTTATAGTGAGAGACTCCCCTTTTCATTATAGACTAAAATCTATATTACGCATTTCGTGCAATAATTGCTACCCAATCTTCCATTCGTAACACTTCTTCAATTGTAAATCCAGCTTTTTCTAGCGCCTCAGAAATTACTTTTTCCTTCGCAGCAATAATGCCCGATGTAATAAATAATCCACCTGACTTCACAACTCTTGCTGCATCTTCAGGGAATAATAGAATAATTTCTGCTAATAAGTTAGCTACGATTAAATCAACTGGACCTTCAATACCTTCTAAAAGACTATTTTGTCCAACAGACACGATATCATCTGTTTTATTTAAACGTACATTCATTTCTGCACTTTCAACCGCAACCGGATCTAAATCATACGCTTGAACAGAAGACGCACCTAATTTTGCTGCTGCAATACTAAGTACACCAGAACCTGTTCCTACATCAATAATATTGTCACCTAGCTGTACTGTTTTTTCTAAAGCACGGATACACATCGTTGTTGTTGGATGAGTTCCTGTACCAAACGCCATACCCGGGTCTAATTCAATGATTTTTTCATCAGGAGAAGATGGTGTATATTCTTCCCAAGTCGGTACGATTGTGAATGTATCAGAAATTTGTACTGGATGGTAATATTTTTTCCAAGCAGTAGCCCAATCTTCTTCATTGACTTCGTTAACGGTAATATTTCCAGTACCAATTTCGATGTCGTAAGATGGAAGCACATCAATAGATGATTTTACACCTGCAATCGTTTCATGTAAAGAATCCGTTTGCGGGAAATACGCTTTTATTAATACACCTTCCGCCGGATATTCATCTGGGTTCAATGCATAAATTTCACCATATTGTTGCTCGCGCTCTTTCGTTAACTCCGCTGGATCCTCAATCGCAACTCCACTAGCACCTGCTTCATGTAAAATATGAGAGACAGCTTCTACTGCTTCTTCTGTTGTATGAATACTAATTTCTGACCATTTCACAATTTACCAACTCCATTTTTTATTTCCATTATTCCCCTTTGAAAGCACGTTTAAGCTTTCCGAATAAACTATCATCCTGCTCTTCTTGTCCTGCAAATTCACGTAATAAATCTTTTTGCTGTGAAGTCAATTTCGTCGGTACAACAACACGAACGACTACATATTGATCTCCTTGGCCGTATCCACGTACATTCGGAGCACCTTTTCCTTTTAAGCGGAATTCTGTTCCAGTTTGTGTTCCTGCTGGAATTTTCAGCTTCACTTTACCATGAACAGTAGGAACTTCCACTTCATCACCAAGCGCCATTTGCGCAAATGTTAATGGCATTTCGCAAATAATGTGATCTCCTTCACGCTCGAAGAATTCATGATTTCTTACATGAACGACAACATATAAGTCTCCTGCTGGTCCGCCATTTACGCCGGCTTCACCTTTTCCAGACACTCGAATTTGTTGACCATTATCGATACCCGCTGGAATTTTAACATTGATTTTTTTACGTTTACGAACTTTACCTGAACCGTGACATGTCGTACATTTTTCTTTAATAATTTGTCCAGTTCCTGAACAATGACCACAAGCTTGACGGTTTACGATACGACCAAACGGTGTGTTTTGTTCAACACTCACTTGACCAGAACCTGAACAATGTTTACATGTTTCTTTTGAAGTTCCTGGTTTTGCTCCACTACCTTTACAAGTATCACATGGATCTTCTACTGGAATTTCCACATTTAATTCCTTACCAAAAATAGCTTCTTCAAAATCTAAAGTGACTTGATATTGTAAGTCAGCACCTTGGCGCGGAGCATTTGGATCACGACGTCTGCCGCCGCCACCGCCAAAGAAAGAACTAAATATATCTTCAAAACCGAAGCCACCGCCGAAGTCTCCTCCGCCGCCAAATCCACCGAATCCTTGATTTGCACCAGCATGACCAAATTGATCGTACTGCGCACGCTTTTGATCATCACTTAACACTTCATATGCTTCTTGTACTTCTTTAAACTTTTCAATTGCATTTTCTTCTTTGCTTACGTCTGGATGGTATTTTTTAGCCAAACGACGATACGCTTTTTTTATTTCATCTGTTGAAGCGCCCTTGCTAAGTCCAAGGACCTCATAATAGTCTCGTTTACTCATAAATTTACAACCCCCGAATCTTTCACATAAACGTAATTTTAACACCGAAAGAAAGTGCTTTGCAACAAAGTTTCCTCACTTACAGTATGCAAAGCGAAAAACTTAAGATCCTCACACATCGCTTCTCATTCGTGAAAAAAGCCAAAGTCAAGGCACGCTTGACTTTGACTTTTTGTCATCTTACTTATTATGTTTACAGTTGAATTACTTGTCTTCTTTTACTTCTTCAAACTCAGCGTCAACTACATTGTCTTTCTTCGCGCCAGCGTCTTGTGCACCTTGCGCACCTTCTGCTTGACCAGCAGCTGCTTGAGCTTGCTCGTATAATTTAACAGTTAATTGTTGTACGATTTCTTGTAAAGCATCTTTTTTCGCACGAATTTCTTCAAGCTCGTTTTTCTCAATTGCAGCTTGTAATGCTTCTTTCGCTTCTGTTGCTTTTGCAACTTCAGCTGCATCTACTTTACCTTCTAAATCTTTTACAACTTTGTCTGTTTGGAATACAAGTTGGTCAGCTTCATTACGAAGTTCAACTTCTTCCTTACGTTTTTGGTCAGCGTCAGCATTTGCTTCCGCTTCTTGTACCATACGTTCTACTTCTTCATCAGAAAGACCTGAAGAAGATTGGATTGTAATAGCTTGCTCTTTGCTTGTTCCTAAGTCTTTCGCACGTACGTTAACGATACCGTTCGCATCAATATCGAATGTTACTTCGATTTGTGGAATACCACGTGGTGCTGGTGGAAGGTCAGTTAATTGGAAACGACCTAACGTTTTGTTGTCAGCTGACATTGGACGCTCACCTTGTAATACATGAATGTCTACTGCTGGTTGATTATCAGCAGCTGTCGAGAATACTTGTGACTTACTTGTTGGAATTGTAGTGTTACGCTCAATTAATTTCGTGAACACGCCACCCATAGTTTCAATACCTAAAGAAAGTGGAGTTACGTCTAATAATAGAACGCCTTCTACATCTCCAGTAAGTACGCCACCTTGAACTGCAGCACCTAATGCTACAACTTCATCAGGGTTTACACCTTTATATGGCTCTTTACCAGTTTCACGTTTAATAGCTTCTTGTACAGCTGGGATACGAGTAGATCCACCAACAAGAATAACTTTATCTAATTCGCTTGGAGCAAAACCAGCGTCTTTTAATGCACGACGAGTTGGCTCTAATGTTCTTTCAACAAGACCTGCTGAAAGCTCTTCGAATTTCGCTCTTGTTAACGTTAATTCTAAGTGTAATGGACCAGCAGCTCCAGCACTAATGAATGGTAATGAAATTTGAGTTTGTGTTACACCAGAAAGATCTTTTTTCGCTTTTTCAGCTGCATCTTTCAAGCGTTGAAGCGCCATTTTATCTTGGCTTAAATCAATGTTATTTTCTTTTTTGAACTCAGCTACTAAGTGATCGATGATAACTTGGTCAAAGTCATCGCCACCAAGACGGTTGTCACCAGCAGTTGAAATAACTTCGAATGTGCCGTCTGCTAACTCAAGGATAGATACGTCAAATGTACCGCCACCTAAGTCATATACTAAGATTTTTTGTTCTTCGTCTTGTTTTTCTAAACCGTAAGCAAGTGCTGCTGCTGTTGGCTCGTTAATGATACGCTCAACTTCTAAACCAGCGATACGACCAGCATCTTTCGTTGCTTGACGCTCTGCATCGTTGAAGTATGCAGGTACTGTAATAACAGCTTTCGTTACTGTTTCACCTAAGTATGCTTCAGCAGAAGCTTTTAAGTTTTGTAAAATGATTGCAGAAATTTCTTGAGGTGTATAATCTTTACCTTCAACTTCTACTTTGTAGTCTGTACCCATATGACGTTTAACAGACATGATTGTATTTGGGTTTGTAATTGCTTGGCGCTTTGCAACTTCCCCAACTTGACGTTCTTCATTTTTGAAAGCTACAACAGAAGGTGTTGTACGGTTCCCTTCTGGATTTGGGATAACCTTTGGTTCTCCACCTTCCATAACAGCTACACAAGAGTTTGTTGTACCTAAGTCAATACCGATAATTTTACTCATGGCGAATCCTCCTAGTTTTATGTAAATTATTGATTTACTTTTACCATTGATGGGCGAATCACACGGTCTTTTAATTTATAACCTTTTTGGAATTCTTCCACAACCGCGTTTGATTCAAATTCACTATCTTCCACTTGCATAATAGCTTGGTGTTCATTAGGATCAAACTGTTTACCAACAGCTTCAATCACTTCCACACCTTCTTTAGTCAGCGCTTCTAACAATTGACGATGCACCATTTCCATACCTTGTAACAAGGATTTCGTTTGCTCATCAGTCGCTTCCACTTGCATTGCTCTTTCAAAATTATCAAGAGCTGGCAAGATGTCTGAAACTAGACTTTGTGCTCTATATTTTTCAGCAGCCTGTTTATCCATTTGGACACGGCGCTTATAATTTTCAAAATCAGCTTGTAGACGTAATGTGCGACCTTCCGTTTCCGTTAGTTTCGCTTGTAACTCATCTACTTTTTCTTGTAAAAGAGCAGCCTCACTTTTTTCTTCTACAGTTTCTTCACTGTTTTCTGGCGTGACAGCTTCTTCAACTTGCGCTTCTTTTACTTCTTCTACCACTTGTTCGTTACGCTCTTCCACAATATTCACCTCCTTAAAAGGTATTAGGTATCATGCATAGCATGATTACCTAAGCATTATATATTACACACAGCAATGAAAATTTCATCACTTGAGCGAATGTATTACTCTCATTTACTTTTTAAGCCCATCAGTAAATTGTCTCGTAAATAACTGTAACAAACTAATTACACGAGAGTATTGCATTCTCGTAGGACCTAAAATAGCAATTGTTCCAAGTTGCTCTTCGCCGATCGAATATGTTGCAGAAATTAAACTACAATCCTCCATAGCCGTCGAAGAGTTTTCCCTACCAATTTTCACTTGAATCCCGACTTGTTTATGACGCAAAATGTCATAAAATTCGGCTTCATTATCAATCATGGTAAGTAAAGATCTAACCTTTTGAATGTCATGGAACTCTGGCTGCGAAAGCATATTTGCTTTTCCTCCAAAGTATATCTTTTCCGATAACGGAACTTGAAATGTACCATCCAACATTTTTATTGCACTATCGTAATTATGAACATACCCACGTAAAACTGTAACAATTTCCTTAAAGATTTTATTATGAAGTTCTTCCATCGGTACGCCAGATAGCTTTTCATTTAAAATATTAACCATTTTTTCTAAATCTGATAAATCAACAGATTCCGGAACGGTAATCGTTTTACTTTGTACATGCCCTGTATCGGTTACAATAATAGCGACTGCAGTTTGACGATCAAGCGGCACAATTTGTACATTTTTAAGTTTATTTGTACTTAACTTCGGTCCAAGAACAATTGCCGTATAATTCGTAAGTTCTGATAAAATTTGAGCAGATTGCTGTGCAATTTTTTCCGCTTCAAAAATTCTTTCAGCAAATAAATCTTTAATTTGTACAATTTCAGCGTTCGGTAAGTTTTGCGGCGCTAAAAGATGGTCTACATAAAATCGGTAGCCTTTCTCAGAAGGAACACGTCCAGAAGAACTGTGCGTTTTTTCAATAAAGCCTAATTCTTCTAAGTCCGCCATTTCATTTCGAATAGTAGCTGAACTAAATGTGATTTCATCTTTTTTAGCCAACGTTCTAGACCCAACGGGCTGCGCTGATCCAATAAAGTCATCAATAATTGTTTGTAAAATTAAGAGCTGACGTTCCGTAAGCATCTCATCATCACCTCTGTTAGCACTCTTTGTCTTTGAGTGCTAAATCTATTAATAACTTACCAAAATTGACATTCAATTGTCAACGGAAACGTCACGAAATAATGAAACTTTTTCACGCCTATGGAACATTTAATTAGTCAATCAAAAATGATTGGAATACTTCATTCCCTAATAATTTTCCTTTTCGCGTTAAACGCACATGTCCATCTTCCTCTTCAAGCAATCCCTGCTCTTGGTTGCTTTGTAACTGCTTCGCGAAAACTTGATCCATCTCTACATTAAATTTATTGCGGAACGCCGTTTTAGAAACACCTTTTGTTTTTCGAAGCCCTAAGAACAGCTCTTCTTCCATTCTTTCTTTCTCCGTCACTTTGTGAACATCTAAATACGGAAATCCTGTTTCATCAATTTTATTAAAATATTGCTTCAGGGGACCAACATTTTGAATACGTTCTCCGTTCACATAACTATGAGCTCCAGCTCCAAATCCATAATACTCTTCATTATTCCAGTATGTGAGATTATGTCTACTTTTATTGTCACCTTTTGAGAAATTACTAATTTCATACTGGTTATAACCGTGTTTCTCCATTTCATCCATTACTATTTCATACATTTTCGCTTCATGGTCTTCACCCGGAAGACGTAATTTCCCTTTGTTCATTAAGTTATAAAACACTGTTTTTGGCTCCACAATTAATGAATATGCCGAGAAATGTTGTACACCAAGCGTAAAAGCAATATCTAATGTTTCTTTTACATCTTCTATCGTCTGTCCTGGCAAAGCATAAATAATATCTACATTAATATTTTTAAAGCCTACTTCCTGTGCCTCTCGAATCGCGAGGAATGCATCTTCCCTCGTATGCTTGCGCCCGATCTTCTCAAGAAGTTCATCACGGAACGTTTGCACACCAAAACTAATTCGATTTACTCCACCTTCTAGCAGTACATTTAGCTTCTCTTTCGGTAGATCTCCTGGATTCGCTTCAAATGTTAATTCACAATTCGGGGCGAACGGACGCAAATGACGATTAATAATCTCGAGTAATTTTTTTGTCTGTTCCATATTTAACGCTGTCGGAGTTCCCCCACCCACAAAAATCGTTTTCATACTATCAAATGGAACTTTTTGAACCGTATTTATTATTTCCTTCTCTAAATAATCTAAATATTGATCAACCGGTTGGCGTTCAATAAACACTTTATTAAAATCACAATAGTGACAAATGTGCTGACAAAACGGAATATGAATGTATGCAGCTTGTACCAAATATAACTCCTACCTTTCTAAAAAGAAAACCTCCGCACTCCGGAGGGTTCTCTACTTCTCTAACGTATTACGAATTTGTTCCATTCGCATTTTTCCCCAATCATACATCATTTCAACGATCGGTAAAAGTGACATGCCTAGTTCCGTCATATAATACTCAACGCGAGGAGGAATTTCGGGATATACTGTCCGATCAACAATCCCATCTTCCATTAACTCTTTTAATTGGTTCGACAAAACTTTATGAGAAATGCTTGGGAATAACCGTTGTAATTCACTGAAACGATGCGGCCCTTCCACACCAAGATGCCACAGTATCACAACTTTCCACTTTCCACTAATAATAGAAAGCGTCAATTCCTTTTCACAATTAAAATTACCATTTTGTATTTTATCTTGAATATCTTTTCGAATATTTTCGGACATTAACAATCTCCTAACTCTATATGAACTAAAAAGCTCTCTCATTATTGTAAATGAGAGCTGCTCAGATGTCTAAAAAGTAATTATACAGAAAAAAGAAGCCGCACAAACGACTTCTTTTTTATTTCAAATATTAGTTGTCATCCATTTTCAGTACAGCCATGAATGCCTCTTGCGGTACTTCTACAGAGCCAACAGACTTCATACGTTTTTTACCTTCTTTTTGCTTATCAAGAAGTTTACGCTTACGAGAAATGTCACCGCCGTAACATTTTGCAAGTACGTTTTTACGCATCGCTTTAATTGTAGAACGTGCTACAACTTTATTTCCGATAGTCGCCTGAATTGGCACTTCGAACTGTTGTCTCGGAATTAATTCTTTTAATTTCTCTACGATTACTTTACCACGGTCATACGCTGAATCACGGTGTACGATAAATGATAAAGCATCCACTTGTTCATTATTTAAAAGAATATCCATTTTCACAAGTTTAGATGGCTTATAGCCAATTAACTCGTAGTCAAATGATGCATACCCTTTCGTATTTGATTTCAATTGATCGAAGAAGTCATATACGATTTCTGATAACGGGATTTCATATGTTAATGTAACACGCGTTTCATCTAAATATTGCATATCAATAAACGTTCCACGTTTACCTTGGCAAATCTCCATTACAGCTCCAACATAGTCATTCGGAACCATAATTGAAGCCTTCACAAACGGCTCTTCTACACGATCGATAGACTGTGGATCTGGCATATTAGATGGGTTATCAACAATAACATCTTCACCGTTAGTTAAATAAACTTTATAAATAACGCTTGGCGCTGTTGTAATTAAGTCAATCTTAAATTCACGTTCAATACGTTCTTGAATGATTTCCATGTGAAGAAGCCCTAAGAAACCACAACGGAAACCAAATCCTAGCGCTTGAGATGTTTCTGGTTCAAACTCAAGAGCAGAATCGTTTAACTCTAATTTTTCTAATGCATCACGTAAATCGTTATAACGAGCAGAGTCAATTGGATACAGACCACAGAATACCATCGGGTTTAACTTACGGTAACCTGCTAACGGCTCTGCAGCTGGACGTTTCGCATGTGTAATCGTATCACCAACGCGTGTGTCACCAACATTTTTAATCGATGCTGCTAAGAAACCTACATCACCTACTGTTAACTCGTCACGTTGCGTAGTTTTCGGTGTAAATACACCTACTTCTGTTACTTCAAATTCTTTACCCGTTGCCATCATACGTACTTTATCGCCAACTTTTACTGTTCCATTTACAACACGGATATAAGCAATTACACCGCGGTACGGATCATATAAAGAGTCGAAAATCATACATTGTAATGGCTCTTCTGAATCACCCGACGGAGCTGGTACTTTTTCAACAATTTGTTCTAAAATTTCTTCAATACCAATTCCAGCTTTCGCAGAAGCAAGTACCGCTTCTGATGCATCTAAACCAATTACATCTTCTACCTCTTGACGTACACGTTCTGGATCCGCACTCGGTAAGTCGATTTTATTAATAACTGGTAAAATTTCTAAATTATTATCAAGCGCTAAGTATACGTTTGCTAACGTTTGCGCTTCAATACCTTGCGCTGCATCTACTACAAGAATCGCGCCTTCACAAGCCGCTAAACTACGAGATACTTCGTACGTAAAGTCGACGTGTCCTGGTGTATCAATTAAATGAAGAATATACTCTTCACCATCTTTTGCTTTATAGTTTAATTGTACTGCGTTTAATTTGATTGTAATACCACGCTCACGCTCTAAATCCATAGAGTCAAGCAACTGAGCTTTCATTTCACGTTGTGTTAACGCGTTTGTTTTCTCTAAAATACGGTCTGCTAACGTTGATTTTCCGTGGTCAATATGAGCAATAATAGAGAAATTACGGATTTTGGACTGTCTTTTTGCTCTTTCTTCTTTATTCATCTATGTTCTCAACTCCTAATAGTCTCGCCAATATACACTAGCACTGATTATATCAATAGAGCAACAAAGATTCAATGAAAACTCGTGCTGCTTACGATACAAATCATTCTATCTATATCTTATGCGAATAAACCATAAGAGACAAACCCTTTTCAAATTTTAAAACGGCTGTCTTACAAACCAGTAAAACAACCGCCTCCCATGTTACTCTTAGCTAAAAATTCCTTTTATTTTCCCAACAACGATATCCGTTCCGAACTTCGTCATTTCATAAGCTACACTTGCTACTGCCATCCCAATTCCTTCTACAACATTAAAACTTCTTAAACGTTCTAACTGTTGTTGTTTTTCTGAGGCCGAAAACGAGCTACCCAAAATTTCTGATTCAGCACCTGTACTTTCTGTCCCTGTCATATGAGCTATTTGTTCATATGACAATTGCTGATAACCTTTCATACTTTTCAAACCATGATTAGCAAGTGCCACTCCTGCTATCATCATAAGTAAACCTAAAGCCACACTACATATACATAAAAGCGTAAAGCGACTCAAACCATAATCATCTGTTCCCCTCAATGTGTATATGCTCCCGTATTATCTTGATCAATTTGATGATGCAGCGCCGCATTTAAACCACTCGCTATTACATTCGCCATATCCTCAATAAAAGTATCTACTTCTTTTGGGGTTACCATTAAATTATGACCAAGAGGAGATAGCACTTCATAAATCAGCCTTCTTTTTTCTTCTTCTTCCAACGTACCAACAGCACCTAAAAACATATTTCTGCTCTTTTCATCCGGCATATCTTCTTCTGTTAATTTTTTCTTTTCTCCAAATGAAAATCCCGCTGGTAACAAAGATCGTGAAGGTTTATTTCCTTCTTTCATCTCTCGGCCGAAATGTTTCAAAATAAAATCAATCGTATCACTTGTAATCGAAACAGCATCGACCACAGTCGGAACACCAATTGCGATAACAGGGATACCCAATGTGTCTTTACTTAGTTCTTTACGTTTATTCCCAACCCCCGATCCAGGATGGATTCCAGTATCAGAAATTTGTATCGTGCTATTTACTCGTTCAATAGAACGGGCAGCTAATGCATCAATTGCAATTACAAAGTCCGGGTTCGTCTTCTCAATAATCCCATAAATAACATCGCTCGTTTCGATCCCTGTAATTCCCATTACCCCCGGCCGAATTGCACTAACAGGCCTAAACCCTTCTTCTACACTTTCAGGCTGTAATTGAAACAAATGTCTCGTTACTAATACATTTTCTACAACTATCGGTCCAAGAGCATCTGGTGTTACATTCCAATTCCCAAGACCTACAATTAAACAGCTTGCTTCTTTTGTAACTCCAACCTCTTCTAAGAAACAAGAAAATTCTTTTGCAAAAATACGCTCCACTTTTTGTTGAAGTTCTGTATCTTGCTGACGTATCCCTTGTACTTCAAGCGTTAAATAATTTCCAGGCTTTTTACCCATCGCTTCAGAGGCAGCTTCATCAATTGTTACTTTTGTAATTATAGTCCCCTCTTCTTCTCTCTCTTTTACAATAACTCCCTGTATCCCTTTTTGTTCTTCTTGGCTTTCTTGCAACATTTGATGAGCTTCTACAGCAAGGTCAGTTCTAATGCTATATTTACTTAAATCTAATGGTTCTTTCATCGTATCTCCTCCGTAATTCATAGTAAATATCGTTAGATTTCCCAAAGTTATATAAGGTCATTCTTTCCTTTACGTGAAATTTCATGGATATACTATTGCAATTCTCTTCACCGTTTGATAGAATATCACTTGTTCTATGTAAGAATCGAGTCATTCGATTGCACCAGGGAGGTGAAAAGTATGGCAAACATCAAATCTGCTATCAAACGCGCTAAACTTAGCGAAGAGCGTCGTGCACATAACGCTTCTATCAAGTCTGACATGCGTTCTGCTGTTAAAACTGTAGAAGCTTTAGTTACTAATAACGATCTTGAAAATGCTAAAGAAGCTTTCAAAACTGCTTCTAAAAAACTTGACAAAGCAGCTCGTAAAGGTCTTATCCACCAAAACGCTGCAGCTCGTCAAAAATCTCGCTTAGCGAAACAAGTAAACGCGTAAGGCGTTTAAAAAACGATCCATTTGGATCGTTTTTTTATATACAAAAAAGTTCATGTACTTAGTACATGAACTTTTTTGTGTCATCACATATGATTTAATCGCATTAAGAAAAACTCGAGCACAAGTTTCTTATCCATCTTTCCCGTCTTCATACTATAATCAGCTTCCGCTAATTCTATAATCACTTTTTTTAATTCTTCAAAAGAGAAAAACTTCGTTTGATTCATTGCCAACTTCACGCGATACGGATGTACACCAATATGAGACGCAATTTGATTTTGTCCATAACCACGTTGCTGTAGCTCTTTCACTTGATACAACAAGCGGAATTGACTCACTAATAACGCAAGCAATTTAATCGGCTCTTCCTGCTGCGTAAATAATCCATCCAAAATTTGCATTGCACCTGCAATATCTTTTTTCACCACTTTTTCTGTCAAAGCGAATACATTTTGCTCAACGGATTTTGGCACAAGCTCTGCAACAAGTTTCGTCGTAATCTCTCCACCCATACCAACGTATAACGTTAACTTGTCCATTTCCTTCGCCAACATTGTTACATTACTTCCCACAAGCTCTAGCAACAAACTAACAGCCGCGTTATCAATATGCACATGCACTTCATCTGCACGAGCAACAATCCATTTCTGAACATCCTGTATTTGCATCGCATTTGCTTCTACTACATCTGCTGTTTTCTTTAATAGTTTTGTAATTTTTTTTCGCTCATCAAGTTTTTCGTAAGGCGCAACAAAAACAAGAATAGAAAATGGAGAAGGTTCACCAATGTATTCTTCTAAAATTTTTATATTTTGCTCTAACTTTTCTTTTTGCGAAGTCAAAAATAACGGTGATTTTATTAACAGTACTTTCCGTTCTCCGAAGAAAGGAAGCGTACGCGCATCCTCAACCACATCTTCTAAATACGCTTCTTCTAAATCGTATGTCACAACATTAAACTCTCGATCTTCTTCTTCAAGTGCTTCTGTCGTAATAAGCTTTATCGTTTCATTTATAAAAAAAGCTTCCGTTCCATATAGTAAATATAACGGAGCAAACTGTTTCTTTTTAATTTTTTTATGTATATCACTCATACTTTTTCCTACTCCCTAACTTGGCAATATATATTTATACTAATGCCCTAGCTTTTGTTTTACAAGTACAAAGGAACAGGCTTTATAACCCGTCCCTTTATTTATATTAAACGCCACGCAATAAGCCCCGGGTTTCTTATTGGTGTGCGGTAATCACCTTCCCTTTATTATTCGCAATAAAAATTTGAGTATAAGTGCCAACTGTTAACATGCTTGGAAACGAAAAACTCACATTACTTCATGATTTAAAAGTAGCAAAAAAGCTCGTTTTCTCTTCATATGGAAATTGTAGATTTTTTTCTGACAATATTTTATACTAAAGTGGAATGTTGGGGAGGGATTCTAAATGAATGATTTTGAACAAAACGTTCAAAGTAAACGCAATGACGCTATTGATTCAGGGGTAGGATTTATCGTCTCATTTGGTTTTTTCGCAACACTTTTCATCATTGCAACTGTTATTAAATTTATCGGTTCTTAAAGACTGCCACTTCATGGCAGTCTTCTCTTTTTCATCTATTATGTGTTTTATCATATGTGATTTTACTTTTAAAGGTTCCATTTTCCCCTTTAAAAACATAGGAAATAGCACCTTGCTTGTCCGTGCGCCATATCGCACTCCCCATCTTCTCAAAACGCTCTATCACTTCTTTATGCGGGTGTCCATACCTATTCTGCTTACCAACAGATATAATCGCTACACGAGGCTGCATGACGTTCAAAAAAGGCTCTATAGATGACGTATTACTCCCATGATGAGCAACTTTTAAAACATCCACTTGTAAATCTGGATATGCCTCTACTAAAATCTTTTCCCCTTCTTCTTCCAAATCGCCTGTAAATAGCCACTTCAACCCTCCAAATTTTGCCCATATTACAATTGAAGCGTTATTTTCGCTTTTTTCTTTTCCTTTTGGAGCTAAAACGAAAAATTCCGCTTCATTTACACTCCAACTCGCCCCTTCCCCCACTTCAGTTATTTTCATTTCCTTTTCTAATGCCTGTTTCTTGACTACTTTTTCTAATACTGCATCTTTTCCCTTTCGGCCAAATACCACTTCTTTTACAGGTATATATGATAATAATTCTTGTGCAGCACCTATATGATCTGCATCTCCATGCGTTACGATTAATTTATCAATTGTTTTAATACCTTCTTTTTGTAAAAAGGGTATTAAAACATCATTCCCAACAGAAAATTCATGCTTTTTTTGTTGCCATTCTTCCTTATTCACACGAAGCGTTCCACCTGTATCAATAAGATAAATCCCTTTATCATACGGAAGGCGAATTAATATTGCATCACCTTGTCCAACATCAATAAATGTTACACTTCCGCTTCCTCTAAAATATGGATATATATAATGACATGTGCTAATAAAAAGAAATACACTTGCAACTATACAAACTATTTTTTTCGGCGCTCTTCTTTCCCAAACCATCAATATGCTGACAATACTCGCGCAATATACAGCTACAAGATTGAGGGGCGTTTCCCCGAAGATAAGCTGGGTAAATGGTAAACTTTCACAATAACTTAGAAAATCATTAGACATACTCAAGCCTATTGATAATACATCGGCAAATCCTTTTGCGAGAAACGGGACAATTGGCATACACAGTAAAATAATAATGCTACATGGTAATACAATGATAGATAAAAACGGAACGTATAAGAGATTGAGGAGAATGCTATATGGAGAAAAATAACCAAAGTGATATAACAAAATCGGAGTACTAACGAGCTGTGAAATGATAGAAATATAAATAGAATTCCGGATTACTCCGTTGCTACTCCCTAACAATAACGGAGCAGACAAAAGTAAAGCGAAGCTACCTACAAAAGAAAACTGAAATCCAATATTAAAA
Source organism: Bacillus sp. TE8-1 (assembly GCF_008368855.1). NCBI lineage: Bacteria > Bacillati > Bacillota > Bacilli > Caryophanales > Bacillaceae > Bacillus > Bacillus sp. TE8-1. The sequence goes on along the minus strand of NZ_QPET01000014.1, from coordinate 199,576 downwards.
ACAAGATAAGGGTCATATATAAGCATGCATATAGCTGTTACACTTAAAGCATCTAAACTAGACAAACGAATCGAGCACATAAAAGCAATCAACATCAAAACTCCTGTTATAGAAGCTCTTATAACAGAGGGTGACGCCCCTGCTAAAACCATATACAAAGGAATACAAACGATAAGGCAAATTGTTGCTACCTCCCTTGTCACACCGCTTCTTAGCAAAATAAAATATACTATTACCATTAACAATACAATGTGCGAACCTGAAATTGCTAACAAATGTACAAGACCAAATTGTTGATATTGCTCTTCCACTTCAAACGTCATTTGTTGTCTATCACCAAATAGTAATGCATTCATAAAAGCACCTGATTGCTCTGGAAACATTTCTGTAACTTTCGAGATTGCTTGTTGCCTCAAAAGAAGAATCCATTGCGTAAGCGACAGTGATGTTTTATAGCATTCAGAAATATATGTAGCCTCAAATGTGAAATGAATATGTTGTTTGTATAAATAATCACGGTAATTAAAACCATGAAAATTCCGAGCTGTTTCCGGTTCTTTCCTCTCACCCTCGAATACACATGATATCCCTGCGTATAATTGTTGCATTTTTTTCTTTTCCAAAGCTGATTTTATTCTATAACTTAACTGCACTATATTTTTATTCTGATCTTCAAATTGAAAAGATAGGCGATCCCCATTAACAAGTGGTGTATTTTGTATAACCCCTCTTGTAACTCCATAGGACTCCCCTAGAGGCTTATTCCACGTTTGAACATAGGAAGTGTATATAACGCTACTAAAGCACGCTACAATACAAAAAATGAAGGTTTTACGCGAAGTGCGATATAAACAGAAGAAAACATTTAAAAAGAGGCAAAAAACTATCAATAAAAGTGACGAGGAAAAGGCAATTGCAATCCCTATTATAAACGAGATTGCAACATACCCCCATTGTTCTTGCAACTTATACTCACTCCTTATAGCATCATTTTTGCTTTCGTGAACACATGCTGTAATTCTTCCATTGATAAATTATCTTTTTCTAAAGACGCAAATAATTCTTTCAACTCTGTATAACGTTTTTGATCCTCTAATGCAGCAATATCATATTCTAGCGGAACGTGTTTCACTGTTACATTCGCTTGTTCAAATAACTCTATGGCGTATGGATGATTTTTATAATCCTGCGCATAATAAACCGCTGTAATACCACTTTGAATAATTGCCTTACAACATTGTAAACAAGGGAAATGCGTAACGTAAATTTCTGCTTCCTCTGTTTTCGCACCAAACTTGGCACATTGTAATAAAGCATTCATTTCGGCATGAATTGTCCGAACACAATGATTATCGATTACGTAACAACCATCATCTATACAATGTACGCCACCTTTAATTGAACCATTATATCCACCAGCAATAATTCGTTTATCGCGAACGATTGTCGCTCCTACCGCAAGCCTTGTACATGTACTACGCAAAGATAGTAGATGGCTTTGCGTCATAAAATATTGATCCCATGAAATTCGTTCCATATTTTTCACCTACTTTTTTGTCTACTTGTAGTGTAGCGAAAGAAGAAAAACTTCGTCAATCTTTTACGGAATAATAATTTGATCTTTTATCTTTTCAAGAGACTTCGCACCAATCCCATCAATCTCTAATAAATCTTCTATTTTCTGAAACGGACCATGTTCTTCTCGATATTTCAAAATACTTTCTGCCTTTCGAGAGCCAATCCCTGTAATTTTTTCTAGTTGTTCTTTCGCCGCTGTATTTATTCGAATCTTGCCATCTTCCTTAGAAGAAGTAAGCACCCCTTGTTCTGATTCATTTTTACTCGGTATATAAAGGAGCATTTGATCTTGTACAATTTGTGCTAAATTCACTTTTTTCATATCTACTTCTGATAAAAAACCACCAGCCTTTTGAACCGCATCCTTTACGCGATCTCCTTCCTTCATTTCATATACCCCTTCTTTACTAACCGCTCCTTTCACATCAATTATAATTGTTCTTTTCTGTTCCTTTGTATCCGATATTTTCGGTTTACCCTTTTTTTCGATTTCCTTCTCTTGTACATTCATTGTAATAGGCGTTCGTTCTACACTCCGATTCGTTTTCCAAAAAACAAGAAAAAGTAAAGTTCCAATAATAGCTACTAAACCTAACCACTTTTTCGGAAAATCCCACATCATTTTACACCTCTAATCATAAATTTATAACATCATTCATATTGTTTAGGAGAAAGCTGTTACGAAGGAGGGATGAAACTTTGAACATAGGAATTATAGGGACAGGAAACATGGGGAATATACTAATCGATGCATTTTTAGAAACCCGTGCTGTCAAACCTTCGTGCCTTACAATCATTAATCGGACGCCTGCAAAAGCATATCATATAAAAGAAAAATACCCTTCTGTTCAGATAGCAAAAACAATCCCGGAAGTAATCGAACAATCACAACTTATTTTTATTTGTGTCAAGCCGATAGATATATACCCTATCCTAAAAAAATACGCTGAACATTTTTCTGATGAAACGTGCTTAGTTTCTATTACAAGTCCAATATCTCCATCACAATTAGAGACTCTCGTACCTTGCCACGTCGCGCGTATCATTCCAAGTATCACAAATCGCGCGCTCTCTGGCGCCTCACTATTTACATTTGGAGATAATTGCTCTGAAGAATGGCAACAAAAACTACTTCGTTTATTCAAAAACATTTCTACACCTCTTGTAATAGAAGAAGATATAACGCGCGTTTCATCTGATATAGCAAGTTGCGGTCCTGCTTTCTTTAGTTATTTACTACAATGCTTCATTAACGCTGCTGTAGATAAAACAAATATTACACACGAAGAGGCTACTACTTTAGTAAGTGAAATGGTCGTGGGGATGGGGAAATTACTTGAAAAAGAAATCTTCACATTACCTACCTTACAAGAAAAGGTTTGCGTGAAAGGCGGCGTTACTGGGGAAGGCATTCGGGTTTTAGAAGAGCACGTTGGAGATATGTTCCATAAGTTAATCGAGCGAACACATGAAAAATTTGATGAAGATTTAGAATGCGTTGATCAGCAATTCAATAAACACACATAATAAATACGTCATTTTCATTCCAAATCCTTTTTATAAATACTTACTTTTTTACAATACATTTTCACTTCAACTACTATTCCCGCACTTTACTCATACGATCTTTAGATTATGCTAGAACTAAAAATACATCTTCTTTATAAAACAAAAGCAACCTTCTCGGTTGCTTTTGTTTTATCCGTTTTTCTTCGCCATGAAGAAAATACGCTCTGTTTGTTCTGTAACTTCAAGTCGCTCAAAATCACCTGTTACACGAAGCACTGTAAAACCTGCTTCTTCAAGCCATTTCGTTAACTCTTCCACTTGATATGCACGTTGCACGTGACATTCGTCAAACCGATGGTACACATCTTCTTCCGGATCTTGAACAAAGAATGTTAAATCATGCTCTACACTATTTGATTCTTCACCAGGGAAGCAATTCCAAATAAGAGATATTTCTTCTCCATTCACTGTATACGTTTCATTTTGAAATACATGATGTATTTTATATAAAGAATGTACATCAAATAAAAACAAACCATCTTGACGTAAATGGTGAAATACTCTTCTAAATGTTTCTTGTACTCCATCTTCTTGCAATACATAATTTAATGAATCACAAAAGATGGTTACACAATCAAACTCACCTGGAACATCAAGCTCTCGCATGTCTTGTTGATAAAAAGGAATAAAGTATCCCTCTCCTCCTAATTTTTGCTGAGCGACTGTTAACATTTCTTCTGAAAGATCGACACCTATTAAATCGTAACCCTTTTGCACAAGCGGCAGGGTTACATTACCCGTACCGCATGCTACATCAAGAATTTTTGCCTCTTTCATATCTGCCTGCTGTAAACTTTCCTCTGTAAATTCCACCCATTTATCATAAGGGACATCATTCATTAGTTCGTCGTACAACAATGCAAATTGTTCGTATTTCATTGGCCTAACTCTTCTGTAATATCTTCACGTGGCACATCGCCCCATAGACGCTCTAAATTATAGTGATTACGCTCATCTTTATGGAATACATGAGCAACTACATCTCCAAGATCAACTAATACCCAACGTGCTTCGTCAAACCCTTCCATACGTTGTACGTCGATTTGGAACTCATGTGCTTTTGATTTAATTTCACGTGCAATTGCTTGCACTTGTTTGTCTGAATTCCCGTGACAAATAATGAAATAATCTGCAATTGGTGAAATACCTTGCATATTTAGGACAACCATATCTTCTGCTCTCTTATCATCAGCTGCTTTTGCCGCTAATACTAATAAATCTTTATCGTTCATTTACTCATTTCCTCCTTGATAACTGCATTGTATGTTTGGAATGTTAATGGATAAATCGTCTGATCTTTTTCCATTAAAAATTGAATTGTTCTCTTTAACGCAAATAATAAAGCTTGATTTATATCCGTATATGCGAGTTTACGAGCCTCTTCCACTCCTGGAAACTTTCGCCCAGGTTCAATGTAATCAGCTACATAAATCACTTTATCTAACATCGTCATATTCTCATGACCACTTGTATGATATGTAATAGCTTGCAAAATTTCAGAATCCGTAATGCCTACTTCTTTTTCTACTAAGTATGCCCCAACAGGTGCATGCCATAACTCTTTGTTATAGCAAAGTAAATCTTTCGGCAAATCTTCACGTTTAATAATCTCTTCCATCTCTGAAATCGCTCTACATTTCGCATAATCATGGAATATAGCTGCCATCTCTGCTTTTTTTTCGTCCACACCATATAACTTAGCAAGCTCAATCGCTGTCTCCATTACACCAATTGTGTGTATATAACGTTTTTCATGCATTTGTTGTTTGACAATATGCAGTGCATTCTCACGATTCATACAACCCATTCCTCTCGATATATACCTGTACTTTTTCGGGAAGTAAATATTTACACGTTTTCTTCTCCTTATATCTCTCACGTAATAAGGATGAAGAAACTGCAAATTCCGGAATTTCCACTGTAATAATCTTATATGGTGTATGCAATGTATACCCAGGTCTTGCAACTCCAACAAACGTTACAAGATTAAGTAAAGCTTCAATGTTATACCACTTCGGTAAATACTCAACCATATCCCCACCAATAATAAAGTGAAACTGCACATCCGGATACTTCTTCGTCAATTGTAACATAGTGTCATACGTATAAGATGGGCCCTTCCTACTTAGCTCTTCTAAACAAATAGAAAAGTGCTCTTCTGCCTCAGTCGCGAGCTCTAACATATGTAAACGACTTTCTACACTTGTAATATTCCGCCCTTGTTTATGTGGCGGAATCTGGTTTGGCAAGAACCATACTTCTTCCAAGTTCAAAGCGTGATATACTTCATTTGCAATTAGCAAATGTCCATAGTGAGGCGGATCAAATGTACCGCCAATGATGCCAATTTTTCTCAAAAGAAACGCCCCTTCCTTTTACATACAGCAACTCTCCTCGGTTAGGAATGAAGAGAGTTGCTATTAATAAAAGTTCAATTGGTTTCGCTCTCTACATCATTACGCATAAACGATAAAAATAGCGCATGCTAGTCTTTTTATCGAGGAAGCTTAATTTGTTTATTTTCTCTTGATTCTTTGTATAAAACGATTGTGCTTCCAATTACTTGAACGATTTCAGCACGTGCACCTTTTGCAAGTTCTTCCGCAACCTCACGGCGATCAAATTCACAGTTTTGTAATACACTTACTTTAAATAACTCACGAGCTTCTAAAGTATCTGCGATTTGTTTAATCATATTTTCATTTACTCCGCCTTTTCCTACTTGAAAAATTGGTGTTAAATGATGTGCTTGTGCACGTAAAAATCTTTTTTGTTTTCCTGTTAACATATATGTTAGCCTCCAAGCTTTTCTATAACTAATTGTTTCATTCTCTCGATATTTGGCGTGCGTCCTGTCCACATTTCAAATGCAAGTGCTCCTTGATAAACAAACATATCAATACCATTTTGAATGATTGCACCTTGCTCTTTTGCCTCACATAAAATTTTCGTTTCAAATGGATTATAAATTATATCTGATACAATCGTTCCTTTTTTTAACGAACAAATTTGTAATGGCGTATGTTCTACGTGTGGATGCATACCTATCGTTGTCGTCTGAATGATAATATCATAATTTCCTTGTTCTTCTGTCGCTTTTTCTAACGACAAAGCAACAGAATTAACATCGGCCGTACGTGCAGCAATAAGTTCCTTTGCCTTATCTACTGTACGATTGGCTACATCAATCTCTTTTACACCTACATCAGCAAGAGAAAAATAAATAGCTCGGCTAGCACCACCTGAACCAAGTAACAAAATACGTTTCCCTTGAAGTGGTTCATTACTAATTGACTGCAACGCTCGAACAAAACCAATCCCGTCTGTATTATAGCCAATTAATCTTCCATCCTTATGAACCACTGTATTTACTGCACCGATTTTCCTTGCCAATGGGTCAATCTCATCCAAATACTCCATAATAGCAACCTTGTGCGGAGTTGTTACATTAAATCCTGAAATACCTAATGCTTTTAAACCTCTTACTGCTTCCCCTAGCAATTCCTCTTCAACAAGGAACGCATGATAATGGGCATCCATATTCAAGTGTTCAAATGCATCGTTATGCATAACGGGTGATAATGAATGTCCAATTGGATTTCCGATTACACCATATAATTGTTTCATAAATCCCTCTCCATATTAAATTAAAGATTTACGTAGTGAAACACTTACTCCTTTTGGTACGTGTGCAACAATTTTTGCTCCTGGTTCGTTCACAGTAACCCATCCTAATCCAGAGAATACAACATCCGTTTTAGGTTCACGAATATTAAATTCGTATTTCACTAGCTCAGGCATATTTGCTAATTCTTCTGGCGTTGGTGGGCTTAGTAAATCCCCGGCATGATTTTTATATAATTCATCTGCTTTCTCAAGCTTTGTACGATGGATTGTTAAGCGATTCGAGAAGTGACAAGTAAATGCACGACGACCACCACTTACATAATCAAAACGTGCCAATCCACTAAAGAATAACGTTTGTTCTTCATTTAATTGGAATACCATCGGCTTAATTTCTTTTGTTGGTGTAATAAGCTTTAAGCTTTGCTTTCCAACATAATGAGCCATTTGGTGGTGGTTAATAATACCTGGCGTATCATATAAAGAAGACTCTTCGTCCAATGGAATATCAATTAAATCAAGTGTTGTTCCTGGGAAATGAGATGTTGTAATTACATTTTCAGTCTCATCACTAAATTCTTTAATCATACGATTAATAAATGTCGATTTCCCTACATTCGTACATCCAACAACATAAACATCTTTGCCGCCGCGATAATACTCAATAGCATCTGCTAATTCAGCGATTCCTTGTCCCTTCGCTGCACTAATTAAAAAGACATCTTCTGGTTTTAATCCTAGCTGCTTTGCACTATAGCGCATCCAATGTTTTACTTTATCATGTTTTACTGACTTTGGAATTAAATCAGCTTTATTTCCAACAAGTAATACTTTATTATTCCCTACGAAACGATGTAAGCCAGGTAACCAGCTACCATTAAAATCAAAAATATCTACAATTTTGACTACTAATGCATCTGATTTTCCAATTCCATTTAAAATGCGTAGGAAGTCATCATCTGTTAACGATACATCTTGAATTTCATTGTAATGCTTCAAGCGAAAACAACGTTGACAAATAACTTGTTCTTTCTCTAAAGATGAGGCAGGAGCATACCCCACTTCGTTTTTATTTTCTGTTTGAATTTCTACACCGCAACCAATACATTTAATTGTTTCAGTCAAACTTTATTCCTCCCAGTTAATTAAACCTTTTTTCTTCATATTTTTCATAATTCTTCGTTCAATTTTTCGATTAAAGCGCGTTACTAATCCGTCCGTTTGTGCTACCGGTACAACTAAAATTGTATGAAGGCCTACTCGGTTTCCACCAAGCACGTCAGTCAGTAACTGATCTCCAATTACTACAACTTCATCTGGCTGCAAACGCATCTCTTGTATCGCACGCTTAAATGCGCGAACAAATGGTTTACGTGCACTATGAATAAATGGAATACCTAATGGATCAGCAAAATCTTTTACACGTTGCTCATTATTATTTGAAACGACCGTTACTTGAATGCCTTGCTCTTTCATTTCCAAAAACCATTTTTCAAGTTGCGGTGTTGCATTGGGACGATCCCATTCAATTAAAGTGTTATCTAAGTCAGTAATAACACCTTTAATCCCACGTTTTTTTAAATCTTCTGGTTGAACATGATATACATTTTTCACATATTCATTTGGTAAAAATAGTTTCAATTTCTTTCACCTCTTTGAGGATTTTTCATAAAATTTTTCGACAACATTTTTCGATATATAACCTGTGGATAAAATTGTACACATTTTCCACATTAATTTTTCAGTTAATTTGGAATTTACTAACAAACTATACACACTTTATCCACCTAGGTATGTGGATAACCACTCGTTTGTGACTGTCATATTTTTTTGGTACATTAAATGCATCAACGAATCAATCCTTATATTATTAGGAGGTGACTCACCTTGAAAACAAAACATATGGAACAGTTATCCACTGAGTTACTCACTGAGTCTTATTATAAAGCAAAAGAACTAAAATTAAATCCCGACTTCATTTTACTTATAAAACAAGAAATCATTAGACGCTCATTAGAGGACAAGCTTGTCAAATCATCTTGATTACATATAAAGTGAAAGTTTAATCAGCCCTTACCAATTAAACAGTTAAAGGATAATTTATTGGATGCCCTGTAAAAAGAGCCATCCTACGATGGCTCTCGAATAAACAAGTACTCCCATCTAGGGGATTTCATCATTAAGTATCTTTGCCCATAACTCTTACTTACGGTTATAAAAGCTTTTCTTTATTTATGAGCTAAGCGAGTAGCTATTTTTTCACCAAGACGAAGCTCTTGTCCACTCTTTAATTCCTGCACTACTTCTATCATATCTTTTTCAAACAATAACACAACTGTTGAACCAAATGTAAAGTATGCCATTTCTTCACCTTTTTGAACAGTGTCTCTCTCATGCAAAAGCTCAATACTATTAACAAACATGGCCCCTACTTTTACAAGAGCCATATGCTCGCCATCACTGCTTACTTCTGTAACAGAACGATAATTTTTTGACAGTGGTTCTTTCCCGTATTCCATACCAGCTGCATTTACCGGATATGATTTTCTACCGAATACAAATCTTTCAGTCACAGAACCAGAAAGCGGACTATGAATGCGATGATAATGACTTGGACTCAAATAAATTACCATATATGTACCGCCTGCATATCGCGTTGCACGTTCTTCATTACCTAGCATATCCACAATTGAATAGCGCTTTCCTTTAATATCAAATGTTTTTGTATCCTCAATAGGACCATGATCTGCAAAAACACCATCAACAGGACTAACGATACTCGATGCATCTGTATCAATACTACGCTTTCCTTCTTTTAGCTTACGCGTAAATAATTCATGCAATGTTCTATATTCCTTCAAACCCTTTTCCATCTCATCTTGATTAATTTGAAAAACTTTCGCATACGATGGAATAATGATAGAGCTCAAACGAGATTGTGCAAATTTACGTAATATATAAGAAGTAAAGCGACCATTTGTAAGTTCTATCATAAGTCGATATAATGTACGTCGCAAATTGCGAAACCCCCTAATCAGTCTATAACTTTAGTTTTCCCTTCTTTTCTTTCTATATCATATGTAAAATTGGTTCTTATTCCCACATATCATATAAAGCAGCCTTATTATATATACAGAAAACTAAGTATGGTATTATTCTTAAATTATTTAGCACCTTCTAATATTACAGATAGAATCCGTCATTTTCAACAGTGAACATGTATTTCTTCTTAGCATAACGCGTTTTCTTTTCTTATTTACAATAAGAAAAGCAGCCCATTTTAAATATGGCTGCTTCTAATACACTTTACTCTTTCGCTTTTTTCTCTTTCTCTGCCCTGACAAACTCGTGGAACATTTTCATTAAAGCACGCTTTTCAATCCGTGATACGTAGCTTCTAGAAATACCAAGCGCCTTAGCGATTTCCCGCTGTGTTTTCTCCTTATCTAGCCCAAGTCCAAAACGTTTCACAATCACTTCTTTTTCTCTTTCGTCTAAAATATCGATATACTCTTTAATTTTTTCTAACTCCATACTAAGCTGAATCATATCAATTACATCTTCAGACTCTGATTTTAATATATCAATAAGCGATATTTCATTGCCCTCTTTATCTTGCCCGATCGGATCATGAAGTGAAACATCTTTTTTCGTTTTCTTTAGTACACGTAAATGCATCAAAATTTCATTTTCAATACAGCGTGCTGCATACGTCGCAAGCTTCGTTCCCTTTCCTGCAGAATAGCTCTCGATCGCTTTAATGAGCCCAATCGTACCAATTGAAATTAAATCTTCTGCATCTTCTCCTGTGTTCTCAAATTTTTTAACGATATGAGCTACAAGCCGTAAATTATGTTCAATTAAAAGATTTCTCGCTTGAGCATCACCTTGCTCCATTAACTCTAAGTACTTTCTCTCATCATCTGATGATAACGGCTGCGGGAACGCATTATTCTTCACATAAGAAACAAAGACAAACACTTCTCGAACCATATATCCAATTGCGGCGAATAGACTCAAACCTTTCACCTCCGCCAAAATAGTGGTCTTTATTATGTGTATGTGGGCGTGAGGTTGTTTGTGTCTGTACAGTTTATTTATAAAACTCAACACTTCCAACATTTAAAATATTTTATTGTTATATTATAATTATATAAAATTGTTATTTATATATGAATATGCTATTAAAGGGGACATTATTCATGATTACATTAGAACGATTATTAAATGTAACAATTTATTTAGGGGTATTTTTACTTTTCATTTCGTTCATTACTTTTGTTATTAAAAGAGGGCCTGATTTATTATTTTTTCAATTTGGAATTTCTTTATTTTTTGGAGCTCAAATTATAACTGGAATAAAATTTTTTCATAACTATGGTTTCTCGTTTCACTCAAAACTAGAACTACTTATCTTTATTTTCTATGTAATTGGAATTATTACATGTATACTATTGTTCTTTCATTTTCAAAATCTGTATCGAATTTTTTTATTAATTTGTAGTTTTTTATTTTTAACTGGATCCAATTATTACTTTAAAGAAACATTAAATTTTAGTAAAAAAATTCCAAAGCAACATAAAACTTTTTTAAGTACACAAGAAGACTCTTTTCCAAAAGAAGTCCGTAAATTTTCAGAGGATTACAATAATATAATAAGGAATGACTTTTATGAAATACCGATGATTCCTACTGAATTACAGATTACAAGCAAAAAAGATTCTTCACATAGTACATCTTTCTTAGTTGAACTTCATAATAGCGAGAATGAAATTACTGATGACTCTGTACAATTAACTCCATCAGACCGTTTTTATGTGCTGTTAAATACACAAAAAACAAAAATATCAAAAATAGTATATGAAGGGCAGAATTTTTTCACATTTACAGTCACACTAAAGGCTCTTAATTTACAGCAAGAACCAGAAATTCATAATATGTTTTTAGAAATAGATAAACGTAGAGCGATGAATCTTCTTAATTTTGAAATTAAAGCCCATACTAAAGAATGGAAAGTAATATTTAAAAGTGATAGTTCTCATTCCAATCTTCCTATCACATTTACTTTTGAAAAGCGAACAGGCAAATTATAAAAATAAAAAGAGTTATTTTCTTTGAAAAATAACTCTTTTTATTTTACTTACTCCAAATCTTTCTCCCCGCTTGGGCATCAATATAACGAATTTCCCGACTACAATCAAAAGGTTCTTTATGTTTTTCATCTGTCGTTTGTTTGTACAGTAGTTTGTATTTCGTTTCCTCTGCATCATGATCTAAAAACCATTCTAATTTAACTCGGATAGCCGCTCTGTATATTTCTAACGCTTTTTCTTTTATTAATTTTGGTGTTGTTTCATATGTAAGTAATTTTTTTATAAAGTTGCTAGACTCCCCCGAGTAGTGCATAACAGTACCATTTTCTGCATTGATGTTGATCATAAATTGGTTATACTCTGCCGGAATATCATTTATATATACAGAAAAGATAAATCTTTCAATCCCATCTTCTGCTTCTTCACGTTCCTCCCAAAGACGCAGATATTGTTTGATATCTGGAATAACTCGTTCTAAAAATTGAAGTGCTTTTTGTAAACATTCCTCTCTAGACAGTATTTGCTTTACTTCTTTATCATCTGTCAGTTTTATAAAACCAGTTAATTCATTGGTTAATTTATCAATTGTAACGCTAACTAAATTATTATATTTCAACATCGGTAAATGCTTTTTAAAGAATTCATTCATTAAATATGGATTCTTTTCTTCTTTCTGTTTTTGTAATTCCTCTTTCGGAACAAATTTCATCCTTATTTCATCATCATTTTCCGTCTCATCTACTTTTGTAAAACCTTCTTTATTCCAGTCAAATAATTCGAATATGTCACCTCGTTCGTTACCTTTTCTCGATTTTCCAACAGCTACAGCCGAAGGCAATTTATAATGATCTGGCTCATATAAATCTTTACCTGTACTTGCATCAATAAACGCATGACTAGGCTCTGGTTCATATACAAGATGGTACCCTTTTACTTCTTCCCCGCTTTCATACTCACATGAAGAGTATGTTAAATCTATAAATACAAGTCTCATATCTTGTCTAGCTTTCAAATTTTCTAAAACGATATTCTCCTCAACAATTTCACTTGGCCATAACGGTTTTTTCTCTATAGCTTTTTGTCCATTGTAATGAAATTGCACAACATTACCTGAAGGGTTCACTCGCACAACGCACCCTGTATTCGGCAATGGATAGCTATTCACTTCTTGCATATAATTTACTTCTTTCCAACCACGCCTGTCGTCCTTAACCGTTACATATGTATAGAATTCATATCCTTCTTTTGTATATTTTTTCAAGAACGCATTTGCAATCTCCCTTGCCTTCTTCTCCTCTATCGCTTCCTTACCACTTGAAAAAGAATTTTCATCATCTATCCTAAACTCAATTAAATTACCAGTATGTCTATTCAATGTAATTTGTATCGTTCTCTCCTGATCCTCTTTATGCTCCCACCATAATAGATGATACGGGTCATCAACCCCTTCTTGATCATCTACAACAAGACTATATTCATCTGGAATGTTAATAATATGAGCCACTCGCTCTTTTCTTTCTTTATCTTTTTGATTCATCATACCGCTCCCTTTATTACATTTTAAGGTAATTATAACAAACAAAACCAAAGAACTATAAAAAAAAGACTAGAGATATCTCTAGTCTTTTACTTCGTCTCACGATGTAACGTTACTCGCTTTAATCGTGGACAATATTTTTTTAGTTCGATGCGTTCTGGATTGTTTCGTTTATTTTTTTTAGAAATGTAATTACGATCGCCGCACTCCGTACAAGCTAATGTAATATTTACACGCATATTTAATTCTCCTTTCTTTCAAAGATTGCAACTAAAACGTAATGATTACGATTTATATATTATAAAACTTCATTCTATTTGTCAATTGCAAAAACAAGAAGATTCTATTTAGAATCCCCTTGTTTTTTATAGTTAAATAAATTTTGTCCCGCATTAACGGGCAGTAAGACCCCTACTGATTTAAAGTTTCACTTTATTAAAACGATTCGTATGTAACAAATTCACTAATCGGCTTTCGATATCCTCGTGGGCGAGTTTTAGTCGTATCACTTTTTCCTATCGTAATCATTAAAACAGGTACTATATGCTCTGGCATATTTAATTCACTTTGTACTGCTTTTTCATCGAAACCAATCATTGGACATGTATCATAGCCATAATATTTAGCTGCGTACATAAAAGTCATCGCGCTTAACGAAGCATTTCTAATCGCTTCATCCTCCATGAAACGCTCTCCTTTTCCTTCATATAAACCTTTCGTTTGCCTAATTGTATCTTCATATTCACATTCATCAATCATTTTTAAAACTTTCATACCGAAGTAAATATTTTCAACATTTTGGTATGCTTTTTTATCACCACAAACGAGCACTACCGCTGATGCACTCGATACTTTATATTGACCGAAAGCTAATTCTTTTAATCTTTCTTTTCGCTCTTGATCACGAATTACAACATAATGTGTGTGCTGCAAATTATAGCAAGATGGAGAAAGCTTAGTTAACTCAAATATTTTTTTAAAATCCTCATTAGGGATTTCTATACCTTGTATAAATTTCATTGCAGAACGTCTAGCAATTGCTAATTCTTCAAAGTTCACCATATATCCTCCTCAATAACTATAAATTCAAATATACATTAATTTATACAAATAGATAAATCAAATAAAAACACTTTAAATCCGAATAATAATTATGATTAACAGCAAAAAAGACAAAAAGCTGAAACAATTAGTTCATACGAAATTCACACGAATCTATTACTATAGAAACTGTACATAGTGAACTTATTAACAATCACGTTTATTAATATAAAATCTTACTCGAAAGGAGTTGAAAGTATGAAAACTAAATATCGCTTTATGATCTCATCATTTGCTGCTTGCGCTTATATGATTTGGTATTTAGTATAATAACGACCTCACTTGCAAATAGGAAAAGGTGTGTATATAAATGGAATATAATCAATCAACAGTTAACTACTGGAAAGCTTTTGTATTACCATATACATTTGCTTTAGAAGAGTTAAAAACTAAATTTGAAATTATGAACCGGGAAGCTCAATTTCTAGAGGATTACAACCCGTTTGAACATATAAAAACAAGACTAAAACAACCTGAAAGTATTATTAAAAAACTAGAGCGCAAAAACTTATTACCAACAGTTGAAAATGCTCAAACACATTTACAAGATATTATTGGTATTCGTATTACATGTTGCTTCGTAGAAGATATCTATCATTTGAAAGAAGTCATTCAAAAACGCGAAGATATGGAAGTCATAGAAGTAAAAGATTATATCGCTAACCCAAAACGAAACGGATATAAAAGTTTACACATGATCATTAAATACCCTTTATCACTAAATTCTGGTACAAAAGATGTATTTGCAGAAATTCAGTTACGTACACTGGCAATGGACTTTTGGGCAAGTTTAGAACACAAACTTTATTATAAATATGAAGGGAAAATACCGGAGTATTTAAAAGATGAACTACATGATGCAGCAATGAAAGCTGAAGATCTGGATAATAAAATGGCCACAATTCGTCAAGATATTGATGATATTGAGGCATGTTCAAATCAAATTATGCTACCACTATAAAAAAAGGTTCTCACCAATGAGAACCTTTTTTCTATCATTTTTGGGAAGTACGACTCCACACTTATTAAAGTTTCACTTTATTTTTTCTCTATCGTTCGAACCTCTTCAATCTTCCATTTATCATCTTCTTTCCCAAGAGCATACTGTACTTTCTTTTGAAGAGTGATACTGTCGTCTACTTCCTTTTCTTTCGTTTCAACAATAACATACCCTACTTTACTAACTTTCATATCTATATGTTCCAATTCAATTTTCTTATTTCCCTTTTGAAATGCGGCTTCTTTTTGTGTTTTTAAGTCTTCAGCACTAGGCATCTTCTTTGAAAATAACTCCATATGTTCTGCAAGATTTTTTTCATTCGTCGTTCGCACAAATGTATGAATAACATCTTGAATAGATCTCTCTTCTTCTTTTGTTATTTGTACCTTTTCCTCAGTTTTTTTAGTAGTAGATTTTTGTTCTACGTTATTCTCTTCTTGTTGACATCCAACTAGTAGTACTACAAACACTAGAAGGAATCTTAATTTCCTAAATAACTTTTTCATATTCCCAACTCCTAAAAAGAAAAGTGAGGCATTTCGCCTCACTTTCGCTCTTAATTAGCGTCTTCCTTTATTCGGATCGCCACCGCCAACAATATCAAAGACACGTTTCGCTATATTTGTATTCTCTTGAACGCCAGAGAACAAGTATTTACCTGGACCAAATGCATATACGTTCACATCTTCCCCTGTATGTCCACCCGTTGTCCAGCCTGTAACCGAGCGCTTATTGAAAATATCTTCAATTGCATTATCAATCTTTGTTACATCTTTTGACGGAGCTATATCATTTACAGCTTGAATTTCTTCTGGAGTTAATTGTAAATCAATATACTTTTTCAATGTTTCTTCTACATTTGCACCTTTTGCAATCTCATTTGCCATAAAGTCTGGTGTGCGCTTTGCAGCTTTAATTGGTTCTACTTTAAAGTTATACTCGCCATTGGCACCTAAAGATAAGCCACCAGTAGCGTGATCTGCCGTTGCAACAACTAACGTATTTTTATCTTTTTTCGCAAACTCAATCGCTGCTTTGAAAGCTTTTTCGAAGTCTTCCATTTCACTCATTGCACCAACAATATCATTATCATGTCCAGCCCAGTCGATTTGACTTCCTTCCACCATTAAGAAGAAACCATTTTTATTTTTGTTCAAACGCTCAATTGCTGCATTAGTCATTTCTTCTAATGAAGGTGTTTTCTCATTACGGTCAATCATTTTATCTAATCCACCTGGTGCAAATAAACCAAGAATTTGGTCATTTTTATCATTTAACAATTGATCTCGATCCGTTACATAGCTATAACCAGATTTCTTAAACTCTTCTGTAAGATTACGATCTTTTCTAACAAAGTTCTTTACGCCGCCGCCAAGCATAACATCTACTTTATGCTTCCCTTTAATTTTCTCATCAAAATAATCATTTGCAATTGCGTCCATATTTTTACGGCTAATGTCATGCGCACCGAAAGCAGCTGGTGTTGCATGTGTAATTTCAGAAGTTGCAACGAGTCCCGTTGATTTCCCTTTTTCTTTCGCTTGCTCAAGAACTGTTTTCACTTCCGCTTTATCATTATCAACTGCAATTGCAGCATTATATGTTTTAATCCCTGCTGACATAGCTGTTGCTGCCGATGCAGAGTCTGTAATATTTTCATGTTCATCTTCTGGGTATGTTTTTTGTGTTCCTACAAGATGCTTATCAAATTCTGTAGATTCCATTTCAAAGGTTTTTGGATTATCTTTCATATAACGGTGAGCCGTCATATATGAAGGACCCATACCATCCCCAATTAATACGATAACATTTTTAATCTTTGCATTGCTTCCGTTCTCATCTGCATTAACCTCACTAGAACGAGTAAAATTCCATGTTGCTACCGAAGTAACTGCTAATGATGCCACAACTGCAAATGGCCATGCTTTTTTCACAAACTTTTTCACTGTCTTGTCCCCCTAATTAGGTTATTCATTTCCCACTATCAAATTTAACGGAAGACTATTAAGAGAAAATTAGCTGTATGTAAATTTTTTGTTAACTTATGTAAATATCAGTTATAATTTGTATAACTTTGTCTTTTTGTATCAATCATCCCGCCCTTTACAATTTAAATATAAACAAGTTGGATTTCATTTAACGTAAATCTCTTTTTTACATTTTGACTCTATTTTTATGAAAATAAATAGAAATGCGGTGAGCCTTTATGAAAATAGTAAAGCTAAATGAGTCTTTTATTTTTGAATTACTTAATCTTTGCAAATCTGTTGGATGGTTACACGATGAAATTTTTATGAAAAAACAATTCGAAATGTATCTTTCTATCGGCACACTTGTAGGTTACATTCATGAGAACAAACTCATTGCGACTGGAGGAGTATTTCCCTTTACAAGTAACTTCGCTTCCATTGGTATGTTAATCGTTCACCCTAATTTTCAAGGACGCGGAATAGGGCGCATGTTGCTAAATCATTGCTTGGAACAAATTCATCCAAAACAACCCATTGCACTTATTGCGACAAAAGCTGGCGAACCTCTATACACATCATGCGGATTTCAAACAGCAACAACGATTCATCGTTTTGAAAAGCAAACTATTAAGACGTACCCTTCTCACTTACAACAAGTACAAGAAGAAGACCTTATATCTCTTACTTCTCTGGATCAAATTGCAACTGGTATGAATCGTTCTCTACTTTACTCTTTGCTATTACCAAGGGCTGTACACTCTTTTAAAATTGAAAGAAATAACTGTATAGAAGCTTTTTCATTATGCATACAAAAGGGCAATATATTATGTATCAATCCACTTATCGCCAAGCAAGCAGAAGACGCTATTCAATTATTAAAAAAGATATGTGAATGTTGGAATGGTATAGTACGAATTGATGTCCCACACTCACAATTTACATTTCGTAAATTTCTTCAAACAGAAAATTTCCAAGAAACGCTCCTTTCACCTCTTATGATAAAAAATGGTAGCCGACTTCCTGGAAATCGTAATATGCTATTTGCTATGATAGATACAGCGTTATGTTAGAAAGGAGACACCTAATTGAAGCGATTTAGCTATTTTATGGTAGGTTGTCTTACTCTTACACTATTAGTAGGATGTAGTGCAGCAGAAAAGCCAGTAGAACAAGTAAAACAAGTTAAAAATACAATTACAGCGAAACTAGCTACCGAGGAAAAAATGGTAGAAATAGATGGTCAAACCATTTACTTTAAAAAGATTGGTAATGAAAAACCACCTTTACTTATGATTCATGGCTTTGGAGGGTCATCAGATGGTTTTCAAAAGATTTACTCCGATTTAGCAAAAGATCATACAATTATTTCTGTAGATGCTTTAGGATTCGGGCGCTCATCTAAGCCAATGGATTTTTATTATTCTTTTCCAACTCATGCAAATTTGTATTATAAATTAATGAAAAAACTAGGGTATGATTCATTCGCAATACTGGGGCATTCCATGGGGGGAGAAATTTCTCTAAATTTAACATATTTATATCCTGAAGCAGTTACTCACCTTATTTTAACTGATGCTACAGGTGGCCCTCATACATTCGTTACTAAACAAGGCTCACCAAAACCACAATTGTCGACTGATTTAAATGCAGTTTCTTCTATTACAGATTATGATGAAAGCAAAGTGAAATTCAAACGTAATGATGAAGAGCATTATAATAAAATGAAATTATGGCCTAGACGTCTTAAAATTAATGCAAATGAAATAAAACAGCCAACTTTAATTATATGGGGCAGAAATGATAGTAGCGTTTCCTGGAAAGAAGGAGAAACGTATCATCAATTCTTAAAAAATAGCACTTTACATATTATTGAAAAAGGTTATCATGCACCATTTCGCCAAGAACCACAAGAATTTGTCGGGTATGTAAAAGATTTCTTTAAGAACAATCCGATCAAAGTTGAAAAATAACATAAACGGGTATCTCATTTTGAGATACCCGTTTTCATATATTAAGCAGCTTGCTTTTGGCGTTTTTGAGTTTTTGATCCTAATACTTTCGGGATAACAAAGCCATCCATTCCAAATTTCCCAGCGTTCATACCGGAAACAAGAACAAACATAGATAAGATAACCATCTCAGGGTTCACACCAATTGACCCACTAAACATATAGGAAAAGTTCATTACAAGACCAAAAAAGACCGCTGTTTTTGTTAAACAGCCTACAATTAAACCAATTCCGACTAAAATTTCCCCCCATGTTACAAGTGTATTAAACAAATCTACATTTGGAATTGCAAATTCTTGTAAGAATGATGCCCACCAAGATTGAACAGCCGGTTGTGCACCTTTAGATTTTTCAATTGCACCTTGCAAATAACCTGTTGCATCGAATCCTTTTCCTTGTAGTTTACCGATTCCAGCCATTAACCATGTGTAACCAAGATATACTCGAATTACTGCTAATACAAAAGAAACTGCTTTGTTTTCTCTTAAAAATTGAATAACCATATCTTCCTCCTAAAGTTGTAATTAAGTTAGTTACAGATAATATAATAACATTAGTTACTTATTTTTAAAACGTTAATTATGAATAATTCGTGACATGCGTATGAAACATTCAAAACTAACGTTTATATAGTAACTTCTATTACCTGTAAAAACTTGAACATATCATACCACAGGTGATAATCATTTTCATTAAAAAAAATGTAAAAAAATTGTGAGTTAAATGTGAAACACGTTTATTCGAATATAGAATAAACGTGTTTCACACTAATTATAGAATCGAAATGTATGTGTCTCCTCATCAATTAAACTCGCTTCTTGAAACGCTTCTTCTAACGTTTTCCCATGGTTAATAACCCCATAAAATAAGCGTATAGTAAACATAAGTGCTGCATTTCCATCTACATAATCAATCGATCCAATATATGATTTCGCACCACTATGTAAAAAAGATTTTGCTAGATTTTGCTCCCCTAACGTGCACCCGCTATTTACAATATGTGTATTATGCAATTTTGCATATTCATAAATTTCTTCTGCACCAAAATACCCTCTCGGTTCATCTTGTTCATATACTTCTTCGCCTAACTCTTCCATGACAAACTTCCCTTCTTCACCATGAAAGCAAAAAATAATATAATTAACATCGTTAAATAAGTTCTTTCCAGAAAGAACTCCCACAAAATCTTTCGGTCTACCAATCCAATATGTCACAACCCTTGCACCAAAATATTCAAGAGATGCTCGGATTGATTGCGCCTCTAAATCCGAATTAAAACCAACTACTAATGCAATATTCAACATACAATCCCCATCCTATAATCAGCCCTTGTCAATCAGAATTTTCTGGGATAAATCCATTTCATATATACCCGTTTCTTTCAAAAAATCTGATCTAGTTAAAACGACTTTCTGTAAATATTGCCTATATGCTGTAATTGTTCCATCGTGGGATACAATGCAAATTCTTTCAACACTCAGTTCATAACACCAAAGAAGAAATTCATCTACTATTTGCTGAAAACTATTCTCTGAAATAGTGTTTATACCTTCCTTCCATAACTGATTATTTGAGCTTTTCTCTATCGAAAAATGCGGAAATAACTTTGTTATCATTCCCTGATCTACTATATAATCGCACGGTAATGTTCTCGCTTCTTCTCGATAAGGAAAAATACGCGGAGATACATATGGATGAACGATTTTTTGACAAGCAACTTTCGCACTCCATATTGTCGCCGTTTGCAAAGTTCTAAGTGTAGGACTAGCAATTAATATATCCGTCTCTTGTAATGGCACATTGCATTGAAGTAATTTAGCCTGATTCCTTCCTTCATCCGTCAATGGCGGATGAAGCACTTTTAAACTTGATGGCAAATCCCTTGTATGTTCTCCTTCCCCGTGCCGAACAAAGACGATTTTCATCCCCTTCCTCCTCTCATTATGAAATCCTCTTACATATTTCTTCCCTATCTCATACTTTATTCCTGCTATATGAAAACCAATATGTAAAAAACTTTTTACACAGAAAGGAGAATTACATATATGAAATGGATAATTGTCTTTATTGGAATGATTGTATGGGGATATATAAACGGCTTCTTTAGTAGTGATAAAACTGCTAATCCTTGGATTACAGATGATGAACGTGAAACAAAAATTAAGCAAAAAGCAATTACGGCAAGCTGGTCCGGTGTTTTTATGTTTTGTACCATTAGCCTCTTAAATAAATGGTTAGGTTTAAGCACAAACGATAAATCACCGTACTTACCAGACACTATCGCAGCTATTTTAAAAGAAAATGTAGAGTTACAAGTTTTACTCATGCTATTTGTTATGTATGGAATATTTTACTTACATTATCGAAGAAAATTAAGTGCTAACTTCTAACTCATGATTATCCTCCTAAATGGTTATAGTAATCATGACAAAATGAAAGGAGAGATATAAACATGAGTAACTCGAATGAATTTTTAGATACACTACATGAAAAACAAGCAAAAGATGAACAAAATAGAAAGCGCCAAGGGAACGGAAACCCAGCGAAAAAAAAGCCAAATAAAACACATAAATAACAATTAAAACTGCCTAAAATGATCTTTTAGGCAGTTTTTTTATTCTTCTTTCACCGAGATAACATTTCCCCAATTCCATTTCTCATAATACCACGCTGGTACATCTATATTTTCAATCCACTTCTTTTCCTGCTTCCGATCTTTATGAGCAAGCCATACATCCGCTTTCTTACGGTCTGAACGTATCCAAATTAATTGATTACTCTTCTTCATGAAGATCGGGTGGTAATCCCCTTGCTTGTTCGTTTTCTTTGTGATTTGATGCTGTGCATTACTTGTACTATCGACCTCATATAAAGATGGTAGTGGCCTTTTTTCTGGTGGAGTTTCTATCCCTGCCTCTTTTGCTCGTGAAACGATAATTACTCTATCGTTCTTCCATACAAAATCCCAATCAACATATCCTTTCGGCGTAAATATGTTCTGCTGAAGTGCTGGCAATTCCTTTACTTTTAAATGTTTATTTTCTAATGCAACTCTTCCGCTCCCTTCAATATAAGCTAATATATTTTTTGATGGTGCCCATTGAAACCATTGTGCGTTTAATAACATTTGATCTACTTTTTCAAACCGACTGCCGTCTGCACGAACTAAGCAAAGCGTATTACTATCAGCTGACCATGAAGCTGTCGGTACTGCTAAAAATGAAATCCACTTTTGATCTGGTGACCACTTAAAGCCACTTGCTACTAGCGCTAGGAAATCATCGTGTTCATTTGGCAATGCATACAAATGCTTCATTTTGTGAGGATTCATATGTGCATCTTTTTGCACTTCATATAGCTGAGCCCCTGTCCATCCTGTTGGAAGTAAGTGCGCTTCAGAGGATACAAGAAAGTTCTTTCCATCGGGGTACCATGCATAATCCCCTACACCAGCCGATACATTTTCAAAATCTGCATTCTTTTTTTCTACATCAAATGTATTTAATGTACCTGTAAATATAAATGCAATTATATTTTCTGTTGGTGACCATTGATAATTCGATGCTTCTGAGTGAAACGGCGTAACTTTCTTTCCATCTTTCAGCCGATATAACTCAAGAATACTTTGTTTCTTCCCTTTTACATACGCTAGCCATTCCCCATCATATGACCACTTCGGCCCTGTTATGTACTCTCCTTTTGTAATCTGTATTTCTTTCCCATCAACTTTAATCCAAAGATTATGATGACGAATAAAAGCAACTTTCACACTATTATTTTCTGCACTAGTAATAGTGATAGAACATAAAAACATAAACAACACTACACTACTACTTACTATTAGCCTTTTCATACCATCACTCCATTTCCCTCATAGCATTCCTCACTTTATCCCTACAATATGTGAAAAATATCGATTCGACATAATCAGAAAAAATTTCCCAAGAAATTTTCAATCCATAGAGGATTGGTATGAATTATGTCGAAAGTATAGTTTAGCCAACATTTATATGTATAATTTCTAACTAAAATGCAAGATTTTATTTCTGAATATTGGCACTTTTATTAGGGGGAGTATCAATGAAAAAAACTACATCTACACTATTAAGCATGGCGCTTGTCTTTTCTAGTTTTGGAGCTTTAAGTGCTCATGCTGAATCACTACAAAAGGAGAAGCAATTTAGTCCACAATTAAAAACAACGATTGAACAGTGGGGAGAACATAAAATCGCTCAAAATGTTGAAACGAAAACAACAAAAGAAATATCAGTAATTGTAGAATTACAACATGCACCTCTCGCTGCTCAAAGTAATATTCAGCATGCTCCAGATTTACAAAATAGTAATGCACAGTCTTATCATGCTGAGCTCAAAAAAGCACAAGAAGATACGACTAAGAAAATAAAAGAAAAAGCACCTGGTGCAAAAATTAAAGAAGTGTATAATACGTTATTTTCCGGATTCTCTATTTCAATTCCTGGAGATCAAATTACCTCTCTTGCCTCTTTACCTGAAGTAAAAGCAGTCTATCCGAACTTAACATATAAATTACATGAAACATCAAAAAGTGCTATTAACGAAGAAGCACCAAATATCGGTGGACCGACAATTGGTGCACCTGAAGCGTGGAATTTAAAAGATCCATTTGGCAAACCGCTTGATGGAAAAGGCATGAAAATAGCCATTATCGACTCTGGCGTAGACTATACACACCCTGACCTAAAGGCAAATTATATCGGTGGATATGACACGGTTGATGAAGATAACGATCCAATGGATGGTAACGTACATGGTACTCATGTAGCTGGAATTATTGCGGGTAACGGAAAAATTAAAGGCGTTGCTCCAAACGCTTCTATTCTAGCCTATCGTGTAATGAATGACGGTGGAACTGGTACAACAGATGATATTATCCAAGGAATTGAGCGAGCAATTCAAGATGGTGCGGATGTGTTAAACCTCTCCCTTGGGCAGGATTTAAATGTACCTGATCAGCCTGTAACATTAACGTTAGAACGAGCAGCGAAACTTGGTGTTACTGCTGTCGTTTCAAATGGAAATGACGGACCAAAACCTTGGTCTGTTGATGCTCCCGGTAACGCAAGTAGTGTCATTTCTGTTGGAGCATCTACGGTTTCTATCCCGTTTCCAACATTCCAAGTAACTGGTTCCAGCAAAACATATCAAGGGTTACCATTATCAAAATCCGATTTTCCAATAGAAAATGATTCTCCTCTTGTATATGTTGGTTATGGCAATCCAAGTGATTATGCAAAACAAGATGTGAAAGGGAAATTCGCACTTATTTTACAAGGTACTTCTAGTACATTAGTAAAAGCAGAACAAGCGAAGCAAGCTGGTGCACTTGGTGTGTTATTAATCTCTAGCGAAAAAGAAATTAATATGATGCCGGAATATTTTTCACGTGAACATCTAGCTGTCCCAGTAATGCAATTATCAAATACAAATGGGGAAGAATTAAAAACTTTAATTACAAAACGAAAGAAAAATATAAAAATTGGACAACCAAAGCAAACAGAACTTATCGGTAACTTTAGTTCAAGAGGACCATCACAAGGAAGTTGGCTAATAAAGCCTGATGTTGTTGCACCTGGAGTACAAATTACTAGTACAGTACCGCGAGGCGGCTATGAATCGCATAACGGAACAAGTATGGCTGCTCCGCAAGTAGCTGGAGCGGTTGCCCTCTTGCGTCAAATGCATCCTGATTGGACGACAGAACAATTGAAAGCGGCTCTTGCCAACAATGCCAAAACATTACATGATGTCAATGAAAATACATACCCTGTTATGGCACAAGGATCTGGTTTAATTAACATTCCGAAAGCAGCTCAAACAAATGTATTAGTAAAACCTAACAATGTCAGCTTCGGTCTTATTAAGCCCAATAGCGGAAAAGTAAAACTGACGCAAAATGTTACATTACAAAACCTTTCTAGTAAAAAGAAAAGTTTTTCAACTCGTGTGGAATTACTAGATGCAAACACAAAAACAAAAGTAAAAGCTTCTGTCCCTTCATCGATTAGCATTCAACCGAATAGTAGTACCGAAAAACCATTTACTATCACTGTAGATAGCTCACTACAACAAGGTGTGTATACTGGAAATGTATATGTAAAAGAACAAGGGGCAAAAGAAGAAATTCGAATTCCATTCACATTTAGTATCGATCCTAAAGATTATAAACGTATCGATGGACTTGAAATTATTAATTCTACTTTTAGCCCAAATGGCGACCACGTACTAGATGATAATCTCATCAACTACTATTTAGTTGCGCCTGTGGATGATATCACATTGCATGCAAATTTAGTTACGAAAGAACGTGTAACGTATCAAGGGATTATCCATCAAGCTAAAAATGCAACTCCTGGGTATAAACCTTTCAAATGGAATGGTACAAAAGCAGATGGCACTCCTTTAACTGATGGGCTATATCAAATTGAAGCAGTTGCTTCTAATTCTGGCGGGGAAACAAAGCAAACAGCTGCTGTATTTCTTGATCGAACTGCACCTAAGTTAACACACGAGGTTGACCAAGAAAATCTCGTAATTAGAGGAAAAGTTGATGATATTCTACTAGATTGGATGTCAGAATCTGGTTGGATAGCACCTGGTATTCCAGTGAGAATGCAATATGAAATTAACGGAAATGGTGTATGGGAACAGGCATTCCTGAACCCTTGGGAGAAAAGCTATGACATTTATTTCGATCGCACTCAATTACAAGAAGGAAAAAATACTATTCACATTGTAGCAACTGATGCAGCTGGCAATACCTCTAATTTAACTGTTAATTTAGAAGTGAAATAAAGTAAAATTTTAATCAGTGGAGATTTCGTTCATCCCCACTGATTATTAGCCTTCACCAATCGGGAGTTACGGGCAGTTAATCTCCCATCTCACTTCTTTGCTCCAACCGAATTTTGAGGTAGGAATTTTACTGCTCATTAACACGGGATAAAAAATTTTTGTTGACAATTTTTTTAATATAGTTTTATAATACAAAACATAGTTTAGTTGAACGAATTATATATCGGCTTTGAAGGAATACTAGTAGCGACTTATATCACTGTCTCAGAGAACTGATGGTTGGTGCGAATCAGTACATATACAAGCGTGAATTACAATTCTGGAGCTTCTTTCCCGTAATGCTTTTTATGCATGAAGAGAAAGACGGATCTTTCCGTTATCGTAAAGTGAGTGGTAAACAATTAGTTGTTTACAAATAGGGTGGTACCGCGATTTTTATCGTCCCTATCGGATTTTCCGATAGGGACTTTTTTGCGTCCATCCTCTTACACAATTTCATATATACGCGTTGAAAGAATCGCAGTAGTATCTTATATCCCTGTTACAGAGAGCTAATGGTCGGTGGAAATTAGCACATATATAAGTATGAATTACAATTCTGGAGCTTCTTTTTCGTAGTGCTTTTATGCATGAAGGAAAAGACGGAATTTTTCCGTTATCATTAATTGAGATGTAAGTATATTTTCACTTACAAATAGGGTGGTACCGCGATTCTTTCGCCCCTATCGGATTTTCCGATAGGGGCTTTTTCTATTTCTCACAGAAACAGATGTTAAATAATTCCGAATCTTATGATAAAATTTTATAAGCGCTTACAAATAATGAAGGGAGGTGATACAAGCTATACGAAATCGATATTCAATTTTATAGAAAAAAAGGAGGATGTCTAAATGACAAAGAAAACAGAAATTCCATCGCATTTAAAACCATTCGTATCCACACAACATTATGATCAATACACACCGGTGAATCACGCTGTGTGGCGTTACATTATGAGACAAAATCATAGCTTCTTAAAAGACGTTGCTCATCCAGCCTATGTGAACGGACTACAATCATCTGGTATTAATATAGATGCAATTCCAAAAGTAGAAGAAATGAATGAGTGTTTGGCACCAAGTGGCTGGGGCGCTGTAACGATTGACGGACTTATTCCCGGCGTAGCATTCTTCGATTTTCAAGGACACGGATTACTACCGATCGCAACAGATATTCGGAAAGTAGAAAATATCGAGTACACACCAGCTCCAGATATCGTACACGAAGCCGCAGGACACGCACCGATTTTACTTGATCCTACATATGCAAAATATGTGAAACGTTTTGGGCAAATTGGTGCAAAAGCTTTCTCTACAAAAGAAGAACATGATGCATTTGAAGCTGTTCGTACATTAACGATAGTGAAAGAAAGCCCTACTTCTACTCCTGATGAAGTTAAGGCTGCTGAAAATGCTGTAATTGAAAAACAAAACTTAGTTTCTGGTTTATCAGAAGCTGAACAAATTTCACGTCTTTTCTGGTGGACAGTAGAATATGGATTGATCGGAAATATAGATGATCCAAAGATATATGGTGCTGGTCTCCTTTCTTCTGTTGGCGAAAGCAAACATTGCTTAACAGACGCTGTAGAAAAGGTTCCATTTTCTATCGAAGCATGTATAGGGACAACTTATGACGTAACAAAAATGCAACCACAACTATTTGTTTGTGAATCCTTTGAAGAATTAACAGATGCGCTTGAAACATTTTCTAAAACAATGGCCTTTAAAACAGGTGGAAAAGAAGGTTTAGAAAAAGCAATTCGCTCTGAGAACTATGCAACAGCTGAGCTAAATAGCGGATTACAAATTACAGGTACATTTAGCGAGACAATTGAAAACGATGCAGGTGAATTAATTTACATGCGAACAAATTCGCCAACGGCATTAGCACTTCATAATAAACAGTTAGCGAATCATTCTACTTCTGTACACAGTGACGGATTTGGAACACCGATTGGATTACTCACTGAAAATATTGCATTAGAAAATTGTACAGACGAACAACTACAATCATTAGGAATTACAATTGGAACTATCGCTGAGTTTACTTTTGCAAGTGGTATTCATGTAAAAGGAACAGTAACAGATATTGTAAAAAACGATAAGAAAATTGCTCTTATTTCCTTTATCGATTGCACAGTTACTTATAACGCCCGCGTTTTATTTGATGCTTCATGGGGCGCATTTGATATGGCTGTTGGCTCACAAATCACTTCAGTATTCCCAGGTGCCGCAGATGCAGCAGCATTTTTCCCAATGGATGAAGAAGTTCAAGAAATTCCTGCTCCACTTGTACTGAATGAACTTGAACGTATGTATCAAACAGTTCGAGATATTCGAAGTGAGGGGATTTTACACGAAGCGCATATCGATCAATTAGTAGCAATTCAAGAAGTATTAAATAAATTTTATGCGAAAGAATGGTTGCTGCGCCTTGAAGTATTAGAGTTACTTTTAGAGCATAACAAAGGGCATGAAACATCTGCAGCATTACTACATCAACTTTCTACTTTCACAACTGACGAAGCTGTAACACGCCTTATTAACAATGGTCTTGCGTTACTTCCAGTAAAGGATGTGAAAAATGATGCTAAGATTAACTGAAGAAGAAGTTCACGAGGAATTATTGAAGGTAGATAAATGGATGGTAAAAGATGAGAAATGGATTGAACGAAAATATATGTTTTCCGACTACTTAAAAGGAGTCGAATTTGTCTCTGAAGCCGCCAAACTATCAGAAGAACATAATCACCATCCATTTATCCTTATCCAGTATAAAGCAGTTATTATTACTTTGTCATCTTGGAATGCAAAAGGTTTAACGAAACTAGATTTTGAGCTTGCAAAACAATTTGACGAACTATTTTTACAAAACGAAAATGCAATTATAAGAAAATAAAAAAGAGAAGCCTTTTTAGGCTTCTCCTTTTATTTTGAAATGGATACAATGTCCAAATGGATCCTCGACTTGTAATATTCCATCTTTGTACGTAGCAATCTTGCCAATATTTTTTAAGCTTTCACATACTTGCTCTTTTTGTTTTTCATCCGCTAGTACAATTGTGAAATATTTTAAACCAACAGAACCTGGCATTTGCGGTGGTACCCCTTCACCTTGCCACGTATTTAAACCGATATGATGATGATAACCACCTGCTGATACGAACAACGCTCCATTACGAGCTGGGATCGTTACCTCAAAACCAAGACCATCAACATAGAAACGTTTCGCTTCCTCTAAATCAGCTACATGGAAATGAATATGCCCCATCACAGTACCAGCTGGAAATCCATTCCATGTACTTCCTTGCTGTAATAATTCTTCACCAGCTAACGGGTTACTAACAAATGGGAGTTCTCCATTCTCATCACGCCAAACTTCTTTTTGTCGATCATGATAAATTTCAATCCCGTTTCCATCTGGATCAGCTAAATAAAGAGCTTCACTAAAGTAATGATCGGCTCCGCCATGTAGTGGATATACCATCTCTACAAGATGACGAAGAACATTCGCTAAATCCTGCCTACTTGGTAATAAAATTGCGTAATGATATAACCCTGTTCTTGCTCTTTGTTTCGGAAAAGCTTCTTTCTTTTCTTCAATGATAAGAAGTGGTTCATCATTTTCATTCCCAAATGTAACGACTGCTTCTTCTTCTTTTAGCACCTTCATACTTAGTACTTCCGTATAAAACTCTAGTGATTTCTTTACATTAGATACGTATAAATGAACAACATCAAGTGTTGTATCGGGATGAAGTTGAAAACTCATCTTGTTAGCCCCCCCATTTAAATTAGTTCTTCTTTGACATTTTTTCTTTTAAGAAATTATCTACAAAACCATCAGCTTTTGCAACAAATAAATATGCACCCATTGCTAATAATGCAAGTTCTAATTCGAAACCAGGATTTTTTCCATCTCCCAATAAACCAGCTGACCATTTCACTTTTACGATTGCTCCAACCATAACAAGCGCAAATAATAATCCAATATATCTTACACCTAAACCTAGAATTAATAATAGGCCTCCAACTAATTCAAATGTTGCTACACCGTATGCAAGTCCTCCTGGTAAACCAATGCTTGTAAACCACCCTGCAATATTGTCAATTCCTGATTGGAATTTTGTTAAACCGTGCATGAAGAATGTTACCCCTAACACGATACGAATAATTAAGTTACCAATATGTTGATTCATTTCTTTCTCTCCTTTATAGTTTTCTTATACAAAACTTTTATTTACATTACAAAACATACACTATTTTTTTTTATTCGTCAATTCATTTTCACTGGGAAAAAATATATTTTTTTTGCTATGATACAAATAGTTGTTTACAAAAAGGAGCTTGATTTTATGAATATTGGTTCTGCAATACGTGAAATTCGTCAACGTAGAGGCATAACAATCGCACAAATTTGTGAGGGAACAGGTCTTTCTAAAGGATTTATGAGTCAGGTTGAAAATAATAAAACATCACCATCTATCTCAACTTTAGAAACGATCTCCAATTTTTTAAACGTTCCCCTTCCCTATTTATTGTTAGAGCAAAAAGATCGATTAAAAATTGTCAAAAAAGAAGAACGGAAATACAGTGTATACGGCAAAGATGAGCAAAGAATTGAACATGTTGCGGAGCAAGGGGGCCTTCGCCTATCTTTAGTAGAAATCCCTACTGGATTCCCGAAAGAAAATTCACCAAATGCCCATGAAGGGGAAGAATGTCACCTTGTATTACGCGGAAAATTAGAAGTTCAGCACGGTGAAGATATTGCAATTGTAGAAGAAGGTGATTCTTTCTCATGGAATGCATGCGTTCCTCATATTGTTCGTAATATAGGAGAAGAAACTGCATTATTACTCATCTCTAGTTATGCAGAAAATCGAAAACGTGTTTACTAAATAATAAAAAAGAAGCCTGTTAAACAGGCTTCTTTTTATCCCCTTATAATTCCATAACTTGTCCCAACTAGTACAGTCTTTTCATGCTGATTGCGATAAACTGACTCGATTGAAACTTTTTTATAGCCTTCCATTTGCTCAACATTTGTTAAAGTTAGTTCACAAGTGATCGTATCTCCTGTGAAAACTGGTCTAATAAACTCACTTACTAATTCTCTTGCTATGTAATGTAACTCTTCTCCCACTTTCGTCCCAATGCTAGCAGTCAATAAACCATGAACCATTAATCTTCCATTTTCATCGTATTCCACATGGTGTCTACCTTTATCACCGGTAATATTTGCAAATTCAAAAACTTCTTCCTCAGTAAATCTTCTTTCATATTTAAATACATCCCCAGCTTTTACACTCATTTTTATCCCCCTAATAATAAACAGAATTTTCTTTTATTTTATCATAAAACGAGCCTCAATCCATTCTCTATTATCAAAAGTCTCAAAATTACCTCGCTATACTTTTTTACTTTCCATTCATTTATCGGTGACCATCTCTTTTTGCGACTTGATATCCATAATACGCACATGTTCCATTTCTCGATAGCTCTCTAACTTCAAATCCACAGCTTCTATAAAAATCAAAATTGTTCGCTGATGTATGCGCAAACCAATCACCGTGGGGAAGTTTTTGCAGGCAAAGAGCTACAAGCTTCTTACCTAATCCCTTCCCTCTATATTCACACTTCACAACTAAATTTACTATGTTCGCAATCATAATTCCATCAGAAATGACTCTAACCATCGCAATCATCTCTTCCTCATCCCAAATTGTGAAAGCCCATGTTGAATTTTCGAATGCTATCGTAAATTTTTCAATTTGCCAAGAAGGGATATTATCATTACTCCAACCGGCATCTTCAAATAAAGCTTTAATTGCATATGCTGGTACACTACTCGTTCCCTCACGAATAATAAGTCCATTATGATAAATGTACATGTAACCCCTCCCTTTATTTTCATATACCATTCTTCAAAAAATGCAATTTACCTTTAAAAAAGTAATTTTTTCATCCAACACGCTTAATAGAATAAACTAGAGCATCGATTCCATGAAATGACGTTGTTTTCTCGTAGCTGAGCCCAGTTTTTCTAGCAACAAATATTGAGGCGGGATGATTCGGATTAATAAGAGAAATTAATTTATTCATTCGTAATGCTTGGAAACCATAGTCACGAAATGCTGCCGCCGCTTCTTTTGCATACCCTTTTCCCCAATACTGAGGAAGTAACCAATAACCAATTTCAATTTCCTCTTTTCCATCTATTTTCTGCTTTACCAGCCCTGCATGACCAATTCTTGTTCCCGTTTCCTTTTCAATCAATACAAATAAACCGAGACCGTTTTTATAGCTAGGAATCACCCATTCCTCCAGACTTTTTTTACACTGCATATATGTTTTTAATGTCCCATTTCCAATATAACGCATTACCTTCTCGTTCCCCCATAGTGAAGCGTAGAACTGTAAATCATCCATTGTATATTTGCGAATTTGTAAACGTTCTGTATGAAACATGCTGGCACTCCTTTCCACTAATTTATTCTTCATTTCACGATCATGTTTTGTATGTATACGGTATGTTACTATTTATTATAAAGTGAAACTTTAATCAGTGGGGAATTTTGTTCACCCCACTGATTATTAGCCTTTACCAATCCGACGTTTACGGGCAGTGGATCTCCCGTCTAACTTCTTTTCTTTAACTGAATTTTTAGGCGAGAGTCTTACTGCCTGGAAAATAGCGGGATAAATGAACCAACGATAAAATACAGAATATTCATTCTAAATAACTAAAAAAAGCAGTAGACAAATATTGTCCACTGCATCCATATCATAACTAACATAAAGAAAACTACAATTGAGGGGGGTGTAGGATTTTCAAATATACTAGATACTTATCCCGTTCTAACGGGCGGTAAACTTTCCAATTGTTTCAAGTGAAAAGTTTACCGCACATAAGAACTTCCTTCGTTCATTAAGATAGTATTGCTAAATAATCATATACACGCTTAGATTTCTCTCCACCCATTCGTGCATGTTGAAGAAGAGAAATACCATGAGGGCCAGATGCACGCAATGCTTCTGGTTGAGCTACTAAAATAGCTTGTACAACTTCTAATTCACCAAGCATAGCTGCTGCAAAAATATCCATCCGAGCACCCTTTTCTAGTAAATAAAGAGCAATATCTTTACGACCTACATGTGCCGATGCGCCTAACGCACTTTCCCAATCTGATCCACCCCAATTATAAGAGGCGTGAAGTAAGCTTGGTGATTCAACCAATAGCTCTTGTACTTTCTCTAAATCCCCGTGAGCTGCCATAACAAATTCTCTTACTAATTCCGTGGTAATACGCTCTTCTGTTTGCATCGCTCTTCTCCCCTTTTAGAAATTCGTTTCGGTGTAAAAAAAGGCTTGTCACTTCCTTGAAAAATATCTACATCTATGCCAAATACATGTTGAAACATTTCATGGCATAGTACTTCTTCTGGTATACCATCATACTGAATCTTTCCTCGCTTTAATACAAGTAAACGATCGCTATATTGAGCAGCTTGGTTAATGTCATGTAAAACCATTATAATTGTCATTCCAAACTCCTCATTTAATCGTTTCACAAGTTCCATTACTTCCAACTGGTGAACGATATCTAAAAAGGTTGTTGGTTCATCCAATAATAAGACATTTGTACGTTGCGCTAACGTCATCGCAATCCAAGCACGTTGCCGTTCCCCTCCTGATAAAGAATGTAAAAGACGATATTCATACCCTTCAAGATTTGTAACAGACAATGCCCAATCAACAATTTCTTCATCTTCTTTATTTAAGCGGCTACTCCATGATTTATGTGGACCTCTTCCGAACTCAATTAGTTCTTTCACTGTTAAATCTAATTGATGATCATGCATTTGTGGTAACATTGCTAATTGCTTCGCTACATCAGCACTCTTCATCATATGAATATTTTCCCCATCTAAAATGATGTCCCCTTCGCTTTGTTTCAGTAGCCTTGCTATTAAACGAAGCAAAGTAGATTTTCCCGATCCATTCGGACCAATTAAACTAACGATTTCTCCAGCCTTAATATGTACATTCATATTTTGCATTTGAAATCTTTCAGAGTGTGCGTAAAACACTTTGTTAACGGAAATCACTTTGTTTTCCTCCTCTATGAATTAAATATAAGAAGAACGGACCACCTAAGAAGGACAGTAAAATACCAACAGGCAATTCGATTGGGTCAAACCAACTTCGAGCTATTGCATCCGCAAAAACAAGTAATATCCCGCCGCCAAGGCATGATAAAGGTAGCAAATATCTATAATCATTTCCAACTAATAAACGTAGCATATGTGGTACGACAAGACCGACAAATCCAATAAGACCAGACACACTTACTGCAATTCCAGCTAATAATGTACTTACTACGATTAAATAAAACCGACTTTTTTCCACATTATGTCCTAATAACTTTGCCATTTCATCTCCAAGCATTAACACTCGAATATGCTTAATACCAAAGAAAGCTAATATAATGGCGAATATTGCATAATAAATAATCATGTTTAAATGTGCCCAACTTACACCACCAATACCGCCCGCTAACCACGGTAACACCGATTGTACTTTGTCACTATGTAATAACATTAATGCTGACGTTGCTGCACCAATTAATGCATTGATCGACACCCCTACTAAGACGATTCTTGAAGGTGGTGCCCCTTTTTGCCATGATAAAGCATAAATAACCATCGCTGTTATGAAAGCTCCTAAAAACGCCCCTAGTGGTAAAAAAGCTAGATGCTGTGGGAATAAAATCATGATGACAATTGCTACAAGGCCTGCTCCAGATGAAACTCCGATAATACCAGGATCTGCAAGAGGGTTTCTCATAACCCCTTGTAGCAGTGTACCAGATGCAGCTAAACATGTTCCTACTATAAACCCAATAAGCACTCTCGGTATGCGAAGATCCCATACAATTCGATGAACTGTCGAACCTTCCTCTTGTATACCTGTTAAAATATCTCGTATAGAAAAGGATAAACTTCCTGCGAAAAGACCGTACAAGAGACCTAGGATTGTTAATACAACTAAAGTAACTGCTATTATCCATCTTTTTTTCGCAAAAGGATGTTCCTTTTCTCTTACTACTTCACTACTTTCCATACGTATCATTTCCTTACATCTTGTATACTTTTATACATAAAATCCATTGCTTCTGTAACTTTTGTACCAGGATTAGATCCAAATAAATCAGGTGGCAAAATAACTACGCGGTTTTGTTTTACTGCCTCTAAATTTTTCCACGCTTCATTTTTCATCATTTCGCCTTCGAATGCTTTTTTCACACTTTTTGGATCTCCGTGTGTAATTAAATAAATCACATCTGGATTCGCCTCAATAATACGTTCTACACTTAGCTGTGCATATTGCGGATATTCTTTCGTTTCTGGAAAATCAGAAGCAATATTTTTTCCGCCTGTTTTTTCTAAAATATCACCTGATAAAGATGTTGGTAATGCCGCTAAATAAGTACCTGGTGCGCCATACACTAGCAATGCTTTCACATCGCTCTTTTTCTCATATTTCTTCATTTGATCATTCATTTTTTGATTAATTTCTTTTGCTTTATCTTCTTTCTTCATTACCGTTCCATATAATTCAATATTCTTTTGAATATCTTGTACAGAATTCGCAGAAGAAATGATAACTTGCGTTCCTTGTCCTTCAACCGTTGGCACATTCTTTTGGAATCCATTGTTAGCAACAAGTACATCGGGCTTTAAACTAGCAATTTGCTCAAAATTCGGTTGATGTGCATTCCCAATTACTTGTGCTTTCTTTAACTCCTCTGGAAGAGTTAATTTCGTATCCGGGCGACCTACTATTTTTCCACCTAAAGCATGAATAATATCCATGTCCCCCATACTTAATGTTGCAAAATTTTCTGGCACTTTATCGAATGTTACCTTTCTTCCTGATAGGTCAGTAATTTCGATTTTCTCTTTTCCTTTTTCTGTTTTGGTTGCAGACGCTTTTTCGTCCCCTTTGACACTGCAACCTATTAACAAGAAAAAAATAGATAAAATCGCTGTAAATAGCGTAATAGATTTTTTCATTCCTTCACCTCTAATTGATAATGATAATCATTAACTACTATTCTACTTTAATTGATAAGGATTATCATTGTCAACACGAAACGCATACATTTTTCTACAAAAAACAAAAAGCGTGACAAAAAGATTTTTTCTTTTCGCCGCGCTCTACTTAACAATATTATTCACATTCATTTTCCTCTAGCTGGTCACGCATCACTTTCACACGCTGAAAGAAAAAGAACGATAAACTTAAAAATATAACGATGCTCCCCATCATAACAAAAAATTGGATTGTCTCTTTTGCTCCATTCGGAATCAACAAGCCAACCATTAACAATGTACTTACAGCGAGAAGAATTTGTCCGAACCGAGTATAGTCTTCTATTTTTCCTTTTAATTCTTTCATTATATTCTCACTCCTCCATTTCACTGTATCATATTCTATGAAACTGAAAGACCAGTAAATACAGCCATTCTGGGAGATGTTTTCCAATAAAAAAAGAGCCGCTTTACTGCGGCTCTTTTGTAATCATTATTCACCTTTATATGCTTCCATATAAATTTCTTTCAGTTCTGAAATAAGCGGCAACTTTGGATTAGCAGTTGTACATTGATCTTCAAAAGCTCTTTCTGCTAATACTCCAACAACCTCTTCAAATTGCTCTTTATCTACTCCTTGTCCTGCAATACTCATATTAATATTTAAGCTTTTTCCAAGCTCAATAATTGCTTTGACGAGTGATTCCACCCCTTCTGCTGCCGAGCTTGCTGGAAGCCCGAGCATTCTCGCTATATGTGCATATCTTTCATCTGCCACAAAGTGCTCATATTTTGGGAACAATGCGTGTTTTCTTGGCTTAATAGCATTATAGCGGACTACATGCGGCATTAGAATGGCATTTGCGCGTCCGTGCGGAATATGGAATTCTGGTCCAATTTTATGTGCTAAGCTGTGATTAATACCGAGGAAAGCATTTGCAAATGCCATACCTGCAATTGCAGAAGCGTTATGCATTTTTTCTCTTGCTTCTTCATCATTTCCATCTTTATATGCTCTCGGTAAATATTTGAATACGAGATCAATAGCTTTTAATGCTAATCCATCTGTATAGTCATTTGCCATAACAGACACATACGCCTCAATTGCATGTGTTAAAACATCCATACCAGTATCTGCTGTTACATGTGGTGGTACTGTCATTACAAATTGCGGATCAACAATTGCTACATCTGGTGTTAATTCATAATCTGCAAGCGGATACTTTATATTATTTTTCTTATCGGTAATAACCGCAAATGGTGTCACTTCTGATCCCGTTCCTGATGTCGTTGGAATCGCAACAAACTGCGCCTTATTTCCTAATTCCGGATATTTACATGTACGTTTTCTTATATCTAAAAACTTCTGTTTAATGCCATAGAATGTCGTTTCTGGATGCTCATAGAATAACCACATTCCTTTTGCTGCATCCATAGCTGAACCACCACCAAGTGCGATAATTACATCTGGCTTAAAGCTTCTCATCATTTCCGCACCTTTAAAAACAGTTTCATCTGATGGATCTGGTTCGACCTCAAAGAAAACTTCAACTTTCACATCATTTGCATGCTTGTTTAAATAGTGCGCGACTGTATCGACATAGCCATGTTCAACCATTCCAGGGTCCGTTACAATAAATGCACGTGAAATGTTAGGCATATTTGCTAAATAAGCTGTAGCATGTTTTTCAAAATAAATTTTTGGTGGCAATTTGAACCACTGCATATTCTTTTTTCTATTTGCCAGCCTTTTTATATTTAATAAATGAGTGGCTGTTACATTTTGGGAAACTGAATTCTTTCCGTATGAACCACAACCAAGTGTAAGTGATGGAATAAATCCATTATATATATCCCCTATTCCACCTTGTGATGAAGGTGCATTTACAATGAGACGGCAAGCTTTCATACGTAATCCAAATTGCTTTTGCACATCTTTATTTGTAGAATGGATAACTGCTGAATGTCCTAAACCACCGAGGTTCAACATTTCTTCGCAATATGTAAATCCTTCTTCTAATGAATTCGCCTTCACACAAGCTAATACTGGACTCAGTTTCTCACGAGATAACGGATATGCTGCTCCGATACCTTGAATTTCAGCTACAAGCATTTTTGTATGTTCAGGAACAGTAATCCCAACTAAATCGGCAATATACTGTGCTGATTTCCCTACAATATCACTATTTACTGCACATGTATTTTCATTTATAACAAGCTTTTCTAATTTTTTTCTTTCTTCTTCTGTTACAAAGTAACAATTGTTTTCAATCATTTCTGTTTTAACATCATCATAGATTTCTTTATCGACAATGATTGCTTGTTCCGATGCACAAATCATACCGTTATCAAATGTTTTCGATAAAATTAAATCATTAACAGCTCGTTTTACATGTGCTGATTTTTCTATATAACACGGTACATTACCAGGCCCAACGCCTAACGCTGGTTTTCCAGTAGAGTAAGCTGATTTCACCATACCAGCGCCTCCAGTTGCTAGAACGAGTGCTACACCATCATGGTTCATTAATTGTTTCGTCGCTTCAACAGACGGTCTTTCAATCCATTGAATACAGTGTTTTGGTGCACCAGCTTTCATCGCTGCATCATATACTGTTTTCGCCGCTGCCACAGAACATTTTTGTGCGGAAGGATGAAATGCGAAAATAATTGGATTTCTTGTTTTTATCGCAATTAACGCTTTAAACATTGTTGTCGACGTTGGATTCGTTACTGGCGTTACCCCAGCTACTACACCGACAGGTTCCGCGATTTCTATTATTTCTTCATGAGAATCTTCGTGAATAATTCCTACCGTTTTATCTTGCTTTATACTATGCCAAATATATTCAGTGGCAAAAATATTTTTAATGCATTTGTCTTCATATACACCACGGCCAGTTTCTTCAACTGCTAATTTTGCTAGCGGCATATGTTGATCAACACCTGCTAATGCCATTTCATGAACAATGTTGTCAATTTCCTCTTGTGTAAAACTTTCTAATGCTTGTAAAGCTTGTTGACCATTATTTACTAGTGTATCAATCATCTTTTTTACTTCCTGCATTTCATTTACAACTTTCTCTTTGACTACCATGTAAATTTCCTCCTATTCTACTATCACGGTCCTTATATGTCCCTATAGGTCAAAATAAGTCCCAATTAACATAAAAAAATAGAGATGCTTTCCTACATGAATTTCATTGTTTGTGAAATGTTTCACAAGTTTGTTCGTGAGTAACATTTCCTGAATTCAATATACATGAAATCATTTCGTTTGTGTATGTCTATTTTGTGAAATGTTTCACAAAATAATGTAATAAAAAAACGCACTGCTCTATATTAGCAGTGCGTTTTTTTATTATGCTAGCGCTTGTGCTAAATCTTCAATTAAATCTTCACCATCTTCAATACCGACAGAAATACGAATTAATGTATCTGTAATTCCTAATTCTTTGCGGCGATCAGCTGGGATTGATGCATGTGTCATTTGAGATGGAATAGAAATTAAACTTTCTACTGCTCCTAAACTTTCAGCCAGTGTAAAATACTGCAATTTCTCAAGTACTTTATTTAATGTCTCTTCACTATCTACATCAAATGAGATAATAGCACCAAAACCATTTGCTTGTTCTGTTGCTAATTCGTGGTTTTGATGTGATTCAAGACCTGGGTAATATACTTTATTTACTTTTGGATGATTATTTAAGAACTCAGCAATAGCGCGTGAATTCGTTTCATGTTCTTCCATACGAATTCCTAATGTTTTTAAACCACGAAGTAGTAAGAAGCTATCTTGTGGCCCAAGAATACCTCCTGTTGAGTTTTGTACAAAGTGAAGATCTTCTGCTAGTTGTGGGCTATTTACAACTACTAGACCTGCAACTACGTCACTATGACCTCCTAAATATTTCGTTGCACTATGAAGCACAATATCTGCTCCTAAAGAAATCGGCGACTGCCAATATGGCGTCATGAATGTGTTATCAATAATTGTTAATAAGTCTTTCTCTTTAGCAAGAGTAGATATTTTCTTAATATCAGTAATTTTTAGTAGTGGGTTCGTTGGTGTTTCCACATAAATTGCTTTCGTATTTGGGCGAATCGCTTCTTTAACTTCCTCTAAGTTTGTTGTATCTACAAATGTATGCTCAATACCGAAACGGTTTAATACTTTCGTAATAACGCGGTATGTTCCGCCATAAACATCATCTGTTAAAATAACGTGGTCACCTTTTGAGAACAACATAATTGTCGCTGTAATAGCAGCCATTCCTGAACCAAATGCAAATCCAGCATGCCCATTTTCTAATACAGCAATCATTTCTTCTAAAGCTGCACGTGTTGGGTTACCTGTACGTGAATATTCATATCCTTGATGCTTACCAACTGCTTCTTGTTTGTACGTACTTGTTTGATAAATCGGTACGTTTACAGATCCAGTTGAAGGTTCTCCTATGCGAATACCATGAATTAACTTTGTCTTTGCTCTCATTTTTTATTCCCATCCTTTGTATATGTCTTTACTTAAATAGCGCTCACTGCTATCAGGAAAAATGGTTACAATATTTGTACCTTGTGCTGCCTTCTCTGCCTCAAGTAAGCTCGCATGAAATGCTGCTCCTGAAGAGCTCCCAACGAGAAGTCCTTCTTTTTGCGCTAATTCTTTCACTCGTAAAAATGCATTTCGATCAGAAATCGTATGAATTTCATCAAAATAAGATGTCTTCAAAAATGGCGGGATAAATTCCAGTCCAATTCCTTCGGTCTCATGTGAACCAGCCTTACCACCATTTAAAATAGATCCTTCTGGCTCTACGATAACTGTTTTAATATCTATATTTTTTTCTTTCAAATAAGATGCAGTCCCCATAAACGTACCGCCAGTTCCTGCTCCAGCAACAAATATGTTAATCTCTCCATTCAATGCGTCCCACAGTTCAGGTCCTAGTGTTTTAAAATATGCACGAGGATTTGCCTCATTTGCGAACTGACTTGGAGAGTATGAATTCGGTATTTCATTTACTAACTCTTTTGCTTTAGCAATTGCACCGGTCATTCCTTGCTCAGTCGGTGTATGCACGACCGTTGCACCTAGTGCTTTCATTAATTCTTGTTTTTCAATACTAAATTTCTCTGGTACACAAACAATAACACGTAAATCATGCTCTAATGCTGCAAGTGCCAGTCCAATACCAGTATTCCCAGCAGTCGGTTCAATAATTGTTCCACCCTGGGTAACAAGCCCTTTTTCTAGCGCATCTTCGATTAATTCTCTTCCTAAACGATCCTTAACGCTTCCGCCTGGGTTATAAAATTCAAGCTTTGCAAATAAACGGACCCCTTTCGGAAGTGAAAAACGAGTAATTTCTACAATTGGTGTATGACCAATTAACTCATGAACTCCACGATATACATTCATCGTGTTCTCCCCCTTGTTTGCCAATAAAGAAAAGGCAACTGTATGTATTTTCTTTATATGAGACAGTTGCCTTTTTGTTACATTACTTTAACTCTTCTAACACTTTTACGATAAAGTTTGTAGAATGAAGAGCTGCTTGATCTAAAAACTGATCAAATGAAACATTTGATTCTTTACCAGCAATATCAGAAAGTGCGCGAATGATAACAAACGGAATTTCATATTGGTGGCATACTTGTGCAACAGCTGCTGCTTCCATTTCTACCGCATAAAGATTTTCAAATTTATCACGAATTGCTGCAACACGGTTCGGATCACTCATAAATGAATCACCTGTTGCAATCATACCTTTTACAACTTGAATATTTTCTTCAGCCTGCATACATTTCTCAGCTAATGCAACTAACGCCTCATCAGCTTTAAATCCAGGCGGCATTCCTGGTACTTGACCATATTCATAGTTAAATGCTGTTACATCTACGTCATGGTGACGAACTTCAGTGGAAATAACTACATCACCAACGTTTAGAGAATGATGGAATCCACCAGCTGAGCCAGTATTAATTACTTTTTCAGGCTTATATTTTTCTAATAAAATTGTCGTTGACATCGCTGCGTTTACTTTACCAATACCAGACTTTAACAAGATTACTTCATGCCCTGCTAATAGCCCTTTCGTAAATTCACAACCTGCAACCGTTTCTGTCTCTGCTTGTTCTAATTTGTCACGTAAAATACGTACTTCTTCTTCCATTGCTCCAATTACAGCAATTC
This sequence comes from Bacillus sp. TE8-1, assembly GCF_008368855.1. Classification (NCBI taxonomy): domain Bacteria; kingdom Bacillati; phylum Bacillota; class Bacilli; order Caryophanales; family Bacillaceae; genus Bacillus; species Bacillus sp. TE8-1. The sequence goes on along the minus strand of NZ_QPET01000014.1, from coordinate 156,926 downwards.
TCAATCTAATCCCTCTTTCTATTGCTTAGTTGCCTCCATTACCCAAACGAAATGATTTAATCTCGTGAACGTTACATGGAAGCCATTGTTTTCAAAAATAGTCTGCATAACTGGAATACGTGTATAGTATTCCGTTTGCAAATCGTTTGCTAACTGGTGGAAACCTCTTTCTTTTGCTGTTTCAACAGTTTTATCATATGCATCTTGATCTGCAAATATCGTATCAGCAAACACTATTTTACCACCTTTGTTTAGCAATTGACTATACTTCGCAATTGCTACATTTTTTTCATCATCTGTTAAATGATGAAATGCATAGGTGCTTACAATGGTATCAATTGAATTTGGAACTTCAAACGAAAGAAAATCACCCTCTGTAATTGAAAATTCTTTTGGCAATTTCTCTTTTGCAATCATGCGCATTTCACGCGACGGTTCTATACCGTAAACTGTGCGGCCAGCAAGTAATAATTTATTTGTTAAATTACCTGTACCGACACCAAATTCTAATACATTACCAAATGACTTGTTAACTACATCCTCTAGAATGTCCTCATAATGGGCGAAAACTTCTTTATATTGTATATCTTCGCCTTGTACAAATGAGTCGTACGTATGAGCCCACTCATCAAATAAACCATTAAATTCTGTACCCATAAAAATTCCCCTTTTTCTTATCGGTTTTATCAGTATGATATTCCCTCTTTCTAAAAATGTCAATTGAAATGTACATGGTATTTCCTTCTTTTCTTTGTTACACTATAGTTGATTACATAGGAGAGGGGCCGTCTTCATGTCATTTACCTTTGAAATGTTAGAAGATAAAGTAGAGTTTTTTGAAGCGGGAGACTTAGCTTCTTTAGAACGAAAAATTAGTGAACAAATTGATAATAATAAAGCACTTATGCTTGAAGTTCATCACATCTCTCATCAAATGGTTATGGATCCTGAAAGCAAAAGACCGTATTATAGCGCGGTTGTTCATTTTAAATTAAAGAAATTGCGTTAACAAAAAAGAGAAGCTCCTAAGGAGCTTCTCTTTTTTAGTTTAGAGTTTGAACAAGTACTGGTTTCCAGCCCTCATTGTCTACCCAATCAATATTTACGTAATATCTTTTCCCACTTTGCTTATCTTGAACATCACCATAAGCTTTGCTCTTTCCAGTTTTGTCTCTTCCAACAAAATGGAATACTAATTGCTCTTTCGGTATCTCAACACCTGCAGCAATTGCACTTTGCATCTCATTCCAATCTGATGACCCTTGTTTAAACGTCATCGCCGGTGATGAACCTTGTTCTGTTCCTACAGCTTTCCAAGAAGGTTTTGTGTAAGCCTCTTTTGCCTTAGATACAGTTTTTTCAGCTGATACTTTCTCGTTAGCTTTCGCTTCTTCTTCAGCTTTTTTCTGTTCTTCTTCAGCCTTTAGCTTCTCTTCTTCAGCTTTTTTCTTAGCTTCTGCTTGCTCTTGTTCTTTTTCTTTTTTCTTAGCAGATTCTTTATCTTCTGATTTTCCAGCTTTCTCATTCTTTGTTGTTTGTTGAGAGACTTTCTTATCAGTAGAAGATGCTTGCTCTTTCGTACTAGGAACGAACAATTGATATGCTACAATAGCTACTAATAGTAATACAATAGCGATTGCAATATTTAAAACACCGTTTTGACGACGTTTTTGTTGTTTCTGTTGGAATCTTGATCCTCCTGCCATTCTCCAAACCTCCATGCAGTTTTTCCTAATTGCTATTGTAACATTAAATCTAGAAAGGTTGAACATTTACAATAATATTTTCATGAAATGAAGACATTTCACTATAAATTGCAAGATTACTTTTCATTCTCCAATTGATAGATTGCTCCTACCATATCTTTAAAAATAGGTGTAACTTTATTCACTTTGCTATCAGTCTCTAGATCAACAACAACTAAAGCATATCTTGGATTCTCATACGGAAAATAACCTGCAAACCAGCGATTCACCCTCGTCCCTTTCCCTGTTTGCGCTGTCCCGGATTTTCCAGCGACACTTAGTGGCAACGAACGGAATGCTGTTCCTGTTCCTTTCTCCCTTGTTACAACGCCTCTTAATAACTCTTGTAATGTTTTCACTGTTTCATACGAAAGCTGTTTTCCATTTAACGTATGGCTCTCAAATGTAAAAAAATCCGCTCCATTTTTATATACTATTTTTTCAACAGCTTTCACTTCCATCTTTCCTCCATTCCTCGCAATCGTCGCCATCATATTGGCAATTGCTAGAGGTGATATACGTACATCTTTCTGTCCAATCGCTGTTTGTTCTACCGCTTTTTTATTACTTTTATTTTCTTCATTCCCCCAAATAGTAGTGCCTTTCTCTTCTGACATTTGCTCAAAATGAGGTGTATGAAATACAGAACCTTTCCATCCAACCTTTTCATTTGCTCCTAGAGCTGCTACGTATGTTTCTAACACCGTCCTATCCTTTTGTAATAGCTCGTTACCTAACTCGGAAAATGTTCTGTTACAGCTCCTAGCAAAGCTCTCTTTAAAGTTAAGTGTACCCATCCTAACTTGCGGGTCGTTTTCACCATATAAATCTTTATTACAGTTAAATGTCCGATTAAACAAATTTACTTTTTGATCAATGACTGCAGCTGCAACTACTGTTTTAAAAACAGAGCCTGGAAAATGTGGCGTTAACATTTGATTTTCAAGTGTAGTTTTATATAAATTCTCATCCCTTACTTGTAAAGACGGCTTACTAACCATCGCTAATATTTCATTTGTCTTTACATCAAGTAATACTAATCCCCCCTTCTTTATTTCGTTTGCTTCAATCACTTCTTCTGCTTTTTGCTGCAACTCTTTATGTAAAGTAGTTTGAACCCTAACTGGATAAAACGGATTTCCTGGTGAAGTGTATTTCGCTTGCTTTCCGAAAATTGGTTCTCCTTGCCGATCTACTTGATATAATACTTTTGCCTCTCCATCAGTCAATAGAAATTCATCAAATGATTGCTGTAATCCTGAAATACCTATCGGCGTTTGTTTTGAAATTTTTTTCAATTCTCCATATCGCTTTTGAAACTCCCTTTCGTTCTCCCCTACATCACCAATTAAATGACTGATTTCTCCAGTTTGTTTTAATCGCACTTCAGCTGCTACAATACCTAATACATGTAATTCATTTACCTTCTCCATCTGCTCTCGTGTCACTCGAAATGGAGCAGTTTCTCCTTGTAGGGTAAATGCATTTTTGTTATTTTTCATTTGTCTTCTAATCTCTTGTCTCGACACACCAATGATATGCGCGATTTTCTCTAACATGTCATTTTTTATTTGTAAAAATGGAAAAATAATTAAAACAGGATATTTTTCCTCACCTATTTCTTTACCATTACGATCTATAAACTGCCCACGTCCATCGTCTACTGTAATGGATTGTGTACGTTGCGTAACACTTTTTTCAATTAAATTTATTTTGCGATCAGTAAATGATTCTGTATCTATAATTTGAATTTGGATTAAACGACAAAGCAATACAAACATAACGCTCATAAAACAAATTAAAACAATTGTAATTCTCCGTTTTATTTTCATAAAAAAACACCTCGTCTATTGTAGTTTAGACGAGGTACTATTTTATTTATACAAGCTCCAAAACAAAAATAGATATTATATAAAGCTATTATTGTTTTTTTGGCTTCTCTAAAAATTTCGTAAGAAGCGATTTAAATTCAGTTTCATTCACTCCAGTGTTTTTAGCAACTTCAATTACAGTAGTTGTTACATTAGCCGCTACTTTTAAATAGTCCTTACTGAAATTATCCATTTCATTTCTTTTTTCTTTTGCATTCTCAACTGTTACAGAATCAATACAAGTAATCATCTTATCTACAATATGTAAATAATTATTTTGTGCATCTATTATTTTTTGAATATCATCTTTATTACTTACTTTCGATTGTTTTAAATATGTATATGCTTGATTCACTTCATCTTTTAAAATTTTATCATTATTCTTCGCCTGTTCTTGTAACATATTCTTCATATCATCTATTGTTTTTTGATCCATCGAATCTCGCAATAAATAATCTGGATTCCCAATTGCGTAATCATACTTAATCGTTACATCTTGAAATATTTTCATGACAATTGCTAATTGATACGCTACATCAAAATCATTAAATTCCTTTTTATCTTGTGGATTTTCTAAGGCTTTTGAACTCTCAGTTGCTTTAATATCCTTTTTTTCTTCTTGCTTTACTTTTTCTCCCTTTGATGATGTAGTTTCTTCATTCGTTCCGCATGCAGCAAGTCCTAATATGGAGATACTACAAACCAATCCTGTAAAGATTTTATGTTTCATAATTAGCCCCTTTTCCCTTTTAAAACCTATGGTCTCTAATTATGATATCAAAGCTTAAAGTGTTTTTTTGACATTTTTTGTCGAATCACTCTAAGGTTTACACAATTTTTTTCATTCTACAGAAAAAAAAGATTCTCCCGATAGGAGAATCTTTTTTTTATTTTACAGAGACAATCTCTACTTGCATTTCTCCACCTGGTGTTTGGATTGTTACTTTCTCACCAATTTGCTTACCTAATAAGCTTTTTGCGATTGGAGAATCGTTAGAAATTCTTCCTTCGAATGGATCAGCTTCCGCGCTACCTACGATTGTGTACGCTTCTTCATCTCCGTTTGGTAATTCTTTAAATGTTACTGTTTTACCTAATGTAACAACAGTTGATACTTCGCCAGTATCTTTAATGATAACTGCATTACGAATCATATTTTCTAATTGTGTAATACGTCCTTCTACGAACGCTTGCTCATCTTTCGCTGCATCGTACTCAGAGTTCTCAGAAAGGTCCCCGAAGCTACGTGCGATTTTAATACGTTCTACTACTTCTTTACGTCTTACTGTTTTTAATTGCTCAAGTTCGTTCTCTAGTTTTTGCTTACCCTCTTGCGTCATAGGGTATGTTTTTTCTGTTGACATATTTTCCACTCCTTTTATATACCAATCCCCCGAAAAAAAGAGGAGTTCCATATGAAAACTCCTCCGCTTCCATTGTTAGCGGAGGTTTCTAGTACCCTTGCACTAGCGGAGTTGTCACATACAACCCCGTATTTCCAATTCTTCTTTATATAAAGAAGATATGTATGGAAAGTTGATATAAATATGCCCTCACCTATATATAGATGAGGTTGCATGTTTCATTGTATTCGATAGGAAGGGAAAAAATCCCTTCCTACCGTATATCTTTTACTATGCTATTACAAATTTACTTTTTGTTCAAGAATTGTTGCAATTTTTGTCACCATAATATCAATTGCAACGTGGTTTTGTCCACCTTCAGGGATAATAATATCCGCAAATTTCTTAGAAGGCTCAATAAATTGATTGTGCATTGGACGTACAACATTTACGTACTGATCAATAACTGAATCCATCGTACGACCGCGCTCTTTAATATCACGCTGCATGCGGCGCAGAATACGAAGGTCAGCATCCGTATCAACGAATAATTTAATGTCCATTAACTCGCAAAGACGTGGGTCTTCTAAAATAAGAATTCCTTCTAAAATAATTACATCTTTCGGCTCAACTGGAATAATTTCTTCTGAACGCGTATGCAATGTATAGTCATATACAGGCTTATCAATTTGCTCATATGCAAGCAACTGCTGCAAATGTTCAATTAACAGATCATTATCAAACGCAAGCGGATGATCATAATTTGTTTTTAAACGCTCTTCCATTGGTAAATGGCTTTGATCTTTGTAATAATAATCTTGCTCTAAGATTAAAATAGAATGACCTTTAAAATGGTCAAAAATCGCTTTCGTTACACTCGTTTTACCTGATCCCGAACCACCAGCAATTCCAATTACAACAGGCTTATTCGTCCCCATTCGACTATCACTCTTTCTTATTGAAGTATGCTTTTGCGCATCATATTATTCACATACACTCGTTGATCCACTTTGAATTTCACGATTTGCAACGGATGTCTCGCTGCATCTAATTCGTTTCCATCCTCATCCCAAATTTTCTCCACCGTTTGCGTAAAGTTTTCTATTTCTGGTCCAAAGAACTCCACTTCATGTCCTGGTTTGAAATGATTACGTTGCTCAATCGTTACGATGCCCGTTTCTTCATTATAATCTAACACTAAACCAGCAAAATCATACGTTGTTTTCTTACTATGATTTCCAAACATTTGCTCTTGATGTCCTGGAACCCCTTCAAAGAATGCAGGAGCTGTATCACGATTTGCACATTTATCAAGCTCATCTAACCATTCTTGTTTAAACTCAAAGTTATCTGGATCCGCACAATAAGCATCAATTACTTTACGATATACAGTTGCTACAGTCGCTACGTAATGGATTGATTTCATACGTCCTTCTACCTTTAAGCTATCGATTCCGATTTCAATCATTTTCGGAATTGATAAAATTAAATTTAAATCTTTTGGACTCATCGCAAAGTGAGCATCTCCTTCTTGGAATAGAGGAAGCTCTTTTGCATCTTTATGTTGTGATACTGTTTGAACTAAATCATAATCCCAGCGGCAAGATTGGCAACAACCACCACGATTAGAATCACGCGCTGTCATATGGTTACTTAATGTGCATCTTCCTGAATATGCGATACACATTGCACCATGTACGAATGCTTCAATTTCAATATCCACTTTTTCTTTAATTTCTTTCATTTCTTCATAGCTTGCTTCACGAGCTAATACAAGACGATGTAAACCTTCTTCTTTCCAATACTGTGCTGCTTTCCAGTTGGATAGTGATTGCTGTGTGCTTAAATGCACCTCAACAGAAGGCGCTACGCGTTTACAAGTCTCAATGATAAGCGGATCAGCAACGATAATTCCCGTTACGCCAGCTTTTTCAATCCCTTTTAAATATTCCTCTAGCCCGTCCATATTTTCATTATGCGCAAAGATATTTGTTGTTACGTATATTTTTGCTCCATACTTCTTTGCAAACTCAACGCCTTCTGCCATTTCTTCTAGCGTAAAGTTGCCTGCATTCGAACGAAGACCAAATTCTTGTCCACCTAAATATACAGCATCTGCCCCGTAATGGATAGCTACTTTTAATTTTTCTAAGTTACCCGCAGGGATTAACAGTTCAGGTTTCTTCACAATAACACGTTTGCCATCGATCACTCGTGAAATTTCTTGTACAGTCATTTCCTACACCCTCCTCGTTTAGTAAACCGTTTCTTTAAAGAAGAATCCTGTATCTAACGGACGATTTACTGGTTGCATTTCTTCTATTTCTTTATATAGATCATCTTTCACGTCATAATATGCATCACGATCTTCTACGCATAAATCAATCGCTTGACGATATTTCTTCGTTACTTCAATAATGTATTCAGAGCTTTTTAGTACACCGTCGATTTTTAAGCTATCAACTTCAGCTTCGATTAGTTCCTCTAATTCATCGATGAAACAAATATCGTTGGGACTCATAATGTGAGTACCATTTTCATCTTCATAAATTGGATATTTATTGTTACGCTCTGGGTCATATAAGAACATATTCTCTTCATATTTTTTCTTTTCAATGTCAAGATTACGTCCTTGATACTCAAAGTAGTTTCCTACTAATGAACGCTTCGATTGGAACATACAAGTCATACCGTGAATTTGTACTTCTAGTTCCACTTCAGCATTTTCTTTTAAATCAACAATTTCATCTAAGCTCAGCTCACGAGCTAATACAGCGCGCTTCGCTCCTCTTTGTCCCCAGTAGTTACAAGTGAACCAGTTTGTTGCTGTCGTTTCTGTATTCCAGTGCAACTGCATATTTGGTGCTACTTCGCGAACAGCCATTAATACCGCTGGATCTCCGAAAACAATTGCATCTACATTTACTTCGTTTAAAAATGAAACGTAATCTGTTAATTCTTCTACTTTATCGTTGTGGAACATAGCGTTCATGGCTACGTATACTTTCACACCATTTTCATGTGCAATCTTCACAGCTTGTTTTACATCTTCACGTGAAAACTCCCCTGCTAAACGTAAACCAAACTTTTGCTCACCGATCATTACCGCATCTGCTCCTGCTTTCGCAAGTTGTTCGATATCCGCCACCGCTCTTGGCGTTACTAACAATTCAGGTTTCTTCATACCTTGGTCACCCTCTCTTTTTACTAACAGCTACTCCATCACCAATTGGGAAAATCGTTGTATCATATCCTTCATGGTTCATAAGCCACTCATTGTACGTCTTAATACGACGGATTAAACCACGTGTACGTCTGTTTTCAATTTTCTCTTTTGTCGTTACAAGACCGTGGTACATAACATTATCTGAAATAATTACGCCACCAGGATTTAATAACGGTTCATATAAGTCAAAAAAACGACGATACTGTCCTTTTGCTGCATCAATAAAAATAACGTCAAATGTCCCGTGTTCTTTTACTTGTTCACCTGTCTCTAACGCATCACCGTAAATAACTGAAATACGATCTGTTACTGGGGAACGTTCTATATATTCAAGTGCTTTTTCATATCGCTCACGATTGCGCTCAACTGTCACAATACGTGAATTTGGAATAGCTTGCATCATACGAATACTAGAATAACCGATTGCTGTTCCAAGTTCTAAAATGCTTTTCGGTCCAATTAAACGTAAAAATTGCAGCATAAATTCCATTCCAAGTCGATCCATAATCGGCACATGATTTTCTGTTGCATATTCTTCCATTTCAAGAATTAATTTATCTTTCGGATCAATAAATGATAATAGGTACTCGTTAACTGCATCCTCCATAAATGGTCCTCCTTATTTACATGGAGAAGTGCCTCTATGACGTCTTTTCACACATAGAATGCAATAAAAATACAAGCCAGCTTTATCCTTAGCTTGTACGTCCCGTTTTGATATTAAAAACGATTCTTCTGCCAGTTTTTAACCCGATATATTTTACCACAAAAAAGAGGGATGTGCGACTTTTTTCGCTATCCCTCCCCATTTCACTGTTTTTTCGTAATGTATTTTTGCTTTAATGCATTATGCTCTTCTAATGTTTTCGCATAGTACACTTCACCACTTGGTGCAGCTAAGAAATAATAATAATCTGTTTGCGCAGGTTCTAACGCAGCTTCTACTGAATGTTTACCAGAGTTTGCGATCGGCCCTACCGGCAATCCTTTTACAACATACGTATTGTACGGTGAGTTGACCTTTAAATCTTCGTATAATACACGTTGTTTATGCTTTCCAAGTGCATATAATACCGTTGGATCCGTTTGAAGCGGCATACCTTTTGCTAAACGATTATAAAAGACACTAGAGATCTTTTGACGATCTGTAAAACCAGTTGCCTCTTCTTCAATAAGTGAAGATAATGTTAAAAGCTGATGAACATCCCAATTCTTCGCTTTCATTTTCGCCTCATTTTGAACAATGATTGCATTTGTTTTCTCAAGCATTGGAATTACAATTTCTTCTAACGTTGTATCTTTCTTATAAAACGAATACGTTGCAGGATATAAATAACCTTCTAATGGGTATTTAATATTACTATCAAAGATTTTATCCGTTAATAACTTCGGATACTTTTGCTGCATTTTTTGAATAAATGCTTTATCGTTTAATTGACGCGTAACATCATCTTTATTCCACTTTAGTTCTGTCGCAATCGTTTCTGCAATTTCAGTTACTTGCGCCCCTTCTTTAATCGTCACTTTATAAAGAGCTGGACGATGCACGTTGCCAGCTGACATTTGTTCGATCACATCTTCAGCATTCATTGAAGGATTTAATAAATATGTACCTGCTTGTAAACTTTTCGATTTAGCCTTTGTATAAAAACTAAAAACTGTACCGTTTTTTACAGCGCCTTTTTCTTCTAAAATTTCTCCAATTTTACTTGTAGATGATCCTTTCGGAATTTCTACTTCAATCTCTTTTTTATTCCCGCTATCAACTGGTCCTAATGCGGATGAAATATACGCATAGACTGAACCACAAACTAAAAGCAGTGCAATAATCGAAAATAAAAAGATGCGTCTACGCTTCTTTTTCACTTGATTCTCTATCAAAACATTTCCTCCTTACTTAATTGTAGACCGTATGTACACCTTTCTATACAGCACGATGTAAAAACGCAACAAATTCACTTATCTTTTTTAATTGACACTTTATTTTTCTACAATCCGTCTCATTATACTACAAAGACTTACACAGTTTCGACAAAAAATCTTTCATTTTACATATAAATACAAAAAAAGATGGACTGTATGTCGTCCATCTTTTCAGTACTTATTATTCAGCTTCTTGCTCATCAGCAATAGTGTTAAACGTTTCTTGTACCATTTCCCACTCTTCTTCTGATTCGATTGGAAGTAAAACTCCGCCCTCTTCTTCATTTTGCTCATAAGCCATTGCATCATAAATTGGGTCTCCATCTTCATCTACTTCACCGATTGGAGAGAAGATTACGTATGATTTTTTACCAAATTTGTCAGCATCAAAAGTGAAAATAATTTCACATAAATGTTCGTTACCTTTTTCGTCTACAATTGTAATTTGACGTTCTTCCATTTTGGTCACCTCTTATTTTCTATCTAAAAATCCTTGTAAGATTACGACTGCAGCCATCTTATCGATTACTTGTTTTCGCTTCTTACGACTTACATCAGCTGAAATGAGTAGACGTTCCGCTGCCATTGTTGACAAACGCTCGTCCCACATTACAACGTCTAATTGTAACAGCTCTCGTAGGTTTTCTGCAAATTGTTGGCACGCTTCGCCACGTGGGCCAATTGTACCATTCATATTTTTAGGTAAACCTACTACTATTTTGTCCACATTGTACTGCTTTACTAACTCAGAAATACGATCAAAACCAAAGTGACCTCGTTCTTCGTTAATCTTAATTGTTTCTAATCCTTGTGCTGTCCAGCCCATTTCGTCGCTAATTGCAACTCCGACTGTTTTTGTACCTACATCTAAACCTAATATCCGCATAAACTACTCCTCACGATGATGTTTCAAGTAAGACTTCACAAGCTCTTCAATTAACTCATCACGTTCAAGCTTGCGAATGATGCTACGTGCATCTTTATGGCGAGGTATGTATGCTGGGTCTCCACTTAATAAATAACCGACGATTTGGTTAATCGGATTATAGCCTTTTTCTTGAAGTGCATCATACACAGTTAAAAGTACATCATTTACATGGACACTCTGTTTTTCATCTTGAATGCTAAACTTCATTGTTTTATCAAAACCGTCCATTTCAAGCACCTCACTTATATAGTAAGTATAGGGAGAAGAACTTCTCCTCTCCCTACCATTGTACACTACTATCTCTTTATTTTGAAACAGATTTAACGTACTCTTGTACAAATGCTAAAGCTTCTTCGACTTGAGCTGGGTTTTTACCGCCTGCTTGTGCCATATCAGGACGGCCGCCACCGCCACCGCCGCAACGAGAAGCTACTTCTTTCACAAGTTTACCAGCATGGTAACCTTGGCTAATTAAGTCTTTCGTTACACCTGCTAGGATGTTTACTTTATCGTCATTAACAGACGCTAATACAACAACTGCTGACTCTAATTTATTTTTCAGATCATCCATCATCGTACGTAAGTTATTCATATCTGCAACATTTACTTTCGCTGCTAATACATTCACACCATCAACTGTCATTACAGAATCAGTTAAGTTTCCAGCTTCGATATTGCTTAATTTCGCAGCAAGAGATTCATTTTCTTTTTGCAGTTGTTTCACTTCAGCAAATAGACCATCAACTCTTGTTAAAATATCTTTCGGATTTGTTTTCATTTTTCCTGCTGCTTCTTTTAATAAACCTACTTGATCGTTCATTAATTCGTATGCAGACTTACCAGTTACTGCTTCAATACGACGAGTTCCTGCACCGATACCAGACTCAGCAACGATTTTGAAAATACCGATAGAAGCTGTATTATCAACGTGACAACCACCACAAAGCTCTAAGCTGTAATCGCCAACTTGTACAACGCGTACAACATCTCCGTATTTTTCACCGAATAATGCCATTGCGCCCATTTCTTTCGCTTCTTCGATTGCTTTTTGAGAAATCTCAACATCAATACTTTCCCAAATTTTTTCGTTTACCATACGCTCAATTTTTTCTAATTCGTCAGCTTGTACTTGACCGAAGTGAGAGAAGTCAAAACGTAGACGTTCAGAAGTTACAAGAGAACCTGCTTGGTTAACGTGTGTTCCAAGTACGTCTTTTAATGCTTGGTGTAGTAAGTGAGTTGCTGTATGATTTTTTACAACGCTACTACGGTTTTTCGTATCGATAATAGCTTTTACAGCCGCATCTTTCGTTAATGTACCTTCTTCAACAACAACTTTATGCAAGTTTTGGCCGTTTGGTGCTTTTTGTACGTCTTTTACAAGAACTTTCACACCATCTGCAAGAAGGTAACCACGGTCTGCAATTTGTCCACCGCTCTCAGCATAGAATGGTGTTACATCAAGCATTAATTGTCCTTCTTCACCAGCGTGTAAGCTGTCTGTGTATTCACCGTTTTTCACAAGTGCAACAACGTTACTTTCTGTTGCAACTGTACCGTAACCAACGAATTCGCTCGCTACTTTAATTTCTCCAAGGACACCACCTTGAACTTGCATAGAATCAACGTCTTGACGAGCAGCACGTGCACGCTCACGTTGTTTTTCCATTTCATTTTCAAAACCTTCATGATCAACTGTCATGCCAGCTTCTTCTGCATATTCTTCTGTTAATTCAATTGGGAAACCGTATGTGTCATATAGACGGAACGCATCTACTCCAGAAATAACAGTTGTTTTTTCTTCTTTTGCTTTTGCAATTACTTCAGCTAAAATCGCTTCACCATCATGAAGTGTTTCATGGAAACGCTCTTCTTCGTTCTTCACAACTTTCGCAATGAAATCTTTCTTTTCAAGTACTTCTGGATAGAAGTCTTTCATTACTTCTCCAACAACCGGTACTAATTCAAACATAAATGGACGGTTGATGTTTAATTTCTTCGAATAACGAACAGCGCGGCGTAATAAACGACGTAATACATAACCACGGCCTTCGTTAGATGGAAGAGCACCGTCACCAACAGCGAATGTTACTGTACGGATATGGTCAGCAATTACTTTGAATGCCATATCTTTTTCTGAATCGCCATTACGATATTTTTCACCAGAAATTGTTTCTGTTGCACCAATCATCGGCATGAATAGGTCTGTATCAAAGTTCGTAGGTACATCTTGAACGATAGATGTCATACGCTCTAGACCCATCCCTGTATCAATGTTTTTCTTAGGAAGTGGTGTATATGAACCGTCTGGATTATGGTTAAATTGAGAGAATACAAGGTTCCATACTTCTAAGTAACGCTCGTTTTCTCCGCCTGGATATAATTCTGGGTCACTAAAGTCATTACCGTAAGCTTCTCCGCGGTCATAGAAAATCTCTGTATTCGGTCCACTTGGTCCTTCACCGATATCCCAGAAGTTTTCTTCTAAGCGAATAATACGCTCTTTTGGAACGCCCATTTTCTCATTCCAAATTGTGAATGCTTCTTCATCTTCTGGATGGATTGTAACTGATAGTAATTCTTTATCGAATCCGATCCATTTGTCGCTCGTTAAGAATTCCCAAGCCCATGTAATTGCTTCTTCTTTGAAGTAATCACCAATTGAGAAGTTTCCTAACATTTCAAAGAATGTATGGTGACGAGCTGTTTTCCCTACGTTTTCAATATCGTTTGTACGAATTGATTTTTGAGCATTTGTAATACGTGGATTTTGTGGGATTACACGTCCATCAAAATATTTTTTTAATGTAGCTACACCACTATTAATCCATAAAAGAGATGGATCTTCATGCGGAACTAGTGATGCACTAGGTTCTACTGCATGTCCTTTTTCTTGGAAAAAGTCTAAAAACATTTGACGAATTTGTGCGCCTGTTAGTTGTTTCATTGTATTTTCCTCCTTAAATATAAAAAACTCCCGTCCCTATAAAAGGGACGAGAGTTAACTCGCGATACCACCCTAATTATGAATTGATTACAATAACAATCAATTCATCACCTCATGGTGCCGTAACGTGGCAAGACGGCAGTGATTAGCTGCTCTCAGGATTAGCTTTCTGTTACCCTTCATCTAAAGCTTCTTTCAGCCATATGGAAGCTTCTCTCTAGAAATGGACTGTAACGTACTTGTTCCGTCATTGATTTAATGTATTATATGACTAAATATAATAGAATTCTCTTAAGTTTGTCAATGTAGATAATCATTTATATTGTATTAATTGCTTATTTATCATAGGTATTCTACTATTCATTCTTAACAGCCTTTTCATATAGTATGCATTTATTAACAAATCGGAATCTCCTTATAAGAATGATTTATAAAAATTTCTAAATATTACTTTTTTTGCTACAATTAAATTATTGTTAATAAAATAAAGGAGCGATCACAATGACAACCTTACTTAGCAAAGCTAAAAACATATTAGCGACTGACGAAACGATATTATTTTACGCAGCATGTTCATTAGACATATTTATTTATCGTTCCGTCGCAAGGCCAGGATTGCTAATTTTAACGAACAAAAGACTATTCTTTTATGGGCCAGATGTAAGTAAGAATCCAATATTTGAAGAGTACTCTTTCGCAAAAATTTCTAATCTAAAAGAACAAAAGCGTCTTTTCAACAATCAAATTATATTTATGTATGATAACGAATGGAAAAAAATAAAACATATTCAAACAAATGATGTGAGCTCCCTCGTTCAAAAGATACACGAGCAGCTTTCTAAATAAATATATGATTAGCCCTCTATTTCTTACATAGAGGGCTTCTATACTTACACATCTTCTTTTTTCAAGAGCGGTCTCACATGAACAATGACAGTGCGAATAACTGCTAAAATCGGAACCGATATTAGCAATCCTACAATCCCAGCTACCTCTCCCCCAACTAGTAAGGCAAGCATAATAATAACGGGATGCATACGAAGTGACTTACCAACGATGTAAGGCGATAAAATGTTACTCTCCACAAATTGCAAAATCGCAATCGTGATCCCCGCCTTAATAAGTAAACTCGTTGATACTGTTGCTGCAATCATTAACGTCGGGATCGCTCCTAAAATAGGACCGAAGTATGGGATTATATCCGTTACCCCAATAATAATGCCAAGCAATAATGGATATTTCATACCGATAAACCAAAAAGAAAGAGCTGATACTCCCCCTAATACTAAACAAACAAATAACTGTCCTCGAATATAGCTTCCAAGTGACTTATCAATTTCTTTCGCAAGCATTTGCCCCGTACCTCGCCATTTACTTGGGACTAGTTTCCAAAAGATATGATAAAACTCACCATAATCTTTTAATATGTAAAATACAATGAACGGTATTAAGAAAATAATGAGCAATGAATCGAGTACACCACGAGCTGTACTCATCACTTTATTTAAAAGCGCTTGAATCTTCGTTTCCACACCCACAAAAAGTTGTTTCACCTTTTCATGAATGAACGAAGGGAAATTCGCTGTTTGTTCTGTAACGCCATCCATCCACGAATCGTACATCTTTGTAAACTGGGGAAATTGTTCATTAATCTCTTGTAACTGTTTAATAACGACTGGTGTTCCTTTATAAATCCCATAACCAATTCCGCCAAAGAAAAGGATATAAATGAGCAAAATGGCAAGTGTACGAGGCATCCCTTCCTTATGAATTTTTTCAATTAAAGGGTGCAATAAATACGCAATAAAACACGCGATAAGAAACGGCGTGATTGCTACTTTAAATACAAAAATAATCGGTGCCCATAGCGGCTTAATTTTTAAAAAGACGAGCAGACAAAGAAAAACAAGTAACAATAATCCTAAACGATATATCCAAATGATTTTAAGATTCTTCACATGAAAAACCTCCTCCACCTTTATTTTGAAAATAAATGGGGTAGGTTATGTGCGAAACTTTTAAAATCTTTTCATACGGACCATACTGTTTTTTAAAGACGTACATATAAATAACATAACAAGGACAACCACCCCTGAGAATACAGCATGAATTAATATAATCAGGAGGGCTAATTATGGTTTTATTTATGCTTGGATTATCAGCACTTTTTATGATTCTTGAATGGATTTGTATCGGGTTCGGTATTTGGAAGGGGTTCTTTATTCATTCCTCACGTAAAGAAAAAGCGAAGCAATTATGGCAGTATGGAATACTTGGCGTTGGCTGCTACGGTCTATCTTATCTTTTCTCAGAGATCGGACTTTTTTATTTGCATATGGGTGCATAAAAAAACTCCCTTGTCTACAAGGGAGTTTTTCAATTTATCGAAATGATTATAAGTAAGACTTAATCATCTTACGTGCTTTTTTCATATTGCGTTTTGAAAATACATCTTGTTTACGAGCATATTGATATGCTGCAGCTCCAACACCTAATGCGATTAATGAATTGCGTAGATTCAAAGTAAATCCCCCTTTTCGTTATCCGATCGTTCTTTCATTCTCATCAAATAAATCATCAAGAGAGCTTAATGAACCATCTTCCTCAACTTGATGTGTATGGATTTTCCCCTTTGAAACCGATAATTCGATATAACAATTCCAGCAATAAAATTGGTTGACACCTATTTTTCCAATGTCTTTCCCTTTGCAATTTGGACAAATGAACATATGGCTTTCATCTCCTTACAGTCTCCCAGATTCTATTCGCCATTATGTCCAAACTGCATTCATTTATACATTACTGGAGCCTTTCAACGCTATGCGTTTGAAAGTTTCACTATATAATTTCACCTTGTTACATGAAATCATACGGTGAAATGTTTTCCACGTCCATTTCCTCGCCATTAACTGTGACCATCTGTACTTCTCCTTGTGATTCTTGTAAGCGACTAGCTAAAGTTGTTTGACGCATTGCATCATCAAGGCGATTTACACCAGATTGGAAAGCTGCTTCCTCCCCGCAAATAATAAGGAACTTCTTACTTCTTGTAATACCCGTGTAAATTAAATTACGACGTAACATACGGTTGTAACTTTTCACGATTGGCATAATAACAATCGGAAATTCACTACCTTGTGATTTATGAATGGAACAACAATATGCATGCGTAATTTGATTTAAATCGGGCTTCGTATACGTTACCTCAATTCCATCAAATGAAACGATAATCATATCTTGTTGCTCAACGTTCTCTTTCGCATAAAACACCGAAACAATTTCCCCAATATCACCATTAAACACTTGGCTCTCCGGCTGATTCACGAGTTGCAGTACTTTATCGCCTCTTCGGTACACAACATCACCGTAAGCAATTTCTTTACTCTTTTCCCTCTTCGGATTAAATACTTGTTGCAGCGCTTCGTTTAATACATTAATACCAGCAGGCCCGCGGTACATCGGTGCTAATACTTGAACATCCCTTGCACTAAAGCCTTTTGTTTTAGCATTTTCGCAAACTTTTTTCACAACCTCAACAATTTGAGCCCCTGTACAGCTGATAAACGAACGATCTTTTTTGTTTTGCGCTAAATCTGGTGGTAGAGTTCCATTTTTTATCGCATGGGCAAGTTGAATGACTGATGAGCCTTCCGCTTGACGATAAATTTCAGTAAGCTTCACTGTCGGAACTGCGCCTGCATTTAATAAATCTTTTAATACTTGTCCAGGTCCTACAGATGGCAACTGATCTTCATCACCTACAACGATAACTTGAATATTCGTCGGCAACGACTTAAATAGCTGATTTGCAAGCCAAATATCAACCATTGAAAATTCATCGATAATAAGGAGCTTACCTTGGACAGGATCCGTTTCATTACGCTGGAAAGATCCTTCTGGCGTCCAACCAAGTAAACGGTGAATTGTGCAAGCTGGAAGTCCTGTCGATTCACTCATCCGCTTCGCTGCTCTTCCTGTTGGAGCTGTTAATAGTATTGGAAATGGATTATCATCACTGTATTCATTCGGATTTAACGATAATCCGTGAAGTGACGCATACATTTCAACAATCCCTTTAATAACTGTTGTTTTCCCTGTTCCTGGTCCACCTGTCAATAACATCATCGGTTTATGAAGTGCCGTTTGAATTGCTTCTTGCTGAAACGGTGCATATTGTACGTTCAGTTGTTCTTCAATTTCACCTAACGTTTTTAACACTTCCGCTTCTGGAAATGAAGGTGTTTCTTCTTGATTCATAAGCCTGCGAATAGACTTTACAACACCTTTTTCAGAGTAGAATAACGTCGCTAAATACACTCGTTCTTCTTCTATGATGACTTTCCCTTCACTTTGCATCGTTTCAATACAACCTATAATATCTTCCTCAGTCACTCTTCCTTCTTGATTGTTTAAAAGTGACATCGTTTCTCTTACAAGTTGATCTTTCCTCATATAAACATGACCAAGTTGTAATGAGACATTCTCTAATGTGTAAAAACATCCCGCTCGTACACGGTCGTCATGATTACCCGATATCCCTAACGCACGCCCTATATCATCCGCTCTTCCAAAACCAATCCCGTCCACTTCTTCAATAAGTTGATACGGATTATTACGAATCACTTCTAATGTCATCTCTTTATATTGCTGGTAAATCTTAATAGAAAGTTTCGTTCCAAAACCGTAGCCATTTAAAAAGCTCATTACTTTCTCTAATCCTTGATGTTCAACAATTGTCTCATATATTTCCTGAGCCTTTTGTTTATTAACAACACCATTTAATGTCTCAGGGTCATCCATAATTTTAGAAATAGCATGTTCTCCGAGATGGTCCACAATTTTTTCAGCTGTACGCTTTCCTATCCCTTTAAATAAATCACTCGCTAAATATTGCACCATACCTGCTTTTGTTTGCGGCAATTCTTTTTTAAATGTTTCAACCATATATTGTTTTCCATACTTTGGATGGTCCTTAAAATGACCAGTCAATGTAAACACTTCATCTTCATGCATGCGGGGAAAATGACCGTTTATCATTACTTTCTTTTCGTCATACGTTTCATTCGTTTCAATGACTTTCATACTGACAACGGAATAGAGGTTTTCTTCGTTGTGGAAAATGGTATGAAGAACTTGCGCTTTTATAAACTTTTTCTCTTCCTCAAACAAATCCATTGCATGTTGATTTCCCATCTTTCCTCTCCTTTCCGATATTTTCACTTTAATGAGCAGTACATCCCCCACCTTTTTAGATGAGGGATAACTACCCATTAAACTATATTTTTATCTTATTCAGCTTCTTGCTCTAATAAACGAACGCCATTACCCGCTAAAAAGTGATCTGGCTGAATTTCAGTTGCTTTCTTAAATAAAGCGAGAGCCTTCTCATTATTTTCCTCAAATACGTACGCAACACCTAAATTGTAATACGCATCTGCATGCTCTTCATCCATTTCTAATACCTTTTCAAAATAAGGTTTCGCCTCTTGAACATGTTCTAATCGCGCGAAGCAAAGTCCGCACTGGAATACAGCTTCTACATCGTTTTCATCTAATTCTGTTGCTCTTTGTAAGAATGGTAGTGCAAGACGATCATTTCCAAGCTGTACATGTGTGATACCTAACATAAATGTTACATCAGCTGATTGTAATCCAGCTTGCATTGCTTGTTCAAATACAGCTTTCGCCTCAGTAAATTGCTCTTGGCCATAATATACATTTCCTAAACCATAATAGGCAGCTGCAGATTTATCATCTAACTCTAGTGCGCGTTTATAAAATAAAATCGCTCGCTCGCTATCACTTAATACGTCTAATAAATTTGCAAAATTAATGTATCCAAGCGCATCTTTCGGATTTTCTTCGATTGCTTCTGTAAAATTTTTAGCTGCTTCTTCCCAGTTTCCTTCTTGCATATATTGAATACCTGTTTCAAGTTTGTTTGACATGTCCTTCACCTCTACAACAAATTATAACAAAGAATGTATTTTCCAAGCGAACGAAAATTCGCTTTATGTAAAAGAAACCTCTAACCGCTAATCGGCAGAGGCTTCTCGTTTATCCTAAATAATCCAATTTCTTACCACTACGGTATACTTCATCAATTGTAGCACCGCCTAAGCACTCATCTCCATCATAGAAAACGACTGCTTGTCCTGGTGTAATTGCACGAATTGGCTCATCACAAAGAATACGAACTGTATTTTCATCAACGATTTGAACCGTTACTTTATTGTCTTCTTGACGATAACGGAATTTCGCCGTGCACTTAAATTCTGTTTCTTTTTCTTTGTTACTTACCCATCCTACATTCGTAGCAATAACTTCATCACCATATAGAAGTTCGTTATGGAATCCTTGATCAACATATAAAATGTTTTCTTTTAGATTTTTCCCAACAGCAAACCATGGATCACCATTACCACCAATTCCAAGGCCATGACGTTGTCCAATTGTATAATACATTAAACCGTCATGCTTCCCTTTCACTTCACCAGATAATGTTTGCATTACACCTGGTTGTGCCGGTAAGTAGTTACTTAAGAAATCTTTAAAGTTACGCTCACCAATGAAGCAAATACCTGTACTATCTTTTTTCGCCGCTGTCGCTAAGCCAGCTTCTTTCGCCATTTCACGAATTTGCGGTTTCTTTAATTCACCTAACGGGAACATTGTTTTTGATAATTGCTCTTGGCTTAATTGATTTAAGAAATATGTTTGATCTTTATTGTCATCAACACCGCGAAGCATTTTATATTCGCCGTCCATATAAGCAACGCGTGCATAATGGCCTGTTGCCACATAATCCGCACCAAGCGCAATTGCATGCTCTAAAAATGCTTTAAATTTAATTTCTTTATTACACATTACATCTGGGTTTGGTGTACGACCAGCTCGGTACTCATCTAAGAAGTACGTAAATACTTTATCCCAGTATTGTTTTTCAAAGTTTACTGCATAATACGGAATACCAATTTGGTTACACACTTCAATTACATCATTGTAATCTTCTGTTGCTGTGCAGACACCATTCTCATCTGTATCATCCCAGTTTTTCATAAAAATTCCGATTACATCATAACCTTGCTCTTTTAATAAAAGTGCTGCTACAGATGAATCGACGCCACCGGACATACCGATGACAACGCGTGTTTCGTGAGGTAGTTTGTTCATCATGTCACCTCCCATGCTAATTTTGTGTTAATCGCTTCACGATTTTCACTGTTTCGTACGCCGCTTTTTCAATTTGCTCTTTCGTATTTCCAAGTCCAAAACTAAAGCGTACGGATGAACGTATTTGATCGGAGTCTTTTCCAAACATCGCTACTAATACATGTGATGGATCAATCGAACCAGCTGTACAAGCAGAACCACTTGATACTGCAATACCAGCTAAGTCTAAGTTCACAAGAAACGGTTCAATGTTCATTCCTGTAAAACTTACATTAAGTACATGCGGTAAGCGATGTTCTAAGTTTCCGTTTACCTCGAAAGTAATGCCTTCATTTTTGAAGACAGATACCATTATATCTTTAAACTCTTCATATTGGGCATTTTTTTGCTCACGAGTTTTTTCAGCTATAAGAATTGCATACTGAAGCCCAGCAATACTAGGCACATTTTCCGTACCAGCACGGCGTTTTCTTTCTTGCTCTCCGCCTATTAATAACGGTTCAAATTTCACATTTGCACCAGCGTATAAGAAACCTACACCTTTTGGCCCGTTAATTTTATGAGCTGAAATTGATAATAAATCAATACCAAACTCTTTCACATTAATTTCTACTAAACCGTAAGCTTGTACCGCATCTGTATGGAAATACGCTTGATGCTCTTTTAACAGCTTTCCTATTTCCACAATCGGTTGCATCGTCCCTACTTCATTATTCCCAAACATAACAGATACAAGAATCGTCTCTTCTGTTAATGCCTTTTGTATGTCAGAAACTTGAATGCGCCCTGTTTCATCGACAGGTAAATATGTCACTTCAAACCCTTCACGCTCTAACAATTCGCACGTATGCAAAATCGCATGATGTTCAATTTGCGTCGTTATAATGTGGTTACCTTTATGACGGTTCGCACGTGCTACACCGATAAGCGCTAAATTATCAGCTTCTGTACCACCGCTCGTAAATATAATTTCATTCGGATTCGCATGAATGCTGCGTGCACACACTCGTCTCGCCTCATCTACTGCATGGCGCGTTTGACGTCCATAAAAGTGAATACTAGACGGGTTCCCGAATATTTCTGTCATATATGGAATCATCTTTTCGACCACTTCTGGGTGAGTCGGAGATGTCGCAGCATGATCTAAGTAAATGCGTTCCATTAAATCTCCTTCTTTCCAAATCGTTTCACAAGGAATTAAATGTAAAACATATAGCCCCCGTGATTTTCTTCCTCATAACGTACTAAATCTTCTAACGTTGTACTATCTAACACTTCTTGTACCGCATCACGAACACGCATCCATAACTGGCGTTGTGCTGGTTCTTCTTCTTCTATCATTTCTACAACACTAATCGGCCCCTCTAATACACGGATTACATCCCCAGCTGTAATGTTAGCCGGTTGATCTGATAGTACATATCCGCCATATGCTCCGCGTGTACTCTTTACTAGACGCGCGTTACGAAGTGGTGAAATTAATTGCTCTAAGTAATGTTCCGATAAGTCATGTGCCTGCGCAATTGATTTTAATGAAATCGGACCTTCACCAAACTTTTTTGCAAGATCAATCATAATTGTTAAGCCATAGCGGCCTTTCGTTGAAATTTTCATCTATTTTGCACCTCTTTTCAAATTTTCACTTCTATTGGTTATATCTTATTTATAAAAAGAACACAATTTAAAATCCTATGAAATTATAGCATAATATAGTATTATAAGAAATTTCAACTTGTGTATCAAAATGATAACATAAAATCACATTGAAAAACTCGGGAATTATTACAATTGAAAGAAAAATGAAAATATTATCCTTTATTTTTCCCATAAAACAGCATCCTATTTCAAATTTCGTAGAAAAAAATGATACGATAGAACGAGATTATATATTAAGGGAGACGGTCCAAATGAAACAACCACTCGCACATCGAATGCGCCCTACAAATATTCAAGAAATTATTGGGCAACAACATTTAGTTGGTGAAGGAAAGATTTTATGGCGAATGGTCCAAGCCAATCATTTTCAATCTATGATTTTATACGGTCCTCCAGGTACAGGAAAAACATCCATTGCCAGTGCAATTGCTGGAAGTACCGGTACCCCGTTTCGTCTATTGAATGCTGTTACTCACAATAAAAAAGATATGGAAGTTGTCGTACAAGAAGCGAAGATGCATCGACACCTCGTTTTAATTTTAGATGAAGTTCACCGTCTAGATAAAGCAAAGCAAGACTTTCTATTACCTCACTTAGAAAGCGGACTTCTTACTTTAATTGGTGCTACGACAAGTAATCCATTCCATGCAATAAACTCCGCTATTCGAAGCAGGTGTCAAATTTTCGAATTACACGCACTAACAGAAGATGATATTTTAATTGGGTTAAAAAGAGCTTTAGAAGATAAAGAAAAAGGCCTTGGAGAATATGCAGTAACGGTAACAGATGAAGCACTACATCACTTTGCAAACGCCTCTGGTGGTGATATGCGTTCCGCTTATAACGCACTTGAGCTTGCTGTATTATCTAGCTTTACTACAGACGATCAAGCGGCTGAAATCACACTCGAGATTGCAGAAGAATGCTTACAAAAGAAGAGCTTCGTCCACGACAAAGGCGGCGATGCTCATTATGATGTATTATCAGCATTTCAAAAATCAGTGCGCGGAAGTGATGTAAATGCAGCACTCCATTATTTAGCACGCCTTATTGAAGCAGGTGATTTACAAAGCATTGGCAGACGCCTTCTTATTATGGCTTATGAAGATATTGGACTTGCTAGCCCACAAGCTGGACCACGTACACTAGCTGCAATTGAATCAGCTGAACGAGTTGGATTCCCAGAAGCACGCATCCCACTTGCAAATGCCGTTATCGAGCTATGCTTATCACCAAAATCAAATTCAGCTTATAAAGCACTTGATGCTGCATTACACGATTTACGCAACGGTCAAACAGGTGACATTCCAAGCCATTTAAAAGATAGTCATTACAAAGGCGCAGAATCATTTGGAAGAGGCATTGGATATTTATATCCGCACGACCATCCAAACGGCTGGGTAAGGCAACAATACTTACCTGATAAAATAAAAAGCAAGCAATATTATAAACCGAAAACGACAGGAAAATTTGAGCAAGCACTTTCTACTGTTTATGAAAGATTACAAACTTCGAATAAAACGAAAAATAAAGGGTAACATAAACGAAAACGTCACCATTATGGAGGCTTCGCTTATGAAAACACGTCAAGATGCATGGACAAAAGAAGATGATCTCCTTTTAGCAGAAACTGTTTTGCGACATATTCGCAGCGGAAGTACACAAATAAAAGCGTTTGATGAAGTTGGCGACGCTTTAAACCGCACTTCCGCAGCTTGTGGTTTTAGATGGAATGCTGAAGTAAGACCGAATTACGAAGATGCGGTGCAGCTTGCAAAAAAACAACGTAAAGAATTAAAACGTTCTGAAGCTAATATAGAAAAAGATCGGTTCACGAAAACGAAACAACTCGTAATTGACGCCGATTTTTCAGAAGATATTACGTCAAGTAAACAAGATCTTACAATGCAAAATGTCATTTCATTTTTACAAAATTTAGAACATAACAATCCTTCACTTGCAAAGTTGCAAACTGAAAATGATGTATTACAAGCTCAACTCACCTCTCTGCAAAAAACGAATCATGAACTTGAAACGAAATTAGCAGTACTCACAAAAAAACAACAAGCAATCGAAGAAGATTACGCGATGCTTGTTCGAATTATGGATCGTGCTCGAAAACTTGTTTCAGTCGAAGAGCAAGAAGAGCAAGAAGAGCAAATTGCCCCAATTTTCAAAACCGATCAAAATGGGAATTTAGATATTATTTATTCTGCAGAGAATTAAAAACAGGGATGTCACTTTTTTAACCGAGTGACATCCCTGTTTGTTTTCGGTGAACCATATATAGATATCGGTAAATGAAATTATATCAACGATTTTTCAAATTTATCTATCACAACTTGCAATATATCAACGATTTTTCAAATTTATCTATCACAACTTGCAATATATCAACGATTCAATAAAAGATATCGATTTAACGACAAAGATTGACAATAACATTCCTCCTTGTCATACAAGGAAACTCCTACAACAGATTAGATATTTTTTACTAAAATGTTATTATAAACATATACCTTTAAAGGGAGATGGTTGCTATTTCATTAATAATCTTCAAAATAACTCTTGGCCTTCTCGTCCTAACTTTAGCTCTTTTCACCATTAACAGTCTAAAAAAGACATCCGCCTATAAATCAGATAAATATGATTATTGCTTACTAACCTTACTTACATTTGAACTAGTAGTGATGCAAATATTCATATTTCTTTAATACATATAAAAAAGCATATATCCAAAATGGATATATGCTTTTCTTTTATTCTTGCCCTACACGTTTCACTTCTACGTTTTTAATGCGTTCACGTACAACGTGACTTGCCATAATTAAGCCTGCCACAGATGGTACGAATGCATTTGATGAAGGCGGTAATTTCGCCTTACGAATTTTTGCATTCTCGTCTGGTACAATTTCTTTACGTACTTCTTCACGAATTACGATTGGGTTTTCGTCAGAGAAGACAACTTTTACACCTTTTTTAATACCCTCTTTACGAAGCTTCGTACGAATGACTTTCGCAATTGGATCTGTATGTGTTTTAGAAATGTCCGCAATACGGAAACGAGTTGGGTCCATTTTATTTGCTGCACCCATACTTGAGATAATTTTAATTTTACGACGTAAACATTGTTTAATTAAATGAATTTTGAACGTAATCGTATCAGATGCATCCACTACGAAGTCTAAACCGTACTTAAAGAACTCTTCATATGTTTCATCTGTATAAAACATTTCTAGTCCAATTACTTCACACTCTGGGTTAATGTCTGCGATACGCTCTTTCATTAATTCTACTTTTGAACGTCCTACAGTAGATACTAAAGCGTGAATTTGACGGTTTACGTTTGTAATATCTACAACGTCTTTATCAACTAATACGAGACGTCCTACGCCAGAACGTGCTAACGCTTCAGCTGCAAAAGAACCTACGCCGCCAATTCCTAAAATACCGACTGTACTATTTTTTAATATTTCAAGTCCTTCTTTACCGAAGGCTAATTCATTACGTGAAAATTGATGTAACATTCAGCTCTACACTCCTATTACAAAAATGGTCTACCATGTATTCTAGCGTTTTTCCGACTATTTGTATAGAAAAAGTTATAGAATTCCTAAAAATACATATTTCGAGAATGAAAACATAGACCAGAATTTTATTTCTTCCTAAATACACGTTTTAAAAAGAGGATTTAGAGAACCGAGCGGATCGAGGTGCTGAAGCCAGGAGGAGCGCAGTGTAGAAATACTACTCGAGCACCGGACTGGCGAAGCAACGATGAGATGCGACAGTTATCTGAACCAGACTTTTTAAACTTCCTTTCAATACACGTTTAAAAAGGAGGATTTAGAGAACCGAGCAGATCGAGGCGCTGAAGCCAGGAGGAGCGCAGTTTAGTAAATACTACTCGAGCACCGGACTGGCGAAGCAACGATGGGATGCGACAGTTATCTAAACCGGACTTTTTAAACTTCCTTTCAATACACGTTTAAAAAGGAGGATTTAGAGAACCGAGCAGATTGAGGCGCTGAAGCCAGGAGGAGCGCAGTGTAGAAATACTACTCGAGCACCGGACTGGCGAAGCAACGATGAGATGCGACAGTTATCTAAACCGGACTTTTTAAACAACCTCTCAAAAAAAGTCTAGACGGTTATAGTATAACCATCTAGACCCTATTCTTACTTCTCTTCTTTCAAGCTTAATTTTAAGTTCAGTTCTTCAAGCTGCGCTTCTGCAACTGGGCTTGGAGCTTCTGTTAATAAGCAGCTTGCGCTTGCTGTTTTCGGGAATGCAATTGTATCACGAAGGTTCGTACGGCCTGCAAGTAACATAACAAGACGATCTAAACCTAATGCGATTCCGCCGTGTGGTGGTGTACCGTATTCGAATGCTTCTAATAAGAATCCGAATTGCTCTTGCGCTTCTTCTTGTGAGAATCCAAGTGCTTTGAACATTTTTTCTTGTACGTCACGCTCGTAAATACGAAGTGATCCACCACCAAGCTCATAACCGTTTAATACAAGGTCATATGCTTGTGCACGTGCTTTTTCTGGTGCTGTTTCTAGTAACTCAACGTCTTCACGGAATGGCATTGTGAATGGGTGGTGAGCTGCGAAGTAACGATCTGCATCTTCATCGTACTCAAGAAGTGGCCAATCAGTTACCCATAGGAAGTTAAATTTACTTTCATCAATTAACTCAAGCTCTTTACCTAGACGTAAACGAAGTGCGCCTAAGCTATCTGCAACAACGCTCTTCTTATCTGCTACGAATAGTAATAAGTCGCCAGCAGTAGCTTCTAATGTGCTCATTAACACATTTGCATCTTCTTCACCGAAGAATTTCGCAATCGGTCCTTTTAGTCCGTCTTCTTCAACTTTAAGCCAAGCTAGACCTTTTGCACCGTATACTTTCACGAATTCAGTTAATGCATCGATGTCTTTACGAGAATATTTACTTGCAGCACCTTTTGCATTAATTGCTTTTACTTGTCCGCCGCTTTCTACAGCACTTGTAAATACTTTAAAGCCACAACCTGCAGCAAACTCAGATAAGTCTGTTAGTTCCATTTCAAAGCGTGTATCTGGCTTATCAGAACCGTAGCGAGCCATTGCATCAGCATATTTCATACGAGGGAATGGTGCACTCACTTCTACACCTTTTGCATCCTTCATAACTTTCGTCATCATACGCTCCATCATATCTAAAATTTCATCTTGTGTTAAGAATGAAGCTTCGATATCGATTTGCGTGAATTCTGGTTGACGATCCGCACGTAAATCTTCATCACGGAAACAACGTGCTACTTGATAGTAACGCTCAAATCCGCCGACCATAAGAAGCTGTTTAAATAACTGTGGTGACTGTGGTAATGCATAGAATTCACCATCATGTACACGACTTGGCACTAAATAGTCACGAGCTCCTTCTGGCGTGCTTTTCGTTAAAATTGGTGTTTCTACTTCTAAGAACTCTTCTGTATCTAAGAAGTTACGAATTGTTTTTGTTACGTCGTGACGCATTTTGAATGTGTTGAACATTACAGGACGACGTAAGTCTAAATAACGATATTTTAAACGCACATCTTCTGATGCATCTGTATCATCAGCAATGATAATTGGCGTTGTTTTCGCTGCATTTAGTACATTTACTTTTGTTGCTTGTACTTCAATACGACCAGTTGCCATATTGTCATTAATTGCGCCTTCACCACGTTCAACAACTGTACCTTCTACGTGTAATACGTATTCGCTACGAATTGTTTCTGCTACTTCTAACGCTTCTTTTGATGTTTCTGGGTTAAATACAACTTGTACGATACCTGTACGGTCACGTAAATCGATAAAGATTAATCCACCTAAGTCACGGCGTTTTTGTACCCAACCTTTTAATTGAACTGTTTGTCCAACAGCTTCTACTGTTACTTTTCCACATGCATGTGTTCTTTCAGCCACTGTAAGTTCCCCCTATATTAATTTCTCTGCTACGTATGAAGCAAATACATCTAACGCTACTTCTTCTTGTTCACCTGTTGCCATATCTTTTAAGTTAATGATGCCTTTATCTAGCTCATCTTCTCCTAATACAGCTACAAATTTCGCCTTTAGACGATCTGCTGATTTAAATTGTGCTTTCATTTTGCGATCTAAATAATCTTTTTCAACTGACAATCCAGCTTTACGAAGATCGAACGCAACTTTTGCAGCATGGTCTTTCGCTTTTTCGCCAAGCGCTACAACGTAACAATCAATGCTATGTTCAAGTGGTAATTCAATGTTTTCAGCTTTTAGCGCCATAATTAAACGTTCAATACTCATTGCAAAACCGATACCTGGCATTTCTGGTCCACCGATTTCTTGTACAAGTCCGTTATAACGGCCACCACCGCTTAATGTAGTGATCGCACCGAAACCTTCTGCCTCACTCATAATTTCAAAAACAGTGTGTTGATAGTAGTCTAAACCACGCACTAAGTTCGGATCTTTTTCAAATGGAACATCCATCATCGTTAATAGTTCTTGAACTTTGTCATAGTATACTGCTGAATCTTCGTTTAAGTATTCTGTAATAGATGGTGCTGTTCCCATTAATTCATGGTTACGGTCCTTCTTACAGTCTAAAATTCGAAGTGGGTTCTTTTCTAAGCGAGATTGACAGTCAGAACAGAATTCGCCGATACGTGGCTCAAAGTGTGCGATTAATGCATCACGGTGTGCTTGACGGCTCGCTGCGTCACCTAAACTGTTTAATACAACTTTAATATTTTTTAAGCCCATGCCGCGGTAAAATTCAACAGCAAGTGCAATTACTTCTGCATCAATTGCAGGGTCATTACTGCCGATTGCTTCGATACCGAATTGTACGAATTGACGATAGCGACCTGCTTGTGGTCTTTCATAACGGAACATTTGACCGATATAGTATAATTTCGTTGGTTGTGTCGCATCACCAAACATTTTATTTTCAACGTAAGAACGTACAACAGGTGCAGTACCTTCTGGACGTAATGTTAAGCTACGCTCTCCACGATCTTGGAATGAGTACATTTCTTTTTGTACGATATCTGTCGTATCACCAACACCGCGTAAAAATAGCTCAGTGTGTTCAAAGATTGGTGTACGAATTTCTTTATAATTGTAACGACGGCAAATTTCGCGTGCTTGCCCTTCGATATACTGCCATAACTCAACAGTGCCTGGAAGAATATCTTGCGTTCCGCGTGGGATTTGAATAGACATATTCAGTTCCTCCTCAAATTGTTTTAATCTTAATAAAAATAAAAAAACTCCCGCCTCTACTGTTTAAACAGTAGGGACGAGAGTATTATACCCGTGGTGCCACCCTAATTGAAGCACGTATGCTTCCACTTTTTTAATAACGCTTAAATATGCGTTCATCCCTACTAAGCATATATGCCGTTCAAGTTGAAACCTCTAGAGTGTCATTCAATCAGTCATCATGCAGAAATGTTTTCAGCCTAAGACATTCCTTCTCTTTCCATGTGTGTCTCATTTACTCTTCTCTATCAACGGTTATATTCATATGTAAATATAAAATTACTATACGTTTGTTAAGTAGGATTGTCAAGTGCTCTAAGAACGTTCAATCTGCTTCTTTAAACGCTTTACATCTTGAAGAGAAATCCCAAACTCCGAAGCAAGCTCCATTGAAGTATTGTTTTGCTCTTTTGAAATAAAATCATGAAAATTCACGTTAAACAGTTGATTTGCACCATTTGTAACAGAATGCCCTTTTTCATTCATACGCATACGTATATCCCTCACATTCAATATGGATGTTTTACTTTTTATTGTTCCATATTGATGAGAGAGTTATACATAACCGAAACTGCTATTGATTCCAAATAAATGAACAAAACATACAACAATGTATAAAAAAGAGAGGATTATATAACCCTCTCTTTTTTATGAACACTATTTACTTTCTACAATTAAGGTCACCGGACCATCATTGATTAAAGAAACGTCCATCATTGCTCCAAACTTCCCTGTTTCCACATGTAATCCTTGTTTACGAACTTCTTCATTAAAGAAATCGTATAAACGCTCTGCATAATCAGGTTTCGCAGCATCCATAAAGTTTGGACGTCTGCCCTTGCGGCAATCTCCGTATAATGTGAATTGCGAAATAGATAGAACTTGTCCTTCTACATCAAGTACAGAATGATTCATCTTTCCGCTCTCATCTTCAAAAATACGTAAGTTTGCAATTTTTTCCGCAATGTAAGTTGCATCTTTTTCTGTATCTTCGTGCGTAATGCCAACTAGTAATGTTAAACCGAACGGAATTTGTCCTACGATCTCACCGTCTACTGTGACAGACGCTTTCTTTGATCGTTGTAAAACAACTCTCATCTTTCTACACTCCCTATTAATGCATCATGCGTCGTACTGCATAAATTTCTGGAACGCGTTTAATGCGTTCTACTACTTTTTTCAAGTGTTGTAAGTTACGAATCGAGATTGACATATTAATTGTTGCCATCTTATTACGGTCACTTCTACCAGAAACAGCTGAAATGTATGTTTTCGTCTCTGTAACAGCTTGCAGTACTTCATTTAATAAACCGCGGCGATCGTAACCTGAAATTTCAATATCAACGTTATACTCAATTTCTTTTTCAGGGCTACCTTCCCACTCTACCTCTAATAATCGTTCTACAGCTTCTTCTGTATGAACATTTACACAATCACGGCGGTGAATTGATACACCTCGGCCTTTCGTAATATACCCAACGATATCATCGCCCGGAACTGGGTTACAGCATTTCGATAAACGGATTAATAAATTATCAGCACCGCTTACCTTTACACCAGAATCCCATTTTCGAATTTTCATCGGTTTACGGACTTCTTTAACTTCAACAATTTCTTCTTCTTCGCGTTGTTTGCGGAACTTGTCCGTTAGTCGCGTAACAATTTGCGAAGCTGTAATTCCGCTATATCCAACTGCTGCAAACATATCTTCTTCATTTGCAAAGTTAAATTTCTCAGCGACGCGTTTTAAGTTATCCGGCGCCAATACTTCTTTCATCTCATACTCTAGACCACGTACTTCCTTTTCAACAAGTTCACGGCCTTTTTCAATATTTTCGTCTCTACGTTGTTTCTTAAAGAATTGACGAATTTTATTTTTCGCATGAGATGTTTGAGCAAGTTTTACCCAATCCTGGCTTGGGCCATATGAATGTTTCGACGTTAAAATTTCAATGATGTCGCCTGTTTTTAATTTATAATCCAGCGTCACCATTTTCCCATTTACTTTTGCACCAATTGTTTTATTCCCAATTTCCGAATGGACACGATACGCGAAATCAATTGGAACAGATCCAAGTGGTAATTCCATTACATCGCCTTTCGGTGTAAAGACGAATACCATGTCAGAGAATAAATCAATTTTTAATGACTCCATAAATTCTTCTGCATTAGAAGCTTCATTTTGCCATTCTAATATTTGACGGAACCATGTGAGTTTCTTCTCTAATGTACCTGTTGTTTCTGCTGTTTTTCCTTCTTTGTATGCCCAGTGTGCCGCGATCCCAAATTCTGCAATTTCATGCATTTCTTTCGTACGAATTTGCACTTCAAGTGGATCACCTTTCGGTCCAATTACAGTCGTATGAAGAGATTGATATAGATTTGCTTTTGGCATTGCAATATAATCTTTAAAACGACCTGGCATCGGCTTCCAGCACGTATGAATAATTCCAAGCACCGCATAACAATCTTTAATACTATTTACAACGACACGTACAGCTAATAAATCGTAAATTTCATTGAACTGCTTATTTTGCAGTGCCATTTTACGATAAATACTGTAAATATGTTTCGGTCTTCCAGAAATCTCAGGTTGAATTGCAACTTCTTTTAATTTCTCACGAATACCAGTCATTACTTCGTCTAAATATTCTTCACGTTCTGCACGTTTACGCTTCATTAAATTTACAATACGATAATATTGTTGTGGATTTAAATAGCGAAGTGACGTATCCTCTAGCTCCCATTTAATAGTACTAATTCCGAGTCTATGTGCCAAAGGTGCAAAGATTTCTAACGTTTCATTCGCTATGCGACGCTGCTTCTCTTGAGGCAAATGTTTCAATGTACGCATGTTATGAAGACGATCAGCTAGTTTAATTAAAATAACTCGAATATCTTGAGCCATTGCAATAAACATTTTGCGATGGTTTTCTGCTTGTTGTTGTTCGTGAGATTTATATTTGATCTTCCCAAGCTTTGTAACGCCATCAACTAGCATAGCAATTTCTTTGTTAAATTCCCGTTCAATATCTTCTAACGTAATCTCTGTATCTTCCACTACATCATGTAAGAAACCTGCTGATACCGTAGCTGGATCCATGTGTAAATCAACTAAAATACCTGCAACTTGAATCGGATGAATAATATACGGTTCACCCGATTTTCTATATTGTTCGCTATGCGCATCACGTGCATATTCATAGGCACGTGCCACTAGCTCAATATCTTCATCCGCTAAATATTGACTTGCTTTCTCGAGTACCTGTTCAGCTGTTAGTACCTGCTCATTTGCCATCGAATCACCTTTTATTGAAAATTGACTTTATCTTTATTTAATAGAATAAATTATATTCTATCATTATAACCCAATGATTGTGAATTGTGAAAAGGAAAAGATTTTACTGACATTTCACCATAATTTTTTGTTCAATTATACAAAAGTACCCGCTCCTCTCCAAGAGATTCACGGGTACTTTTTATCACCGTAGTTTTACCTATATAGTGATTAGTATTTTTCTAATACTAATACATCGTAACCATCTAACATTTTACGACCATCTAAGTAAGTAAGTTCTACTAAGAATGCAATTCCTGCTACAACTCCGCCTAGCTCTTCAACTAACTTAATTGTCGCTTCGATTGTTCCACCTGTAGCTAATAGATCATCTGTAATTAATACGCGCTGACCTGGCTTAATTGCATCTTTATGGATTGTTAAAACATCTTTACCATATTCTTTACCGTAGTCAACTATAATTACTTCACGTGGTAATTTTCCTAATTTACGAACTGGCGCAAATCCTACTTCTAACGCATAAGAAACTGGGCAACCGATAATGAAACCACGAGCTTCTGGTCCTACTACAACATCGATATCTCTTTCTTTTGCGTACTCAACGATTGCGTCTGTTGCTGCTTTGTATGCTTTACCGTCATTCATTAAAGGTGTAATGTCTTTAAACACAATACCTTCTTTCGGATAATCCGGTACAATTGCGATATGTTGCTTGAAATCCATATTTCTGAATCCTCCTCAGATCTAAAAGGTTTGTAAATACAAATCCTTTACCCTAACTGTTCTACTTCTTTATGATTACGAATCGTTTCAAACCATGTATATAGTTGCTGATATGTGCTATAAACCAATTCTTTTTCTAATTGTAAGTGGTTCATTTTCTCACGATATGTGTTCGATTCAATTAAATCACGCTTTTGTTTTTTGTCTGCCATAAAAATGACGCCATCTTTTATTGTAACAAATTCTAACTCAAAAAACACCTGTGTCATGAAATTTACTGTATCTTTTGACCAACCTTTATGACGACATAGTTGTTCTCCATATTGTCTTAAAGAAAATGGTGTTTTTTGGCTTAAGAAAGAATAGTACCATTTAAAGTGTTCTCTCGTCGGAACTGTACTAAATAAGTGGTTATTCTCTTGATAAAATAGCGTATAAATTCGCGCTGGGAATCCTACCTTAAATAGCTCACGTAATTCATCTGTTCCTTTTGGTAAATCAAGTAACACGATATATTGATCATCTAAATGCGTTACTTCTGAAGCATGCATGAGCTTTTCTTTATAGCTCTCTAAAGAAAATTTATTCAATACCTCTTCAGAAAAATACACCATTGTTATTTTTTCTTTCGGAAGTTCTGCTAAATTTGCTTCTGCATTACGCATACTACGCCAATCAAATAATTGCCACGCCTCTACAGCAATATCTTGTACCATTAATTGTGGCTTCTTAAAATTATTCCATTCATTGATGGATGCTTCTCCTATTACAGATACTTTTGCAACTGGAGAGATTTCTTTCGCATATGCACCAAAACCAAATCCAATTGTATCCAGTGTTGCTTGTCCATCACGAAGAGCCATTTTTAAATGAGAGCCATCTGATCCGATCGCGCGAATACTTTCTAACTCTGCATCTTTCACTGCAATACGTGGTTTCGGATTTCCAACACCAAACGGGGCTAGTTTTTGCATATCTTCAATTGCCGCTAGTGTTACATCCTCTACTTTACAAAAAACATCAACTGCTGTAATTGGAATAAAATCTTCTTCTGTTAAAATTGCATCTGCTTGTTCATTTAAGCGGCGACGTAATTCATCTACATCATTCATATGTAGCGTCATTCCCGCTGCCATCGGATGCCCTCCAAAGTGTGGCAATAACTCTCTACAATCTGATAAATTTGCAAACAAATCAAATCCTGCAATACTACGTGCTGAGCCTTTTGCTGTTTCTTTTATAGGATCAATGCTTAATACAATCGTCGGACGATAAAAACGTTCAACTAATTTCGAAGCAACAATTCCAATTACCCCTGGGTTCCAGCCTTCTTTTGCAAGTACTAATACTTTATTTTCTTCTGATGGGAAGTTATTTTCCACTTCAGCGATAGCTTCTTCTGTAATTTGCTTTACAATATCTTTTCGCAGTTTGTTCAGCTCATCAATTTCTTCAGCTAGCTCTTTCGCTTCCTCTGGATCATCTGATAATAAAAGGTGTACAGCCGGCGCAGCATCTTCTAAACGCCCGACCGCATTAATACGAGGTGCAATTGAGAAGCCAATACTCTCTTCGGTAATTTCACTTTGCGAAACGTTAGCAACTTTAAACAATGCCTTCAAACCAATATTTCTCGTCATACGCATATGTTTTAAACCGCGTTTCACTAGCAACCTATTTTCACCATGAAGTGATACTAAATCGGCTACTGTACCGATTACTGCGATCTCTAATAAATGTTCTGGTACACGGCCTAATAGCGCATGCGCAACTTTAAACGCAACACCTACACCAGCTAAATAGTGAAACGGATATACACCGCCATCTAATTTCGGATGTATAATCGCAAGTGCTTCTGGCAATTCTGGCGGTGGCTCATGGTGATCTGTAATAATTAGATCTATTCCAAGCTCTTTCGCTACATTCGCTTCATGTACCGCTGCAATACCAGTATCGACAGTAATAATTAGCGAGAACCCTGCGCTATGCGCCCAACGAAATGCTTCTTCGTTCGGTCCATACCCTTCTGTAAAACGATTTGGAATGTAAAATTCTACTTCTGCACCTAATTCTTGAAGAGCAAGATATAAAACTGTCGTACTACTTACTCCGTCCGCATCGTAATCACCAAATATTAATATTTGCTCTCCATTTTGAATCGCCTTATTTACACGTTCTACCGTTCTATCCATTCCTTCTAATAAAAATGGATCATGAAATTCTTGATTTTCTGTATTTAAAAAATCTAAAATCTTATCTTCTGTATCGAGTCCTCTACCGAGGAATAACGAAACGACAAGTGGCGATAACTGTAATTTACTTGCTAATTCACTCACTCGCTCGTCATTATATTCTTTTTCTTTCCAACGCGTCTTCGGTTGTAACACGAAATCACCCCTTAACCTGTTCATTATACAAGACAGATTAAGGGGTGACAATATAATGCAAACTACGATGCAATATCTATATACTAAAATGTTAATGATGTTTAATTTGGAGAATACGGATTTATATGTACGAATACATTTTGTACATTATCTTGTTTCATAAGTATTTCTTTCACATGTTTTCCAATACGGTGTCCTTCTTCTACAGTAATGTATGGATCTACAGACACTTTAATATCGACAATAACATAATGACCATGCTCCCGTGCATATAAAGAACCAATTTTTTTCACACCATCTACTTGAAGAACTGCTTCTCTAAGCGGAATAACATCCTCCTCATGAAGAACATGGTCAAGCGTTGCATGAATTGCTTCCGCTCCAATGCTCCACGCCATTTTTACAACAAGAAGTGAAACAACTAATCCTGCAATTGGATCAGCGTATACAAGCCAGTCTATACCAAGCTTACCACCGATTATAGCTGCACAAATACCGATTAAAGCTGCAATTGAAGAAAATACATCCGAACGGTGCTCATATGCATTTGCAATAATTGCATCACTGTTTACTCTTTTCCCTAATCGGAATTTATATTGAAACATTCCTTCTTTCACGACGATTGAAAGAACAACAGCAAATATCGTAATTCCTTTCGGCGGTTCTAGTTCTTGCGAAAAAGCTTTTATAGACGAAATCGCGATTTCAAGTCCCACGATAAATAATAATACCGCTACAATAATCGCTGAAATCGATTCCGCTTTACCATGACCATACGGATGATCCTCATCAGGTGGCTGCTTTGCCGCTCGCAATCCAAAAAGTACAGCTAGCGAACCAATTACATCTGATGCAGAATGC
The DNA here is from genome assembly GCF_008368855.1 of Bacillus sp. TE8-1. Taxonomy (NCBI): domain Bacteria; kingdom Bacillati; phylum Bacillota; class Bacilli; order Caryophanales; family Bacillaceae; genus Bacillus; species Bacillus sp. TE8-1. The sequence continues at coordinate 119,567 of NZ_QPET01000014.1, read as the reverse complement.
ACGGCATCCGCTAACAGTGCTTTACTGTTCCCAATATAACCAATTACCGCCTTTACAATCGCTAATATAATATTACCAACGATTCCGACAATAGCACCAAACTCGGCCTGTTTAAAACGTTCATCTTTTTCCATAATTAAAATCCCTTCTTTTCTTAACCTATCTTTTTATTTTAACAAAAACAGCGATAACACCACCACTTTCTTCCATCTTCTTTCTGTAAAAAAGTTGCTATCTTATTGTATCCACAAACGAAAAAAGAGATGCCTCATAAAGAGACATCATCTTTTCTATACTTGCGGTTCAGATTCTACTTTCTCAACCTTCTTCTTGCTTTTACCTCTTTTCAAACGACGGTTCTCAAGCATTAACCAAATTTGAGAGGCAACGAAAACAGAAGAGTACGTACCTACAATTAATCCAACAAGTAACGCAAACGAGAAGTTACGTAGTGACTCACTACCGAAGATAAGCAGTGCAATTACTGGGAATAACACTGTTAATACGGTGTTAATCGAGCGACCAAGCGTTTGACGAATACTTGCATTCACGATTTCTTCTAGGTCTTTTATATCGCGCACTCGTTTTTTCTGTTTGTATAATTCACGGTTTCTATCAAATGTAACAATCGAGTCATTAATAGAATAACCGATGATTGTTAGTACTGCAGCAATAAACGTTAAGTCTACCTCTAGTTGGAAAATACTAAACATAACAATCATAACGAATGCGTCATGTAATAATGCAAGTACTGCAGATAACGCATACGTAAAGCGGAAACGAATACTTACGTATAAAATGATAACCGCAGAAGCAATCAGTACTGCGATAAATGCATTCCGTGCAATTTCTTTACCGATTGTCGGTGAAACTGTACTTACGTTTGGATCTGTACCATATTTGTCATGGAAGAATGTTTTTGTTTTTGCAATTTCATCTTTTGATAAAACACCTAATGTACGGACTGCGAAACCTTTATTGTCATCTCCAGTCGGTACAATATTTTCTTCCTTCACATCAATGTTCAATTCTTTAAAATCTTTATGAACATCAGACACAGTAACTGATTGTTTTGATTGCAAGTCGATACGTGTACCACTCGCAAAATCAATTCCAAGATTCAACTTGAAAATTGGCAAGATAATTGCTCCTGCAATTACAACTACAATCGAGAAAATAAGGAATTTATGACCGATATTTACGAAGTTAATACGATCGAATCTTGTCGGTGGATGTACTACACCTTTTGTCAACGGAATAATATCCTTTTGTTTCACACCAAAATATCCTGGCTTTTTATCGAAGTAACGGCTCTTTACAAGTAAACTTAGTAAGAAACGAGTACCGAATACGTTCGTAATAAAACCAACTAAAATACTTACGATTAAACTTGTTGCGAATCCTTTTACAGAGCTATTACCGTAAACAAATAACACACCAGCTGCTGCAAGAGTTGTAATGTTCGCATCTAAAATTGTTGCTAATGAACGATGGTTACCAGCACGGAACGCTGACATCATGGACTTACCAATTTTCAGCTCTTCTTTCAGTCTCTCGTACGTAATAATATTCGCATCAACTGCGATACCTACTCCGAGCACTAACGCCGCAATACCTGGCAACGTAAGAACTGCATGCATCCAGTTAAAGACAAGTAATGTAACGAAAATGTATAAACCTAACATAATAACCGCTACAAGTCCTGGTAAACGGTAGAATACAAGCATAAATAAGAAAATAAGAGCGATACCAATCGCACTAGCGAAAATCGTTTGCTCTAACGCTTGTTGACCAAATTTCGCTCCAACAGATGTTGAATACATTTCTTTTAAATCAACAGGAAGTGCACCTGCATTTAATAAAGATGAAAGTTGTTTCGCACTTTCAACTGTGAAGTTTCCACCTACGATAGATACTTCAGCTTGGTTAAATACTTGGTTTACTGTTGCTGCTGATAAGAACTTCGGATTCGGTTTTGCAGATTCTGCTTTGTACGAATCTTTTCCTTCTTCAAAATCAAGCCAAATTACCATTAAATTCGTTGGTGGTGGCATTTTTGAAATTTTTTCAGTTACTTCACGGAATTTTTCAGCGCTCTTTAGTGTAAGACCTACGCTCGCACGGCCTTGCTCATCAAATGTTTGCTTCGCTCCGCCGCCTTTTAAATCCGTTCCGTCCATAAGAAGATTATCATCTACATCACGGAATGTTAATTTCGCTTGTGTTGATAACATTTCACGTGCTTTTTGCTGATCTTGTACACCAGCAAGCTGTACACGAATTCGATCTTGCCCTTCGATTTGAATGTTCGGCTCACTTACACCGAGAACATTGACACGATTCTCAAGAGCACCTACTGTACTTACAAGTACGTCTCGATCGATTTTGTCACCTTTTTTGGCTGGTTTTACTTCATACAGAATTTCAAAACCACCGCGAAGGTCTAGTCCTAGACTAATTCCTTTTGCTATGTCTTTTCCTGCCGCACCAATTACTCCACCGATTAATAAAACGATGAGGAAAAAGGCGGCAATTCTCGTACCACGCTTTGCCATATGTACCCTCTTTCCGCTACTAACACTTTAAATAAATCTCTTACGATTCACTTTTACACGTGTGCATACGTCTAGTTAGTAGACTTCCTTTCTATAATTTTGCTAGCTCATCACTAGCTGTGCCGGTACGTTTTCACGATACCTGCACTTTCATTATTTGTTTTCTCTCTTCACTACCTCCTTTATATATGATCTTAGACATAATTATTTCCTGATTATCAATACCTATCATTATACTGCAAAAGGAAGAACAAACCAATTGCAGTCAGTTATTTATTTTCATATTCATCAAATGACCAAAGTGGCGCTTGATATGCTTCAACAGTTAAATATGTCATATATTCATTAGCACTTACTGTTAATACGTCATTAACTAATTCATACAATCTAACATCGCCGTCTATCTTCTTCCACTTTTTTACTTTAAGAAACTTCCAAATGTCATCATCTGTCACTCTGTCGTAGCCGAACATTTGAAACTCTTCTACTTTACTTTCTAAAACGACTTGTAACTGTCCGCGGTATGATTCTACCAAAGCCTCTCTATCTAACATCTATAACATCTCCTTCTTATTTCGCACGAAAAGTCGCTTTTATTCCCGCTCTAATGGACAGCAATAACTACTTTCAAGAGCACTATCATACTTCACTCTCTTAAATGCTTGTCATTCTTGTCTCGTACGTGCATATAAATTATTGTAAATCATTCCATTGATTTTGAGAAGGTAGGAGAAGAACATGACGAGACAAAGCTTTTTAAAAGGCGCATTTATTTTAATGATAGCCGGCTTCATTACAAAAATACTCGGCTTTATCAACCGCATAGTAATGGCACGTATTTTAGGAGAAGAAGGCGTTGGTCTTTATATGATGGCCGTTCCTACATTCATTTTAGCAATTACATTGACACAAATTGGTCTTCCTGTCGCAATCGCAAAATTTGTAGCAGAAGCGGAAGCTGTGAACGATAAACAAAGAGTTAAAAAAATATTAACCGTATCACTAGCTGTTACATCCGTTATTAGTATCATTTTAACAATCGGAATTATGTTCCTCACACCTATTTTAGCAAAAACATTATTAACCGACGAAAGAACGTACTATCCATTAATGGCCATTTTGCCCGTTGTTCCTGTTATTGCTGTTTCTTCTGTTTTGCGTGGTTACTTTCAAGGGAAACAAAACATGAAACCTAGCGCTTATGCGCAAGTTCTAGAACAAGTCGTCCGCATTACCATTATTGCTATATGCATTCAATTATTTTTACCTTACGGCATAGAATACGCTGCAGCCGGCGCTATGTTATCAGCTGTTCTCGGTGAAGTTGCATCGTTATTATTTTTACTCACGTTATTTCAGCGAGAAAAACATTTATCAATACGCTCTGGATTTTTCACTACTGTAAAGGAAAGCAAAGGGACATTTTATTCTCTGATGGATATTGCCCTTCCAACTACAGGAAGTCGTTTAATCGGCTCCGTTTCATATTTTTTTGAACCTATTGTCGTTATGCAAAGCTTAGCAATCGCTGGTGTCGCTGCTTCTGTTGCAACCCAGCAATACGGTATATTAAACGGTTATGCATTCCCGCTCCTATCACTACCCGCCTTTATTACATACGCTCTCTCTACAGCGCTCGTCCCTTCTATTAGTGAAGCAATGGCAAAAAGACAACATAAATTAGTGGAGCACCGTTTACAACAAGCACTTCGAATTTCATTAATTACCGGCGGATGGTCTGTCGTTATATTATACGTATTCGCTTCTCCTGTTTTAACTCTTATGTATGGATCAGACAGCGCAACAGCATTCATTCAACTTCTTGCGCCTTGCTTTTTATTTCATTATTTCCAAAGTCCACTTACCTCTGTTTTGCAAGCTTTAAACTTAGCAAGAGCTGCAATGATGAATACATTTATTGGTGCCATCGTGAAATTAATCGTTATTTTTGTACTAGCATCAAGGCCAGAATTTCAAATGATGGGGGTTGCTCTCGCTATTGCTGCAAATATTGTAACAGTAACATTTCTTCACTACGCTACTGTTTTAAAAAAGATTACATTTACCATTTACGCAAAAGACTATATTTTCGGTGGACTCGCCATCGGTATCGCGGGCGCCTTCGGTTTTTATCTTCATAAATATATTATTTTCTCTCATGCCCTTGGCATACAAACATTATGGGAAATCACTTTAACAACAATTGTTTATATCGTACTTCTCTTCACTTTCAAACTCATTCGAAAAGAAGAGTTAAGTCGTCTCCCTATCATTCGTAAACTTTCATTTTTGAAATAAGTTGAAACTTTAATCAGTGGGGTAATCTCCACTGATTATTAGTTAAACTAATCATTCTTACTCTTTCAAAGGATAAATCTCTAATCTTCTTTTACATCAACAAAAAATTTTCCGTTTTGAAAACTACAGTATAAAATTTGTGTTACATCGTTATAACCTAAGTTTTTTAATTTCTCAATAAGCCATGCATCTGTATGTTCAATCATTTGTAAATGACTAGATTGAATTTCTCCATCAATAATAAGAGGAAGCGTAAACTGCAATGTATCTTGTTTATTTTTTTGTTTTTGAAAGACAGATAACTTCCCAGACGGTTCCAAAATAGCATATTCTACATCCCGAATATCTCCAACTCCTTGTTCCCTTAATTGCATCATTAAATCATCTATATTATAACGTTGCTTTCTCATCTTCTTTTCATCAATCTTTCCCGCGTTTACAAGAATAGCCGGCTCACCTTCTATTAAATGCCGAAAGCGTTGATACTTTAGGGAAATGACTGACAAAATAATTTGGATGCACATAAGAAAAGTCATCGGAACTAATTGATGCCAAAGTGATTTATCGGTATTTTCAATTGCCACTACAGCCATTTCTCCAAGCATAATAAATACGACTAAATCTAATACACTTAGCTCTCCTATCTCACGTTTACCCATAAGACGAAAAATAATTAAGATGATGATATACAAAAGCATTGTCCGTCCAATTATTGATATCCATTCCATTTCTACATCTCCTTTTTTACGTATAGACTCCCCTATAAAAAAGAAACTAGTCTAACTTAGACAAAAGGAAAATATGCTTGTATTAAAAAGGGGGAATGCATAAATGGATGGAACGAAAAAATTATCAACTGCAATTGGCTTCGGTATTGTTACACTACTAATTCTCGCATCTATTACTAGCATGATTATGGCTCTTTTATTAAAGTTTACGAATATAAACGAAGGGACATTAACCGTTACTATTTTTATACTCGCTCTTTTATCTATGCTTATGTCTGGATTTACTGCCGGCAAAAAGGCTCAAGGAAAAGGTTGGCTAGTAGGTCTCACAACAGGTCTCACGTTCACTATACTCGTTTTTCTAGTTAACTATTTAGGCTTTTCTCAAACTTTATCGAACTCACAATTACTTTATCAATTAGCATTAATGGGGGCGAGTACACTCGGTGGTATTTTCGGTGTAAATATGTCAAAGCAAAGTAACTAAAAAAGGCCCTGCACATTTCATGCAGGGCCTTCCACATTAGTTTTTCACAACTTCACGAATCGCATTGCGATCGAAAGTTAAGTGTGAACCACCAGATTTAATAACGATTTTTGTCTCATCTACTGATTCAATTGTACCGTGTAAACCACCGATTGTTACGATAGCATCACCTTTTGCTAACTCACTTTGCATTTGAGCAACTGCTTTTTGACGTTTTTGTTGCGGGCGAATTAATAAGAAATAGAAAATCGCAAACATCGCAACGATCATAACGATATTCATCATACCTGCATTCATCTTTTGTTCCTCCTTTTAAATTATGTATTAGAAGTTTTTAGCATTCGGTTTATTAAAGCCATACTGTTCAAAGAACTCTTCGCGGAAATCGCCAAGACGGTCTTCACGAATAGCTTGTCTCACCTGCTCCATTAAGTTTAACAGAAAATGAAGGTTGTGATAAGACGTTAAACGAATTCCGAACGTTTCATCACATTTCATTAAGTGACGAATGTACGCACGTGAGTAGTTTTTACATGTGTAGCAATCACAGTTTGGATCAAGCGGACCGAAGTCTCTTGCGAATTTCGCATTTTTTACAACAAGGCGACCTTCACTTGTCATACATGTACCATTTCGAGCGATACGAGTTGGAAGTACACAGTCAAACATATCAATACCACGAATTGCGCCATCGATTAACGAGTCAGGAGAACCTACACCCATTAAGTAACGAGGCTTATTATCTGGAAGAAGTGGTGTTGTAAACTCAAGAACACGGTTCATAATATCTTTCGGTTCACCAACAGATAAACCACCTACAGCGTAACCAGGGAAGTCCATTGAAACAAGATCTTTCGCACTTTGACGACGAAGCTCTTCGTACTCCCCGCCCTGTACAATACCGAATAAACCTTGATCTTGCGGACGTTCATGCGCTTTTAAGCAACGTTCTGCCCAGCGGCTCGTACGCTCTACAGATTTCTTCATATATTCAAAAGTAGCTGGGAATGGTGGACACTCATCAAATGCCATCATAATATCTGAACCTAATGCATTTTGGATTTCCATCGCTTTTTCTGGTGATAAGAATAATTTATCTCCATTTAAGTGATTACGGAAGTGAACGCCTTCCTCTTCAATACGACGGAAGTCACTTAAACTGAATACTTGGAAACCACCAGAGTCTGTTAAGATTGCACGATCCCAGTTCATAAATTTATGCAAGCCGCCTGCTTCACGAATAATTTCATGACCTGGACGTAGCCATAAATGATACGTATTACTTAAAATAATGCCAGAATCCATTGCTTTTAATTCTTCTGGTGACATTGTCTTAACTGTTGCAAGTGTACCAACTGGCATAAATGTTGGTGTATCAAATGAACCGTGCGGCGTATGCACACGACCTAAACGGGCACCCGTTTGTTTACATGTCTTAATAAATTCATAACGAATTGCTGTCATAACTTACTCCTTTTATTTGTTTCTCATTTTAGCGTGAGATGCAACGAACATTGCATCACCGAAGCTAAAGAAACGATATTTTTCTTTTACTGCTTCATTATAAGCATGAAGTACATTATCTCTATTTGCAAATGCACTTACAAGCATAATTAATGTTGATTTCGGTAAATGGAAGTTTGTAATTAAACCATCAATTGCTTTAAATTCATATCCCGGATACATGAAAATATCTGTCCATCCAGAAGCGGCACAAAGCTTACCTTCATGATCTGTTGCAATTGTTTCTAACGTACGAGTTGATGTCGTACCTACAGTAATAATACGTCCACCATTCTCTTTCACACGATTTAATAATGCCGCTGTCTCTTCAGACATATGATAATATTCTGCGTGCATATGGTGTTCTTCAATCGTGTCTGCAGAAACTGGTCTAAATGTTCCAAGTCCTACGTGAAGTGTAATGAATGCTAACTGAACGCCTTTTTGCTTTAACTTCTCAAGTAACTCTTCTGTAAAGTGAAGTCCCGCAGTCGGCGCTGCTGCTGAACCGATTTCTTTCGCATATACTGTTTGATAGCGATCGCGATCTTCTAGCGTCTCTTTAATATATGGAGGAAGTGGCATTTCCCCAAGTTCATCTAAAATTTCATAGAAGATGCCGTCATATGAAAATTCAAGCTGACGTCCACCTTGATCTGCAGTTCCTGTGCAAGTTGCTTTTAATTTCCCTTCGCCAAAAGAGATAACAGTTCCTTCTTTTACACGTTTCGCTGGCTTTACAAGCGTTTCCCACTTATCACCTTCTTCTTGTTTTAAAAGAAGTACTTCAATGTGCGCGCCTGTATCTTCTTTCACACCGTGCAAACGAGCAGGCATAACTTTCGTTTCATTTAAAACTAAGCAATCCCCCTCATGTAAGTAAGAAAGAATATCCGTAAAATGTTTATGCTCAATATCACCTGTTTCACGGTCTAACACCATTAATCTTGATGTTTCACGCTCTTCTAACGGGACTTGTGCAATAAGTTCTTCTGGTAAATGAAAATCAAACAGATTTATATCCATAGCTATATCCACCTATTTCTTATTTAAATCGATTTATTATATACATAATAAAAGATAATACAATACTTAACACAATACATGTAATGATAGGAAAATAAAAGGTAACGTTTCCTTTTTTCACAAAAATATCGCCTGGAAGCCTTCCAATGAACTTCCAAGCTAATCCAACAACGATGAGTAAGATCCCGGCTGTAATAAGCAGCTTTGGCATCTCCGTCATACTTTTGGTATCTCCATTCCGAAATGTTCATACGCAAGCGGCGTTACAATTCGGCCCCTTGGCGTTCGTTGTAAAAAACCAATTTGTAATAAATACGGCTCATACACATCTTCAATCGTATGAGATTCTTCTCCAATTGTTGCTGAAACCGTTTCTAATCCAACTGGACCGCCACGGAATTTCTCAATAATACCAAGCAGTAATTTATGATCAATATGATCTAGACCTAATTTATCTACTTGCAGTAGCTCTAATGCCATTTGTGTAATTTCCATCGTAACCGTTCCGTTACCACGAACTTGCGCGAAATCACGTACACGTCTTAAAAGACGATTCGCAATACGAGGTGTACCACGAGCACGTCTTGCAATTTCTAATGCAGCTAACGAATCGATTTCAACTTCAAATACTTCTGCTGTACGTTCAACAATCGCAGAAAGCTGATCTACTGTGTAGTACTCTAACCTTGAAAGTACACCGAAGCGGTCACGAAGCGGTGCCGATAATGCTCCAGCACGTGTTGTTGCTCCAACTAATGTAAATGGCGGTAAATCTAGGCGTACAGAACGTGCTGAAGGCCCTTTTCCAATTACAATATCAAGGCAAAAGTCTTCCATCGCAGGATACAATACTTCTTCAATTGATCTATGCAAACGATGAATTTCATCAATAAATAATACATCCCCTGGCTGAAGCGCTGTTAATACAGCAGCTAAATCTCCTGGTCTTTCAATTGCGGGACCTGAAGTTGTTCTAACATTAACGCCCATCTCATTGGCAATAATATTCGCAAGCGTCGTTTTACCAAGACCTGGTGGTCCATATAAAAGCACGTGATCTAACGTTTCTTCACGCATTTTCGCCGCTTCAATAAATACTTCTAAATTATGTTTTGCTTTATCTTGGCCAATATACTGACGGAGCGTCTGTGGCCGTAATGAATATTCTAAATCCGCATCTTCATATGCAGATTCCCCTGAAAGGAGACGTTCGTCCATTATACTCACCTCTTACCATTTAGTAAAAGACTAAGTGCCTTTTTAATATACTGATCCGTCGTTAATGATTCTTTTAATAACTCTGGTACAACACGAGAAACTTCGCGTTCTGCGTATCCAAGTGCGCGCAGAGCTTCCAGTGCCTCATCAAGCTCAGCTGATGAACCTTTCTTCTCATCAAAACGTTCTGTGTCTGAGAATAAATCAACAAATGCATCTGGTACGACATCTGCTAGTTTTCCTTTTAAATCTAAAATCATTTGGCGTGCTGTTTTCTTTCCGACGCCTGGGAATTTCACTAAAAACTTCTCATCTTCATGCTCAATCGCTTGAACGACCTGTCCTGTTTGACCAGAAGCTAAAATTGCAAGAGCTCCTTTTGGCCCAATGCCAGACACGCCTAACAACTTTGTAAATAATAAACGCTCTTCACGTGTTTTAAACCCGTAAAGTGCCATAATATCTTCTCTTACATAATGATATGTATAGACACGGATTTCTTGCTTACTTCTTTGAAATACATACGGATTCGGTGTGAAAATTTGATAACCAATTCCATTATGATCAATTACGACATATTCCGGCCCTACATACTCCACGTAACCTGTAACATATTCAAACAAAATACGATCTCTCCCTCTTAAATCATGTATTCCATTTTAACATATTTAATGATAGAAAAGCGAGACTACCCCAACAAATGTTCTCCACTTGAAACTTCTGTTATTTTCCATTGACAGAAAGGTTAAAGCACCTTAATATACAGAAGTCGATAATGATTATCAATACTAATTAAAGGGGTTACATCAGGATGAAACGTAAGCTATTTATTTTATTTACTATTATGCTCGTTGTTCTTTCTATCGTTGGCTGTTCTTCTCAAAAAGAAGAATCGAAGGCAAAAGAACAACCGAAAACAAAAGTTGTAAAACATGCTAAAGGTGAAGCTACAATTCCAGTAAATCCAAAGAGAATTGTTGACTTATCTGGATCAACAGAAGAACTATTACTTCTTGGACACAAACCTGTTGGTACAGCAAATACATATAAAGATAAAATCCAAAATCACTTAACAGACAAGTTAGATGGAGTAAAAGCAGTAGGTTGGTACTGGGCACCTAAAGTTGATTTAGAAGCTGTTACTGCTTTAAAACCAGACTTAATTATTTTAAACAACCGTCAATTAAAAATTTATGATCAACTAGAAAAGGTTGCACCTACAGTTGTTCTAGAAACAAACTTAGAAGACTGGCGTGGTAAGTTTAAAGAAGTAGGTAAGCTATTTGACGAAGAGAAGAAAGCAGACAAATGGATTGCAGACTACGATAAGAAAGCAGACTCTTTATCTAAAAAAATTAAAGAGAAAACAAAAGATGAGAACTTTATGTTCGTTGCAGTTACACCACAAAACTTCCGTGTATACGGTAGCTTCGGATACGGTGACATCATCTTTAATGACTTAAAACTTCCAGCAACAAAAGGTACGGATTTAAAACAAACGATGGCGCAAGTATCACTAGAAGGTTTAGTTGCATTCCAGCCTGACCAAATGTTTATTGTAAACTTCGGCGGCGAAGCTGATAAAGTTTACGAAGACTACAAAAACAGTGCCGTTTGGAAAGACAATAAAGCAGTTAAAAATAATCACGTATATGAAGTATCAAATGAAGTCTTCAATACGAAAGCATTCAATCCAATCGGAAAAGATATGCTAATTGATGAAATCGCAAAAGAAATTTTAGCTAAAAACAAATAAGAAAAAAAAGCAGCTCACCATGAGCTGCTTTTTTTCTTACTTTGAACTGCGTATTGCTTCATTTTTTCAATCGTCTTCACAAAACCTTCTTTTGATTTAATACGAATGCCACGTTTCAATTTCGCACGTTCATAGCTCTCAAGCTTTTTCATATCAATTTGAAAGAAAGAATGGATCGCATTATCACTTTTCGGTACACCTTTGAAAATTTGTAATATCCCTTCCTCTGAAACACCAAAATACCCGCTCGTTTTCAATAACGGAGAAATATCATCAACTTTCTTTTGCAATACAATTTGTACATCATCACGATCAACGAGCTGCCATTCTTTATACTGCTGTAAAAACTTTTCTAAATCCGTCACTTTTTCTGTAAGTATTTCTTCGCTTACTTCGCCATCAACATACATACGCTCTAATAAAATTGTAACCTCAGGTTCTTTTTTCGTTACTTCTGGTACTGGCCCTTCCGCCTTCACATTCGTTTCATAAACGAAACAAAACATCATAACGAAAGCTTGCATCGCAATCAGTATCCATTTCATTTCCGTTCACCTCTTTTAGGCAAAATCAAACTTTCATTAGTAGTTTTTCCGGAAATGGGGGTTTTATCCACATTACATTTCTTTCGAAAAATAAAAAAATACAGATTAGGATTTACCTCATCTGTATGTATCATTTACTTTTATATAAAATGAAAGACGCCTGCAAAGCAGGCGTCTTGATGCGTTTACGGCGAGAGACCAGGCGACCACATTCGCGTGTTTAGCACTTAAGCATATCTCTCGTCTTACGTAAATTAGCTCATCGCTTTGCTAATATAACATTAATAAAGTATAAGTGCAACATGTTTATAAAAATATTTTATTTCCTCTGTTATCCAAACGAACAATATGTAAATTATAAATTGATAATTGCAACATATATGTTACAATTAATGTAACAGCGAAATCATCATAAAACAGGAGATGGATATTATTAAAAAAATAAAGGATGAACGTCTCATTCTGCAAACATTAAAAAACGTGCGTATCGCCTTTCTTTTTCAGTCACTTGGTATAATTGGAATTTTAAGCTACATCGGATTCACTGAAGGAATGGATCAAATTACGAAATCTCCATTGTGGCTATTATTTATGTTTACAAGTATTTTACTTGCTTATTTACAGTTAAGTGTTTCAATCGATGTAGAAGAAGGCGAAAAGGAAATACAGTTAACTCCTTATTACAAACTTGTCTTCCACTCCCTTATTGTAGGAATCGTTACGGCTATTATTTATATTATTTTCAGTCCAGAAAGACCACTGTTTGAAGCTATTTTAACAGGTAGTATTCTTTTCATATGCTTTTTAGTTTCTTATTCCGTTATTTATTTTATTAAAAAACGTCGCTTACAAGACAACGATGAATAAAGAGGAAGGGCTATCCCTTCCTCTTTTGTTTTGTTATCGCACTGTACCAGTTAAACCGTAACGAATGTCTCGGAACATATTCACTATGTCACGATTAAAATCGTTTGTAACTGTACCGTTACGTAGACGCGTACTCATTGCATCGACACGAGTAAACATATCATTTCTTACAGAAACATATACGTTTCTGTTTCCAACTTCATTTGAAACCGCTTGACGAATTTCGTTCGCCATCGCCGTTTCATTTGTCACTGTGTTACGTGGTTTTACCGCAATCGCTACATCGTTTCCATATACAACTGTAGACACACGGTCTACGTTATTCATACGTTTCACACGATTTGTTATTCTTTCAGCTGTTTTACCATCATTGTTAATGTATGAATTGTTCATTGTAATATTACGAGTTGGATGCGGATTAGCAATTTGTCCATTGTAATTTACATCTCGATAATAATTGTATCCTGTATCGTTACGACCATTTCTATATGTTACATAATCTGTATAACGATCATTACGCGTCACATTATCACGATACTGGTGTGTATCATTATAAGATGTACGCTCGTAATTGTAGTTACGTCCATCCATTGCATTGTTTTTTGGTGTACCACATGCAGCTAATGCACTAGTAACTAACAAAGAAGCAGCAATCACTTTTACTTTCGTATTCAATACAAAAACCCCCTCTGTTAGAATGAGCTTCTCTACTGAAAAGCTCCCTCTTATGATGAGTAACCGAGAAGGTTTTTACACTGTTAATATTTCACTAGGAATTTTCTAGCACTTCATAAAAAAACTTCATTTTCTTAATTAACAGGAATGCAAAAAAGGCGGGAATACTCCCGCCTTTTTAAACTTCTTCTTCGTCCTCTTCTTCTGAAACGGGCTCTCCAAATACATTCGGTGGATCTGGTTGATAATACATCGTTCCTGGCTGTGGTGCATATGCAGACTGAGTTGGTTGATAATATAAAGGATTCGCATATTGCGGACCGCCTGGTTGTGGACTATATAGTCTACTTTCTCCTCCGCATCCACAATCTTCCTCACCCTGCACAAGCGGTGGCATATTATTATCCATTGGCATCATATTCGGGTTTGGCATAGACGTATATTGCGGTCCAAACGGCGCTCCTTGCTGATATGGCATTTGATATGGATTTGGTTGTTGATAATACGGATTCGGCGGCATCATGGGCTGTTGATACGGCATTTGATACGGCATCATATTGGGTGGTTGATTGTTATCCATAATTGGCATCATATTCGGCATTTGATTGTTATCCATAATTGGCATTATATTCGGCATTTGGTTGTTATCCATAATTGGCATTATATTCGGCGGTTGGTTGTTATCCATAATCGGCATCATATTC